>CAYHQQ010000037.1:0-40909 GCA_964358855.1 uncultured Phycisphaeraceae bacterium
GGCGATGGCGGTTGTGTCTGGAGCGGGACAGGTGAAGAGCAATGATCTGGAGTTTGTGTTCAGTGGGGATGAGGTGCGGATTCGTGGGCGGGGGTATGGGCACGGCGTGGGGCTGTGCCAGTTTTGTGCGAAGGGATTTGCGGAGAAGGGGATGGAGGCGGGGGAGATGCTGGAGCTGTTTTATCCGGGGGCGAGGGTGGAGAGGGCGTATTGAGAGAGTTGAACAGGGAAGAGGACTGAGGACTGAGAGGGGAAAGGCGGAGGGCGGAGTTCAGACCGATCTCAAATCTCAGATTTCAGATTTCAAAGTTCCACCTTCACCGTTTTGGGCTTACCGCATTCTGGGCATCCAGCATTCGATGCCAGGCCTGCGAGGTTGTAGCCGCAGGCGGGGCATTGACCTTGCTGGAGGCGGCGTCTGGCTCGGACAGCTGAGACCATTGCGGGTGCACTGCCGGCAAGACACGAGACGGCGATTGGCCAGAGCGCGACGAACCCGATCCAATAGTCGCGTTTCGGCGATCGGCGAACGTGGTGCAAGGCGAGAATGCGAAGATCCATCGCAAGCTCGGTTGGCGGGCGCACCTGGTTTGGAGCGGTCCAGTAGAGCGCCGGCCACGCGTCAGAATCTGCGCTGAAATCTCCCGGGACTCCAAATAACTTCGATGGTGCGCGCCAAACTTCGACAAATCCAGATCGCGCCCGGACAAAGAGTTCAGGGCCGATGATCCACATGAAATGAATCCATCTTGAGACGACGAACAAACCGGTGAAGACGAGACCGCCGATGATCAGTCCCCAGCCGAGCCAGTACCGCTTTCGTCCGAGTGCCATGCAGGTAGTCTACTTCACCGCGGCCTTGGTGCCACGGCGGACAGTGCCGCATTCGGGGCAGGGGGCCTCGACGTCGAGGCCCGCGAGGTTGTAGGCGCAAGCGGGACAGAGGCCGCGTTTGATTCGACTGCGGGTTTGACGCCATGACCAGACCATCGGAGCTGCGGCTCCGGAGAACGCGGCAAGGGCGATGGGCCAGAGCAGAATGGTGATCGCGCGGGACTTTAGCGGAGCGTCGCAGGCATAGAGCCAGAAGAGGCCCCAGCCCGACTGGCGTTGTCCGGGGATGGGCAGGGCGTATTCGTGAGGCGAGAACCACCAGTCCAGCTGGTATTTGGTCCGGCTGGAAAGGGTCGTTCGATTGTGGTTGGAGATTTCCGGCGGTGTGACGGACCAGATCATGAACACGCCGTGTGAAATGGCGACGGAGTAGCTGGTGCCGGTCACCGCCTTCCCACGCAAGACCGAAAGAACCCAGTGGTATTTGCCCGACCATCCGAGCAGGCCGGCGATCACGAGGGCGAGGGCCAGCAATCCCCACCCGGTGATTCTGCTCTTGCGTCCGCGTGCCATCGGGGCAGTCTAACTGAACGGCGGCGGAATGAGGACGAGGTTGAATGGACTGCGCAAGAGGAAATTCAATCGCCTGAAGGCGGCCCGACGTTGGAAGCCCGCTGAAGCGGGCTGGGGGGAAACTGAAACAAGAAAGGGTTGTGTGGGCTGGTCACCACGCCTGAAGGCGTGGCCTACAAGCGAGCAAGCCCGCTGAAGCGGGCTCGAAGGCGGAGTTGTCTACTTCAACGCAGTCTTGGTGCCGTGGCGAAATGTGCCGCATTCGGCAGGGGGCGTCAGAGGGCGTGGCTTCGAGGTTGTAGGCGCATTGGCCGCAGAGGCTGCGGCGGGCGCGGCGGAAGGGTTGGCGGCCCCAGCAGAGGAGGGTCGCGCTGGGCGGGGGCGGAGTCCAAAGGAGTTGGGGTTTGGCGCGGCGACCGATGTGTGATCGTCGTGCGACGCGGCAAGGCAAGTCCTGGGAACCGCATCGCGGGATTGGTTGCAAGGCCCGCCGTTGGCCCCGGCGGGCGGCAACGGCTACCCTTTTGATGTGGAAGAGGCGGCGCGTTCTGGACGACCGCATGAGACGTCCGTCCAGTCCGCATCGAGTCAGCGCGAGGGACGGGTCAACGAAATTGGACGCCACCGGCGGGCAGATGTCCGGTACGAAGTGTGTGGGTGTCGCGGGAAGGTCGGGCACGTGGGCGCGGGGCTTTGGGTGCGGGATTGGGCACGCGATGGTTTCCTGGGGCGCAGCGTTCCACGCGGTGATGAGAATCGTTCGAGCGGTCCCCTCAAACAAGGCCGCGTGATTTCCCGGCGGTCTGGAGGCGCGTCCAGATCGAGGAGGGTCAGAACCATCGACGCAGGCCATCATGATCCACTTGTTGTCCGACATTGTGACGCACATCGCCTCGACGCCGGTTCTGCTGGTCGCGACGGACTACGACGGCACGTTGGCCGCTCTGGTTGAACGCCCGGACCGGGCGGAGCCCAACTCTGGCGCGCTGGCTGCGCTTGATCGTCTGAGCGTCGTTCCACACACGCATGTTGCGGTGGTCTCGGGGCGAGGACTCGCCGATCTTAACGCGCGGCTCGGGGCGCCGACCGGGTGGGCGCTGTCGGGCAGCCACGGCGCGGAGATCGCTGGTGAGGTAGAGCGACCCATGCCGCCGGAGACTTGGGCGCAGCTCGGCGAGCTTGGCGTATTGCTGACTTCGATCGCGTCATCGCATCCTGGTTGCTTTGTAGAGCATAAGCCTCGGGGCGTGGCGTACCACTATCGGGGCGTTTCGGACGAGCACGCGGGGTCGGCCGTTGATGGCGTCACGGCCCTGGCCGAGCGATTCCCCGCGCTGACGATGCGCCTTGGTTCGATGGTTGTCGAGTACCTCGCCGACAGGATCACCAAGGCGGACGGGATCCGACACCTGCGTCATCGCACGGGCGCGTCCGCGGTGGTTTTCATCGGCGACGACCTGACCGATGAGCACGCGTTTCTCTCGTTGGTTCCGAGCGATGCCTCGGTCAAGGTGGGGCCGGGGGACACGAGAGCCCAGTTTCGCGTGGGGAGCGTGGACGAGGTGGCCCGGCTGCTCGTGCTCCTGGCCCAAAGGCGTGAGGCGTGGGTCCGGGAACGGGTCCTGACACCGATTTCTGCGCACGCGGTGCTGTCGGACCAGCGGACGCTGGCGCTGGTCACGCCGACGGCGCGGGTGACATGGCTTTGTCTTCCCCGGATCGATTCGCCGCCGGTTTTCGCCGAGTTGCTCGGTGGTCAAGGCTCGGGGTATTTCGAGGTCACTCCCACGGAGGAAGGCGGGACGCCGGAGCAGTCGTACGACGGGGACTCGCTGGTGTTGCGGACGCGCTGGCAGAATTGCACCGTGACCGACTATCTGGACTGCGGTTCGGGCCGGGCGTTTCAGAGGGCAGGGCGAACCGACCTGATACGCGTGATCGATGGAACATGCACGTGCCGAGTTCGATTCGTGCCGCGACTGGACTTTGGTCGCGTGGCTACTCGTCTGATCGTGCGGGAGAACGGGCTGGAGGTCGACGGAAGTTCGGATCCGATGCTCCTCTATTCGCCCGGAGTTCAATGGCGGATCGGCGAGGATGGTCCTCACCAGACCGCCGAGGCCGAGGTCGACCCCAGGGCTGGACAGATCGTGCTCGAACTGCGGGCGGGGTCGGGCAACGACCGACCGCAACCCCACGTGGAATCGCAGCGACGTGAGAGCACACGGCGATTCTGGAGCATGTGGGCCGCAACGCTTCGACTCCCGCGGGTTGCGACCGACCATGTCCGGCGCAGCGCGCTCATGCTCCGAGCGCTGGTGTACGGCCCGACGGGCGCGATCGCGGCCGCGGCAACCACCAGTCTGCCGGAGCATCTGGGCGGACAGCGGAATTGGGACTATCGCTACTGCTGGCCGCGTGATGCGGCGATGGCCGCCGCGGCGCTGGTTCGGCTGGGCAACACGGGGACGGCGATGCGGCTGCTCGACTGGCTGGCGCGGGTGCTTGACCGGTGCGAGTCGCCCGGGCGGCTGCGACCGATCTACACCGTCGACGGGGGCGACCTGGGTCCGGAGGCGGAGATCGGCGGGCTGGCGGGCTACGGTGGCAGTCGTCCGGTTCGTATCGGCAACGCCGCCGCGCAGCAGGTCCAGCTGGACGTCTTTGGTCCGATCACGGATCTGATAGCACTTCTTGTCGAGAGCGGCGCTCCGATTTCTCCGGATCAATGGCGGATGACCCGAGCGATGGTGGAGGCGGTGGAGGCGCGATGGCAGGAGCCCGACCACGGTATCTGGGAGATCCGGGGAGAGAGAGAGCACCATGTGCATTCCAAGGTCATGTGCTTCCACACCATTGACCGCGCACTGGTTGTTCACGACTGCGTGATCGGGCGGGCGAATCCGACCTGGGTTGCTCTGCGTGAGCGCATCCGCGAGGAGGTGCTGGCTCGCGGGTTCGATGGCGCGACCGGTGCGTTCACCGCGACGTATGACCGACCCCGACTGGACGCGGCGGCGCTACGGGTCGGTCTCACCGGGCTTGTGAGCGTCCAGGACCCTCGCTTTGCCTCCACCGTGGAGGCGGTGGGCAAGCACCTGCGAACAGGGGGGACGGTACACCGCTATCGATTCGACGACGGGCTGCCGGGGCGCGAGGGCGGGTTTCACCTTTGCACGGGCTGGCTGATCGAGGCGTTGGCCCTCAGCGGGCGAGTGGAGCAGGCTCGCGAGCTATTCGGCGAGCTGCTTGGTTCGATTGGCCCGACAGGCGTGCTGTCGGAGCAGGTCGATCCGGCATTGGGCATGGCCCTGGGCAACGCGCCGCAGGCGTACTCGCATCTCGCCGTGATCAACGCCGCGATGACGCTCGAGCGGTGCGGCATCTCGGCGGGCCCGAAAGAGTTGGGCGACCTTTGTCGGCAGGATGGAGAACACTCATGACGACTTCCCCGAATCGGCTGCGGCTGCCTCGTTCCGTGCGATTTGGACTTGTGGTGGCGTTTCTCGCGGCGCTTGGCACGGGTGCGATCGTCTGGTATCAGGTCCACGAGGAGTACCGCACGAGTGTCGGGGACCTCGACCGGCGTGCCGGGGTGCTCATCCATCGCAACACGCCTGCCGCCAGGATGGCGCTGGCGCTTGCGGACGAACAGGTGGAGGCGTCGATGGGCGATAGGCTTGATGGCCACTCGCGGCTGCTTGGCTTCGCGCTGTTTCGCCCCGACGGGCGTCTTGTGGCAGCCGGTCAGGGCATGGCGGATCTGGAAGCGATCCTTAGGCCCATCGTCGCCGGGCTTGGCCCGGGCGAGTCAAAGACTCAGGAGGTTGTCAGGAACGACTCGGGCACAACGCACGTTATGGCCTCAGTCATCAGCGGTGCGGACGGTCGACCCTTGGGCTCGCTGGTCATCCTGCACGACGCGTTGTATCTTGAGGACCGTCTCACCCGTGGCATGGTCCGTGGTCTGGTGCTCTCGCTGGCTGTGGCCAGCCTGCTGTTTGTGCTGACTTCGGGCTTGGCATGGGCTGTGTTTGAACGGCCTCTGCACGCCCTGGCCGAGTGGATGAGAAAGCTCCGATTTGGCGGGTCGCCCGAATCACCGCCGAGTGGGCTGCCCGTGAGCCGCCTTCAGGACGAGAGCGTTCATCTCGCGGCGTCGTTCAGGGCCGCTCGCAGCAACGAGCGAGAATCGGCCGACACGTTGGCCCGTTCCGACAAGACCTGGACGCGTGAGCGGCTGCGTGCTCACGCGCTCTCGGCGCTGAGCGGTGACACGTTGGTGGTGGTCAGCAACCGCGAGCCCTACATGCACCAGCTCCAGGACGGTCGGCCCCGGCTCGTGCGCCCGGCGAGCGGCCTGGTCACGGGTCTCGACCCGGTGCTGCAGGCCTGTGGAGGGCTGTGGGTAGCGCACGGCGCGGGCGATGCCGACAGACTGACCGTAGATGCCAACAGCTGCGTCTCGGTGCCCCCGGATGATCCTCGCTACACGCTTCGGCGTGTGTGGATTACCAAGGAGGAGGAAGAAGGTTACTACTACGGCTTCTCCAACGAGGGTCTGTGGCCGCTGTGCCACCTCACGCATGAGCGTCCGCTCTTTCGCGCGGCGGATTGGGACCAGTACGTCAAGGCCAACCAGAGATTTGCCGACGCGGTGCTGGACGAGGTCGGCAATGAGTCTGCCGTTGTGATGGTTCAGGACTACCAGCTTGCGCTCGTGCCGGGCATGGTCAAGCAGCGCCGGCCCGACCTCAAGGTCGGCCTGTTCTGGCACATCCCCTGGCCCAATCCCGAGGCGTTTCGCATCTGTCCGTTCCGCGTGGAGGTGCTCCAGGGCATGCTGGGAGCCGATCTGATCGGCTTCCACCTCCAGCAGCACTGCAACAACTTTCTCGACACGGTCGATCGCATGGTCGAGGCCAAGCTCGACTGGGACCGTTTTTCGGCCGAGCTTCGCGGGCACAGCACCCTCGTCCGCCCGTTCCCCATCAGCGTGCAGTTGTGGTCGGAGAAGCACGCCGCAGACGGCGACGCACTCGCCGGCCAGGGGCGTGAGCTGCGGCAGAAGTTCTCGCTGGGCGACGGGCCTCTGGGTGTGGGCGTCGACCGCATCGATTACACCAAGGGCATCGCCGAGCGCTTTCGAGCGGTCTCGAGGTTCTTTGAGCGCAACCCCCAGCACCGCGGCAGGTTTTCCTTCGTGCAGCTCGGTGCGCCAAGTCGCACGCACATCCCCCGGTATCGCGACCTGGTGACGGAGCTCGAGGCCCTGGCCGACGCGATCAACTGGAAGTTCAAAGCCGACAACGCCGGCTGGAAGCCGATCCACTTTCTCGTCGGTCACCACGAGGGGCCGACGGTCCACGCCTTCCTCAAGATGGCGTCGGTCTGCATCGTCAGTTCTCTTCACGACGGCATGAACCTGGTCTCCAAGGAGTTCGTGGCGGCACAGGGCGAGGCGGGTCCTTCGGGCACCGCGGGCGATGGAGTACTCATTCTCTCGGAGTTCGCCGGCGCGGCCCGTGATCTCTCTGAGGCGCTGATCGTCAATCCCTACGACACCGAGGAGTTCGCCGAGGCGATCCGCAGGGCGGTCGAGATGCCCGCTGCCGAGCGAAGAGAGCGGATGACGCGCATGTACCAGCAGGTGTCGGAGAACAACATCTACCGCTGGGCCGCCAAGTTCCTCACGACTCTCACGCAGTCCAAGGTCATCGTGACCAAGGGCGCCGGAGTGGGGACGGCCCGCGTTTAGCGCGGGCAACGGTGCCTTCCTAGCCTTTGGGATGCTGAACCATCTCTTTGCGGCTGCGTCGCTGGCGTTGTGCGGATTCGCGGCGGACTTTGGGCCGCTGGCGCGGGATGTGGCAGTGCCTGTGGCGGGCAAGATGGTGGCGCCGGTTGTTGAGCGCGGCGTGGTGTACGCGACGCGCAAGGTCGGGGATGAGAGCGTCGAGTTGAAGTTGAACATCGCGATGCCGGCGACTGACCCGACGAAGGTCGGCGAGGATGGAAAGCCGGAAGCCAAGGTGGTGCGGCGGCCTTGCATCGTCTGCATTCATGGTGGCGGGTGGACGGCGGGGAAGCGCGAGGATCTGGATGGATTGATCCAGCGTTTCGCGGGCGAGGGGTTTGTGGCGGCGACGGTGTCGTATCGGTTTGCGCCGGCGAATCGGTTTCCGGCGCAGATTGAGGACTGCGCGGAGGCCGTGCGGTATTTGAGGGAGAACGCGGAACGGTTTGGGATCGATCCCCAGCGCGTGGGAGCGATCGGATTCTCGGCGGGGGCGCACCTGGCGATGTTGCTGGCGACGGGCGACGTGGGTGATGGGCTGGGGATTGAGGCGCCGGCGAAGGATGCGAAGGAATCCAAGGACGCGAAGGATGCGAAGGAAGTGGGGACTGAGAAGAAGGTGACGGGGAAGGTGGGTGTGGCGATCTCGTTCTTTGGGCCGACGCAGCTTGGGGGCGCGGATATTCCGGTGACGTCGAAGGGGTTGGTCGCGGGGCTGGTGGGCAAAGAGGCGGACGGACTGGCCGAGCGGTTCAAGGCGGCCTCGCCGATGACGTATCTGAACAAGGGCGATGCGCCGATGCTGCTGTTCCAGGGGACGAAGGACCCGCTGGTGCCGATGACGCAGGCGACGGTGATGATCGACGCGATGGGAAAAGCGGGCGTGCCGGGACGGGCGGAGATGATCTCGGGCGCGGGGCACGGCTTTGGCGGGGCGGAGGGGGAGCGGACGTACCGGGTGTCGATGGAGTTTTTGAGGCAGTATTTGAGGGAGCCCGACGCGAAGAAGTGAGCCGGAATGAGGGTGGAGAAAGGGCGGTACGGGAAAATGATCCAACCGTCGGCCGTCAGCTAAGCACCCTTGCCCTTGCCGCACTCTGGGCATGATGACCCTGGTGTGAGCCCCGACAGGTCGTAGCCGCACGCGACACACTTTCCGATGCGAGCTCGCAGTCTCGCCCTGCTGCCATTCCTGACAAGTAGGGCTCCACCGATGTTCGCCGTGAGCGCTATTGGCCAGAGCATGAAGGCGACGATCCATTCGGTTGGGCCTGGAGTGGAGAAGTAGTTGTCCACACAGAGAATCTTCAAGTTGATCACGGGCTTGAACATGCCCGACATTGCCGGGCGTGTCCAGAACACGAGTTCCGGCGGGTCCAGTTGGCCGATCATCGAGCCTGGACTCGAGAATCCGATTGACTGCTTGTTCCACCAAACTCGCACGCAACCCTTGTTGATGTCGACGGAGTGCATCGAGCTGGTGCTTACCCGTGTCCACCAATACCCAGAGGCCACCATTGTCCCCGCCGCAACAATGCCGAGCGCGATCAGTCCCCAGCCTGCAATCCGTCTTTTGCGTCCGAGTGTCATGGTCACAGTTTAGCGGTGGAAGGTGGAATGGATTCCGCCTTCGGTCTCCGGACGCACCGCTCTGTAGAGCAGTGCCACCTTGGGGCGATGTCACCGCGAGGCTACTCGATCATCGGGCAAACGTAGTAGCAGTACGTTGACACGAGCAGGATGGCGATGATGTTGAGCACCAGGCCCGCCTTGACCATGTGGCGGATTCTGACGCGTCCGGTGGCGACGGCCATGGCGTTTGGGGGCGTTCCCATGGGCATCATGTAGGCGTAGCTGCACGCGAGGGCGACGGGGAACATGAGGACGTAGGGATGGACGCCAAGGCCGATCGCGCCCGCGTAGGCGATGGGGAGGAAGGTGGTCGCGATGGCGGTGTTGCTGGCGAACTCGGTGGCCATGGTGATGATCGCGGTGACGCCCAGGACGACCAGGAAGAGCGGCATGTCCTTGAGGTGGGCGAAGAGAGAGCCGACGGCGGTGTTGACGCCGGTGCGGGACATGGCCTCGGCGAGAGAGAGCCCGCCGCCGAAGAGGATGAGCACGCCCCAGTGGATGGAGCTGGCGGTGGGCCAGTCGAGCGCTGGGACGCGAACGGAAAGGCCATTCACCACAGAGGGCACAGGGGGCACAGAGGAAGATGGAGAAGCATGAGGGAATTGGGCTTGGATCGAATGCGAATGCGTTCGCGGTGCTTCTTGCTCTGTGCTCTCTGTGGTGAAACTGTCCTTGTCTTTCGAAAGGAGTGTGCGAACGGGCCAGATGAAGAGGGCGACGGCCGCGGCGATGGAGATGCCCGCCTCGCTGAGGGTCCGTTCGATACCAGTGCGAGCCTTGATCCATTCGTTGATCGATCCGGTGGAGACCCACAGAACGACGGCGGTGGTCAGGACGATGAGAACGGCTCGCTCGCCGCCGCTGATGGGGCCCAGGGACGCGAGTTCGCGTCGGACCTGCTCGTGGACGCCCTGGTCGCGGGACCTTGGAACGGGGAACATGACGATGAGGACGAGCCAGGCCACGGGGAGATAGAGCACCATGATCGGGATGCCGACCTTTGCGTAGTCGAAGAACGAGAGCTCGGCGTGCATGAGGTTGCTGATGTTGGACTGGAGGATGATGTTGGGCGCGGTGCCGAAGAGGGTGCCGATGCCGCCGATAGTGGCGGCGTAGGCGATGCCCAGGACCATGCAGACGGCGAGGTTGCCAGAGGCCGGAGTGTGCTGCGTGCTGGGTGCTGCGTGCTGCGTGAAAGCCTCGGTCCTCAGTCCTGAGTCCTGTTCAACTCTCTTCCCGTGTTGCTCGAAGAGGCGGACGATCGAGAGGCCGATGGGGAGCATCATGACAGTGGTGGAGGTGTTGTTGACCCACATGGAGATGATGGCGGTGGCGATCATGGCGCCCAGGACGAGCATGCGGGGGCTGGTGCCGACGCGGGAGAGGACGATGAGAGCGAAGCGGCGGGGGAGGCCCCAGCGTTCCATGGCCGCCCCCATCATCATGCCGCCCATGAAGAAGAAGATGGTGGGATCGGCGAAGGGGGCGCAGGTGGACTTGACGTCCATGATGCCCAGGACGGGGAAGAGCAGGATGGGGAGGAGAGCGGTGGCTTCGAGGGGGACGGCCTCGGTGATCCACCAAAGGGCCATGAGCGAGCCGATGGCGATGACACAGCGGGCGTCGCGTGAGAGGCCCACGAGCTCGCCGGCGGCGCTGCGACTCTCATGAGGCAAGAGGGCGAAGAGAAGGGCGGCGGCGAGAGGCCCGACGCCGAGAACGCCCCATTTCCAGCGTGCGATGGGCTGGAGATCGGCGGCTTGGTCGGTCATGGTGTTGCACGCTCGCGGGCGGCCATGGCGTCGAGCTCGGCGGGTGAGACGCGGACGCTGACGATGTAGGGTTTCTGGCCCTTCTCCCAGTGGCCGTAGGTTGTGGCGACGATGGTGGCATCCTTGAGAATCTCAAGGCCCGGGTAGGCGCAGTCCCAGGCCTTGGTGTTGTCCATGAGGCGGACGATGTACTGGCCGTCGTGGCCCGGGGCGTGGTTGGCGAAGTCGTCGTACTGGCCGACCCAGAGCATCCAGTCGCCCTCGGTTGGGCTGGCGCCGGGGAGTGTGTCGGCCTCGGCGTCGCCGGTGATGCTGCCCTTGATGGTGTGGTCGCGGAAGGAGACGACGACGCGCCCGTCGTGGGTGTATCTCGCGGTGTGCTTGTCGCCGGTGAGAGAGAGGGGGAGCTCGACGGGGGTCGACCAGGTCTCGCCCTCGTCGTCGGAGGTCATGACGTGGGAGCGTTTGCGGCGCGATTCCTCGCGGAGGAGCATGGCGATCTGCTTGCCGTCGGGAGAGCGGATGGTGCCGGGCTCGCAGAGAGAAACCTGGTCGCTGGCGTAGATGGCGCGGGGGTGCGACCAGGAGAGGCCGCCATCGACGGTTTTGGTCTGGTAGAGCGTGAAGGTGGGCGTGACCTTGCCGACGGCCTTGAAGAAGCGTCCGTCGTCGTGGAACCAGGCGAGGTAGGAGCCGGGGTCTTTCAAGGCTTCCATCGAACTCATGACGACAACGCCGCCCCAGGCGTCGGGTCCGATGCCGGCGTCGGTGAGCTGGGTCCAGGAGTGGCCGTCGTCCTCGCTGATGGAGAAGCGGGAAGGAAAGAGGCCGGACCAGACGAGGAGGCGTTTATTGCCGGCGGCGTCGGCGAGGCGGTGGATCGAGGGGCACTCTTTGCTGGTGGTCCAAGAGACGGGTGTGGGCAGCAGACGGTTGCTCCAGGTGAGGCCGCCGTCGGTGCTGCGTTGGAGGACGATCTCGCCCGCGCCGTGGCCTTTGGGGTAGACGGCGAGAATGGTCTTGCCATCCTCAAGAAGCACGGTGGAGACGTGGCCGAGGTACTGGCCACTTTCGCGATCGACGACGACCTGTCGCGAGCGATCGGCCGCGAGGTCAAGCCTTTGGATCGGGGGCTGGAGGTACACGATTGGATAGCTCCCGCGTGCGCACCAGAGGGCCAGCATCATGCCGAGCATCGCGTGCACTCACCTTCTCCCCCGACACCCCGACGACCATCAGCGTACCCGATTGTCGAGCGGTCGGCATCCTGGTGGGCCGCGCGGGGGGATGGCTCCGCCGGAGCGGGGGCGTGGCGACAGATCGCCGCAGGGTTGAACACCGAGGCTTGCGCGACTGGGGAATGCCGATGGGGGTGTCGACTCTTGATGTCGGCGGCCATGCCCCGGGGCGCGGCGAGGCGTCGAATGATGCCGGTGGTTGCTCAGCAGGGCGTTTCGAAGGCGATCACAAACGCGTCGTAGTCGAAGAAGTCGATGGTGCCGTCCTCGTCGAAGTCGGCGGTCATGCCGGGGGGGCAGCTCAGGCCTTCGAAGCAGGCGACGTAATCGTCGTAGTCGAAGAAGTCGACGGCGCCGTCGTTGTTGAAGTCGGCGGCGCAGACGGGCGGGAGATTGACGCGCCAGGCGCCGCGTCCGTAGGTTCCGGCGGTGAGCGTTCGGGCGATGGGGTCGATGAAGAGGTCGCCGACGTTGACGTTGGGGAACTCCGAGCCGTTCTTGATCCACGTCACGCCGTTGTCGAGAGAGTAGTACAGGCCGGCGCCGGCGCCCACGAAGAGGCCCGCGGGGGTTCGGCTCCAGTCGACGGCAAGGGCGTTGGCCCGTGCGCCCGAGGGGAGCGAGCCGGTGACGCTGGTCCACGTCACGCCCATGTCGGTGGTCTTGAGGACTCGGTTGCCGGTGGTGTTGTAGAAGGAGACGTAGGCGGTGCTGCTGCTGGTGGGGGAGACGACGATGTCGCTGATCTCGCCCGAGGGGAGGCCGGTGGAGCGGTTGGTCCATGTCGAGGCGTTGGTGGTGACGTAGACCCTGCCGTTTGATGAGCCGCTGTAGATGGTGTTGGGAGCGCCAGCGGCGACGGCGATGGCGTTGATGGTGCCGCCGGCAGAGACGACGGTGGTTGAGATCGCGGTCCAGGTGGGTGTTCCCGCCGAGGCGTTGGTGGTGCGCCAGATGCGGTTGGTACCGCCGAGCAGCGTGGTGCCGCTGTTGGGGTCGCCGACGAGGGGCGCGATGAAGTTGGCGGAGTCGCCGCCCCAGGGACCTGTGATGCCGACGCCCGAAGAGTTGGTCCAGCGCGTAACGTCGAGGTAGACGTAGGTGGTGTAGCGTCTGTTGGTGGCGGTGGTGGGGTCGAACACGGAAAAGCCGCCGTCGCCGACTTGCAACTGATCCCAGCTGAGGGAGGCGGAGGCCTTCTCGGGAGTGCCGTTGTCCTGGGTTCCGCCCAGGACGCGGTTGGTGAGGGTGGGGTGCTGGACGAGGTTGTAGATGAGGGCGGCGGCGAGGGTGCTGTTGACGTTGGTCCAGTTGTCGCCGTTGTTTGTGCTCTTGTAGATGCCGCCGTCGTTGCCCTGCCAGATGGTGCCGCCTGGTCCGAAGGCGATGCAGTGGTGGTCGGGGTGGAGCTGTGTGGGCCCGTCGGAGATTTCGGTCCAGGAGTCGCCGCCGTTGGTGGAGCGAATGACGCCGGCGGTGGAGTAGCGCGGATCGACACCGCCGCAGAAGATGGTGTTTTCGTTCGTCGGGCTGACACCCAGGAAGCAGGCGTAGTTGCCGTACGAGGGGAAGTTGGGAGTGGCGGCCTTGAGCGTCCAGGTGGCGCCCGAGTCGGCGGAGCGGTAGAGGCCCCGAAGCGAGCCGCCGGAGGAGAGGATGACGGCATAGACGACCGAGGGGTTTGAGGCGGCGAGTTGAACGTAGACGGCGGACAGGTCGGTGGTGGGGAGTCCGCCGGTGAGCTTGGTGAGATTGAGGCCGCTGTCGGTGGACTTGTAGACGCCCTGGCCCGAGCGGCCGACGTAGAGGGTGCTGGGTGTGGTGGGGTGGACGGTGATGGAGTTGTGTGTGCCCGAGAGCCGTGTGGTCCACGTGGAGCCGCCATTGACCGAGCGGTGGTAGCCGGAGCTTCCGGTGACGTGGATCATGTTTGAGTTGGAGGGGTCGATGGCGACGCCGGAGATCTGCGACCCGACCTGCGCGGTGGTGGCGATGCGGGCCCAGGTGGTTCCTGAATCGGTGGAGCGGAAGAGACCATCACCGGTGTTTCCGGTCGAGAGCGACCCGGTGCCGGCGTAGACGGTGGTCGGCACGAGCTTGTCAACGGTGACCGCGCCGTGGTTCATGATCGAGAGCGTGTCAGTGAGCGGAGTCCAGGAGGTGCCGCCGTTGGTGGTCTTCCAGACGCCGCCGGCGTCGGTGGCGATGTAGCAGGTGTTGGCGTCGGTGGGGTGGGGCGCGATGCCGGCGACGAGCCCGCCGGCGTTGCCGTTGCCCGACCAGTACTCGCTGGCCATGGGCTTGGGACCGATGAAGGTCCAGGAGAGGGCCCTGGGCGAGAGGGCGCTGGCGGTCTCTGGATCCCAGTTGGGCATGGGTTCGCCGATGATCTTGATGTAGCCGTAGGGCGGGGGACCGACCTCGAACTCGTCTTCCTCGCGCTGGATGATGACGCCCGCGGGCTTGACGGCGGGCATGCGGCCTGCGACCCGCAAGGCCGAACGATCAACGCCGCCCCCGGCGCAGCCCGACAGGGCCGCGGCGCCGGCGAGGACGAGGGCGCTGGCGAGAAGCGAGCCAATGGCGGCGCATGGAACGCACGAGCGGGATGTAGACATGGAGATTCCCTTGGTCGAGTGGACAAACAGACAGCAGGAGAGAATATCGGTTCGTTGGAGAGGGGTCGATTGTTCCGTCAAATTACGAAGCCCGGCAGCCGAACAGACGCCGAGAATGGAGCAACTGGGGTCTTATGCAGGTGCCGAAAGTGACCCCGATGGGATTCGAACCCATGTCGCGTCCGTGAAAGGGACGTGTCCTGGACCAGGCTAGACGACGGGGCCCGCTAGGCGGGAGTATAGGGCTCGCTCGGGGCGTTGGCGATGGTTTGGAGGGGTCGGTTTGAGGGTTGGAGGGCGTGTAACGCCCGGCGGGGTGGAGTGGGGCGGGTGGCGCGCCGATGTTTGGACATGGAGAAGCGGCAACCCGGTTGCGAGGGGCCAACAGTTGAAGCAGGCGACGGCGCGTCTGCGGCGGCGGGCGCCGGGGGCGAGCCTTGTCTGGGCGGGGCGGCCGGCGATGCTGCTCCCCAGGCGAACGTCCGGACCAGATGGAGACGCCGCGTGACCACGCTCCTGGCGTTTGTGGTTCTCGTCGCGGTCGGGCGGGAGATCAGGCCGGAGAGTTCTCGAGCGGCGACGGCGTTGCTCGACGGGCGATCCGTCGAGCTTGGGTCGCTGTCTTCGCCGGCGACGCGGCTTGAGATGTCAGTGAGGAACGGCGAGGTGAGGTTCCGCGTCATCGACGCGGACGGCAAGATTCTCGCGGCCGACTTGGACGAGGCGGCGCTGGCGGCCCGGTATCCGCGGCTCGATCTCGGCAAGCTGCACGGGCTGCGGATGATGCTCGCCGAGCCCGACGACGAGCGATAGTCGCTTCCCAACGTCGCGGAGTGTTTGATTCTCAATCGAAAGTCTGCACTCTGGCGTGCAGCATCGGCATCTGGCGAAGATACGGCGTGATGTGCGGATCGTCGCTGGCGGAGAACTGCTCGAACGTGCCGTCGAAAAGGACGCGACCATCCGAGAGCATGACCACGCGCGGACGTAGTGTGCGCAAGAGCTCGGTATCGTGCGTGACCATGATGCTCGTGCGGGCCACGCCGAGTGAGGCGGGAGCGTTGTGCGACCGGGCGATGAGCGCGTGGATCTTGGCCGAGAGGTCGGGGTCCAGGCCCGCGGTGGGCTCGTCGTACATCACCAGCACCGGGTCCATGACCAGAGCGCGGGCGATCGCCACACGCTTGGCCATGCCGCCCGAGAGATCCTCTCGGCTGAGGTTGAGCACCTCATCGGGGTCGAGCTCGACGGCCTCGAGCGCCCGGCGGGCCAGGGGAATGAGCTGCTCGTCGGTGAGGTCCTTGATCTCTCGCGGCCACAGCGCGAGGTTGTAGTAAACGCTCCCGTTGAGCAGGGCGTTCTTCTGGAAGACAAAGGCCCAGTGGACGCGGATCCGATCGAACTCATCGCCCGACAGCGTGCTCAGGTCGCGCAGCGGAGAGCCCTGCGATTCGTGATCGGCCACCATGACCCGCCCTTTGTCGGGCGTGAAGTGGCCGACGATGAGCTTGAGGAGCACGGTCTTGCCGCACCCCGAATTGCCGACGATCGCGACGAGCTCGCCGCGGCGCACCGTGAGGTCGATGCCGCGGAGGACCGAGTTAGCGCCAAAGGACATCTCCAGCCCCTCGAGGAGGACCTCGGTGGGCGTTGGGCCGGGGATCTGGGAAGCTTGGGCGGGAGTCCCCGAGGGGTTGGGCACGTTGTTGGGGGCTCAGGGTTCGATCTTGACAACGCTCATGGGGTCCATGAGCAGCTCGTACACCAGGGCGACATCGTCGGCGAGCATGCGCACGCATCCCATGCTCTTGCTCTGGCCGATGGAATCGGGCTCGATGGTGCCGTGGAGGCCAAAGCCCTTGTATTTGGACGCGTCGCCCTCGCCCTGGATGCCGATCCAGTGCTCGCCGATGGGGTTCTTGGCGTTGTCGGCCGCGAACCTTTCGCCGGTCACGGGATTGGTCCAGGGCGGGTCGATCTGCTTGCTGCCGGGCTTGAGCGTGAACTCGCCCGTGGGGGTTTTCTCGCCCAGGCCGACCTTGATCGAGCGGACATAGACCCAGTCCTCGGGGCTCTTGGGAGCGCCCCAGAAGAGATCCAGGCGATAGTCGGATTTGCGGACGACGGCATGGAAGGGGCCGCGAACGAGCTTGAGCTTCTGGCCGACTTTGAGTCTGGACGAGTCGGCCTTGTTGACGCGCTCGATGAGGCGCCAGTCGGTGACGAGGTTGCGCTTCCTGGCGATCTTCTGCAGGCCGTCGCCCGACTCGACGATGTATTCCTCGACCATGGGATCACCCGCGTGGATCTTGGGCGAGAAGATGAGGTCCTGATTGATGGTGGTCATCTTGCTGCGGAGGGACTCCTGATCGGATTTCGCGGTCTTGGGGTTGGCCAGGGCCTTGCTGTAGGCGGCGCGAGCGCCGACGAGATCATTGGAGCGAGCCTTGCGGTCGCCCTCGGCGATCAGGCTCATCATGTCGCCCGTCGAGCCGGTGGGTTGGATGACGTTGCCGGGTCCCGGCGGTGTCGCGGTCGGATTGCCGCCGGACGGCGTGGGGGGGTTGCCCCCGGGCGTGGTCACGTCCGTGGGGCCGGGCTTGCCAGTGTCTCCCGGGGCGGGCGTTTGCTTGGCGGGGGGATTCGCGATTCCCGGGGGAGAGGTGGCGGGTTCTTTCGCGGGAGCGGGACTCACGGCAGGAATGGCGCCGGGAGTTGCGGCGGGGGCGGGCGTGGTTGGCGCCGTGCCGGGTTGAGCGCCACCCATGGCGATGGTCACCGGCGTGGGATTGACCTCAGGTCTGGGCGAGGAAGTACCCGAGGAGTTCTTGTCGGGCGTCTTGTTGGTGCCGGCGAGCGGCTTGCCGGATTCAGGGCTGTTGGCGGGCGTGCCCGGGTTGGCGGGCTTGGTGGCGACGTACCAGATGCCGACGCCGGCGGCGGCGGCGACGATCAGGCCCGCCAGAAGCAGCGGCGCCTTGGAGCCCTTGCCAGAGCCGGGGCGATACGTGTAGGAGGCCTGGCCAAGTTCAACGGAACGATCGGACTGAGACTGAAGGGCCATGGGGGCGTGCTCCGGAAGATGATCTGGGTCGTTCTCACAGGGTCGCCGTGCGGGCCATCCGTGGCTTAGCGGCGGAGAAGTCGCGTTGGTGTCGCGACGGCGTGGACGCGGGCGTCAAGGGGCCCCATCGGGATCGCCGGCACGATCTGCTCGTCCAAGGCCAGACCGACCGCGAACGCTCGCGGGGCGAACTGGCCCAGGAAGCGATCATAGAACCCGCCCCCCTTGCCGAGGCGGCCGCCGTGGAGATCAAATGCGAGCCCCGGGACCAGGATGAGATCGAGGGCCGCGGGCTCGATTCTGGCACCCGGCGCGTCGACGGGCTCGGCGATGTTGTGGCGACGGGTTTCCAGGCCTTTGGTGAGGCTGGTGATGACCTGGGGGGACATCCGGGCGTTCTGCCAATCGATGCGGGGGGCGGCCACGACCTTGCCCGCCGCCCAGGCGGCGTGGGCGAACGCGGAGCAATCGAGCTCGGCGTGCCCCGGCAAGAAGATCATGAGCGTCGCGGCCTGCTCGAACTCGGGGAGCGTGAGGATCCGGGCGCAAGCAGCGGGGGAGAGGCGGGCGAAGTCGGCGACGGGGATCTTGGCGAGGGCGACGCGCACTTGTGCGCGGAGCTCGCGTTTTTGATTGGATGGGTCGGGCTGGGGGGCGAGGATTGGCATGCGTTGAGTCACGGAAGTCATGGGCAGGAAGCCCATGCTAAGGGGAACGGCGCTGGGTGCGAAGTTTGCGGATCTCGGCGAGACGCTCTTTCATGGCGCGTTCGTGCCCGACGTCGAGCGGGTTGTAATACTCACGGTCGACGCCCAGGTAGTCCTGTCCCGTGACTGAGCCTTGGGCGTCGTGGCTGTACTCGTAGGACTGGCCGCCAGCCTGCTTGGTGCGGTCACCCACGCCGTTCTTGGACGAGGGAGCATCGGAGACGGGCGAGCTGTTGGGGTCGCGGAGGTAGATCGGGACGGCGATGGAGCGCCCCTCTCGCACGTCGGCGATGGCGGCGTCGACGGCGAGGTAGCTCGCGTTGCTCTTGGGGGCCAGGGCGAGGTACGCGACAGTCTGGGCCAGGGTGATGCGGGCCTCGGGCATGCCGATTCGCTCGATAATCTCGTAGCACGCGGCCGCAACCATGATGCCGCGCGGGTCGGCGTTGCCGATGTCCTCACTCGCCAGGATCGCCAGACGCCGGGCGATGAACCGCGGATCCTCGCCCGCCTCGAGCATGCTGGCAAGCCAGTACATGGCGGCGTCGGGGTCGCTCCCGCGGATGCTCTTGATGAAGGCCGAAATCTGGTCGTAGTGCCCATCGCCGGTGCCGTCATACACGGCCGCCTTCTGCTGGATGGAGTCCTCGGCGGCCGCGCGGTCGACGAGAATCGGCGCCGTGCCGGAGGCTTCCACCGCGCTGAGCACCGCGACTTCGAGGGCCGTCAGCGCCCGGCGTGCATCGCCGTCGCTCTTGGTGGCCCAGACCACCAGAGCCTCGTCGGTGATCTGCAGCGACAAGAGTCCGTAGCCGCGTTCTTTGTTGCCCGCCGCCCGCCGGATGACGTTCATGATGGCGTCGGGCGAGAGAGGCTCGAGTCGAAAGAGCGTGCTGCGGCTCACAAGTGCGGAGTTGACCGAGAAGAGCGGGTTCTCGGTGGTGGCCCCGATGAGCGTGATGAGCCCGCGCTCGACGTCGGGGAGCAGCACATCCTGCTGCGCCTTGCTGAACCGATGGATCTCGTCAAGAAAGAGGATGGTGCGGACCTTGCGGCTCTCGAGTCGCTCTGCGGCGGCGTCGATGATCTCGCGGATGCGCTTGACGCCGATCTGGCTCGCGTTCTCGCGCTCAAAGTGCCGCTTGCTGTGATGGGCGATGAGCTCGGCCAGCGTCGTCTTGCCCGTGCCGGGCGGGCCGTGGAGGATGATAGAGGTGATGGCGTCGGCCTTGAGCATCCTTCGCAGGAGCTTGCCCTCGCCCAGGATGTGCTCCTGCCCCGCGAACTCGTCGAGCGTGCGGGGGCGCATGCGCACAGCCAGCGGCTCCACGCCCTTGCGTGCCTCGTCGCGTTTGGATGCCCACAGATCGGCCATGCGTGAGGATAGGGGCGATGGGATTCAGAGCGTCCCCAGGAAGTCGCACCCGCCCCGGCAGGCCTTGCCCTTGCCAAACTCGCCCGTCAGCACACCGGTGATCATCTCGTCAATCTTGGACCGCACGCGGACGAGGTCGAGCTTGGCGAGATCGATCGTGCCGCGCTCGCCGGTGGAGAGAATCCAGTACTCGGCGACACCCGCGGGCGGAGTCGTCGACTTGTTGTTGAATTCAAAGGCCATGGCCATCGCGTAGATGCCCAGCTGAAGGTCGTCCTTGGCGGGCTCCTTGAGGGCCTTGCTGGAATAGCCGGTTTTGTAGTCGATGACCCGGAAGAGCCCGCCCGCGGTCTGTTCGACGCGGTCCATCTTGGCGACGAAGGAATGGTTGGTCGTGACGCCCGAGTCGCCAGGCGCCGTGTGGGTATAGGAAAAGCGCACGTCGTGCTCGAGCTCCAGAATGTTGGACGACTTGTCGTGCAGCTTCTCAACCGCCGTGCGAGCCAGGGCGATGATGCGCTCGGATTGCTCGGGGTCGATCTCCCGCGTCGGGCCCGCCGAGCGGTCGAGCTCGCTCTTGGCCAGGGCGATGAGATCGTCGATCGACGGCGGGGGCTGGCCGCCGGCCTCGCTCTTGCGCACGCGGTCGAAGTGTCGCTCCAGCACGCGGTGCACGATCGTGCCGTCGCTGATCTCGCGGCTCTCAGCCTCGCGCACTCCCATGACGTTGCGGACGTACCAGCACCGCGGGCAGTCCAGGTACGCCTTGATGCTCGTGAAGCTCAGCTCGATGGGCGGCGAAACCTTCTGGAATGTGAAAAGAGACGAGCGGTCGCGCCCGGCGTCCAGGTCCTTGACCAGCAGCCGGTGCGAGGCGTCCGCCCACGCGGGCGGCGGGAGTGACCGCTCGACGCCCGCTGCGATAGCCATGCGGGCGGCCGCGTCGCGGAGTGCGGCGGTGATGGCGTCGAGCTCGGCGCCGTCGAGATCGGGGCGATCGGCCGACTCCAGCGCCAGCGTGGCCGAACGCCGGGCCTGGGCGCGTGCCCTGGCGAGTGATTGGGCGAACGAACGCCCCGTACCGCCCTTGCCCTCGGCGTCGCGCTCAAGGCCGCTGATGCCGCGCAGACGGATGCCCACCTCGGCGGCCCGGTCCATGACATCGGCCGCCTCGTGAACGACCGGACGCGCCTGGGCGCTGGAACGAAGGGTGAGCTCCTCAAAGAAGTGCGTCGATCTGCTTGGGCTCTTGTTGGCCTTGGCGAGCAGAACGAGCCTTCGTTCCGCCCGCGTGCACGCGACATAGAACAGCCGGCGCTCCTCGTCGATCCGCTGCTCATCCACCGACCGCGTCTCACCGCTCGCAGACACAAGCCCCTCGGGCAATTCCGTCCGCTCCTGCCCGCCCTTCTTGGGATAGCCATGCGGCGGATGAACGCGGGGTACAAACACCGTGTCAAATTCGAGCCCCTTGGCCGAGTGGGCCGTGGTCAGCGTGACCGCCTGCGGGCGCTCGTCATCACTCTGGTCGCCCGAGTCCTCAACTCGGTCCTGGCCCAGGGAGCCCAGCCCCTGCTCGCTCTTGTCGAGATCGGCGTGGTAACGCAGGAAGCTCGCAAGGTCTCCGGGCGGGTCAAGTCTGGACTGGCGCTCGCGTGCGAACCGCAGCAGCGACGCCAGCGCTTCGATGCGGGCGGCAAGCGGGCGCCCCCCCTCGCCCGCCGGAAGATCCGCGTGCGCGACATCCGTCCGCAGAACGATCGTCGAGATCGCGGAATCTGCCGTGAGCGCCTTGACCGTGTCCTTGAGTTCCCCGTGGGTGGTGAGAAATCGGGCAAGTCCTGGGTGCTCCGCCTGATGCTGCCCGAGCCACGCGATAAACCCCGCGTCGTCGCTCGCGCGAGAGGCCTGGGCCCGGTGAAGTTGCTCCCAGCGTGTGACCGTGTAGGGATCAATGCTCAGCGGCGGGCGGATCAGGAGCCGCCGCACCGCCCAGGAATCGCGAGCCCCCGCGAGCAGATTGATCCACGCCATCGCGTCCTGCACGCCAGGTTCGTCGATCGCCGATCGCTCGCGCGCCCGTTCAACCGGCACGCCCTCAAGCTCCAGCGCCGACGCGATGCGGTCCAGATCCAGGTGCGAGTGGGCGATGACGGCGTAGTTGCTCCAGTCGCGATCGGGATTCGCCTGCCGATCGGCCAGAAGCATCGCGGCGATGGTCACGCCGTCGTCCTTCTCGTCGGCGAGACGAACGGCCTCGACACCGCCTCCGGGCGCGGCGCTGCGAGCAACGGCGCGAATGACTTTGTCGGGCGCAAAGCGGCTGTAGGCACGAGAGATGATGTCGCCAGCGACCTTGACGATCGGCTCGATGCTGCGGCGATTCTCGGAAAGACGGAGCAGCCCGCTCGATGGCCATTGGGCCCGAAAGTGCTCAAACGCCCGGTCGTCGGCGCCCCGGAAGCCATAGATGGACTGGTCGTCATCGCCCACGACGCACAAATCGGCGTCCTTGGACGGGGCAAGCTGTGCGAGCAGCGCGAGCTGGGCCGCGTTGCTGTCCTGGTACTCATCAACGATGAAGTGCCGGTAATCGGATCGAATGATCGCGGCGGCGCCAGAGTGTTCGCGGAGCAGTCTCGTGGGGAGGGCGATCAGATCGCCGAAATTGAGCCAGCCCAGGCGGCGACGCTCCCGTTCGAAGAGCCAAAAGAGGCGGGCCGTGTCGGCGAATCGGGCGGCCATCGCCCGGTTCGCCTCCGCCTCTTCGCCCGAAGCTGGTGCCGCACGCTTGATCCAGTCGGCGGCAAACCGCTCGGCCTCCGCGACGTCGACACCCTGATTCTGCATCGCCTCGAACTCATTCTGTGCCTGCGCGATCGCGCTGTCGCGACCCAGGGCGATCGAGTCGCGGAAAAGCCCGTTCTCGCGAACGAGCTGGCGCAGTAGGCGCCTGGTCTGCGCCGAGTCGATGAGTTCGGGTGATGGCGGAAGCCCCAGGGCATCGCCAAAGCGAGTGAGGAGCCGGAATCCAAAGCCATGGAACGTGTGAACCGCCACCCGGTCGGCCGCCCCGGGCGTGGAGGCGTCGACCAGGCCCGCCAGACGGTCGCGAAGCTGTGCGGCGGCCTTGACGGTAAAGGTCACCGCGACGATGCGGTCGGGCGGAACACCGTTCTTGATGAGTCGGGCAATGCGGTGGATGATGACGCGGGTCTTCCCGGTGCCCGGGCCGGCCAGGACGATGAGGGGGCCGCCCGACCAATCGACCGCCGCCTGCTGCTCGGGGCTGAGGTCCTGGGTTGGAACTGGCGTCTCGGGCATGGTGCGAGTGTACCGGAATGGACACTTCCCCGATGCCAAGGCGTGAAGCGGCGGCTCGGGAAGGCACCCGACTCGCCCACGCTCGGGGCCCATTGGGCGATCTACACTGTGGGCCTATGTCGACTTTCCCGCCCATCAACCCGAACCTCAAAGGCCCGATCCTGACCCAGCGGATCCCCTCTTGGCCCTACGCCGACCCCAAAGGCCGCCACATCGTCGGCTACGACGAGTACGTGAAAACCGGCGGCTACGTCGGCCTCCGCAAGGCGATCGCGATGCGCCCCGACGCCGTCACCGACGAGGTAAAAAAGTCCGCCCTTCGCGGGCGAGGCGGGGCGGGCTTCCCCACCGGGCTCAAGTGGACGTTTCTCCCAAAGGTGACCGCCGGGGCCGACGGCAAGGAGCCCGACGCCGGCCAGCGTTACCTGGCTGTCAACGCCGATGAGAGCGAGCCCGGAACGTTTAAGGATCGGCTGCTCATGGACTTTGATCCCCACCTCATGCTCGAGGGGATCGCCATCTGCTGCTACGCCTGCCGTATCAGTACGGCCTACATCTTCATCCGCGGCGAGTACCACCACCAGGCCAAGGTTCTCGAACAGGCCCTCGCCGAGGCGTACAAGCACGGCATCTTCGGCGGCAAGGGACTCATGGAAGGCGCCACCACCGCCAAGGGTGAACCTTTCAAGGTCGACTGCTACGTCCACCGCGGCGCCGGCGCCTACATCTGCGGCGAGGAAACCGGCCTGCTCGAAGCCCTCGAGGGCAAGCGCGGTTGGCCGCGCATTAAGCCCCCCTTCCCCGCCATCAAGGGCCTCTTCGGCAAACCCACCATCATCAACAACGTTGAAACCCTCGCCCACCTCCCCAGCATCATCGAGAACGGCGCCGAGTGGTTCACCAAGCAGGGCGTCCAGAGCACCGTTGGCGGCCCTCCCAGCTGCGGCACCAAACTCATGGGCGTCAGCGGCCACGTCAATCGCCCGGGCGTCTACGAGCTCGAACTCGGCATCAAGCTCCGCCAGCTGGTCGAAGACCCCAAGCTCTGCGGCGGCATGCGAAGCGGCAAGAAGTTCAAAGGCGCCATCGCCGGCGGCATCAGCATGGGCGTGCTCGGCCCGGACCAGTTCGACGCCGAGATGGACTTCGACATCGGCCGCAAGTACAACGTCCTGGGTCTGGGCACCGCCTGCCCGACGATCTTCGACGAAGACACCGACATGGTGTCCGTCGCCCTCAACATCGCCCGCTTCTTCAAGCACGAATCCTGCGGCCAGTGCACCCCCTGTCGCGAAGGCAGCGGCTGGCTTTACCAGCTCATGGGGCGCATCGATGAAGGCCAGGGCCGCACCAAGGACCTGGACCTCGCCCTGGAAATCACCACCAGCATGGGCTCGATGCCCGGCACCACGATCTGCGGCCTCGCCGACGGCAACAACTGGGCGATCCGCACGATCATGAACAAGTACCGCTCGGAGTTTGAGGCCAAGGTGAAGCCGACGTTTGTGCCGGTGAAGATCAGTGTGGGAGCGGGGGCGAGATAATGGCTCGCGGGGATGTGATGAGTCGCAAGGACCGCGAAGCGCACGAAAGACGCTGGGAGGTTGTGCGCCAATGCCTGAATTCGCACGATCCAATCGGACTCATTGCGATTGGGTGCCCCGAGGATGAGTATGACCCGGAGGTTCCCGGGGTGCTCAGCGCGATCAGGAATGCCAAGGATCTGCATAGCTTGGAACAGTGCATCGTCACTGCCTTCGCGGTGAAGTTTGATCGACAGACTGCAATGCAGTTCAAGGGTTGGAAAGCCTTGGCAAAGGAGTTGTGGGACTTATCTCACTCGTCGGCGTGGTAGTCAAGGCTCTTCCCGTCAATCTCGAAGGCGTAGGACGCGCCACGCGTGTCGCCCTTGAACAGGAACGAAAGGACATCGGTGTCGATCACAACCGAATCTATCACCGCCGATCCTCACGAAACGAGTGGATGAAGTCGTCGATGGACTCGTCCGCGGGCCAATCTCCTCGCAAATCGTCCAGCGAACGGATTGGTGTCACCTGTTGCTCACGGGCGAGTTCCTCGATCGACTTGCGGGCCCAGAAACCGTCGGCCGTGGCATCGACCGGCTTCACTCCGTTCGCGGGCGACACGGCGCGGCAATCGACCTCCGTGCCTTGCGGCAACGAGATCGGCTCCGTCGGCCGGATAATGCCGTGATCAAAGATTCCTCGAAAATCCATGGCCGTGCTCCGTTCTTCCGCCGAATCATGTGGAGGGAATCGGAGCGGTTCCCAGTCGCACGTTCTGTCCTTTGTCCTGCAGGCATTATCCTCTCGGCCCCAAGTCCCCAAACCCGCCCGCACGGTACACTCCGCGAACGTGCCCCTCTCCGGCGGCGTCACGGTCGAGATCAACCCCAACTGCGAGGTGTTTCGTGCAGGGCGAGGCCACAACCTGGGAGCGAGTCTACGGCAGCTTCCGCCAAGGCCTGAACCTCGCCCGCGGCATCGGCATCATCCTCTGGCTCCTGATTCGCACGCTCTTCATCCGCACCGACCCCAAGGCAACACTGGCGCTCACAGGGCTCGACCCGGTCACCAGCAAGTACGGCGAGATCTGGGATCGCATGGACCGCAAGGCGGTCCAGCGCTTCGGCTTCTACATTGATCCACGGGCCGCCGGGCTTGCCCTGTGCACCGGAGCGCCCGCCGGCGAGCAAAGGCGTCTGTTGACGATGCTCGACCGCTTCGCGCCCGACATCGAGGCCCTGCTCGCCCTCTCACACAAACCCTTTGGCGAGTGGCCGGCGATGGACTCGTTCGACCCCATGACCGGCGAGCACTTGCGCCATCCCAGGGCCTGGTTCCAGAACTTCGCCAGACTGCTCTCCGCAGATGCCGCCGCACGCTGGGATCAAAGCGACTTCGACGGTGCGGCCCGGCGCATCGCCGCAACCGTGCGATGGGGAATCGCAATCGGCCAGCAGCCCGACGCCGTTACGCAAATGGTCGGAGAGATGCTGCTCGGGCAGGCCGAGGCGCGCCTCGCCGCCATGATCGAGGGCGGCCTCGCGCAAAGGCTCAGCCCCAGCGCTTCGGACGATCTTCGCGACGCGTACACCTCCGCACACCAGGACGGCCTCGATGGCGCTCTGCGTTCCTGGGTCCAACTCGCCCAAGACAGGATCACACAGGCGCGAGAGTGCCTGGCGGATCCACAGGCGGGCAAACGCCTGGCCACGCTTGCTCGAAGCACCGCCGGCGTCAAGGAGGACTCGCATCCGACCCTGGGTCCCCGTGCCCCCGAGTGGACCTACCGGTGCGCAAACGCCCTGTCGTGGCGCCTCCGCCGGCTCAACGCGTTGTCCTCGACTGAGATTTCGACCAAGATCGAGCGAGCCCAGGAGATGATCGCGGCCATCGAGCAAGTCGCCCTCGGGCGCGACGGCGATGACCCCGCGTCACAGAATCGGCGTCTGGAGGAATCCACTCGTGCTGGCGTGGAGGAGGCGGCCCTGGACCCAACGCACCTGTCGCGGTGGCTGCTCTTCTCCCTTGGCCCGTCGTACGCGCGCTGGAAGCAATCGATTGAGGCCCGCCAGAAGGTTGTTGAGAAGCTGACCCCGAGTCATTGCCCGGATCGAGACCGACGCATCTGAGCAAGGAGCGCAACCTCGCGCCCGGGCCGACCGCTCTCGCGCTCAGTTCGTCGAAACTTCCTCCATCGGCAACAACGCCCCCAGCGTGTCCAGCAAATCATCCATCGGGAACGGCTTGGAAAGAAAGGCCGTGTGGTCGATGAGCGATCTCGGCAGCTCGGGTCGGGTGCCGCCGGTGGTGAGGATCGCGGCGATCGCGGGCGATTCGGCGCGGATGCGTGTGAGACACTCGATCCCGCTCATGCCCGGCAGGCCGATGTCCAGCACCACCGCCGCGATGCGGTTGATGTTGTGCGTGTACGCGTTGAGAACGCTCATCCCGTCGTTGACGGCGATGACCGTGTATCCGGCGCCCGAGAGGGTCTCCTCGAGCACGCGCCGCACCGACGCGTTGTCCTCGCCCAGCAGTACGAGCTTCCCGGCGCCCGCCGGCGCCTTGGCCCGGTTCAGTTCAACCGTCGACGGCTCGGTTTGCTCGACCAGCGGCAGGGAGATGGTGAACGTCGTGCCGGCGCTCGAAGCGCTGGTGACCCCGATGGTGCCCTTGTGCTCGTCGATGATCCCCTTGGTCACGGGGAGCCCAAGACCCGTCCCCTTGCCCGGCGGCTTGGTGGTGAAGAACGGCGTGAAGATCTCCGGCAGGACGTCGGCGGCAATGCCGGGCCCCGAGTCTTCGACGGAGATCTGCGCCCAGTGCTCGCCCTTCGTGCCCGTCACGACCGACCCGCGGATCGTGAGGTTGCCGCCCGTGGGCATGGCGTCGCGGGCATTGATGCCAAGGTTGAGGAGAGCCTGCTTGATCTGGGCCGGGTCGATGAGCGCCCAGTGACCCTGAAGCGAGGCGGTGTCAACGCGCAGCGTGACCGAGTGCGGCAGGATCCCGCGAACAAGGTCGATCGCCCCCTCGACCGTCGGCGAGAGACGTCGCGCCTGCTTGTGCGAGGGTGACGTCCGGCAAAGGGTCAGCAGGGAGCGGGTGATCCCCGTGGCGTGCCCGCCCACCGCCTGAATGCGCTCAAACGCGATCGCCGCGGGAGACCCCGGGTCAAGTCGCTGGCTCCCGATGCTCGCCAGCCCCATGATCGCCGTCAGCGTGTTGTTGAACTCGTGGGTCACGCTCGCCGTCAGTGTTGCGACCGCCTCCATCTTCTGGAGGTCGCGGGCGATGCTTTCCAGTCGCGTGCGCTCGGTGATGTCAACCAGGGCGATCAGAGATGCCTGGGGATCGTGGGGCAAAGGCGTGGCCACAAACTCGGCGAGAATCCGCTTGCCACCGACCGACACCAGGGCGACCTGCGGGATCCGCTCTGCCTTCCCGGGACCCGGGCGCTTCCTGGGAGTGCCCTCGGTGTCGCATCCCTCAGTGAAGAGGTTCCGGATCTCGTCGACAGACTCCTTGGCGATCAGATTCATGACGGGCGTGCCCACGAGGGAAGTCGGGCCCCCCAAAAGGGCGCGCGCCGCGTCGTTGACGTACTCGAACACTCCGTTTCGCACGACCACTGTGGGGATCGGAGCGCAGCCCAGGAGTGAGCGAAGGCGTCCCTCGCTGTCGAAGAGAGCGATGTTCACTCGCTCGAGTTGCCGAAGGTGCCGAGTGAAGAGAATCCACAGCATCGCCCCCGTCGCCACGACGAAGAAGGTGCCCTTGATCGTCTGAAACCTCTCGCTCTCACGCAGCGAGGTCGAGAAGGCCGCGACAATCTGATCGGACGCATAGATCCAGATCAGTCCAACAGCGAGGTACGTCCCGACAATTCGAGCGGCCGCTCGGACCGTGTCACGATCGGAAGAGTGCTTCTGCGTTTTGCGAAGATTCGGTTCCATGGAAATGGTCCCGGAGAAACGCGCCGGAAGCAGCTTCGCGACTCCAAGTAAGTATAGCGCTCGCCTTGGTCGGAGCGGTGTGGGGATTTCACCCCTTGGACTTTGTCACTTTTGTGCGGAGCCCCGCCGTGGGCTTACACCGGTCTTGGCCGCAGTCTCGGCCGCCGGTCCCTTGGCTGCGCGCCCTTGGACCATGGCGCGCGAGGCCTCGTAGGCGTTGATGAACATCTTCGCGCTCACGCGCCCGATCGCCTCGCCGATGACGTCCAGCGCGAGGTCCTCGACCTTCTTGAACCGGATGCACGACTTGCCCATGTTGAGCTTCTTGCCCGTCTTCGCCCACGCGTCGCGGAACCACTTCGTGTGCTCATTGATCTTCGCGAGCTTGGGATCGCGCTTCTTTGGCTCGAAGCAATCGCAATACACCGACCCGAGATAGAACGACATGTACCCCTTCTGGGACGCCAGGCCCGCGTACGGGAGGGGCAAGCTCGGATTGCAGTGGTATCCGGCGGGATAGACCCGATGGGGAACGACGTATCCGATCATCCCGTAGCTCATGCATTCCTCCACATCCTTGTCGAGGTTCCTGAGGATCACCGCCCGGACCGCCGCCATGGCCGCCCTTCGATCGGCGGGGAGGGACTCCAGGTACTCCTTGACAGTCGCGGCCTTGGATTGCATGGTTTCCCAGTGTACCAGGGTGCCACCGCCGGGCCGGAATCTGGTATACTGGGGGCTCAAACCCCCACGAAAAGGAACTTCCCTCATGGTGTGCCACGTCCGAACCGCTGTTCTCTCGCTCGTCCTCTTCGCTGGCACCGCTCTGGCGACCTTCGGAGGCTTGGACGGCGATACCAAGCCCGTCGCGATCGTGGACGGCAAGGAGGTGGCCGTCCCCGCCATCGCCATGGGCGATCCGGCCATGGTGGCCAGAATCCTCAAGGAAGGCAAAGAAAACAACCAGGTGATGCAGCACCTCAAGCACCTCACCAAGGACATCGGCTCGCGCCTGACCGGCTCGTCCAGGGTCGAAACCGCGAACAAGTGGTGCAAGTCCCAGTACGAGCTCTGGGGGCTCTCCGGCTCCCACATCGAGGAGTGGGGGACCATGGCCACCCGGTTTGATCGCGGGCCCTGCTTCGCCCGGATCGTGCTCCGCGACGAGACCAAGGACGACAAGGGCGTGGTCACCAAGGTCGATTACAAGGAACAGCGGGTCATGGAGATCTCCTCCCAGTCGTGGACCAAGGGGACCGACGGCCTGGTGCGGGGTCCTGTCATTCGCATGCCCAAGACCGACGCCGAGTACGCCGAAGTGAAGGACAAGCTCAAGGGCGCCTGGATCCTCGTCGAGGCCCAGCCCGCCGTGGGCCAGCGCGGCGTTCGCAGCCGGCTCTCCACCAGCTTCGAGGCCCGCGCCGCCGCCCGCAAAAAGGTCGCCGATGGCGAGAAGCTCGAGTCCATCGCCATCCCCGAGCGGGTGATCTTCGACGGCGTGGCCGGCTTCCTCAGCACCACCCGCGACGAGCGCGTCTGGACCGGCGCGGTTCCCGGCTGGCGCGAGCGAAAGCTCGAGGACATGGCTCCCGACGTCTCCGTCGTCATTCGCATGACCGACTACGACTGCATCAACTCGCGGCTGACCGACGGCGAACCCGTCGAAGTCGAGATCAACCTGGAACACAAGCTGACCGCCGGACCCATCCCCTGCTACAACACCATCGCCGAGATCAAAGGCACCGAAAAACCCGACGAGATCGTCATCATCTCGGCCCACCTCGACAGCTGGGACGGCCCCGGCAGCCAGGGATGCACCGACAACGGCACCGGCTCTTCCGTCACCCTCGAGGCCGCCCGAATCCTTGCGTCCGTGGGTGCCAAGCCTAAACGCACCATCCGATTCATCAACTGGACCGGTGAGGAACAGGGCCTCCTGGGCTCGCACGCCTACGTCGCCAAGCACAAGGAAGAGATTCTCGCCAAGGTCTCGGCCTGCTTCGTCGACGACGGTGGCACCAACTACGAGGGCGGGCTCGCCGCCGCGGAGAACATGGTCGACTATCTCGCAGCGGCCACGGCTCCGATCAACAACGTCTTCTACTCCGAGATCGACAAAAAATTCCTCAACGTCAACATCCGCAACACCGGCAAGAAGGCCGACTCGCACGGCTCGTCCGACCACGCCAGCTTCAACCAGGTCGGCGTCCCCGGCTTCTTCTGGGACGAATCCGGCCGGGCCGATTACTCGCACGGCTGGCACACCCAGCACGACAAGTACGAACTCGGCGTCGAGGAGTATCTCAAGCAGTCGGCGACGTGCGCGGCCATCACGGCGTACAACCTCGCGTGCGCCCCCGATCTTCTGCCGCGTGTGAAGAAGGAAGAGCCGGCCAAGTAAACCGCTTCCCACACCCGACCCTCTGGCGGGCCCATTCGTGTCCACACCCGCGCCCACATTGCCCGAGTTCTACGAATCCCTTCGCAAGACCGGGCTCGTGCGTCGCCTCCTGGAACTCGCACGCGACGAGGACCTGGGCGATGGCGGCGATGTCACCAGCCTGGTCACCATCCCCGAACGCCAGCAGGGACGTGCCGCCATCGTCGCACGCCAGCCCGGAGTGCTCGCCGGACTCGCCGTTGTCCCCGACGTCCTCGCGGTCTTCGCCCCAAGGTGCGGATTCGAGAGCAAATCGTCTGACGGGCGACCTGTGGCGACCAAGGCTGTGGTCGGCGTCATCGACGGACCCATGCGCGAGATCCTCGCCGCCGAGCGAACCCTCCTCAACATCGTCAGCCGCCTCAGCGGCGTCGCAACTCGTACCGCCGAGTTCGTGACGGCCATGGGTCCATCCAAGGCCAAACTCTGCGACACACGCAAGACCACGCCCGGGCTTCGCGTGCTGGAGAAATACGCCGTGCGCTGCGGCGGCGGCGAAAGCCATCGCCTGGGCCTGCACGACGCCGTCCTCATCAAGGACAACCACTTGTCAGGGGTGCCCGTCGAGCGCCTAGCGGCCTATGTCGGCGAAGCCGCCCGCCGCGCGCGGGAGCTTCGTCCCTCGGGCCTTGCGTTTATCGAGGTCGAGGTCGATTCGCTCGAACAACTCGCGGCCCTGCTCACCATCGAGCCCGGACTCCTCGATATTGTGCTTTTGGACAACATGTCGCCGATCATCCTGCACAGAGCCGTGGAGATGAGAGACGCCGCCGGAACAAGGGTCCTGCTGGAGGCGTCGGGGGGCGTCAACCTCACTACCATTCGAGCGATCGCGGCGACAGGAGTCGACCGCGTGAGCGTCGGAAGCCTGACGCACGCTGCGGTCTCCCTCGACTTTGGGCTCGACGCGATCGCGTGATCAGGATCGCGGGATGAGGGGAATGGCGAGGGGGGGATGGGGGGATCATGGAGGATCCGTTGACAGCGAATGTGTGGAAAGATCAGCTCGGGGCGTTTGTTTCGTCTGGGCGATTGAAGTATTTCAACCGCGCGATCGTGCTCGACCGCTGCGGCTCAACGCAGGACGAAGCCCTGGCCCGCTGCGCCGGCCGCGAAGGACTCGTCCTCACGACCATCGCTCAGGAGAGCGGGCGCGGCAGGCTCGGCCGTTCCTGGCATCACAATCCCGCGATGGGCCTGGCCATCACCTTCGTCCTGGGCGAGGTCCGCCCAGACGCTGAGGTCTCTCTCGCCGCCGGCCTCGCCGCCGCCGAAGTCTGCGACACCCCCGAGAGCGGCATGATCCGCGGCCCCGAAGTCGTGGGCGTCAAATGGCCCAACGACATCGTCCGCCGCGAGCGAGTCGGCTCCCACTGGCCCAAGATCGCCGGCGTCCTCATCGAGCGTCGCGCAGGGCTGCTTCTGGTGGGCATCGGCGTCAACGTGAATCACACCGAATCTGACTGGCCCCCCGAACTCGCCGGCCGTGCCATGTCCCTTCGCCAGCTCTGGGGCGCCTCGGGCCTCATCGATCGTGTGGGTTTCGCCCAGCGCCTCATCGCGTCCTTCGACGCCATCCTCGCCGAGCCCGACACCATGCTCGCCCGCCGCTGGGCCGACCGCGATGTACTCATCGGCACCGTCCAGGAATTCGACCACAACAACACCCGCCACCGCGGCGTCGTCGAACGCATCGACCCCACCGCCGAGATCGTGCTGCGAACCGCCAACGGCTTCGAACACCTCCCCGCCCTCACGACCTCCCTGGTCACCGACCAGCCGGTGCCGGCGGGTGTGGAGACGTGAAGGTCGGCGTCGCGACCATGACGTAGAGCGAGCCGTCGGCGCCCGGTTTGATCGCGATAATGGACTGGTTATCGTCGATCCACTCCGCGATCGTCATCTTGCCCGGCACACTCTGAAACGACCAGCCGATCTGGGCGTACACGCCGGCCTTGCCCGACGACAGTGTCAACTCAATCGAATACCCGCCCCCAGCCGATCCGGCGTCCCGGGGATCCGTCATTTCGAGCTTGGCGGTCTGGCGATCCAGGGTGACCACCGAGGGCGTGGAGATGATCTCATGCTCGTTCAGCCTGATGAGGTTCTCGTTGAATCGAGCGAGGGAGGAGTTGCCCAGAATCGCCACGGTGCCCTTCTCGTCCATCGAGCGGATGTCACCCATGACCACCTGCTTGGGCGTGATCGAGGGGCCGACGCGATGGATCGCAACCTTCCACTGGACTTTCGAGTCGATCGGCACGCTCTGGAACTCACGCACCGGCGCTGTTCCGCCCCGTCGGAGGCATAAAAGGTTGAAGTCCTGACCCGACAGTGAGGTCACCAGGATGGCCCGATTCCCCCCGGGCGGGATGTCGAGTTCCGCATCTTGAATGTCCGTGCGAACCGTCTCCCCCTTCTTCCACGCGAACGAGAGCACGAAGCGATCGGGCAACGCCGCGGATGGCGTGTGCGTGAGCGTCAGCGTGTGCCCCGGCGAGTCGCTCGAGGCGCTTTCGCCGATGGTGATCGCGGCCGGGCTGAACGAACCCATCGTGACCGACGGCCGGGACACGATCCTCTGGCCCTTCGACCCGTTGAGGCTGCCCGCAATCTCGCGGAACTGCGCTTCCGTGAGGGTCATCGTGCCCACCGATCGGCGAGTTTGAGGCGTCGACTCCCCCGGGCCCGTGGAGATCTGCCACGTGAGCGCGGGGTGCGACGGTTTGCAGTTGAAGAGCGTGGCCTCGATCGTCACCGCGTCGCGAGAATCGCGAGAATCCACCATCGCCGGCGCGGTCGGGGCCGTCGATTGCCGCGTCGTGCACGCCAATGTCGACAAGCCCAGCAAGCCGCAGGCTGCAAGTTGCACGCCGCGGGGCCAATGCGTGGTGAGCGACGCGAGCGTGCGGATCCGCGAGCGAACATCGCCGCCGAAAGCGAGCGTCGCCGGCGTAAGCCGTGTGAACGACGCCCGCTGGGCAACGTCCAGAAGGGTCCTGGCGTACTCAACCCGCCCCTCAATCTCTCTGGCCGCCCGCGCATCGGCCGCCTGCTCCATCAGACCCCGGATACGACTGGCGGCGATCCACGCCGCCGCGATCGGCCACGCGGCGATGCACGCGCCGTGAAGCAGAGCCGCAAGCCAGGGGTCGAACCGACGGATGTGCGCCTTCTCGTGGGCGATGACGTGAGCGAGCGCGGGCGCGTTCGCCGATTCAAGGAGCCACTCGGGTACCACCAGCCTCGGGCGGATCAGCCCCACAAGAACCGGGCCGACCGTCGCGTGGGACGACACGACGAGACCCTTCGAGCCCGAATGCGGGCGCGAGCCCCGAGCCAGGTGAGCGATCGCCATCTGGCCGCGAATCCACATCGCGGTGAGCAACAGGATGCCCACGCCGTACGAAACCGCGACGCCCGATCGCCAGGTGAGCGGCACGCCAGACGTCGCCGGATCCGCTTGGGTCGCCGCGCCGACCAAGGGCGCAAAGCCGGCCTGCGTGTTCAAGTAGGAGATGGAGGCGAACGACCTGGGCGCCTTTCCCCAAACTCCAACCGGCAAACTCCAGTCGGTCGGTCCAACCAGCCTCGCGAGCACAAGAAGATAGAGGGCGATGCGCCACGCCGGGGCGACACGACGCCCGAGTAGTCGGTCGCACACCAGCGCCGCCACCAGCACCACGCCCGCCCAGAGGTTTCCCATGATCACCCGCTGCCAGATCTGCGACCCGACCGTCTCAAGCGTGAGAATAACGTTACTTGTCATTGGTCCGCTCCTTCAGCAGCGCGAGCAGTTGTTCTCGTTGACCCTTGGTCAGGGGGATGTCGCCCGCGATGAACGCCAGGGCCGGCGCGACCGCTCCGCCAAAGGCCGCGTCGACGAATCGCTTCCACGCCCCCGTCCGGGCCGACGCAAGGTCGACCGCCGGCGTGTACTCCCAGACATTGCCGACCTGCCGCGCCTTGACCAACCCCTTGGCCACCATCCGGTCCAGCATCGTCTTCACCGTCGAGTACGCCCAGTCGCGCGACTCCCTCAGGTGGTCGGCCGCCTGACGGGCGGTGGTGGGTCCCAAGTCCCACAGGGCCTTCAAGATGTCCCACTCCCCCTCGGTGATCTGAGAACCGGCTGGTTTGTCCATGAGAATCGCACCTTTCGACAACTGACGCGGCGTCACTACAAATGTAGTGTACCATCCCCATCGGGTCAAGGGTGCGGGTTTCATGAGCCAAAGTGCAAAAAAACAAAGGCCCCGTCGCCGGGGCCTTCGTCGATCGTTTGTGATCAAGCGCTATCGCTCAGGTCAGCGTGAAGGCGTGGCTCAAACCATGGCCTTCAGGGCCTTGAGAGCGCGGATCTTGACGCTGGTGCTGGCGGGCTTGGCCTTGAAGACCTTCTCCGTCTTGGTGAACGGGTCGATGCCCTTGCGCTCCGGGGTCGCGGGCTTGTGGCGGCTGACGACCTTCATCAGGCCGGGCACCACGAACATCTTGGGCTTGTCCTTGGCGGGCTTGGCGAGGTCGACGGCCATGACGGCGGCGAGGGTTTCGAAGATGCCGGCCACCTGCTTACGAGCAAGGGCGTTGTGCTCGGCGAGGATCGTGAAGAGCTCGCTCTTCTTACGAACCTTCGCGGAGGGGGTGATCTTGGCGGGCTTCGCCGGGGCGGCAGCCTTGGGGGCAGCCTTCTTGGGGGCGGGTTTAGCAGCTTTTTTCGCCATCGTTGAATCTCCAGAATCCATGTGTGAGACACGTTGCGCGGGAATCCTCCCCGCGACCGCTCTATTTCAGCCATGTTTCGTGCACATTGCAACTCAGAAGAGCGTTTTTTGGCAGTTTTCCACAGGATTTTTGCACTTGGAGTCAAAATTCGTGCGAAAATCGCCCCATTCGACGACCAGCGGCGCGTGATCCGACGTTCGCGCGATCCGCTCCTCCTGCGAATACGTCGCCAAAACCACCGCCGCCGCGAGCGCGGGCGACGCCCACACCGCGTCCACTCTGAACCCGCGCTCCTCGTGCGACGTCCACGACGTGTCGCGCCCCTCCGGGTGGCGCTCCCGATACGTGTCGCGGAACCCGGCCGTCCACAGTTCACCCATCGCCGTCGTGCACCCGAAGGTCGAGCCCTCTTCGTCCACCCGGTGCCGCCCGGTGTTCAGATCGCCCGCGATGATCGCCGCCCGCCCCGACCACTCCCGGCCGACCTCCACCACGCGCCGCCAGAAAACCGCCTTGGCCGTCGGTCGCGAGTCGTCGGGGATGTGCACCCCCAGCAAGGCGACCGGCCCCGACGGCGTCAAAACGTCCGTCGCCAGCCACTTTGGGGTCAATTCAGGGGTCGGCGGGGCGATCGACAGGGCGGCGAGGGGCCAGCGGGAGGCGATGAGCAGGCCGTTGGCGCGCTCGGGGGTGACCGACGCGAGCTGGTGCCCGAGCCCGTGGTCGCTGAGCACTCCGCGGATCTGCCCGCCGCGCCCTGGCCGAAACTCAGTCAGGACAACGACATCCGGAGTGTGTCCCAAAATCGAGAGAGCGATCTCGGGGATGCGCCGCGGGCCGCCGCCGTGCAGGATGTTCCAGGTGAGGAGCCTCATCGTCGCCCGTACCCTATGGGCCGTTACCCTATGAGCATGACCCAGCCGATCGTCGTCCTGACCCGAAGCATCCCCGGCACCCTCGACATCCCCGGCGTCGTCGTCCGAACCGCCGGTGACGCCAAGCCGTTGCGGGCCGAACTGCTCGAACGCGTGAAGGGGGCGACCGTCGTCGTCACCATGTATACAGACAAGGTCGACGACGAGTTCCTCGACGCTGCCGGCCCGAGCCTCCGTGGCGTCTGCCAGCTGGCCGTCGGCACCGACAACATCGACAAGGCGGCCTGCCAGAAGCGCGGCGTCGTCGTCACCAACACCCCCGACGCCGTCACCGACGGCACCGCCGACCTGGCCTTTGCCCTGATCATGGCCGTCGCGAGGAGAATTCCCCAGGAGGACCGGTTCGCTCGCAGCCGGGAGTATCCCGAGGGTGGGCATCTGGCGATGGCCGCCCACGTCGGGATGGAGCTGAGTGGCCGGACGCTCCTGATCGTCGGTGCGGGCCGCATCGGCTACGCAACAGCCATGCGTTCAACCGGCTGGGGCATGAAGATCCTCTACACCGCCCGCTCCCGCCACCCCGACTTCGAACTCCCGCCGCTCTCGGCCAAGCGGGTCGGCCTTGACGAGGGGCTGGCGATGGCCGACATTGTGAGCGTCCACACGCCCCTGACCCCCGAGACCAAGCACCTCATCAACGCCCGAACTCTGGGACTGATGAAGCCCGACGCGATCCTGGTCAACACCGCCCGCGGCCCCGTCGTCGACGAAGCCGCCCTGGCCGCCCACCTCAAAGCCAATCGCATCTGGGGCGCCGGGCTCGACGTCTACGAGAAAGAGCCCGAAGTCCATCCCGACCTGATCCCCCTGGACAACGTGGTCCTGACCCCCCACATCGGCAGCGCCAACCGCAAGAGTCGCGGCCTGATGGTGAAGATGGTCGAGGAGAACGTGCGGGCGATCCTCGATCGGCGCGAGCCGCCCAATCGCCTTTGAGAAATGCGAACGCGAAGACGCGAAGAGGAACGAAGTGATACGAAGAAGACGAGGAGAGTGTGTGTGCAGGAGTCGGACTCTTCACACTGCCTCCCCCTTCGTCTACCTTCGTTCCTCTTCGCGTCTTCGCGTTCGCATTTCGCCCTACTCAAGCCCGTTGAGGAACAGGCCCGTCGCCAGCTTGGGATAGAAGAACGTCGACTTCTGCGGCATCAATTCGTTCGCACGGCTCACCGATCGCACCGACGCCAGAGGCGTGGGGCGCACGATGATCGCGAGCTGCGCGAAGCCCGAGCCGCCGCCGGCGCCGGTTTCCAGGCCCTTGCCGATCTCCAGGACCTCGTCCACGGAGTGCGGGAACGCCCACTTCACGGGCTGTCCGGCGTTGAGCACGGGCTGGCAGACTCTTTCGACGATCGCGTGCTGGATGATCGCGACATCGAGCTCTCGCCACGCCTTGGGCTTGCCGGGGAAGAAGGGCGCGAGCGGGTCGGGCCTGGTGAGTGTTGCGACGAAGGACTTGCCCGACTTGAAGTCGATGACTCCAAAGACGTTGCCCGAGTTGCCATCCATCGCGGTGGGGGCGTCGGCGGCCATCGCCTGCTCAATATCCCTCACGTTGGCGGGGCCGGGAACGGTGCGGAGCAGCCCGCGAGACGCGAGAAGAAACGCGTCGATCGTGTAGTCCTTCATGCCCCCCAGCACGCGGTGCGTCGGACCGATGACAAGCCCCGGGTCCGACATGCTCACCAGCACGAACATGCAGCGGCGTGCGGGGTGGTTGGGCGGGAGCTTGTGCTGTGCTTCGAGGGCACTCAGGTAGTTGAGAGCGGTGTTGTAGCGGTGGTGGCCGTCGGCGATAAAGACGTCCTCGCCGGCGAGGGCTGCGGCGTAGGCCGCAATCTTCTCAGGGTCGTCGACGGTCCACACCTCGTGGAGCACGTTGTCAAAGTCCATGCGGGCGGTCATGTCGGGCTGGCGGAGCCCGGTGATATTGCGGATGAACGAGGCCGCCACGCCTTTGTCGTCCTGGTGCAGCCCAAAGATCGGCGAGAGCTGGGCCGCCGTCGCCTTCATGAGGGCCATGCGGTCCTCCTTAGGCCCGCTGAAAGTCTCCTCGTGCGGCAGAATCCCCCCGCCCGCCCGCGGCCCAAACGGCACGGCCTCAAGCGTGCACGCCATCCCGCTCCGCAAGTGCGTCCGTCCGCGGTACTGGAACGTCTGCCGATACGCAAAGATCGCCGGCTTGTCCCGCCGCGTCAGCCACGCCTCGGCCAGCCACTGCCTGAACGTGTCCCCCGCCTTCGCGTACGTCTCCGACGGCCCCAGTTCCTTCGCCGGCACGTGCGGCAGGTCGATCCCCACGACGTTGCGCGGATGCCTGTGCAGCAACGCGGCCTTGCTCTTGGCATCAAGCACGTCGTACGGCGGTGCAACCGAGGCCGAAACATCGCCCTGGCCGCGGGAGAACTGGATGGCTTGGAAGGGGTGGATGGTGGGCATGTGATCTCCTGAGACCGCAGGATAGCAGAGAAAAAACCGTCTGGTACCACTGACCGCCCCACTTTGATCCCCGAAAACCAGCGATGTGAAGGGCGGTCAGTGCTCTTGGGCGCAGCATCACCAGAAGTGTTCATCCCCAAAGCGTCCGCGGCCACTGTCCGCGTCGCGTGCAAAGGCCGCGGCGGAGTCCATCGCGCGCCGGCTTTGGAGTATGCTTGCGCTTGAGAATGGAGGTCGATGGACGAGGACGGACAACTGCTCGCCGATGAGATCGACAACCTTGAGGCCGACCGTGTGCGGTGGCGCAATGCCAGGCAAGGGTCGGCGGTCTGGGCGCTTGTCGGTCTCTTGATTGGGCTCACGGCTTGCGTTGTGCTCATGGAGCTTCGGTACGACGCGCTTGCCCGCTTCTGTGGGAACGCTGGAGTCGCGTGTCTGCCGGCGGGTGTTGTGGGGAGCGCCATCTTTACCATCCGTGAACGCCGGGCCGTCCGGCAGCTTGTTGAGATGGATGATCGCGTGGACTGCGGGTCGATGGAGTTCTTTCCCTTTCGCCAGGGCCTTCGACTGGGGAACCAGATCGTGCTGGAGGCGAGCGATCGGCGGCTTCGAGTGTCCGCCTTCCGCGACCTCAAGGCCGCTCGTGCGCAGCGCCTTTGGCGGCTCGGTTTGTCGCTGGCGACCGTCGGGCTGGGGTTGCTCATGCTTTTGGCGACGAGCCGCCTCTCGCCCGGATTCTGCGGCTTCGTGATCACGATGGGCGGACTTTCCGCACTGATCGCTTTCAGACCGGTGACGGCCTTCTGGGAGGCTGCTCGCGAGACGCAGGCGATCAGGATCGTCCGCCTGCGATGGATCTTTCTGACCTCCGAAGTCTGGGTGCCTGTCGATGAATCCATCCGGATCGATTCTGACGGAAGCTCGGTTTGGGTCTGGATCAATGCCAGACGCTACAAACTGCTTCGCATGGGCAAGCGGGATCAACCCAGCGGCATCGGCGGCGGCGCCGCGGCGTTCTTTGCCTGGACCTTTCGAATCCACGGCGCCGAACGAGTCCACGCGACGGTCACGCGGTGGCAGATCCTGCGACTTGGTGCCGCCCTCTCACGCGTGCTGGTGACTCCCTCGGAAATCGCGTTCGTGCGAGGTTGGGGGACGTAGGACGCGGTGTCTTGGGCGCACGTCCACCAAGGGCGTCTGTCACCCCTCTCCGCGCACTTTCCGCGCGTCCGACAACTCGCGCCCACAAAGTTTCGCAACATCCCTTCTTACTTTCAAAGCTCCCCACCCCCTCCATCCGAATTCCATCACCGCATGGACGCAACCCCCACACATCCCACCCCGTGCCACATCGAACTTCTCGGGGCCTACGCCAAACTCGGGGGCGACCTCACCGCCCTCTGTGACCGTTTCTCCCTCAACGGCCTCCAACTCCTGGCCTTCCTCGACGACCCCGCCATCAAGGAACGCCTGATCACCCTCGATCCCATTCTCGCCGCCAGCGCGATCAAGCGTTACCAGACCGCCGCGGCCGAAGCCCTCACGCAAGCCTTCAAAGCGACCCAGGACCCCGTCGAACGGCGCCGCTCCGCCACCATCCTCGCTCGCATCACCTTCCATTGGGGCCAGCTCCCCTCTCCCCCGCGTGCACCTCGCGCCACGACACCCGCTTCACCCGATTCGCAAGAATCCCGCCCACCCGCCAGCTCACCAACCTCGACCACTTGCCCCACCGAACCAGCCCCCCAGCCCTACGTGACCCCGATCGAATTCCCAATCCGCAGCGCACTCGATCTCTCCGACCTCCTCCCAACTCTTGCGCCCCAGCGCGCCCCCGCTCAACTCGCCGCCGCCGCTGGCATCGCCCCCGTGGCGCGGGCTTCCAGCCCGTGATTTCGGTACCACTGACCGCCGCACCCTGGAATGCCATTCAGTTAAGCGAGCGTCCGAA
>CAYHQQ010000038.1:0-39873 GCA_964358855.1 uncultured Phycisphaeraceae bacterium
GTGGAGGGGGATGGGGGGGTGGGGGGCATGGGGAAAGGCGTGGCCTTCTATTTGGGGGCGGTGGGACACGCCTGTGCGCACAAACGTGGTCGAGGGGGCGACAGGTTTTGTTATTGGGGACGTGCGGGAGGCCGCAGATTGATGGTTCGCCCCACCCCCTTCGCCCCCCACGTCCCGAGAATGCAGCCACTGGGGCAGCAGGACGGCAACCTGTTGCCCCTTCGCGCAAGAACGGCCCGAGAGAACCGCGAAGAAAGGCTTCTTCGCTCCGCAACGAAGGGCCATTCCCGCGCACCTACGGATCTTCCCAGCGCAGCGAAAGCGCTCCAATGTGGCGGGTGGCCAGAGTCCGTCTCCCCGCGCGGTGCCACCAGTCGGCCCCGCAAGCCTCCGAACATTCAAACGGTCCAGGCCGACTGGTGCGGGCATCCTTCGGTGTCATAGGACCCGCAGGGTTCACCGGCACGAGTCGCCCCGGACGCGAACGATGATTTGGAGCCAACGGTGGGGCGACTCGTGGCACCGCGCAGGAAGCGGACTCGGGGCACCCGGCCCGGTACCCCTATCTAAGGAAATCGGGGCTTGCGACAAACAGCGAGTGAATTATTGATATTGGCCGGAATGGTGCCGGCGACGGCATCAGGCCAAGATGACGTCCGCGGACCAGTCCCGCGAGCGGACGAAAGTCCGACCGTTCTGCGTGGGCTCATGCAACCGCAACGGTCGCCCGCCACGACGCGGCGATGGTTGTCTGGTACTGGCACTTTGCCGAAAGCTCAGTAGTGGGATCGGGGATGAGACGAGCTATCGGGTTGGCCTCAAGGTTACCGACGACAATCAACCAGTAGTCCTGCCGCCGAGCCGTCGCCTCCGACCATTCCCGGTCGGTGAACATCACTCCGCCGCGCATCTTCTTGATTCCCTTGACCTCGATGGCGATGTCGGCCCGTTTCTGGATACCAAAGTCATAGCCGCGCGCGAGGTTGCGGTGATCGAGGATCAAGGACGCATGCACATTTGCGATGTTCTGCGAGTTCTCCATGAAGAATGTTTCGGCCAACCGACCGGTGCGAAGCCGTTCGGCGACGTTGTGAATGCGCTCGGCGGGCTTGCTGAGCGGGGTAACAACTTCCTGAACGGCTTCGGGATCGTGCGCGAGAATGCGGTCGATCATCTCCAGTAGCGCGGCGTCACTGACCTCGCATAGTTCCCCGACGATGCGCTGACGGCTCGGGTACATCGGCCTCGCATGCCAGCCACGACGCGTGTTTCCGTGGATAGGGTCAAACTCGTCCCGCAGGTGCTTGATCGACGCGGGAGCCACATGGAGGGACTCGCCGGCGCGACGACACGCTTCCTTCCAAGTCGTGACATGTTGGGACTTCAGGTAAGCCTTGTCCAGCCGGCTCATCGCATACCCGACGATGAGGGCGGATGTCTCCAGAAGCGGTTTGCGCGGTGTCGTGGCCATCTTGGGAATGGTACTGATAGTCCGTGGACTTTGCATTGCCGCGCCGAATTATTGGAGACTGATCGACCATCGGAAGTCTAGAGTCATGGCGGAAAGGCACTCCATTATCGTGTACATTCGCGGCGGCGAGGTATCGCGGGTCGTGTTTTGCGAGTGTTGTCCGCCGATCGACGTCGAGGTGCGGAGCTACGACTCCGCCGAGTCGTCACCCGTCGAGACGGTTAAGCCGATTCTGCCCGAACGACTGAGCGACGGGCGGTGGCGAGATCATGAGGGAACGTACCACTCCGCTCTCTACGAACTGGACGAAGACGACGCCTCTGCCACATCTTGAGCATCATTGTTGCCGACTAGCCAAGTTGGGAGTGCTCGGTTCGATGAGTCCCCTGCTAACTTGCGGACTTCTCGTACCTCACGTCGGTCGACGATGCAGCGGCAGTCTCACCGAGAATCTTGATCTCGTAGCGGTCCGCTTCGCCGTCAACTTCGATGACGAGGGTCGCACGCTGCGCGAGAAGCGATTTCGGCTCGTCGAAGTAAAGGCGATCGGGGCCGACTTGGCCAAGCGACAATCTTTGGCCGCCGATTTCCACCCAGAGGCGGACTTTGGCGGAGTACCCGTAGCGGCTGCCGCGGGACTGGGGTGGCGGGTTGGGGTCGGTGGACATGGTTCTGCGAGCGTACGCGGTGGAGGTCCTTCGGGGAACGAAACACCGGAGTCACCCCTTCCGGCCTCGCGGACTCGGCCACCTCCCCCGCGGGAGCGGGGGAGGAGGGGAGACCTACCCTCCCCTCCATGGTCCGCAACGCCTCCGAAACTTCCCTCGCTTTCGACGCCGCCCAGAAGGTGGTTGAGGCCCACCGGCGCATCTCGGCGTCGCTGCGCGTGGGGCAGACGCTCGCCCAGATCGACAGCTTCGTCGCCAAGACCCTCGCCGACCTTGGCTGCCGTTCCTGCTTCCTGGGCTACAAAATCCCCAAGTCGCCCGCCTTCCCCTCCCACGCCTGCCTCTCGGTCAACTCCTGCGTCGTCCACGGCACGGCGGGCTACTACCTCGAGCCCATGAAGCTCGGCGACATTCTCAAAATCGATATCGGCGTCACGCACAAGGGCTGGATCGGCGACGCGGCGTGGACGTACTCGTTTGGCGAGCCCGCACCGCTTGCCCGGCGTCTCATGGAGTGCGGGAAGGAGTCGCTCCGGCGTGGCATTCGCGAGCTGCGGCCTGGGCGGGCGCTGATCGAGTGGGCCAAGGCCGTCGAGGGGCATGTCGAGAAGGAGTGCGGGTTCCATCTCGTGCGGGGGCTGGGGGGCCATGGGATCGGGCTCAACACGCTGCATGGGCCGCCGTTTGTGTCCAACTCGCTGCCCACGTTCCCCGGCGAGTGGTCCGACGCGTACAAAAAGTGCGAGCCGGGGCTCCTGGTGGCCGTCGAGCCCATGTTGGCGGTGGGCACTGGTCAGACCACGCACAGGCGCTCCGAATGGCCCGTCTTCACGGCCGACGGCTCGCTGGCCGTCCACTACGAGCACGACGTGCTGGTGACGCCGGAGGGGCCGCGCGTGATGTCGGAGGGGATGGACGAGCTGCCGGATGTCGTGGGCGTCTGACGCGGCATTGTGGCATCGCCCTTCTGGGCGATGTTCCAGTCCGCCGAACACCGGGCAGAAGCCCGGTGCCACGCCCTCCCTACCCTCCGCTCATGCCACGCATCGACGACATTTTCACCCAGCGCCTCTCGCAGAATCGCAAGCTCCTGATGCCCTTCATCTGCGGCGGTCACCCACGTCCGGGCATGACCAGCCAGCTTCTCTCCGCCATGGATCGCGCGGGGTCCGCCATTGTTGAGGTCGGCATTCCGTTCTCCGATCCGATCGCCGACGGGCCGGTCATCGCGGCCGCCATGCACGAGGCCCTGGTCGCCGGCTCGACGCCCAAGAGCGTCTTCGACGAGGTTGCGAGCGTCCGCGGCTCGCTGGAGTGCGGGCTCATCGCGATGGTCAGCGTCTCGATCGCGTACAGGTGGAGCGGCGGGCCGGCGGGGTTTGTGAAGGATGCGGCGGCCGCGGGGTTCGATGGGTTCATCTTCCCCGACGCCCCCCTCGAAGAGTCGCGTGAGTTCATTGAGGCGGCGGCGAAGGAGGGCAAGACGGCCTCACTGCTGGTCTCGCCGACGACGCCGCCGGAGCGGGCCGCCAAGATCGCCGAGGCGAGCACGGGCTTTGTGTATCTGGTCGCGCGGGTGGGGATTACAGGCGAGCGTGACAAGGCCCCCGATGTTTCGGCGCCCGTGGCGAGGCTGCGGCAGGTGACCAAGCTCCCCATCGCCTGCGGGTTTGGAATCTCCAACGGCGAGCAGGTGCGGGCGGTGGTGAAGCACGCCGATGCGGCGATTGTGGGGAGCGCTGTGGTTCGGCGGATCTCGGAGGCGCCCAAGAACGGCCAGGACCCGGTGGTTGTGGCCGAATCGTTCGTGAGGAGCCTGGTGGGCGGGCTGGTTGGTTAAGCGGACCATCCCGGCGATTGGAAACGTTTCAGGCTCTGGCGAGGCCCAAATCGCGCCCAAATCGGGCGAACGGGCGCAATTGACAGGTTGAAAGTTCGGGACAAACGGGCCGAACCCGTCTACGCTGTCTGGTACCCGCTTCGGGAATCCTGGGATTCAGGATCTCGGAGGTTCAGCTGTACGACAATCGCACCAGCACGCGGCAGGCCTGAGTTGGCCCGACCGGGTGCTGGCACCATTTCAGGCCCCGCACGCGGCGATTCGCTCGGCGGGACAGGAGACTGGCATGAGCACCGCTGTCGAACACGTCCAGACCGCAGGAACCAACGGCAAGGCGACCGAACAGAGCGGGCGGGTCCACCAGGGATCTGTCGATGCGATCTTCGGCACGGATGTGTTTTCGGAGCGGGCGATGCGCCAGCGGCTGCCCAAGGATGTCTATAAGCAGGTGCTCCGCACCATCAAGACCGGCGAGCCGCTCAACCCCCAGCTCGCCGATGTCGTCGCGGCCGCCATGAAGGACTGGGCCATCGAGCGCGGTGCGACGCACTACACCCACTGGTTCCAGCCCTTGACCGGCCTCACCGCCGAGAAGCACGACGCGTTCATCGTTCCCGATGGGCACGGCGGCGCTCTCAGCGAGTTCACCGGCGGCGCTCTGGTCCAGGGTGAGCCCGACGCCAGCAGCTTTCCTTCGGGCGGCATCCGCGCGACCTTCGAGGCCCGCGGCTACACCGCGTGGGATTGCACGAGCCCTGTTTTCCTCACGCGTAACGCCGGGGCGGTCACGCTGTGTATTCCCACTGCCTTCGTCTCCTGGACTGGCGAGGCACTGGATCACAAGACGCCATTGCTTCGCTCGATGGATGCCGTCAGCGAGCAGGCGATCCGCCTGCTCAAGATGTTTGGTGCCGCCGTCGGCGTCTCCCGCGTGATGGCGACGTGCGGGTGCGAGCAGGAGTACTTCCTGATCGACCGCGAGCACTACTACAAGAGGCCTGATCTCCTGGCGTGCGAGCGGACGGTGTTTGGCGCCCGTCCTCCCAAGCATCAGCAGCTCGAGGACCATTACTTCGGATCGATTCCCACTCGCGTCATGGCCTTCATGGCCGAGAGCGAGCGGGAGCTCTACCGCCTGGGCGTACCCGTCAAGACGCGTCACAACGAGGTCGCACCGGGGCAGTTTGAGCTCGCACCGATCTTCGAGACCGCCAACGTCGCCGCGGACCACCAGATGCTGGTGATGGAGGTCCTCAAGCGTGTGGCTCAGCGTCACAACTTCGCGTGCCTTCTGCACGAGAAGCCCTTCGCGGGCATCAACGGCTCGGGCAAGCACGTGAACTGGTCGATCGCGACCGACACGGGCGTCAACCTGCTCGACCCGCGCGACGACACCCACACCAACATCATCTTCCTGTGCACGCTGGCCGCCGTCATCCGGGCCGTCGACCTGCACGCGGACATTCTTCGGGCGAGTGTCGCCCACGCGAGCAACGACCACCGCCTGGGGGCCAACGAGGCCCCGCCGGCGATCATGTCGATCTTCCTGGGCGACATGCTCATGGACATTGTCGAGCAGATCGAGGGCGGCGTCGCCAAGAGTCAGATCAAGGGCGGCAAGCTCGACCTGGGCACCAAGAGCCTTCCGCAGATCCCCAAGGACACCGGCGACCGCAACCGCACCAGCCCGTTCGCGTTCACCGGCAACAAGTTCGAGTTCCGGGCTGTGGGCAGCAGCCAGGCGGTGGCGTGGCCCACCACCGTGCTCAACACGATGGTCGCCGACAGCCTTGACTACATGTGCGGCGAGCTTGAGAAGGCCATTGGCAAGACGACCGACGAGGCCAAGGTCTTGGCGGCCGTCCGCGGGGTGTTGCAGAAGGTCTTCAAGCAGCACAAGCGGGTGCTGTTCAACGGCGACGGGTACGACAAGGCCTGGCACGACGAGGCGGCCAAGCGCGGCCTGCCCAACCACCGCGAGACTGTCTCGGCCCTCAGCGTCCTCTCGTCCAAGAAGAACGTCGACCTCTTCAAGCGGTTCAAGGTCCTGACCAAGATCGAGCTCGACAGCCGTGAGCACATCTACCTCGAGAAGTACAACAAGCAGCTCCTGATCGAGGCCGAGACCGCGGTGGTCATGGCCCGCACGCTCGTGCTGCCCGCGGCGATCCGGTTCCAGGTCGAGCTGGCCGAGGCGGTCGCGGCCACCGAGGCGGCCGATGTCGACTCGGGCGACGCCAAGAGCCAGCTTGAGGAGCTGGTGGCGATGGTGGGCAAGCTCCGCAAGGCAACGACCGCCCTGGAGCACGCGAGCGACCACGATGGCGGCGACGTGCACGCCCACGCGGTGCACATCCGCGACAAGGTGAAGCCGGCCCTGCTCAAGCTCCGCGAGGCCGCCGACGCGATCGAGGAGCAGGTCGCCGCCGACCTCTGGCCCATGCCGACGTACCGTGAAATGCTGCTGGTGAAGTGAGTCCGCCAGAAACCTGATACAAACCCAAGCCCGGGGCGCCCTTGCCCCGGGCTTTTTCGTGGCATCGCCCTTCCGGGCGATGTTCCTACCCTTGCCGGTCCGGGCCCCGTAGCTCAACGGTTAGAGCAGACGACTCATAATTGTTTGGTTCTCGGTTCGAATCCGAGCGGGGCCATTTCACTCGGGGCGTTCGATGTCAGGAGGATCTCGGGATCGCCAGCCTTCGCCGACACTTTGGACTTGGCAAGATCGCCGCGTGGTTGATCGTGCTCGTCCTTGCCGCGTGCCTGGGAAGCCTGCCCTACACGCTTGGGCCCGCCGGCGGCATCAGCGGCGCCCCCTCGCGCTGCAACGACGGCAGCATCAGCGAGGCACGCCTTCCGCCATCCTGGTTTCCCAAGAGCCAGACCACCAGGCCGCGCCAGGAGGTGGCCGCGGGCGATCCAAAGCCCAAGGCCTCGTTTTTCCTGGGTTCGGACGTGCTGGGGCGGAGCCTGCTGTTGAGGCTGCTCGCCGGCGGCGGGGTGTCGCTGTGCGTCGGCTTTGCGGCGGCCGCGATCAGCGTCGTGGTCGGCACGCTCTGGGGCACCATCGCGGCGTACGCGGGCGGGATGACCGACGCGGTGATGATGCGGATCGTGGATGTGCTCTACGGGCTTCCCTCGATCCTCCTGATCGTGCTCCTGGCGATCGCGGCCGACTCGATGATCGACAACCACGTGAACCGCAACTCCGAACGGCGTACATGGGTCGAATCGCGTGCGTCGGAGGAGCTGTCGGCATCGGGGCGTGAGAGCAGCGGGGCGTCGATCAAGGCGTGGCTGGCGACCGACTTGCCCTCCAGGGTGCGACTGGAGACCGCCGCCTCGGCCGCGTACCCCAGGCGCGAGCTCTCGCCGGTCGGGCGGGCGGCCCTGGATCTGTCGGTTCTGTTCGTCGCGGTGGGGGGGGTGAGCTGGCTCACGATGTCGCGGGTGATCCGCGGCCAGGTGCTGAGCCTCAAAACGCTGCCGTTCATCGACGCGGCACGCGTGTCGGGCGCGAGCCGCACTCGGATCTTCGTGCGCCACCTCCTGCCCAACCTCGTCGGCCCGATCGTGGTCTACGCGACCCTTTCGGTGCCGCAGGCGATCCTGCAGGAATCGTTCCTGAGTTTCCTGGGCGTGGGTGTGAGGCCCCCTCTTCCAAGCTGGGGCACCCTGTGCGCCGACGGCCTCCCAGAACTCAACCCCTACCAGTCCAACTGGTGGCTCCTGCTGTTCCCGTGCCTCGCCCTGGCGACCACGCTCATCCTGCTCAATTTCGCGGGCGAGGCGGTGCGAGAGCGGCTCGATCCCAAGCGCAGGGCGTGAGTCTTATCGCTCCGCAGCGATGTACACGATCCAGCTCGGGCAGACCTCGCCCTTGGCGCTGGGGCGAAAGATGCCGTTGCCGCCGCCCTTCTTGTCGTCGCCTTCCCAGTACACCGTCACGGCCTTAAAACCCGCCTCAAGCAACAGCTCGCGGATCTCCGGCAGCGTCCAGAGTCGCCAGTGGTACGTGAAGGCCTTGTTCAATCGCGTCTTGTCGGGAAACTCAAAGTGGATATTGCACACGATCTCGCCCGAGATCGGGTTGAACGACTCGTGCTCCCATATATATGTGAACCCCGAGCATCGACGGCGTTCTGGGAAGACTTTCTGAGCCTCCCAGCCGCCAAAGGCGTCCATGAAGAAGACTCCACCCTTGGCCAGCGACTCCCGCACGCTCTCGAAGTACGCCCGCAGCGACCTCCGCTCGCGGAAGATCCAGTAGCTGAAGTTCATCGCCAGGATGCAATCCATGCCGCGGACCGCCTCAACCGGCTTGCGGACATCGGCCCTGGTGAGAGCGATTCGACGCTGGGCCTCTTGCGGGAGGGCCGCGACGTGGTGATTGAGGCCCCAGGCCAGGACGTTGAGGTCCAGATCAACGCCCACGGCTGTGTTGGTCTTGCGACGCCGCACCCACTCGCACGACGTGTTGGCCGTCCCGCAGAAATCCTCGCGGAGCCTCGAAGCCTTGCGCCCGTTGAGCTTCGCGTACGTGCGGTCGACAAAGTCGATCTCCGGCTCAACAGCCTGCACCGCATGCTCATAGAGCACGTTCTTGTCGGCGGTGCGGGCGGTGAGCTGGGGCCTGGCAGGCTTGCGTTTCTTTGGACGTGGCATGGCCCGGAAAGTAGGCGCGGGATCAGTGCGAAGTGGCCGTGGTCGCCTGCGCCACGCGAGGATTGCTCACCTGGGTGCCCGCTCCCGCCGGCGCGACGGCCGCCCTCAGCGCCTCGCCGAATCGCTCGATCTGCTCGGCGGTGTGCCCGGCGGTGACGGTTGCGCGGAAGTACCAGGGTGTTGGGCCGCCCGGATAGTCGATGAGCGGCACGAAGAAGCCCGCATCGCTCAACGCCTTCTGCACACGGTGCATCTCGCTTGCGGGGTCAAGCCAGAAGACGAAGATGGGGACGAGGGCGTCCATTGGCTCGGGTGGGCGCCAGTTGATGGTGTGGGCGAGCAGGCGGCGCATGTGGCGCACGTTGTCGCGGAGCTGGGCGAGGCGCTCGGGTTCGCGGTCGATGATGCGAAGGGCCTCGCGTGCGCCCTCGACGACGGGGGGCGGGCAGGGGGTCGTGCCGCGATAGACGAGCGAACGCTGCATGATGGTGTCGATGAGAGCCCGCCGGCCGACGATCGCTCCGCCGTAGCACCCGAGTCCCTTGGCAAAGGTCGTGGTGAGGACGACGCGCGGGTCGGCGGCGAGGCGATCGCGTTCGATGAGGCCGCGGCCCTTCTCGCCCAGCACTGTGAACCCGTGGCAATCGTCGAGCACGAATGTGACGCCCTTGGCGGGAAGTCCGGCGAGGATGGCACCGGCGGGGGCGACGCCGCCGTCGGCGGCGAAGACGCCGTCGGTCATGACGACGACGCCCTTGCTGTCTGAATGGCCGCCGGCGTGACGGTGTGCGACCTCGATCGCGTGGGCGGCGTCGAGATGTCTGTAGTACTCGACCTTGAGGCCGGATGCGGTCATGCCCAGCACGACGCTGCTGTGGCTCTTCTCGTCGAGGACGGCGATGGAGTGGTCGGCGGCGAGTCCCTGGCCCAGAGCGATGTTGGCGGTGTATCCCTCGGTGGTGAGGATTGCGGCGGGCATTCCCATGAAGGCCGCTATCTCGCGTTCGAGCGATTCGTGGGCCTTGGTGTTGCCGGTGGTCTCGCGGCTGGCGGTGGTGGTGAGCCCCCAGCGGGCGAGGCCCTGGGTCACGGCGTGGTGGACGCCGGGGTGGTGGGCGAGACCCAGGTAGTTGCACCCGCCGAAGACGACGTGCGGCTTGCCGTCGATGACACCGGTCGACGCGGTCCAGGATTCAAAGCCGATGCGGGGCATCTGGAGATTCCTTCAGGGTGGTGATCGAGCGTCCTGCTCGCGGAGGAGAATAGTCTCGGAAAGCAGACGTGAGCGGGGGGGAAACCCGCTCGCTCACGCTCGGGGCTCGTTGCGGGAAACCCACTCGCTGACGCTCGGGGCTCGTTGCGGGAAACCCACTCGCTGACGCTCGGGGCTCGTTGGCCGACGCTCGGGATTCGTATGGATTCATCGACGTTTTCGGACGCTTGGCCGCACCAGAGGCCGCCGATGAGGCGTCCGGGCAACGCCCGCGTTCAGATTCGGCATCAATCGGACGATGTTGCCTGCGATGAAGAGCAATCGGCCCAACGACGACTCGTCCCAGCAGCCCCAACGCCGATCGGTGAACAAGCCCGAGCACCGCCACCCGGGGGATCCCTCGGACCCAGCGGCGGCGCCCGATCTCCTGGGCAATGTGGCGGTGCTGGTCCACGAGCTGGGCAACCTGCTCGACGGGTCGCTGCGGTGCCTGGGCCTCGCCCGCCGAAGCCTCTGCGCCAGCGACGTGTGGCTCAAGGATCCGCAGGCCGAACGCGTCGGCAAACAGCTCGACGCCGCTTCCACCGCCATGGAACAGATGGCCGGCCTGGTTCACGCGGCCTTGCAGGGTCCCAATCTCACCATCGGGTCGCAGTTGATCTCCGGCGCCCGCCCCGTCACACTTTCGGCCGCGATCGACCACGCTGTCGAGGTCATGAAGCCCGCGGCCACCGATCTGGGCGTCACCCTGAGCACCACCATCACCGACACTGCGGGCGAGCTACCCGTGGGCCCGCTTTACCTGGTCATCCTCAACGGCCTGCGCAACGCCGTGGAATCGCTGGGACGCCTGGGTCCCGTGAGCGAGAACCTCTGCATCGGCGGTTCGATCCACGTGCACGCCAAGGTCGAGGAGTTTGATCTGCGCACCGCCACGGTGCGGAAGATGATCGCTGTCGAGATCACCGACGACGGCCAGGGCCCGCCCACGGGTACCGACATCGCCCGCGTCTTCGACCACGGGTTCAGCAAGAAGACCAAGGGCTCGGGGATGGGCCTGGCGATCGCCAAATCGGTCGTGGAGCGCATGGGCGGCACGATCTCGCTCCTGCGGCGCAGAGAGCCCAGGGACGCGAGCCGCCCTGGGGCGATCCTGCGGATCTGTGTGCCGGCCCCGACCTTTGAGTGAACCTGCGGAGAGAGCAAGCGATGACGCAGGGCGAGCAGAAACTCCGTGTGCTGGTGGTCGACGACGACCCGGTGGTGGCGCAAAGCCTCGCCGAGTTCATGCGCGAGGAGAACCTGGAGCCCACGACCGCCCACTCGGCCGCCGAGGCGCTCCAGGCCCTGCGCGAGGCGGAGGTCGATCACGCCGATCGCCCCGGCGTGCCCTTTGCCCTGGCGGTCTGCGACGTCGCATTGCCCGGCACCGGCGGCATCGAGCTGCTGCGATCGATCATCAAGGAGCACCCGGGCGTCGCTGTCGTCATGCTGACGGGTTACGGCACCGTTGAGTCGGCGGTGGAGTCGCTGCGCCACGGGGCGATCGACTTTCTCTCCAAGCCCGCGGCCGACCGGGAGCTTCGCGTCAGCCTGGGGCGGGCGATCCGCCACCACACGCTCATCGCCGAGAATCTGAGCCTCCGCAAGAAGCTCGACGACCGCTACAGCCTCCAGACCATCGCCGGCACCGACACTCGGATGCTCAAGATCTTCGACCTGGTGCGGGCGGTCGCCCCCAGCCGCACCACGGTGCTCATGTGCGGCGAGAGCGGCACGGGCAAGAGCTTGATCGCCCACGCCATCCACAATCTCTCGCCCAGGCGCGAGAGGGCCTTCGTTGAGCTCTCCTGCGGCAGCATCCCCGAGACACTACTCGAGAGCGAGCTCTTCGGGCACGTCAAGGGCGCGTTCACCGGGGCGCACACCGACAAGCCAGGGCGCTTCCTGGCGGCCAATGGCGGCACGATCTTTCTCGACGAGATCAATTCGGCGAGCCCGGCGATGCAGCTCAAGCTCCTCCGCGTGCTGCAGGAACGCAAGTTCGAGCCCGTGGGCAGCAACCAGACCGTCGAGGTCGACGTCCGCGTCGTGCTCGCCAGCAACCAGCCTCTCGAGCGCCTCGTCGCCGAGGGGCAATTCCGCCAGGACCTCTTCTACCGCATCAACGTGGTGCAGGTCGAGCTGCCGCCCCTGCGCGATCGTCCGGGTGATGTGCCCTTGCTCGCGACGCGGTTTCTTGCCCGCTACGCCATGGAGCTTGGCAAGCAGATCGTCGGTTTCAGCGACGAGGCGATGGCGCTCCTGACGCGGTATGCCTACCCCGGCAACGTGCGCGAATTGCAGAACATCGTCGAACGGGCCGCGGTGCTCTGCCACGGGCAGACGGTCCAGGCCTCGGACCTGCCGACGGGCGTCGCCCTCGCCCAGTCGCACGTGCCGACAGTGTCCGGCGAGGGCGACGACTCGCTCCCCTGGAAGCCGATGCTGCTCGAAGAGGCGATGAAGGACCCCGAGCGCCGGATCCTGCTCCGGGCGCTGAAGGCCAACGCGTGGAACCGCCAGAAGACCGCCGAACAACTGGGCATCAATCGCACCACGCTCTACAAGAAGCTCAAGGTGCTGGGGATCGAGCCCGGCGACGAACGCATGGCGGGGTGAACAACGAGCCCCGAGCGTCAGCGAGTGGGTTCCCCCGGATTCAGCGCGCGTGATGCCCGAGATCGCTGGGCTAGGCCGAATCCCTATCTCCACTCACTCACTTCGCGTACGTCATCGCCGCCTTGAGAATGCCGTCCTTGCCCTTCTCATCCATCGCGTTGAAATCCTTCACGCACCCGCCGCAGCAGAAGGCGATCGTCTTGCCCTTGTACAACACGGTGACCGACTCGTCGACCGCGTCGGCGGGGACGACGGGGCAGACGGTGTTGACGCTGAGCTTGCCGGGCTTGTTGCCCGCGGCGGCGGCGGCGACGCACTGGGCATCGTCGTGGTCCCTGGCGGCCTGGTTGGAATTGGAGCAGCCGCAGGAGAGAAGAATGAGGGCGGCGCAGGTGGCGTTGATGAGTTTGGACATGGAATCCTCCGTGCCGCGGAATTGGGCGGCGGGCGATGGTATTCCCCGGATGCCGGTGACCTCAAGTGGTGAAAGCTTCGATCGAGGGTTCCCGGATTGAAGTGTGTTCATGTGGGCGTCATGAAAGCCCGGGGGCTGGAATCCCAAGAAGGAGATGGCCGTGTGGGCGGCCGAGGAGGATTTGTGACTGCCCTTTCCAACTGGCTGCAGACCCTTGCCATCACGATCGCGTCGGCGTTTGAGCGAGGGTGAGGGCTGTTGGGGAACACTGTGAACCGAGGGTGGAATCGCGTGGCTGAAGCCGCCGGAGGGGAAGGGCGTTGAAACGCCCTGCAGAATGTTGAGCTGGGATTGCAGGGTGATTGCGTTGCTTCACCACCGCTGAAGCGGTGGCCTACAAGCGAGCAATGCCGCTGAAGCGGCATACAAGGCAAGAACACTCGGCATGCAGGACAAGAACACTAGGCATGCAGGATAAGAACGCGCGGCATGCAAGACACGAGCACCCGGAGTTGGGTCACGGGGAGGTGGCCGGGTGGTCAGTCTTCGGCGCCGCTGCTGCCGAAGTCAACGGTGTGGGGCGGGACCTTTGCGGCCTTGGCCGTGAGCAGGTGATCGATCTCGGTGAAGCTCAGCGGTCTGCACTCCCAGCAATCGACTCCGACATCCATCGCCAAGGCGCTTGGCATGTGCTCTTCCCGCCACGCCTCCAGATTGCCGTGCGAGTGGCCGTAGAGGTGGTAAACGCCTCGGTGGCTGTGGTGCCAGACGACGTGGCAGTAGTGGCTGAGGAAGACACGGCGAGTGCGTGAGCGGAACTGGGCGTCGGCGAGGAGTTGGCGGCCGCCTTTGGATTCGAAGAGCTCGGCGTGGGTGAGGGCAGGGCCGCCGGAAGCACCGCTCTGGAGAGCGGTGCCACCGGAAGCACTGCTCTGGAGAGCAGTACCACCAGGGGCATCGACATACAGCATGACGGCCTCGTAGGTTTGGGTGAAGAGACCCGCGCACTTGTGCCTGTTGTCGTGGTTGCCCCAGATGAGCCGCACATCCTTCGCCCGGATCGCATCGCGGTACCGCCGATAGTCGCTGGCCTTCTCCCCCTTGGGCTTGGCGAAGTCACCGACGATCCACAGCGTGTCGGACTTGCCCACCGCCGCATTGATCAGCTCGATCAGCCCCTCGTCCATCCGTTCCACCGACTCCTTCGATGGCCTCCATTTGTTAAACGCCTCGACCGCCGGATGTGAGGCCTGACGGTCAAGCTCCGCGGTTGGGCGCTGGATCATCGCCTCCCCAGGCTTGAGCCTTGGGATCGCCTTGCCCTTGGTGGCCGCTTTGGCCGCCGCCTCGACCTCCAGGAACGCGGCCAGATCGGCGGGCGTCATGAACGCCAGGCGACGGCTGAACTTGAGGATGTTGGCGTGCCCCAGGTGGAGGTCGGCCGTGAAGAAGTCCATGGGGCGAGCATATCGTGGCATCGCCCTTCCGGGCGATGTCTTCCGGCCTTCAATACCACCCATGGACGATTCGTGGTATGCTTGGCACATACAAGAGGTGCACCCATGACCAACACGAACCCCACCAACGAACTCTCCCGTCGGACCGTCCTCCAGACCGGCGTCGCCGCCATGGCCGCCGCCGGCATCGCCCCCTTCGTCCGGGCCGCCCCGCGCTGGGACCCCAAGAACCCCGTGATCGGCACGGGCGAGCATCAGTACGAGTGCATCCACGACTGGGCGGTGCTGCCGGGCACCCACGCCTTTGGCAACACGCACGGCATCGCGTTTGACTCCAAGGGCAATTGCCACATCAAGCACACGGTCAATGCCAGCAGCTCCTCGGCCGACGCGATCTGCGTCTTTGACCCCTCGGGCAAGTTCGTGCGGTCTTGGGGGGCCGAGTATCGCGGCGGGGCCCACGGGCTCACGCTTTCGAAGGAGAAGGATGGCGAGTTTCTCTGGCTCGCCGATTGCAACCGCAGCGTGGTGCAGAAGACGACGCTCGAGGGCAAGGTTGTGATCGACCTCGCGTGGCCCGAGGCGTCGGGGTTGTACAACAACAAGGGCGAGTACAAGCCCACCAATGTCGCCGTCGTCCCCAGCGGCCCCCACGCCGGGCGAATCTACGTCGCCGACGGCTACGGCAAGAGCTGGATCCACGAGTTCAACGCCAAGGGCGAGTACCAGCGGTCGTTTGGCGGGCCGGGCAACAACCGCGGCCAGGTGAGCTGCCCGCACGGGATCGGCATTGACATGCGCGGGGGCGAGCCGAGCATTGTGGTAGCGGATCGGTCGAATCGGCGGCTGCAGTACTTCACGCTGGATGGGCGGCACATGAACTTCGTCACGGCGGAGCTGCGTTCGCCGTGCCATTTCGACTTCCGGGGCGACCTCATCCTGATTCCTGATCTTGAAGCCCGCGTCACCCTCTTCAACAAGAAGAACGAGATGGTCGCCCAGCTCGGCGACGGCACCAACTTCGGCCTCCGTGACAAGCCCCGCGACCAGTTCATCCCCGGCAAGTTCATCGCCCCCCACTCGGCGGCGTTCGACAAGGACGGCAACATCTACGTCGTCGAATGGGTCGAGGTGGGCCGTGTGACCAAGCTGCGGAAGGTGTGATCGTCAGAAGCCGATACGCATCAGAGCCCGACGCGCAAGCGAGGGTTCGTCTACGACCGCCTTTCGTGTCAAATGACACAACAGATCGACGTACGCCAACCCTAGCTTGCGCGTCGGGCTCTGAAGTGCCCAGGAGATGAACCATGCCCACCGTCACCATCCGCGACGAAACCACCTCCGGCTCCCGCTCCGACTCCTTCGAACTCACGTTCCCCACCGAAAGCATCACCGTCCGCGAGCTCATCCGCGAGCGCATCTACCAGGAAGTCCAGGACTACAACCGCCACTCGGACGACGTCGCGGCCAAGTTCCAGGGCCTCGTTCAGCCCAGCGAGTCGGAGGTGGTGCTCAACGGGTACAAAGTCCGCAAGGGCAAGCAGGTCGACTGGAAGGATCAGTTCGCCAAAGCCTGCGACGCGTACGAGAAGAACCGCATCCTCGTGCTCGTGGGTGACCGACAGACCGAATCCATCGAAGAGTCAATCGAACTCTCCCGCGGCGTGGAGGTCACGTTCCTCAAACTCGTGCCGCTGGTGGGGGGGTAAGGCGTGAACGAAGCTCAAGTCAGGATGGAAGCCTTCATCGAAGGCTTTCTCGAGCTGGCAGCCACATGGAGTGGGTATCGACGTCAGCCCTTTCCTCTTGAGGCTGAAACCAGGCTCTTGAGCGATTCGGACCTGCGTCTGCTGATGTTTGCGGCCATGAGCGCGGCGCCAAAGGTTGCCGGCCAAATCGAAGCAAGTGTCAAGGACATCCCGCCCGCGGAGCGGGAGCACCTCAAGCTCGGTTGGGACATTACACTGGAAGCGGAGCGCCCTCACGCGTTGTTGGAGCGCTATAGAGTACAGCTGTTGGCGATTGATCATCTCATTACTCTCCACATTGGCCGAGTGAAGAGTTGGCGACGCGAGGATCTTGAACCAATCGCTTCTTGGCTGATCTCTGCCCGGCCGAAGTGGTCTGCACCTCCCATCAAGAGCGTCACATCGGTTGCTGAGCGATTCCAACGAACCGATTTGCCCGCTTCTTTGATGAACTTGCTGCAAGCCTGGCTGAGCAAGGAAGTCCAGAGAGACAGAGCGGATCACGCGTGGGTGAAGCGAACTCGGGCCGTGCTTGGCATCGAGTCTCGACTTGAGCTCGAACCCGGTGAAGCCTGGTCCGACGCAGCGATCAAAGACATCACAGCGCTCGTTCCCGAGAGCCAAGGCCATTGGGGCGCTCTAATCGAGCACTGCCGAACCGGCAAGGGCAGCGCCCCCTCCGACAAGTGGCTCAAGCAGGCATTGCTCCTGCTCAACGCAGTCACGCCCACGAGCTTCTTGGAACATCTCGTGCGGTGGTTTCCTCTCGTCGACCTCCCACGCACCATCGAGCGGCTCCGCACCAACCAGTGGGAACCCGAATACTCCCTTTTGCTCATCGATGCTCACGAGGAAACCCTCAAGGGCTTCTGCTGGCTCGCCGGCACCATCCAAAACGCCAATCTCGCCCGCGTCATGGGCCGCCTCTCGATCAGTGCATACAAGAAAATACCCGGCAAGGGCCCGCGTGCCGTCAAACTCGGCAACGCCGCCGTCTATGCCCTCGGCCAGATGCCCGGTCGCGACGCCTTGGGCCAACTCGCCATGCTCAAGGTCAAGGTCAAGTTCATCCCCGCCCAAAAGGGAATCGAAAAGGCCCTCACCGCCGCCGCTTCGCGCGAAGGCCTCCCTCGCGAGGAGATCGAAGAGCTTGCCGTCCCCAGCTACGGCCTCACTTCCGTGGGCTTGCTCGAAGAGCCCATGGGCGACTTCACCGCTCGCCTCACCATTTCCGGCGTGGGTGAGACCGAGCTGGTCTTTGTGAAGAAGGACGGCAAGATCGTGAAGGCGGTTCCCGCGGCCGTCAAGCAATCGCACGCGGAGGAGCTCAAGGAGCTCACGGGCGCGATCAAGGACATGACGGCGATGCTCCCGGCCCAGAAGGACCGCATCGACAGTCTCTTTCTGGAGCAGAAGACCTGGGCCTTGGCGACGTGGCGCCAGCGGTATCTCGACCATCCGCTCATCGGCGTGCTCGCCCGCCGCCTCATCTGGAGCATCGCCGATCGCGATGGTGTGCCCGGTCGTGCCGTGACCTGGCTCGACGGCTCGCTGGTTGATGCGACGGGCACGAAGGTGACCTTCAACGAGGATGCCGCGCTCGTCCGCCTCTGGCACCCGCTCGATTCGCCCGCCGAACATGTCCTCTCCTGGCGCCGCTTCTTCGAAGATCGCGCCGTGCAGCAACCCTTCAAACAGGCCCACCGCGAGGTCTACCTGCTCACCGATGCCGAGCGACGGACGAACACGTACTCCAACCGCTTCGCCGCCCACGTCATCCGCCAGCACCAGTTTCACGCCCTCTGTGCCGCTCGCGGGTGGCGAAACGTGCTGCGATTGATGGTCGATGCTTCGTACCCGCCCGCTTCGCGCCGGCTTGAACGCTGGGGGCTGCGTGCCGAGTTCTGGATCGAAGGCGCCGGCGATGAGTACGGGCGCGACACCAACGACGCCGGGTCATTCCACAACCTCACGACCGACCAGGTGCGGTTCTACCGCCCTGAGGCCGCCCAGGCGCAGGCTCACGCGGGCGGCGGCGGATACGAGGTCTGGCGGGCCGCAAACCCCGACGCGCCCCGGCTACCGACCGCCGCGAACGATCCCGACAGTCCGGTTCCGCTCGACGAGATTCCGCCGCTGGTCCTCTCAGAGATTCTGCGAGACGTCGACCTCTTCGTGGGCGTCTGCTCGGTGGGCAACAACCCTCAGTGGCAGGACGGCGGCCCGGACAACCGCTACCGCGAGTACTGGTGGACGTACGGGTTTGGTGAACTCTCGGGCACCGCCCAGTCGCGGCGCGAACTGCTCGGGCGACTCATCCCGAGGCTCAAGATCGCCGGCGTCTGCGAGCTTTCCGACCGCTTCCTGCTGGTCAAGGGCAAGATCCGCGAGTACAAGATCCACCTGGGCTCGGGCAACATCCTCATGAAGCCCAACGATCAGTATCTGTGCATCGTTCCAAGCTCGCGAGATGAATCCCTCGGCGGCGTCCACCTGCCGTTCGACGGCGATCGCACGCTCTCGATCATTCTGAGCAAGGCCTTCATGCTTGCCGCCGACGACACCATCACCGATTCGACGATCACGAGCCAGATCCGCCGGGCATGAAGGCGAGACCCAAACCATTCGGGCCGATTCCAGGAACGGCGTCATTTCGCCGTTTCGATCTCCGCGAGAAGCGCCTCGAACCACTCGCGGCTTGGAACGGTGGAGCCGTCCTTCTTGCGGATCTGGTACGCCTTGCCCGATGTCGATGAGCTTGACGCAAGGGCGTTGATGAAGTCGCTCGCGGTTTTGACGCGGCTCCCCGCGTTCGACCACTTCGAGCGAAGGTGTGCCGCCGCCGCCTTGCCATCGTACTCGCTGGCGTTGCGAATGAACACGGCGTCGGACTCGCCGAGCTTTGCGAGCATCCGTTCGATCTTCTCTGTCTCGCTCATCGGCTGTGGCGCAACGCCGGTCGCGACGGTGGGGGTGTTCGGGGAACTCTGGGGCGGGGGTGGTGCGCCGCCGGCGGGAGAGGGGGCGGGGGCGGGGGGATCGGGGCGCTGCTGGCAACCGGCCGCGACCGCCAGAAGGACCAGCACACCCGCACAGGGATACCGCGCGTTTCGCATGCGAGTCCTCCGGCGACAGCCCACGGCGTCGCTGCGTGCGGTGACAAATGCACGGCAATCGTAGCGTGCCCGGCGGCGGGTGTGCGGGCGGACCGAGCCTTCGCGCACCGCCACGCGTCGCCCCGCCGTTGCCAACGGATCACCAGAGGCGCCCGGGCGTCTCTTGGGTGCACGTCAATTTGCAGTGTCATTCAGCACGAGGGGCGCCCGTAGACGAGCCGTCGCTCGCGTGTCGGGCGCTGACCACGGACTCTGGGGCCGCGTTTTTCCCCATCCACTTCGCGCACGTCGCCAGCAGCTCAGCCTTGTTGATCGGCTTGGTCGCGTAATCGTCGCATCCGGCCTGCAGGCACCGCTCGCGGTCGTCCGCCATCGCGTGGGCGGTAAGGGCCACGATCGCGATCGTGCGGCTCCACCCGCCGGGCTCCCCACGCGACCGGAGCAGCCGCGCGAGCGTGTACCCGTCCATCTCCGGCATCTGCATGTCCGACAGAAGCAGCGCGTAGGGCTTGCCCGCCGCGACGCTCTTGTCCAGCATCTCCAGGGCGATCTTCCCGTTGTCCGCGACGTCTACCTCGGCACCCGCGCGACGAAGGTAGTGCGTGAGCAGCCGCTGGTTGTCCGGGCCGTCCTCGGCCAGGAGAATCCGTCCGTCCAGCCGAGCACACTCGACCGCCCCGGCGTGTGCCGGCGAGTGCTCGACCTCCGCGAGCGAGTGGACATCGGTGGCGCCCGGTGAACGGCGCAGGGGAAGGCTGATCCGAAAGCACGAGCCCTTTCCCGGCTCCGACCAGTTGATCGAAACGTCGCCGCCCATGAGGCGTGCCAGGCGCCGGCTGATCGTGAGTCCCAGCCCCGTGCCCCCGTGGATCCGCGTGACGGTCCCGTCGCCCTGGCTGAAGGCGCTGAAGAGCCTGGCCGCCTGATCGGGCGTCATGCCCGGCCCCGTGTCCTGGACCTCGAACCAGATCTCGGGCGTGCCCGACGGGCTTTGGACGCGGGCGTTGATCGTCACGCGCCCGTGCTCGGTGAACTTGATCGCGTTGCCCGCGATGTTCATCAGGATCTGACGCACACGCGTCGGATCGGCCATCATCGCCGACGGCACCGCCCCGGTCAAGCCCACTCGCAGCTCAACACCCTTGCTCGCCGCGCGCGGGCGCATCAGGCTTTCCACCTCCGCGAGGATCCGCACGATGGGCGTCTCAACCTGCTCCACCGTCATTCGGTCGGCCTCGATCTTGGAAAGATCCAGGATGTCGTTGATCACCGCGAGCAGGTGCGTGCCCGCCTTGTTGATCGTGTCGATGCACGCCAGTCGCCCGGACCCCTCCTGGGCGCCGTCCTCGCGCAGAATGTCGGTGTACCCCAGGATCGCCGTCAGGGGCGTGCGGATCTCGTGGCTCATGTTCGCCAGGAACTCGCTCTTGGCCTTGCTGGCCGCGTCCGCGTCCTTTCGCGACAGCTCCAACGCCCCGTTGCTCTCACTCAATTCCCGCGTTCGGTCGGCAACCCTCGCCTCCAGCTCGTCCTTGTGCATCGCCAGGGCCGTCATCGCGTCGGCGAGCGACCTTGAGTACGCGTTGATCGTCGCGGCCAGGAGCCCCAGCTCGCCGTCGCTCGCGCCGGTGATCTCCAGCGGTCCCATCCGCCCACCCGACGCCATGCCGATCGACCGCGTCATTCGTGTCAGCGGGCGCACGATGTCGCGGTACAGCACGAGCAGCGTTCCGCCCAGCCCCACGACCATGACCCCGCCCAGCCACATCATCAGCAGCCCGTAGAGGCGCTGCGACGCGGCCAGCACACGGCTCTCGGGCATCACGGTGACGATCTTCCATCCCGTGTCGGGCATCCGCCTCGCGTCCACGATGCACCGCTCGCCCAGGCGCAGCTCGTCGTTCACGTCGATGCGGCGTACCTGCGCCGACTCTTTGGTGCTCTTGAGAAACCCTGCGATCAGCTGCGCCTGGCGAGCGTCGATCTGGTAGCTGTCCTTGTCGATCTGAACGGCCACCTCGTCGCTGTACTGCCCGGCGCTCTTGGCGACGTTGATCGCGTCCACGTCCATGCTCTGCAGCGCAAACGCGATGGGTGCGAAGGCCGGATGCTTCGTCGCCAGCTCGTCGGTGGAGAGGAACGAGTCGGTGGACGTTCCCTTCTCGTCCTTGCGCACCGTTCGAATGAGCGAGTCGTCGGGGAAGGTCAGGAAGACTCCCTCGCGATCGACCGCGAACGCGTACCCGCCGATCTCGCTGGTCGACTGGCGAAACAGCTCGCCAAGACCCGAGAGCTTCACATCGATCGTCACCACCCCGTAGTACTTGCCGTCGCGGTACATCGGGCTTGAGCACGTCACCATGGGCTCGTGGGAGTATGGGTCGACGTAGGACCTGGACCAGTACACCGTGCCCGCCTCCACAAACCGCACGGGCACGTACCACTCCTCGTGGTGGTACCCGGGGCCGGCGGGGTCGTTGTAGTCGTCGTAGTACTTGAGTTTGCCGTCGGGCTCGCGCCCGAAGAAAAAGCACCGGCGCTCCACACCCGGCGTGAATTGTCCGGGCTCGGGCCAGACGCCTCCGCCGGCGACAAACCAGTCGTCTCCGACGCCGCCGATCAGCCGTGGCAGCACCCGCATGTGCTCCTGGGCGTCCTGCGACAAGAGTTCGCCAACACGAGCGAGTTCCTGGCAGAGCGTTCCCGCGATGGTGACGCGCTTGCGCAGCTCCTGGCCGATCAGGGCGCTTGACTGCGCCACCGACTTGTCGGCCAGGTCTCTCAGCCGCGGTTTGACGACGATCTCCATCAGCAGAAAGACCAGCGCCATGATGACCAGCACCGACATCGCCACGATCCCCGGCACGCGAACCATCAGGCTGCGATGCAGCGGCACCTGCCCGAGCACCGGCAGCGCGCCGCGAGCGATCCCGTCCCCGGACTCTGACTTGGTGACTTTCACGAAACGCCCGCCCCTGATCCAAAGTTGAGCCACAGGCGCCCGGCGAATCCCGCCGCGACGTCCTTGCGAATCCACTCACAGACATCGGCAGGTTCGGACCTCGCGTTTTCAGCACCCGCGCCCACATGGCACGCTTGCGACGCGAGCGACGAGTGCACCGCCTGGGGCGCGCACGCAGGCCCCGATACGTCCACTAACCCGGATCAACACCAACGCCCAAAGTGGGCGAAAAGCGGGCTCCCACGCCGATGCTTGTGCTCCGCCGGCCGCGTCTAGCACTCAAACAGCGCCGCCTCCGCCGCCAGCCCGGGGCCAAAGGCCAGCATCACCACCCGCCCCCGCACACCCGATCGCACCAGCCGATCGAGTATGAACAAGACCGTGGGCGACGACATGTTGCCGTTCTCCGCCAGCACCTCGCGCGACGCCCCAAGCGCCTGGGGCGATAGCCCCAGTGCCCTCTGCACCGCGTCCAGGATCCGCGGGCCACCCGGATGCACCGCCCATCCCGCCACATCGCCGATCGCCAGCCCCCGCGCCGCCAGCCACGGGAGAAGCCACGCCCGCAGGTTTGCCTCAATGAGCCCCGGCACCTCGAGCGAGAGCGTCATCTCAAAGCCGTGCTGGCCGATGTGCCACGACATCGCCTCTTGCGTGTCCGGTATCAGCGTCGACGCCGTCGCGATCGGCCTGGGACGCTCCTGGCCCGCCTGGGCCTGCCCCAGCAGCACCGCCGCGGAGCCGTCGGCGAAGAGCGCGTTGGCGATTACCTTCTGCGGCTCCTGACTGTAATGAAAGTGGAGCGAGCAGGTCTCAAATGCCACAAGCAAGATCACCGCGGATGGATCCGAACCCAGGGCGATCGCCAGACGCAGCGCGTTGATGACCGCGTGGCACCCCATGAACCCCACGTGCGTCCGGGCCGTGTCTCGCGAGAGCCCCAGCGTCTGGATGATCGCCGTATCCGGCCCCGGCGCTGCAAAGCCCGTGCACGAGACCGTGATCAGGTGCGTGACACGCTCGCGGGCCACGCCCGACGAGTCCAGACACCTGCGTGCGGCCTCAACCGCCATGGCGGGCGCGATCTCGCGATACCGGGCCATCCGATCTCCCGTCGTGGGCCCATCGCCACCGGGGGCAAAGAGCGTCTGGCGGGCCAGCACATCGAGATTGCTCGAATCGCCGGGTGACATGATCGCCACGCCGCGATTCTGGATCCCCGCCCTGGCATACGCGGCCTTGCGTTGCCGCTGCGCATCTCCCTCCAGCGGCACAATCGCGCTCGCCATCGCCGCCGCCTCGACCTGATCGAGTCGGCCGCCCGGAGCCACAACCGCAAGTGACAGCATCGCCAGGCTCATGCGTGTACGCCCCCGTGCATCACGCGAGCGAGCAGCCGCCCAAGCGACGGAAACGCGGCGATCGCGCCCAGCGCCGCCCGCGCCGCCCGCGGCCGCCGGAGAATCCCCGCCACCGCACGGCACGCGTGCGTGCTCACCCGCGCACGCACCGCGCCCACCGCCGAGCCCGTCGCCAAAGTCCGCTCCGCCGCCTCCGCCTGCCTCATCCCATCCACGATCGCCCACGTCATTCCCTCGCCCGTGAACGGCTCCACATACGCCGCCGCATCCCCCGCGATCAAAAGCGTCCCACGCCCCGGCAGCGGCCTCTCACGCGTGAGCCCCGGCGTCCCATGCCAATGCACGCCCGACAGGTCGGGAGTGAGGTGGGGGGGGGAGTGCCGCGCCCCGCACGACTCCAAAATCAGCCCGATCAGCACCCCGGGCCCGCCGCACTCGCGAATCGCCGATGGATCCAGCGCCGCCCCAATCGCCATCCGCCCACCACTCAGGCGCGCCAGTCCCACATAGCCATGCTCGTGCGCGTTCAACTGCACCACACCCTCCCCCGGCCCCGCCGACCCACTCATCACAATCGCGCCCACGCCCATCCGCGAACGCGGATCAACCCGCGGCCCCATCCCTGGCGTCAATCGCAAAGAGCTCCCACCCAGCCCGTCCGCCGCAATCACAACCCGAGCGTCGACCGTGACACGCTCATCCAAATGGCTCAGCTCAACACTCTCACCCAAGGGCGAAACCGCCCCCAGCGCCGCGTGCGTGCCATCCACAAAGACCGCACCCTCGCCCCGGGCCCGCTCCGCAAGCTCCGCGTCCAGCTCCGCCCGATCAATCACCGCGCCCCCCGGCAGCGGCACGCGCGCCCGTCGATCGCCGAATCGAATCTCCGCTTCCAAGAGGCGCGGCCCCGCCTTTACGCACTCCAGCGCCCCAAACCCGGCCGCTCCCAGCGCCGCCACCCCCCGCGCACTCAGACACCCGCCGCACACCTTCGCCCGAGGAAACCGCGCCCGATCGACCAGCAGCACCCGCCGCCCCCTTCGCGCCAGCACAAACGCCGCCGTCGACCCCGCGGGCCCGGCACCAACGACAACCGCATCCCACACGCCCCGCGCAAGGGCCGCAATCCCGGTCCTCTCCCCGCCCTGGGCGTTCATGGGCGTGCTCCCGGCGACCACGACAGCAGCATGCGGCACGGCCGCACGCCCACAACCCTCGCGTCCGCCATTCCCGCTCGCGCCGCCATCGCACGCAGTTCCTCGATCGTCCACGCCGCCCGCACCGAAAGGACCGCGTCGGTGTGCACGACGGGCGAGCGCGAGAAAACGTGCGACGCGACCGCCGCCAGCGCCAGCCCGCGACGGCACCGGCGCAGATCACTGACGAGCAGCATGCCCCGCGTCGCCTCTCGCATCGCCGCGAGCACGCGGACCACATCATCCTCGTCGAGATGGTGCAGAAAGAGCGAGCACGTCACGATGTCGTACGTCGCTGGCAGCGGCTCCCTGAGCGCATCGACCGCGAACGTACGAAGCGCCACGCCCGCCGCTCGCGCCCGTTCCTGCGCATGCTCGAGCGCCCGCGGGCTGATGTCGCACGCGTGCAGTTCGAGCGAGATCCCGCTCGCCCGCGCCAGCCCCGCCAGCGCCATCGGCACATCCGCGCTCCCCGTCGCCACATCCAGAACCGATAGGGCCTTCCCGCGCGAGCCGGCTTCCCTCGCCAAAGGTTCAATCACCTTCCAAAGCGTCCGCGCCACCCCGCTCACCCGGTTCAGCCGCGCCAGCCCGCGAAGGGCCTGCGCGTGCAGACGCGGGTCCAGCCCCGGATCGTCCATGATCTCCGGCTCTCGACGGCGCGGGATGTCGGACAGGGCGGCCACGCCAGACGGTATGCCGCACCCGCAAGAGCCCCACGCTCAACGCGCCCCCGGGTGTCACTCACCCTCGTCCGCATCGGGTTTGGTCACAATCCGCTTCGCGCGCGCCAGAACACTGGCGCTGAGCTTTGCCTGTCCCGCGTACGCCATGGCGTCATCCGCGAGCGCGAGGGCCTCGGCGAAGTGTTCGCGGAATCCCAGTTGTTCGGAGGTGCGAATGAAGTTTGCAAAGAACATCGCCCGCTGAGGGTGCTTGGGCGGGGCCAGCTCCTCGCGCCGCGTCCAGATCAACTCCAGCCACTGCCCGGGCTCAAGGTCAATACCGGCGCTCTGGCACTGGGTCTGAACCTGCAACAGCAGGTTGCGGCTCTTCCTGGGCACTCCCGCGGGCGTCTGCATCAGTTTGTACGTGATCGACTGAACACCCGTATCGAACAGTTCCTTCTCGTGCCCGGGCCACTTTGCGTAGAGCCTGCGAAGCGCGTCGTAGCACCCCTCCTGCTCGGCATCGGCCTCGCCAAAGACGTTCGCAAACGTCCCTCGCGCCCGCTGAAGAAGACGCTCGGACTCGTCGAACCGCTTGGCCAGCAGCATCGCCTCGCCGCAGTTGCGATCCACGTGCGCTCGGTTGGCATGTCCCGGTGCGTACACCCGCTCGGCCATTTCGGGCAGAATCGTGGCGATGGCCACCGCCTCCTCCGCCTCATTCAATCTCAACAGAGAGATCAGGAGATTCGAGCGAGCCGTGACCGCAACCATCGTCTCCACGCCGAAGTTCTCATCGGCGTGCGCGACCGCCCGTCGCCCAAAGTCCAGCGCCCCGGCCACGTTTCCCTGCTTCGAATCGCACTCCGCCAGCCACGTGTACAGCGATTGGATCTGCGCCTTGTGCTGCTCGGGGGCCGCCTGAGCCAGCGACAGGCCCTCGTCGAGATACGGGCGTGCCGGTTTGATCAGCCCCTGGGCCGTCAGCACCCCGCCGGTCTGCGTCAGCACCCTCACCATCACCGGATCATCGCCCGCCAGCGACCGCCTCGCCCGGGCGAGCGCTTCCTTGGCGACCTGACTCGCCAGGGGAAGCTGCCTGTTGGACTGGTACGCCGAACTCTCCTTGACCAGTGCATTGATCGTCGCCGGCGCGTCAAGCCCGGCCGTCTGCTCCAGGAGTGGAATGGCAAGCTCCCACTGGGCGATGCTCTCGCCAAACTTGCCGATGCGCGTCAGCACGTCGGCGATGTCGCTCCGCACGCTCGCCTCGGTCTTGGGGTCGTCCGCAAAGTGCTCATGCAGGTCCTGGGCCGCCTTGGCGAGCACATCCAGCACCTTCGCGTCGTACCCCATCCGCTCCGGTGACGCCGACATCAACAGGCCGTTGATCAGATACTCCCGCACCGCAACGCTCAGCCGCTCGTTCTCACTCGCCCTTGCTCGCGCCCGCTGCTCGCGGACATAGAGCGCCTGACTGACCACCAGCCCCGCGATCAGCATGACGAGCGTCGCGGTCGCGCCCGCCACGATCCCCCGGTGTCGCCGGGCAAACTTGGAGAACTGGTACGCCAGCGTCGGCGCCCTTGCTTGAATTGGCTCGTTCTTCAGGTACCGCCTGAGGTCGTCCGCCAGCGCCGCCGCCGTCGCGTACCGGCGCTCGCGGTCCTTGGCCAGCGCCCGTGCGACGATCGTCGCGATGTCGCGGTCGAGCACACAGCCCGTCGTGTTGTCCGGCGAGCGCAGGGGTGCGGGCTCCTCGTCGCGCACGATCCGGGCCGCCTCGGCGATGGGCTTGCCCCGCACGTCGTGCGGCACCCGCCCCGTCAGGAGCTCGTACAGCACCACCCCCAGGGAGTACACGTCAGTCCGCGCGTCAACCACGCCCTGACCCTCACCGCTCAGCTGCTCGGGGCTCATGTACGCGATAGTGCCGATCACCGCTCCAGTTTCGGTGACGGCGGTGGGCTGTGGATCCTCTGTGTCGCCCTCCAGCAGTCGCGCCACTCCAAAGTCCAGCACCTTTGGCTGCGCCTCACCTTGGGCAGTCGTCGCCCCCTCGATCAGAATGTTCGCGGGCTTGAGGTCGCGGTGGATCACGCCGTTTGAATGGGCGTGCTGGGCGGCGTCGGCGACCTTTGCAACCAGACCAGCGCACTGGCGCGTCGACAGACGCTGGTCTCGGGCATAATCGGTCAGCCTGGACCCCTTGACGTACTCCATCGCGAAGTACGCCAATGGGCCGATGGTCGTTTCGGCCGAGCCGGCCTCGTAGATCCGCGCAATGCCCGGATGCTCCAGCTTGCCCAGCACCCGAACCTCACGCCGGAACCGCTGGCGAAGCGCCCCGGCAAAGGGCCCCACGTGCAGGATCTTCAGTGCCACCTCGCGGGAGGGATCCGCCTGCTCCGCCAGACACACGATCGCCATTCCGCCCCGCCCGATCAATCGCTTCACGCGAAACGGGCCTACCTCGTCGGGCAGACGCACGGGCTGGGGCGTGGCCAGGAGTTGCTTGGGGATGAACCCGGCGTCCGGATCGGATGAATGGGCGACTTCCTCGTCGGCCCGAAGCAACCCCTGGACGAGCGTGCGGAGCTCGACATCCTCGCCGCACTCGGTGTCGAGCCAAGCTGTGCGATCGGCACCCGCGAGTTGGAGTGACTTGTCAAACAGATTGCGAGCGCGCGCAAATCGCTCACGCGTCAGGTCGGGCGCCTCGGGCCTTGGCGCGGTCGGGGTTGGATGCCCGTTGGCGTTCACGTGGTCAGTTCCTTCTGCAGCCAGGCCCGGATGAATCGGGTGTCCATTTCGACGGTGCGGGGGGAAACTTCGACGATCTCCGCAGTCTTCTCAACGGAAAGTCCCACCAGGAAGCGCAACTCAAAAATCCTTCCCAGACGCTCATCCAACTTGGCCAGCCTTGTTAGGGTTTCGTCAAGAACCACCAGGTCGATCTCGCTCGAAACCGCCGGCAACTCGAGCGTGTCCAGTGAGACCTTTACACCCCGTCGCCCAGCGCCGTCCCCGCCTCGCCGTTCGGCCCCCCTCGCTCGCGCGTGGTCGGTCAGCAGGTTGCGCATCGCACGGGCCGCGACACAAAAGAAATGCTTTCGGTCATTCCAGTCCATGTTCCCGCCAGCCTGCCCGGCCTTGAGCAGACGGGCGGCCACCTCGTTCACCAGGGCCGTGGGCTGCAACGTGTGGTCCGCGGGCTGATCGCGAAAGAGGTTTCCCGCCATCCCCCGCAGCTCCGAGTACGCGATGTCGAGCAACTCGCCCATCGCCGACTGGTCGCCCGAGCGAAGACGGGCAAGCAGTCGGGTCACGTCGCCATCGGCTGAAGGTGGTAGGGGGGCGGGATTCATGAAGGCTTCGAGGACATCCGAGTCGGCGTGATTGTACCAGAAAGTTCTTTGCGCCCCACCCTGCTGGCCCTCGTTAACCAGTGTGTCGGCACGTTCTCACCGGCTCTCGGACGCCCCTTTTGATGGGCCGGGAACCTTCGGCCTCATCGATCCAATGGTCCGGCTCTGTATTACGGAGAAGATTGTGATGAATAAGGCAACTCAATCGTTCAAGTACCATTCACCCCGGCGATCGCTGGCGGCCCTCGTCCTCGCGGCAGGCATGGCCATCACGCTTGGAACCGGTGCCCGTGCCGTTGCCGATCCGGTCACCACCGCCATCACGTACCAGGCCGGCCTCCAGGCCGCCGGCGTGCCCGTCAACGGCTCGCACGACATGCGTTTCCGTCTCTACGACTCCGGCGTCGGTGGCTCGCAAGTCGGGCCGACGCTCTGCATCGATAACCTCATGCTCGTCGATGGCCAGATCAACGTGAGCCTCGAATTCGGGTCGGTCTTCGACGGCCAACGCCGGTTCCTTGAGATCGAGCTGCGGCCCGATACCGGCTTGGACTGCTCGGATCCCACCGGGATGACCGTCCTGACGCCCAGGCAGGAATTGACCGCCGCGCCACACGCCGCCTACGCGCTCGCGGCCGGCACCGCGACCACCGCGGCCTCGGCCACGACCGCCACCTCAGCCACCAACGCGATCAACGCAACCAACGCCACCCTTCTGGGCGGGCAGGCCGCCGCGTTTTTCCAGGACGCCGCCAATCTGACCGGCACTCTCGCCGACGCACGCCTCTGGGGAGCCTACTCGGGCGCGTTGACCCTCAGCAACGCGGCCAACGCGTTCACGGGCGTTGGGACGGGATTGACAGCGTTGAACGCGACGAACTTGACCTCGGGCACGCTGCCGACGGCACGCCTTTCGGGAACGTATTCGAGTGCGGTGACGCTGAGCAATGCTGCGAACGCGTTCACGGGCGTTGGGACGGGTTTGACGGAGTTGAACGCGACGAACATTGCATCGGGGACGATTCCGGATGCGAGGCTGTCGGCCAATGTGCCGCTTGAGAATCAGGCCAATGCGTTCGGTGCCTTCGACAACACATTTGCGGGGCAGGTGGGCATCGGGATGACGAGCCCGGCGTATCCTCTCAACTTTGCGAGTGTACTGGGTGACAAAATCTCGCTCTATGGAACCGCAACAAATCACTATGGTCTTGGGGTACAAAGCAACACTCTGCAGATTCACACCAACACCTCGGCCGCGGACATCGTCTTTGGGTATGGGTCGAGTGCTGCTCTGACCGAAACGGCGCGGATCACCGGCGACGGGCGGCTGGCGGTCGGGATCGGCGCACCGGACGACACGGCGCTCCACACGTTCACAAACTCTCGCTCTTCCTCGGCAACCGTCGAGACAAGTCTCGCGGGTGGCGTCGCCCTCAACGTGCTCGCCTCGGCCACCACCCTCGACACCGTCGCCGGCAGCTTCACCTCCTCAAGCAACAACGGCACGGGCCTCTACGCCATCGCGACCAGGGCTTCGGGCGTGACCTACGGCCTGCGGGCGTACGTCAACAGCAACGCGGCGAACGCCATGGCCGTGCGGGGCGAGTGCACGAACAACGGCGCCAACTATGGCGTGTACGGGTCGGCGACGGGCGCGTCCGCGTTCGGCGTCTACTCCAACGGACGTCTGGGCTCCTCGGGCACCAAGAGCTTCATGATCGACCACCCCCTCGACCCGGAAAACAAGTTTCTCCTGCACTACAGCCTGGAAAGCCCCGAAGTCTTGAACGTGTACACCGGCGTCGTGTCGCTCGACGCTGCGGGCGAGGCGTGGGTCACTCTTCCCGAGTATTACGAGTCAATCAACATCGAGCCCCGCTACATGCTCACCTCGGTTGGCGCGCCCGCACCGATGTTGCACGTGGCCGAGGAGGTCACCGGCAATCGCTTCAAGATCGCCGGCGGGGCGCCCAGCGCCAAAGTCTCCTGGGAAATCAAGGCCAGGCGCAACGACAAGTTCGTGCAGCAGAATGGCGCCCCCGTCGAGCGCGTGAAGGTCGAGGGTGAGAAGGGCACGTATCAAATTCCCGAGCTGTACGGCAAACCCGCGAGCATGGGGCAGTTCTACACCCCGCCCCGCGAACTGCCCGTCAGGACCGGCAACACCGGCAGCCCCTCCAAATAACCTGGTCCATCCAATCGCACGAACGGAGAACATGCCATGAAGAACATCACACGCGCAGCCTGCCTGGTGGGCGCCGCACTGATGGTGCAGGTGTCCCCCGCGGCGCTCATCCAGCCCGCAACCAAGTCGACCTCGAGCATCGCCCCTCCCAACCCCGCGACAGGAAAGATCAAGATCCTCGGGCCCGAGCACGAGCCCTACGAGTCCTTCAGCGGGCAGCTGCGGCGCGAGCAGGCCGCCCGGCGCGAGCTGCGCGCCAATCTGGACTGGAACAATCTGGATCCCCAGACTCAAGAGGCGCTCTGGGACGAGGCCGTCGGCCCCGACCAGCTCAACGATGGCCACGGCAAGGCCCAGGTGCGCCCGTCACTGGCCGGTGTCTCCCCGCGCGATCCCGGCGACCCCGACCGCGGCATCGAACTCGTCCTCCTCTCCTGGGCCTACACGACCCAGGGCGGCTCGGGCACCGCCGAAACCTTTGCTTTCGACATGGACCTCAACGTCGAAGGTGACCTCTCGTTCACCGGAACGCTGGTCCATCCCAATGGCGACCTTGACATGAAAGTCACCGAACTGCGGGGTGTGGCCGACTCGACCGAGGGGTGGACCAAGAACTGGGATCTGGCGTACCACATGGGCGCCTCGGGCTCGGCCTCGAGCACATGGCTCGAGGGCAAGAGCTGCGTGTCGGATCTGTACGGCGACCTCTACTCTTCGGGACGACGCCTCAATGGGAAGTACCACATCACCAAAATGGACGGAAGTGCGGCGGGCGCCGGCATCCGCCTCATCGACGCGGACTTCATCGTCACCGGCACATCGACCGGAGCGACCGTCTACAGCTCCGTGATCGATCCCGAGGGCATCTTGTACGTCGCAGGGGCCTACAGCGAGGGGGCCAATTTCCGATGCTTTGTCGCCCGCCACGAGACCGATGCGACGCTCGCACGCACCTGGATCGTGACCGACACCCTGATCGCCTCCACGCCGCTCCGGGTCGTTTGCGATCGCCATGGAGGCGTGTACTTCCTGCACACCTCAAGCGCCAACGTCGCGAGCGTGACCAAACTGAGCCCCTACGACGGCGCCGCCGATTGGACGTGGACCGCAGCGGCGGGAACCTCGGGTGTGGCGCTGGATCTCGACTTCTCCGGCAACCCCCACGTCGCCGTCTACACCGGGGCCGCCACCAACGACTGGAACACCGTCAAGCTCGACACCCTGACCGGAGCGCCGCTCTGGTCCAAGACCGTCACCAACGGGCGGCCCGTCGATCTCAAGGTCGATGGGAGCGGCAATGTCTTTGTCATCGGTTCCAAGGGCGCCAACACCACCTACCTCATGAAGTACGACGCATCGGGCTCGGCCCCCGGCGGCTTCATCGAGCCCCAGTACGGCACCACTGGCGTGGCGAGCAAGCTCGCCCTCGACTGGCTGGGCAACCCCTACGTCGCCATCACCTACGGCACGACCCACATGTCGACCGACGTCCGCAAGTTCAACCCCGCCACCGGCGAGGAGGTCTGGCATTACTTCCTCAGCCCCACCTTCGGAACCGAGCAAAATGGCGACGTCGACATCGTCGACTTTCTGGTCGACTCAGGCGGCAGCGTCTACGTCTGCGGCAACCGCAGGGCCCAGACCAGCGGCGGCTCAAACCTCAGCAACGAGTTCTACTTCATCAAGTACGAGCAGCCCTACCTGGGCATCCCCATCATCGCCAGATCCAATCCCCTCGTCCGCATCGAGAACAACAGCCTCTGGAGGCCCCAGTCTCCAGAATTCAGCGGCCCCGTCTCCGAATGGGCCAACAAGCACCTCACCCTCTTTGAGCTCGACGCCACCAATCTGCTCGGCAACCTCGACTACCTGACCCAGGTCTCCGTCGATTACGGCGTCGGCACCGCCGCCGGCGGGCTCGATCTGGACTTCAGGAACGCCACGCTCGGCGTCTCCTTCGATACCGACGTCACCGGCGGCACCTACGACCTCAAGGCGACGGGCGAGCTCGCCATCGCCGTCCCCGCCGAGAACGACCCCACGCTCAATCCCGGTCAGAACTTCACGCTCACCGTGAACTTCGACCCCGACGCCGCGGGCATGGAACTCACCAGCCAGGGACGCCCCCAGCTCTCGGCCGCCCTCAACGCCTACGCCCAGGCCAACATGTCGGGATCCAACATCTTCGGCTCAGACACGTACCTCGGCAGTTTCGAGGTGCCGATCCCCATGCCCAACAACGGCAACATCAACTTGTCCCACCAGGTCGTCGGCCTCGATCTCCTCCAGAGCAACGTCGAGGCGGGCACCTGGTTCGACCTCGTCAGCCTCCTCCCCTTCCCCGCCGATTCCTACATCGAGGGCAAGATCCGCATGCCCGAGATGGGAACCGACGGCATCTACTCCGATGGCGCCTCGGGCCCCACCATGACCAGCTCGCTCAGTGAGCCGTTCCTGGAGATGGGCCTCAAGCTCACCAACATGCTCGCCGAGCGCGCCGGCTATCCGCCCCTCTCCGTCGGCTGGAACACCCCCGCCGGCAATGCCCTCTACAACGCCGAGATCGGTCTGGGGATCATGCAGGCCGACCTCAACGGCACCGTCTCCCTCGTGCAGGACCTTGAGATGACCATGAGGCCGTATGTCGATCTGACCTTCGACGACGCCAGCAACCCCTCGAGCCGCCTGTACCTCACCCGCGTGGTCAACTCCGAGGGCGGATACTCCTACCAGGGCACCAAGACAGTCCACCTGCCAAACGACGGGAGCCTGACGATCACGCCCACGTTCGGGATGCGCGGAAAGATGACCAACCAGACCGGCTTCCAGTTCGGGGCCGATGTTACCTTCAACGCGCTGGAGATCACCGCTCTTCTGGAGATCGCCGGCTGCGACGTGGTCAACCTTGACTACCCCTCCAGCCCGCTGCTCTTCTGGGATCTTCTCTCCCCCAACACCGACAGCCGCGTTTCGACCGCGCTCAACAACGGGCGACTCAACATCATCGACACCACCAACTCGGCCCAGGAATTCGACTTCCCCAACGAGCAGCAGGTCCCCGTCGTCCAGGTCGCCTCCAGCTCCACCAACAACCTCCCGCAGGTCATCGGATCCAGCCGCGCCTCCGCACGCATGATCATCTACGAGCAGATCTCTCCCACCCAGAACGAGTTCAACGCCGCGGCGATCGGCGACGAGCCCCTGGTGATCTACGGCCGCAAGTTCTTCTCCAACGAGCACCCCAAGGTCTACATCTCCCACCACGGGCGCACCGAACAACTCACCTCCACCTACCTCAACGATCAGTCGCTCCTGGTGGAGCTCCCCAAACGCTTCCTGCTCCTCCCGGGTGTCGCCAGGTTGTACGTCACCACCGACTATGGCCACTCCAAGACCATCGACTTGCCCATCGAGTACCCCCTCGCCAACTTCCAAGGCCTTCAGGACCCGATCTGGGCCGGCGACCCCAGGTGGGTCAACACCGCCGTCGTCGCCGTCGACGGGCTCACGCCCGCAGGACTGGCCTCGTTCATCGCCCGGCGCGACTACTACACCTACCTCCGCACCAACCTCTGGCCCGCCGCTTTCCCCTCCCTTGGTTCCGCCCAATCCTACTTCCCGGCCTTCAAAGGGTGGGAAACCGGCGCCGCGAGCTGTCCCCCCGGATTCCCCACCCTCATCATCGACGGCGTCCCGCTGGCTCGAAAGGAGCACCCCAGCGGCGACAACGGCAAGTTCTGGTCCCAGATGCAGCCCAACGTCTACTCAACGCCCCGCCTCGACGTTCCCATGACACTCGTCAACCCCGGCCCCGGTGGTGGCCCCAGCCGCACTCAGTACATCGATATCCCCGCACCCAAACCCGTCATCCAGCAGATCAGCCCTCGGATCGTTCATCCCGGCTCCGTCACAGGCTCGCTCAAGCTGACCGTCAGAGGTCCCCAGTCCGTCCCCTTCTTCCCAGGAGGGTACGAAGAACCCAAGTACGGCAACTTCACGCCCGAGTCGGTCGTCATGGTCAACACCACCGCCATGCCCACCGAGTTCGTCAGCTCGGGCCAGCTCGTCGCCACCATCCCCGCCAGCCAGTTCTCAAACTATGGCTCAAAGTCGATCACCGTCGTAACTCCCGGCAACGGCACCACCTACTACGAGCATCTCGTCACCGGCAACGGCTCAGTCAGCTTCGACGGCACCGTCTCCAGCGGCGGAACCTCAGTCCCCATGACGTTGGATGTCTCCTGGCCCGCGCCCGTCGTCACCGCCGTCAGCAGCGCCACCATCACCGTGGGCACGCCCCCCAAGTTCGCCCAGACCGTCAACGGCCAGGCGCCGCTCGACTCGCACAACTTCTCCGTCATCGGCTCCAACTTCGCCCCCGGTGCCAAGGTCTACTGGAACGGCAACCTGCTGCCCTCCACCCGCTCGAGCGAGGGCCTCGTGCGTGCAACCGTCGACGTGGCCCAGGTCGCAACCGCCGGCTCCGCCCGCGTGTCTGTCGTCAACCCCGCCTCCTCAGGCTCCGCACGCCAATCCCGCTCCTTCAACGTGCAGATCGTCCCCTGACCGCATGTCTCCGCTCCCTGTCCCGTCCCCGCGCGGCCTTCCGCGCGGGGATTTGCGTTGGTCTTCGCAACCGTCAGGCCCGCGTGCCTCACACCGCCTCGCTGGCCTTCATCCCCTTGTGGTAGGTCGTGTACACGTACACCGGGATCTTCATCGCCCCCAGGTGGTGCTTGATCTGCGGGTAGACCTTCTCCCACGCCATCGCTCCCACGCCCGTGCAAAGCCGCGGTAGCGCCACGCTCTTGATCTTCTCGGCCACCAGCCACTCGTGCAGCGCCTTGAGGGCGTGGTTCACCGTGTTCTCGTGCGCCGGGCCGGGCTTGGCGCCGTGCTCGTACGCCCCCTCTTGCGTCAAGAGCGCCACCAGTTGCACCGGCCCGTGGTCGCCCGCCCCGCCCCATGCCCAGATCGTGCCGGTCTTGGGATGCGTCGACTGGCAGTAGTGGCGGAAGTCCTTGTACATCACGGGCCACTTCTCGCGAAGGGCCAGGGCCAGCCCGCTGTGGAACGGATCGTTGGGGGCCACGCCGTGCGCGATCACCTGGGCCGAGGAGAGCAGAATATCACCCGAGACTTCATGGATCATTGAGTTCCCTTCGAGAGTTGAACACACAAACCCAAGCACGCCTCACCCAAACGTGATCAGCGGCTTGATCATTCCGTCTTCCTTGGTTTGCATCATCGTGAACGCCTTCTTGATGTCGGCGAACTTGAATCGATGCGTCGTCATCGCGAGCGGGTCGACCCGCCCCGCCCGAATCAACCCCATCAGCCGGCCCATGCGCTCCGAGCCGCCCGGGCACAGGGCCGTCCGGATCGTCTTGTCGCTCATCCCCACGCCCCACTCCGCCCGCGGGATCGGCACGGCTTCGCCGTCGCCGTGGTATCCGACGTTGGAGATCGTCCCGCCCGGGCGTGTGACCTTCACGCACGCCGCAAACGTCGCGGGCGAGCCGTACGCCTCGATCGCCGTGTCCACGCCCTTGCCGCCGGTGAGCCGCATGATCGCATCGACGGCGTCTTCCTTCGAGTAGTCGACCACCACGTCGCACCCGTACTTCTTCGCCAGGGCGATGCGATTGGGCATGCTCTCCACCCCGATCACCAGCCCCGCGCCGCGCAGGCGTGCCCCGACCGTCGCCATCAGCCCCACGGGCCCCTGGGCAAAGACCGCCACGCTCCCGCCGATGGGGATGTTCCCGTACTCGGCGCTCACGAACCCCGTCGAGAGCATGTCGCAGCAGTACGCGGCCTGCTCGTCGCTCAGCCCGTCGGGGATCGGCGCGAGATTCGCCACGGCGTTGTTGACGTGGAAGTACTCGGCCATACTCCCGTCCTTCACGTTTGCAAACTTCCATCCACCCAGCATCCCCCCGCACTGCGACGAGTACCCGCGCTGGCAGTTGTCGCACGCGTAGCACGGCGTGATGGCGTTGACCGCGACCCGTTGCCCGAGTTTGAAGAGCCCCGACGCCGCCGCCACCTCGCCCAGCTCATGGATGACGCCAACCGCCTCGTGCCCAAGCGTCAGATCAGTCCTGGGGCCGATCGCCCCCTTCACCGTGTGGGTGTCGGACGTGCAGATGAGGGCCGCGGTCGTCCGCAGGATCGCGTCGCTCGGCCCGGCCCGCGGGATGGGCTTGTCCATCATCCCAACCTCGCCGATCGCGTGCATCACAAACGCTTTCATCGTGCTGGGCATGTTGGCCTCTCTTCAAATGTCCGTCCGCGATCCTCTTCTCAACCGTCCCGTTCTCTCAGCCGCAGAACCTGGCAGGCCCACGTCGTCCCCGCGCCAAACCCAACCACAACCACCAGCTGTCCCGCGTGCAGAATCCCGCGATCGCGAGCCCGCCCCAGCGCCACCGGGATCGACGCCGACGCCATGTTCCCCGTCTCGGCGATGTCGATCACGACACGGTCCTCGCGGACCTCGAGCTGCCTGCCCACCGCCTCGATGATCCTGGCGTTGGCCTGGTGCGGGATCACAAGGTCAAAGTCGCCCACGCCCACGCCCACCGCCTCCGCCGCCTGCTTGATGCACTCGCTCATCTGCCGCACCGCGACCTTGAAGACGTCGCGACCGCGAAGCTCCAGCGTGTGCCTCGCCCCCGCGACCGAGGCCGCACTCGCCGGTTCACGGCTCCCGCCGGCCTTGATCTGGATCAGGTCCGCGGCAGTCCCGTCGGCCCCGATTGCCGAGTACAGCACGTCCACGAACCCGCGCTCGGCCACGACGACGGCGCCCGCTCCGTCGCCAAAGAGGATGCACGTCTGGCGATCCTTGTAGTTGGTGATCCGCGTCAGGCAATCGGCCCCGACGACCAGCACCCGGCGGTGCATCCCCGACTTCACCGACGCCGCCGCCATCTGCAGCGCGTACCCGAACCCCGCGCACCCGGCCACCACGTCCATCGACGGCACGCCCACGCACCCCAGGCGGCTCTGCAGATAGCAGGCCGTCGCCGGCACCGGCTGATCGGGCGTCGCGGTCGCCACCAGGATCAGATCCAGGTCTTTGGGTGTGATCTTCGCATCGGCGAGCGCGGCCGAACCGGCCCGAAAGGCCAGATCGCTGGTGGCCATGTCCACCGCGACGCGGTGGCGCGAGTGAATGCCCGTCCGCTCGACGATCCACTCGTTGCTCGTGTCCACCGTGTTCGCAAGCTGCTCGTTGGTCAGGATGTGCTCGGGAAGGTAATGCCCAAGCCCGGAGATCGAGCACAGTGCCCTGGAGTCCTTCCCGTTCGATTCAAATGTCCTGGAAACCAAAGGTTCGGCGATCTGCGGCGACATCGTCAACCTCCTGTGCTCAACCCAGACTTTCGTCCGAGAATTCAGGCCCGCGAATCGGCCCGATCCCATTCCGGACGTGGATGTCTGTAGGCTAGACCCAAAAGTCTATGCGTCTGTTTGCCCCCGCTTTACATCGAGAAATCGCGTCTCCCCCTAAAATGGTGGAAAGCGAGCTCGCGCTTCCCCGTCCGCGGCCGTTCACTCATTCCCCGTAAACACCGAGCTCCCACAGCGAATAGCCATATTGAGTCGCACGCGCCAGGCCCGTCACGCGGACGTATCTCGCCTGCGCATCGACCGGCACGATCTCGTCGCCGCCGTGCCCGGCGTCTTGCTTGTGAATCGTGTGCCACGATTTCGCGTCGTCACTGACGTCGATCGTGTACTTTTTCGCGAACGCGGCCTCCCAGTTCAGTCTCACCGCTTTGACGCTCTTCTTCTCTCCAAGATCCACGCTGATCCACTGCGGGTCGCTGAATTCGCTCGACCATCTGGACGCCGGGTTGCCGTCGGTCGCCGACTTGGGCGGGAATTCCGTGCCTTGCGTGCTCGACACCGTCACGGGCTTGCCGATCGACAACAGCTTGGGGGCCGCCGGATCAATCTCAAAGACCGCCCGCACGTCGCGGTTCTCGCTCATCACGACCTTGATCGTGGGGGAGTTTGCGCCCTTATCGACGCCCGCGCCCTCCCACCGCGCGAGGCGGAACCCGAACTCCGGCAGCGCCGTCAGGCTCACGGCTTCGCCAGTGGGAAACACGTACGCCGGGGGCGTGAGCTTCACCGTGCCGTGCGCGGCGTTGATGGACAGGTACTTCCTCGCGCTCTCGACGGGCTCATAGACCCGCACGTAATCGACGAGCATCTTCTGCGGAAGGACGGTGGTTTTGTCGGGGAACCCGGGCCACTCGCCGCCCACGGCGACGTTGAAGATCACGTACATCGGGTCCTGGGGGATTTCCTTGGGGGCGGTGTAGCGTTTCACGCCGTCGACGAAGAAGTCGATGTGGTCGGGGAACCACTCGCAGGAGAAGACGTGGAAGTCCTGGGAGAAATCCGGTCCCTTGAAGGGCGAGCCGGCGTGGGCGTTCCTGGGCACGATGCCCCAGTGCGTTGTCATGTAGACGGTGTCGGGCTCGTGCCCCAGGAGCTCCATGATGTCGATTTCCGGGGGCCACCTTCCGTCCTCGGGCAAGAGCCAGAACGCGGGCCAGACTCCCTTGGTCTTGGGCAGCTTCATCCGCGCCTCAAAGCGTCCGAACGCTCGCGCGTATTTCAGGTGCGTGTCGATCTGCGCCGAGGTGTAGGCTCGCCCGCCCCCGGCCTTCTCCTCCGACAAAATCACCATGTTCCCGTTCTCAACAGTGGCGTTCGCCGGCGCGTAGTACTGGCGTTCCTGATTCTTCAGGGGCGACAGGTCCTCGATGCGCCATCGCGAAGCGTCGAGCGACTTGCCGTCAAACTCATCCGACCAGACGAGCTTCCATTCCACCTTCGCGGGGGCGGGGGTGGCGGGG
>CAYHQQ010000039.1:0-38867 GCA_964358855.1 uncultured Phycisphaeraceae bacterium
CGCCGCACATGCGCCGAACAGGTTCGGACGCTCGCTTAACTGAATGGCATTCCACTGTGGGGCGGTCGGTGGTACCGGACTGCCGGGGCGGCGGATGAAGAGGGAAAAGCGGCCGCCCGAGGGAGTGGTGCGTTCGAAGGCGAGGGCGAAGTCGGGGTGGAGGTCGAGCATTGAGCGCAGGGTTGTGAGGGTGGTGGTGACGGGGAAGCCGGTGGAGATCATGTCGGCGTGGGGGTCGGCGATGATGACCATTTGGGAGGCGTCGAACCACTTGGAGTAGACGGCGGGGTCGGTTTCGAAGGGGGTGGTTTTGGCGCGGAGGACGACGCCGGCTTTGAGGGCTTCGAGTTCCAGGAGCTGGGCGTTGAGTTGGCCGACGTGGGGGATGAAGACCAGCGAGCTGGTTTCTTTGGCGTGTTCGATTGTGCGGGAGAGAATGTCGCGGATTGCCGAGTCGGTGGCTCTGGTGATCGCTGTCACGGGCTGGATGGGGCTGAGGGGCACGCGGAAGAAGATGATGGCCAGCAGGAGCACGCCGCAGGGGAGCGCGGCGGCGGCGAGGGGGCGGCCTTTGAGGCGATTGGAGGTCGCGACGTGGGCGAGCGCGGCGAAGACCGCGACGGTGAGGAAGGCGAAGAAGGTGAGGCCCAGGAAGGGCGTTTTGGTTTTGTTGATCGAGACGATGAGGTAGGTTGCCAGGACCATGCCGGCGATGGCCAGCGACTGGAAACGGACGCGGCGGGTGCCCCAGGCGAGGGCGACGACCAGGATCGCGATGCCTAGCGCGAGGCCGGGGAAGAAGGGCCAGCCGATGAGCTTTCGCTCGCCCTTGAGGTAGTAGAGGAAGTGCTGGGCCAACGAGAGTCGCGAGGAGCCGAAGGACCAGACGGCGGCCTCTGAGCCAAAGAGCGTGCCCGCGATGTAGCGGACGATCTTGGGCCCGGCGATGAGGTAGTGCGGGGAGACGAAGAGGGCGGTCGTGCCGAGCAGTCGGAAGGATGCGAGGATGAGGGAGCGGACGGGGCGGAAGGCACGGTTTGTCGCGACTGAGAGTCGTTCGGCGGAGATCGAGAGTGCGCACGCGAGCCCGAAGAGGGCGAGTGTGGCGGGGAAGACTGAGGGTTTGGCCAGAAGTGCGAGCGAGGCGAGGGCGACGATCCGCAGGCCTCGCGATGACCAGACGCGGGTGGGCAGGCGGTCGATGATGAAGATGCAGCCGAAGGCTGTGAAGAGGCTGGCGGCGGCGTCGGGGCGGAACTCCAGGATGGACTGGAGGCTGATGGGCAAGAGGGCGGCGGCCAGGACCAGAGCCGATCGCGCGATCCACCCGGCGTGGCGGGCCATCCAGGAGACACAGACCAAGGAGAGCAAGAGCACGCCGGCGTGGATGGTGTAGGGGGCCCAGTCGTGGAGGCCGATGCACAGGAAGCCGATGAGGCCGCAGACGAACATGAGCGGCGAGTGCGGGGGGAGGCGGATGAGCTCGGAGGCGAAGGTCCCCAGGCCTTGGGTCTTGAGGCGATGGACGTGGGAGAGGGATTCGGCGAGGTAGGTGACGTCGTCGTAGGAGGCGGTCATCGACAGGCGGCCGAACTGGAGCGACCAGCGGAGGGTGACGATCGTGATGCCGATGGTGACCAGGAGCGGCAGGAGCCAGAGGAATCGTGAACGCCGGGTTCCCAAGCTTGCTCCCCGAGTCCATGTCGACCTGTGCGGGATCGGTTCGCGCCGCCGCCACCTCCCCCCGACCCCCACACCCTCCCGCATCACCCGGAGAAACCGATCCGATCGTCAAAGAATGCCGAGAGGCGGACTCGAACCGCCGACCTGGACGTTATGAATGTCCCGCTCTAACCAGCTGAGCTACCTCGGCAAGAGGGCCAATGGTAGTGGGGGGGTGCCCGTCCGACCACTCTGAGAAAGTCTTGCCCCGATCTCCCCAAGGGGCCTCACCTTGCATTTCTATCCGCCGCGATCCGCCCTCGCCGATACCATCAACGAGCCCCGGCGAGGCGTCGGTCGCCGGGTGTTCGATCCACAATCCAAGGGAGTCGGCACGTGCAGCTCGGCCAGCTTGTGAAAGGTCTTGATATCCGGCTGGTGACGCCGGCCCCGCTGGATCTTCGGATCTGCGACATCACCGAGGACAGCCGCACCGCCCTTCCAGGCTCGTTGTTCGTCGCCCGCTCGGGTGCGAAGGCTGACGGCCGCCAATTCGCGCTAGACGCCGCCCGGGCGGGGGCGGTGGCCATCCTGACCGACAATCCCGAGCCCCTCAAGACCGGTCACGCCTGCCCCAACGTCGCGATTGCCGTCACGCCCGACGTGATGCTGGCCACCGCGCAGCTCGCCGAGCGGTTCTACGGGAACCCGTCGGCGGCGCTCGACACTGTCGGCGTCACCGGCACCAACGGGAAGACGACGACGACATGGCTGATCTGGCAGATCATGAACGCGGTGGGCCACCGGTGCGGGCTCATCGGCACCGTGATGATCGACGACGGGACGGAGGTCGCGCGGGCCGCCATGACGACGCCGCCCAGCATCGAGATGAGCCGTTCGCTGGCCCTGATGGTCGAGGCGGGGTGCCGCGCGGTCGCGCTGGAGTCGTCGAGCCACGCACTGCACCAGCATCGTGTCGCGGCGCTTGAGATCGATATTGGCGTTTTCACGAACCTGACGCAGGACCATCTCGACTACCACGCCACGATGGCCGAGTACGCCCAGGTCAAGACGCGACTCTTTGAGATGCTGCCCGCCTCCGGGTGCGCGATCGTCAACGCAGACGACCCGGCCGCCGCCAGCATGGTCCAGGCGACCAAGGCTCGCGCGGTGCGCACCCGCATGGCGTCAGCGGTTCCTGCCAGCGAGGGCGAGCTGAGCGTCCGCGTTCTCACGGCCGCCATGTCGGGCATGCGTCTTTCGATCAATAGTCCGCAGCTTGCGCTGGAATTTGACACTCCGCTCATCGGGCGGTACAACGCGATGAACGTGGCCCAGGCGGTCGCTGCGTGCCACGCTCTGGGCCTCACTCCCGCCGAGATCTCTTTGGGGCTCGCCGGCATCTCCGCGCCGCCCGGACGCCTGGAGCGTGTCTCGGCCGCGGGCGACGACATCCATGTGTTCGTCGATTTCGCCCACACCGACGACGGGCTCACCAGCGTGCTCGGCGCCGTGCGGGCGGTCATGACCGCCGGTCGCCTTTGCGTCGTCTTCGGGTGCGGGGGCGACAAAGACCGCACCAAGCGCCCCAGGATGGGCCTGGCGGCCGCATCTCTCGCAGACACCGCCGTGGTGACCTCCGACAACCCACGAACCGAACGTCCGGGCGACATCATCGATCAGGTGCTCGCCGGAATCACGGCGTCTCTTCGTTCCAAGGTGACCGTTCAGGCCGACCGGCACCAGGCGATCGGCTTTGCCATCGCCGGGGCCCAGCCCGGCGATGTCGTGGTGATCGCCGGCAAGGGGCACGAGACCGAGCAGATCCTCCCCGACGCCAAGGGTGGCACCACAACCATCCACTTCGACGATCGCGAGGTCGCGCACGCCGCCCTTGTGGCGCGCCGAAGGTCCCACGCGGTCCGCGTCGTCATTCCATCCCATCCTCCCCACACCAAAGCACCCCACTCATGAGCTTCTGGACATCGCAAAGCATCGCGTCCCTCACCCGCGGCGAGTGGCTCGTGAGCCCGCCGGCCGACCTGTCGCCGGCCGGTGCCTCCATCGACTCGCGCACCCTTCATCCGGGACAGATCTTCTTCGCCATGCTCGGCGAGTTCACCGACGGTCACCGATTCCTCCCGGCGGTGCTGCAGCGCGGCGCGTCGATCGCCGTCGTCGACTCGCCCGTGGCGATTCCAGTCGGTGTGCTCGATGAGGCCGAGGGGCGCATGGGCGTGCTGCGGGTGACGTCGGTCCACGCGGCCCTGCTCGCCCTGGGCGCCGCGTACCGAAAGACGCTGACGCGGACCCGCGTCATCTCCGTCGGAGGATCCAACGGCAAGACCACGACCACACGCCTCGTGCACGCGGTTCTCTCGACGACGCTCCGCGGCTCCTCGTCGCCCAAGAGCTTCAACAACGACATCGGCGTGCCGCTGACGATCCTCAACGCAAAGGCGGACGACGACTATCTGCTCTGCGAGGTGGGGACCAACGCCCCGGGCGAGATCGCGACGCTCGCGAGCGTCGTCGGGCCCGACGTCGCGGTGATCACCAGCATCGGACGCGAGCACCTGGAGGGCCTGGGCTCTCTCGAGGGCGTGGTGCGAGAGGAAGTTGCCATCCTCGCCGGGCTCGCGCCGGACGGGACGGCCATCGTGAACGCGGACGCGCCCCTTCTCCTGGGCGCCGCGAAGGAAATCGTCGCCCCGCGCCAGGGAACGCGGCTGCTCACCTTCGGCGGCGCAACCGGCGCGGACTTCCGGTTGTCGACGATCGAGCCGACGCGGGCGGGCGTGCGATTCGCGATCAACAGGCATCGCGCCGAGGTGCCCCTGTTCGGCCGGCACAACGCCGCCAACGCCGCCGCCGCCTTCGCGGTGGGAGTGCGCATGGGACTCGCCGAGTCGGACATCATCAAGGGCCTGGCCACCGCCAAGGGCCCCGAGATGCGGATGCAGCGCACCGTGGCGAGCGGAGTCGAGTTCTTCAACGACGCGTACAACGCCAACCCGGACTCGATGCTCGCGGCCATCTCGACCTTTGCCGACCTCTCTTCGCTCGAGCCCGTGGCGTCCGGGCACCGCGTCGCGATCCTGGGCGACATGCTGGAACTCGGCAGCGCGTCCCCGGTGCTGCATAGCGAGATCGGCCAGGCGGTCGCGGCGTCAAACGCCGTCGACGTCGTCCACTTCGTGGGCCCTCTCAGCCGCCACGCCGCCCAGGGCGCCGCCGGCCGCGCCGGCCTGGTCATCCACCACCACGAGGCCGCCACCGACGAGACGTGCCACGCGATCGCCCACTCCCTCGCGGGCGGCGACGTCGTGCTGCTCAAGGGCTCGCGGGGGATGAGGCTCGAGCGAATCCTGCAATCCGTCCTCGACTCGGCGAAGCTCTCGACTGCCAACAACTCCACCTGCTGAAGCCCGACCCGAAGCACCGCTCTGGAGAGCGGTGCCACCTAGGACTCATGCTCTACCTTCTCCTCCGCCATTTCGAGAGCTTCCTGGACGCGCACGGCTGGTACCGCCTCTTCGGCGTGCTGGACTTCGTCGAGTTTCGCGCGCTGGCGGCGGCCGGCCTCTCGTTCCTGCTCGTGCTCGCCCTTGGGCCCATGACCATCCGCTGGCTGCGGCGCATGAAGATCGGCGACGCGGGGCTGACCGACGCCGGGCAGCTGGCGGCACACGCCGCGGGGAAAGCGAATGTGCCGACGATGGGCGGCATCCTCATCGTCGGCGCCATGCTCGCGAGCGTTCTGCTGCTGGCGGACCTCTCGGTGCCTTACGTGGGCATCGGCATTCTGGTCATCGTCTGCTACGCGGGGCTTGGCGTCTCCGACGACTGGCTCAAGCTCACCGCGTCGCGACGGGGGACCGGCAGCCGTCAGGGCCTCCACGCGTGGGAAAAGCTCGTTTTCCAGCTGGGAATCTCGGCCTTGGTCGCGTGGTCGTGCTACGTCCAGAACGATCAGCCCCTCACGCACGTGCTGAACCTTCCCTTCCAGCGCAGTTACGACCCCAGGACCGGCGCCGCCGAGGTCGGCCTGATCATCCTCACCGCGCCCGTCTTCGTGCTCATCTCGACCCTGTTCATCACGGGGCTGAGCAACGCCGTCAACATCACAGACGGGATGGACGGGCTCGCCGGGGGCATCTCGGGCGTGGTCGCGGTCGGACTCTTCGTGCTCGCCCTCATCGCCGGCACCGAGAGCTTCGCCTCCCACCTGCTGGTGCCGCACGTCGAGCGCTCGGCCGAGCTTGCCGTCATCGCCGGGGCGATGGGCGGTGCCTGCGCCGGCTTTCTGTGGTGGAACTGCTACCCCGCGTCGGTTTTCATGGGCGACACGGGTTCGCTCGCCCTGGGGGCGACCATCGGCTACATCGCCATCGTGATCCGTCAGGAGATCCTGGTCGTGCTCATGGGCGCGATCTTCATCGCCGAGGCCGGTTCGGTCGTGCTCCAGGTCGGGTACTTCAAGGCGACCAGGAGCCAATCGGGCACCGGCAAACGCCTCTTCAAGTGCGCCCCGTTCCACCATCACCTGCACCTGTCGCTGTGGACCGAGCAGCAGATCGTCGTGCGGTTCTGGATCATCACGATCCTGGGGCTGGTCGTCGCCCTCGCGTCGCTCAAGATCCGCTGATCCCGCATTCGATCCCCGCATACGCTGGGCGATGCGTTGGCTCAATCCACCCCCCAACCACGACTGGAATTCAGGCCGCCTGACCCTGGTCACCGCCGACGCCACCGACTTCTGGCGCACCACGCACTACGACTTCATCCACGACAACGGGCACTTCTGCTACCAGGACGTGCCCGGCGACTTCACCGCCCAGGTCCAGGTGCGCGCCGACTATCGGGCTCTCTACGACCAGGCCGGACTCATGATCCGCCTGGATGAAGGTCGTTGGATCAAGGCCGGCATCGAGCACACCGACGGGCTCCCTCACTTCAGCGTGGTCGTGACCAACGACCATTCCGACTGGTCGGTCACGCCGCTGACCGCGATGCGTGCAACTCCAGACGCGCCGGTGCGAATTCGCATGACCCGTCGCGCCGAGGCGGTGCTGGTGCAGTACGCCGTCGGCGAGCACGCCCCCTGGTCCATGGCCCGCCTCGCCTACCTCTCCCCTGCCCCGGCCATGATCGGCATGATGGCCTGCTCACCCAAACGCGCAGGCCTCGCGGTGATCTTCGACCAATTCCACGTGGGCCCGGCCATCGCCGAAAGCTTGCACGCGGGAGAGAGTTGAACAGGGAACAGGACTGGGGACAGAGGGAAGGCAGAGTTGAACAGGAAACAGGACTGAGGACTGAGTGGATTCACTCAGTCCTCAGTCCTGGTCAACTCGCCTTGACCTTCCTCTCCTCGCCGCCCGAGCCGCGGGCCTTGAGCGCCTGGCGAAGCAGGAACTCGATCTGGGCGTTGGTCGAGCGCAGCTCTCGCTGGGCCATGCGGTTGATCTCCTCCCACAGCTCGGGCGGAATCCGCAGCAGGATGGACTTGCGTTCGTCGGCCATGACGGTGCGCCCTCAGTCTGCGTCCTGGAATCAGCCGGTGTACAGCGTCCCGGTGTTCACGACGGGCTGCACGCTGTGGTCGCCGCACAGCACGACCATGAGGTTGCTCACCATCGCCGCCTTGCGCTCGTCGTCGAGGTTGACCTTGCCGCCTTTTTCGAGATGCTCGAGCGCGGACTCGACCATGCCCACGGCCCCCTCCACGATGCGGAATCGGGCGGCCACCACCGCGTCGGCCTGCTGACGCCGCAGCATCGCGCCGGCGATCTCAGGGGCGTACGCCAGATGGCTCAGGCGTGTTTCCTCGATGGTCACGCCCGCCTGCGCGACGCGATCCTGAAGCTCGGCGGCCAGGGACTTGCTCACCGAGTCGGTCGACCCGCGGAGCGACGTCTCGTGCTCCGCGCCCGTGTCGTAGGGATACACCGACGCGAGGTGTCGCAGCGCCGACTCGCACTGGGTGTCGACAAAGCTGCTGAAGTTGTCCACGTCGAAGGTGGCGCGGGCGGCATCGACGACGCGCCAGACGACGACGGCGCCGATCTCGATGGGATTGCCGCGGATGTCGTTGACTTTGATAGTGGGCGTGACCTTGTTGCGGGTCCGGAGGGAGATGGGGATGCGCTTGGCGAAGGGGTTGATCCACCAGAAGCCCGGGGTCTTCATGGTGCCCAGGTAGGTGCCGAAGAGGACGACCGCCTGGCCGGTGTTGGGGGCCAGGATGGTGAGGCCACGGAAGAAGACGCCGTCGGCGATGCCCGTGAGGGCCGCGAGGATGATGAGGGCGACCCAGGGGCCCACGTCGCCGTGGCCGCGTTGGATCTGTTTGGCGCTGAACACCACCACCGCGATCGACGCGAAGAACACGACGATTCCGATGGTGAGCATGAGGGCGCCGCGGCGGGCCTTGGCTTCGAATTCAACGGTCATCGGAGACTCCTTTTCACGAGGTGAGGGGACCCGGACGATCTATCGGAATGATATCACTTCAATATACCGGGTCAAGTGGGGGCGGTTGCGACGAAATCCCGGCGAGGCGGGGGGTTTGCCCTACCCTTGCACCCATGGCATCACCGCAAAGCTTTCAGGCTCCCACCGGCACGCGTGACATCTACCCCGCCGACGCGAATCGGCGTCGCTACATCAACGAGGCGTGGCGGGCGGCGTCCATTCGTCACGGGTTTGAGGAGATTGATGGGCCGACGTTTGAGCACTTGGACACGTACACGGTCAAGTCGGGCGAGGCGATTGTGTCGGAGCTCTTCAGCTTCCAGCGGGCGGGGGGTGAGAAGACGTACGCCCTGCGGCCGGAGTTCACGCCGACATTGGCGCGGCTGTATGCGGCGCGGGCGGGGAGTCTGCCCAAGCCGACCAGGTGGTTCACATCGGGGCCGATGTTCCGGGCGGAGAGGCCCCAGCGGGGGCGGCTGCGCGAGTTTCTCCAGTGGAACTGCGACATTCTGGGGGATCCGTCGGCGCAGGCGGACGCGGAGATCATCGCGGCGTGCATCGGGCTGCTCGAGCAGATGGGGCTGACGCCGGCGGACTGCCGGGTGCGGACGAGCAACCGGTATCTGATCCGCGACCTTTCGCTGCACTGTGGGTTGCCGGAAGAGAAGCTCGAGGCGTGGCTGGCGTATCTGGACGGGGAGACCAAGCGCTCCGAGAAGGAGAACGCCGAGTTCCTCGTGCACCGCGGGGTGCCGCTGCACGTGCGGGACAATTTCAACGCCCTGCTCGATCGCGTGAAGTCGATCACCGATCCCACGGAGTTCAACGCGGGTGCGTTTGGGCTCAAGCTCGAGACCATCGAGCGGCACGCGGAGATGCTGACGCACCTGCAGCGGATGGGGTGCCTCGACTGGTGCCAGCCGCCCTTGGATCTGCGCGTGGTGCGCGGGCTGGCGTACTACACGGGCATGGTGTTTGAGGTGCACGAGATTTCTGGGGGTGAGCGGGCGCTGGCGGGGGGCGGGCGGTATGACAATTTGATTGAGCTGTTTGGCGGGCCGCCGACGCCGGCGGTGGGGTTTGGGATGGGCGACGTGGTGCTGGGGCTTGTGCTTCAAGACCGCGGGCTGATGCCGAGTGATGCGATATTGGCGGAGCGGGCGGGGGGCCGGCCCGATGTGTTTGTGATTTCCAATGGAACGCCCGAGGCGGATTTGGCGCTGCCTGGGGTGCTGGCGGCCTTGCGGCAGCAGACGCCGACGCTGCGGGGGCTGCACGCCAGGCGGACGGGCAAGTCGACCAAGAACATCGGGAAGCTTTTGCAGGAGGCGGCGGGCTTGCGAGCGCGCTGTGCGATGATTCTGGAGAGCGGCGAGAGCGCGACGCTGAAGAATCTGGAGACGGGCGTGCAGATCGCGATGCCGATCGCGGCGGCGATCGCGCAACTGCGCGGGTGATCACCACTGCCGCGCGGGCGGCTGGATTCGGCATGCATGCATGATCTTGATCAACTGCAGCTGGACTTCGACGAGGCGACCCGAACGGTGCTGGCGCCGCTCCTGGGTCGATTTGGATTCACTCTGCACATGGTCAAACCGGTTCTCGCTCGATTTCAATCGGGCCTGGTCACGGTCGATCTTGGATTTGGCTTATATGACTACGGGCTTGACCTCTCGGCGAAGCGAACCGACCGGCCAAATCAAGAAATCACACTAACCGCAATAGTCGAGGCTGGCGGCGGCACTGAGCCGACGGGCTTTCAGGCGAGCACCAGCGAGCGAGTGTTTGAATGCGTGACACTAATCACCGGGCTACTTGAAAAATATGGGACCAAACTGCTGCTGGGAGATGGCGACGCGTTCGACGGCATGGTGGCAATATCGCGAGCTCAAAGCGAGCGTTATACAGCCGCTCTAGCCGCTCTTGGAATTGGACCCGTACGCAGAGCCGCCGAGGCAGCGTGGCTTGCCAAGCGATACAAGGAGGTCGTCAAGCAATATGAGGCAATGATGGCCCATTTAAGCGACGGGGAGCGTCGCAGGCTGGAGTACGCGAAGAAGCGACTGCGCCGGCGATGGGGATTGGGATGGTTGAAGTGGTTCTGAAGCTTCGCGGCGATGATCGCGCAGCTGCGAGCATGAGAGAATCGGGGAAATGCCAAGAGGCTGGTGATACCGATATGGGCTTTGCGGATTGAGGGGCCTTCCGGGGGCGAAAGAGCAGCGAAGTCGAAGCGACTTCAAAGGTGATCTTCTCAATTGGTCGTGGCAAGACCATGTCTGTTTACCGCGGCATGCGGCGGAGCTCATCGATGAGCTGCGGCAAGTTGATCGCATCCACATTCTTCGCAAGGGGGAAGCGTTCCTTCCCTCCGTACACCACGAAGGCACGTTGCGGCTTTAGATCCTCGATCGCGTGATGAAATCCTCTCTCAAGCCTGGGGGCCGATCCGCTCTTGATTTCGATGGCCCACAATTCTCCGCCGGGCAGCTGAAGGAGCAGGTCTATCTCGGCGCCGGCGGCGGTGCGATAGAAATACGAAGCAGTGCTCGCGGGCGACGCGGCGATGAGATTCTCGATCGCAAGCCCTTCCCAACTTGCTCCCGAAATGGGATGGCCAGCCAGATCTTCATAGGTGCGAAGGCCCAGCAAAGCATGGAGCAGTCCGGTGTCTCGCAGATAGACTTTGGGAGCTCGTACGAGCCGCTTTCCCAGATTGGCATGAAATGGGAGCAGCCGTCGCACGAGCAGCAGATCGACGAGCAGGTCGGTGTATCGTCCGACTGTGGGAGCGCTGATCTCCAAACTGCGGGCGAGCTTGGTCGCATTGAGAAGCGTGCCGTGCGTGTGCGCGAGCATCGTCCAAAACCGCGCAAGCGTGGTTGCCGGGATGCGAGGACCGAACTGCGGAACATCTCGTTCAAGGTAGGTGCGGATGAAGTCGGCGCGCCAGGCGAAGCTGGCTGCGTCGCTTTCGGCAAGGATGCTGTCGGGAAAGCCGCCGCGCACCCATAGCTCCCTTAGAGGTATTCCGCCGGCCTCGATTTCCGGAACTGAGAGTGGACCAAGCTCGACGTACGCAATCCTGCCGGCCAGGCTCTCGCTTGACTGCTTGAGCACATCCATGGAGGCAGAGCCCAAGATCAAGAACCGTCCGTGGCGAAGCCCCTCTCGTCTCCCTTTGTCGATCAAGCCTCGCAGCGGTGCGAAGAGTTCCGGCATGCGATGGATTTCGTCGAGGATCACGAGCTTGTCGGAGTGCGCCGACAGGTAGAGATCCAAGTCGGTGAGCTTGGCCCGGTCGTGAGGACTTTCGAGGTCGAGATAGACCGAGGGGCGCTCTCCCGCCAACTCCAGGGCCAACGTCGTCTTGCCTGTCTGGCGAGGCCCAAGAAGGGCAACGGCTGCTTGACGTGTAAGCGCCTCACGGACGATTGCGGTGGCAAGTCGGGGAATCATCCAAGCATAATAAACACGTCGTGTTCAAAATACAAGGATAAAGCGCATTGGTCCAAACAAAAACCGATCTTCCGGGCGGTCGATTCCGTACCGCCATGCCATGCATGCAGAGAGCTTCGGCGTTTGCCGAGCGGTCCCTAGCCGCCTCCATCATCCGGCTCTGACCCCGGCGGTTTGTGCCTGCTCGTGCACACTCCAGAAGTGCTCGAAGCTCTTGGCGAACGAGTACTGCTGCATGTGCTCGTGGGCGGCGGCGCCCATGGCGCGGCGGCGTGGGGTGTCGCGGACGAGGTCGACGATGACGGCGGCCCAAGCCTGGGCGTTGTCGCCGGGCACGATGAGGCCGGTTTTGCCGGGGAGGATCATGCTTTGGGGGCCGCCTTTGTCGCTGACGATGGCGGGGAGGCCTGAGGCCTGGCTTTCCATGACGACCTGGCCCAGCGTGTCGGTGGTGCTGGGGAAGACGAAGAGGTCGCTGGAGGCGTAGAGGCGCGAGAGCTCCTGGGCGTGGCGAAAGCCGCAGAAGCGAACGGGGGTGGCGAGGCCGGAAAGTTCGCTGGTCATCGTCTGGCGATAGGGGCCGTCGCCGACGATGACGAGTTCGGCGGCGAGGCCGATGCGCGCGAACTCGGCGGCGGCGAGTTTCCAGGCGGTGGTGAGGAGAGGGAGGTTTTTCTCGACGCTGACGCGGCCGCAGGAGAGGACGCGGATGGGCGTGCTGCGTGCTGCGTGCTGCGTGCTGCGTGGGGGGGAAACCTCGTCCCAGATGCGCTCGTCTTTGAAGCGGGGATCGAAGATCGACGTGTCAAAGCCGGGGAGGAGGCGGACCATTTTGGAGCGGTCGAGACCCATGGCTTCCATGGAGGCCATGTAGTCTTCGCTGCGGGAGAAGATTCGGGCGAAGGGGGCGTAGAACCAGCGCATGACGGCCTTGGTGCACTGGCCCAGAACGGCATCTTCGAAGAGCTGCTCCAGGTACGCGGGAAAGTCGGTGTGATAGGTGCCCAGGAGGGGCACGCCCAGCTTTCGAGCGACCTTTCGACCCACCATGCCGACGGGCCCGGGTGTCGAGACGTGGATCGCGTGGGGGCGAAAGGCCTTGGCCGCCGCGATCATCGGTCGCGAGGGCGGCCAGACGAGTTCAAGGTGTTCATACTTGGGCATCTTGCCGGCGAGGATGGGGTCGAAGTTCTTGTAGTACGAGGGCTTGGGGATGTCGAATCGGGTGCTGGTCATCACGACAAGCTCGCGGCCCGTAGCGGCGGCCTGATCGGCGGCGTTGCGGATGAAGCGGCTGACGCCGTTGATGTCGCCAAGAGTGTCTGTGAAGAGCAGGAGTCGCACGTGAGTGGACTCTATGGGCACGCCCAAGAGGTCGAATAAGAAGAAGGCATCGAGGCAGGAGGCATCAAGGCATCAAGTGGGGAGAAAGGCATCTGCCAGAACGAGCCATTCGGCGTTGCCGGCGCCTCTGGATTTCTTGCCGCTGAGGGCGCCGCCGGCGACGGGGGACTTTGTGAGTCCCAGCACGCGTGCGCCCAGTGCGGGGAGGCTCTGGGCGACTTGATTGGCGATGGATTCGGCGACATCGTCGGTCAGGACGCCGCCTTGGGGCAATTCGATACCCAGGGCTTTGGCCTCGTAGTGGGGCTTGATGAGGGAGATGAGTTTGCCGGCGGGGGCGAGCCAGCGCAGGGCGGCGGGGATGACCAGGCGCTGGGGCGTCCAGCTCATGTCGCAGACGACAAGGGAGACGGGAGTGGGGGAGGCGTGGAGGGCGTTGGTGCGTTCGGTGACGACGACGCGGGGGTCTTTGCGCAGAGTCCAGGCGAGCTGGCCGTAGGCGGTGTCGACGGCGTGGACTTTGGCGGCGCCGGCCTGGAGGAGGCAATCGGTGAAGCCGCCGGTGCTGCAGCCCAGATCGGCGCAGACGAGACCTTTGACGTCGATGGCGAAGGTGTCCAGGGCGTGGCGGAGTTTGAGGCCGCCACGGGATACATATGGAATGCGGGCGGGCTCGGGCATGTGCGATCAGCCGATCATGCCGGCGGGGACGCCGACGATGGTGATGCCGAGCTCTTCGGCTCGCTTGAGCATGTCCTGCTTGTCGAGCATGATGACCTCGCCCGCGGCGAGGGCCAGGCAGCCGCCGCCGTTGCGTCCGAGGCTTTCGATGGTGCCCAGGCCGACGGTGGGGACGTCGCTGCGTCGGTCGTGTCCGGCGCGGGCGCCCTTACAAAGGGTCCAGCCCTTGGCGCGGCAGAGCTTGCCGACGCGTTCGATCATTCGGTCGGTGCCTTCGACGGCTTCGACGGCCAGGACATCGCGTTCGCGGACGGCGACGGCCTGACCCACGTCGAGGCTGAGCATCTGGTGCAGGATTGGCCAGACGAACTCGATATCGCCGCGCTGCTCGCGGGTGGGCTGGAGGCGGGTCATGACACCCGCGTCGGCCATGTCGTCGGGGATGGGGGCGGTGGAATCGAGCAGGGCGACGCCGCAGCGGTCAAGTTCGTTGGCGATGGCCGACAGGACGGCGTGGGAACGCCGGTCGTGGCGGAGGTGTTTGTACCAGGTGACGAGCATGCGCCAGTCGGGGATGTAGCGCACGATCCGGAAGGGGTCGTGCATGAGCTGGGCCTTGTCGACCTTGCCGACCATGATGGCGTGGCGGACGCCCATGCCCGAGAGGATCCGACCCCAGGTTCCGATTTTGAGGAGGCCGACTTCTTTGAAGTTGAGGCAGAGGCCCGGGAGGGAGGGGTCGTACTGCTTGGCGAGTCCGAGGCCGTACACGGGGTGGCCCGCCCGGATCAGGGACTTGGCGATGAGCACGGGCAACTGCCCACCACCGGCGATCAACCCGATCGCGGTAGGCGGCGGAGGCGGCTCCGGCAGAATGGTCATCGAGGCGGGAATAGCTGCTGCAACACTCATCGTTTTAATCAGGACGCGCCCCACGCGCCAACCCACCCCTTCAACGCTCGATCAAACCAGCGAAACGACCTGTTGGGTCGTTAGGAATGTGATAGGTTCTCGCGACCGACAGGAGCAACTCTAGACCGGGCGGGCCCGGCTTCAAGTCCCATCAGCACTCACCTTGTTGTATCGGACCCGGCTGCCACCCCCGATCAAACTTCTCTGGCCCGGTTGGCCGATGCACCACTGCATGTCCGAACAAGAAACGCCAAACCCGGGTTTCCGGCTGGATCTCCTGGATCAGACCGCTCCCCCGGCTTTGGGTTCCACGGGTGGGGAGCCGGGCCGTCAGGGGGTCGCCGGAGCGCCGTCGCTGCAGGTCTACTTTCGGTGTGCCAACGCCTATACCCGGGTCTTTCGAAGGCCCGAGTCCCAGGCGTATCTTGCGCGTTGTCCCAAGTGCGGCAAGTCGATGCGCTTTGCGGTCGGCCCGGGCGGGACCTCGACGCGGTTCTTTACCGTCAGTTGCTGATCGTGGTCTTTGCCCATTTGGCGATTTGGTCATTTGGCGCTTTGCGCAGCCGCCGTACACTCGCGGCATGGCGGGACTCTTCAGCGCGTCGTATCCAATTTCCAGATCAACCGGGCAATGCGCGGCGACCGGGCAGGCGTTTCAACCGGGCGAGCACTTCGTGGCCGCACTGGTGGAGAACGAGGGTACCGAGGAGCTCGGGCGCCTGGACTACTCGGTGGGCGCGTGGGAGCGCGGGTCTCGCCCCGAGGCACCGGCGCGGCTCTTTGCGCACTGGCGGGGCGTCTTCGCGCCGGCGCTGGGCGCGCGCAAGCTTCTGCTCAACGACGATGAGCTCCTGGATCTCTTCGAGCAGCTGGCAACGGCGGACCGGACGAATCAGATCGCGTTTCGCTACGTGCTCGCCCTGCTGCTCGTTCGCAGGCGCGTGCTGACGTACGAGGGGACGGTCGAGGGCGTCATGCGGGTGCGTGTACGCCGACTGGCGGCGGAGCAGGCGGGCGAGCCCATCGTGGAGGTCGCCGATCCCAAGCTCGACGACGAGACGGTGGCGGGCGTGATCGAGCAGCTGGGCGAGGTGGTGGGCGGGTAGCCCCAGAGCCTGAGCGTTGGCGCCGTGCATGGGCGGATGAACCCACCGATGTCCGCGAGTGCTCCAGCGTAGATTCCCTTGTCCGCATTCCCCCGTCCAATGGTGCCGGCAGGAGTACCCGATGACCGTCTCTTTCGACAATCGATGCCGCTGTCTCGCGGCGATCGTGCTTGGGGCGGTACTTGCCGGCTGCTGCTGCCCGAATCGGCCCCTTGATCCACCGCTGCAGCCAATCCCGTCGGGCCCAGCGCCGACAGTGGCCCAGATCGCGACCAGGTACAACGCCCGGGTTCGCCGGCTGGAAAGGTTCTCCGCGACAACCGAGGTGCAGGTCAAGGGCACCGACGCGGCCGGAGCCAAGGTCGATGAGTCGTTCGACGGCGTGCTCAAGGTCGAGCGCCCGGCCCATCTGTCGATGCGGGGGCACAAGGCCGGCGTCGATGCCTTCATCCTGGGCTCGAGCGACACGCAGTACTGGTGGATCGATCTGTACAACAAGCCGCTTTCGGCGCGCGTGGGGAGCCACGAGGGCGTGGGGCTCGGCGGGCCTGGGGCTTCCAAGTTCCAGTTGCCGATGCACCCGCTCGATTTCATCGAGCTGCTGGGCATCACGCCCATCAACCCCGATCCGGGCGCTTCGGCGACCACTCGCTGGCTCGGGTACGGCACGGTGGAACTGACCGAGCCGACGCGCTTTGGGAAGCGGAAGATCGCCGTCGCCTTTCCGTCGTGCAACCCGCTGGAGGTCACGCTGCTCGACCGCGACGGGCGCGTCACCGCGCACGCGGAACTCAAGGAGATGGAGCCCGTCCGTGTCACCGACGACGCCGCGGCGGGCGCCTCGGTCCCCACGCGACTCTTTGTGAGCCTCAAGACGCCCGCCCTTGGCGACTTGAATCTCATCGTCAAGCTCTACGAACCCGAGAACAAGGAGATGAACCCCAAGCTCTTCGATCTTCGTTTCCTCCTCGAGAATTTCGGTGTCGAGAAGGAGTTCTCCCTCGACGCGCCGCTCGAGCCCACGGGCGGCAAATGATGCTCATCCGCGCTCTCATCGCCCTGGCACTCCCGGCCGCGATCGCCACGGCGACGCAGCCCGGCGCGTCGCCGGATACACAACCGGGCGCGATGCCAGCCGCGTCGTCGATCTCCGAGCCCTGGTTCCCTTCGGCTTCCGGGCTCGCCGACTCCCACGGGTGGTTTGTCTCCCGGATCGATCAGCGCTCCAAAGTCGACCCCGAACAGTGGAGGCTGTGGCACGTCCCGCCACGGCGGATGGCACGCACCGACGGGCGAATCCACGGCTCGCCGGATGGTTCGCTCCGCCCCTCCGCGCTCCTGTACACGCAGCCCGAGGGCATCGCGGCCTTTGGCGACATCGTCTACCTGGCCTTCAAGATCACCCCGCCCGGGGCCGCCAGGTTCGCGACTCGATCCGTGATGTCGCTCCGGGCCCGTCCGATCGGCGTGGGAGATCTCTGGTCCGACGACCCTCCAAACACGCTCGATCCCTGCCCACCCATCAGGAGCGGGGGACGATTGCTTGGGCTCGTGTGCGTCGAGGGCACCCTTCTCGCGCTGATCGACGAGCAGTTCATCGCCCCGCGGAGCCCCGAGGCCGCCATTCTCCGCCTCCTGCGGATGGAATCGAGCGGATGGTCCAGCGTCGATCTTCCGCCCCAATTCAAGACCGAGGGCGCCCTGGGCATCGAGATTCTCGAGTTGTCGGGCGAGCTCGTGCTTGGCGTGTGGCGCCGCGGCGGCACGCTCGAGCTTCTCTGCGCCACTGTCTCCAGGAGCCTTGACGACACGCCCGACTGGCACTCGCCCATCGTCTGGAGCGGCAGCCTTCTGACGGTTCCCGCCGAGATGGCCACGGGGGCCTCGCGCGGGTCCAGCGCGCTCTTCGCCGCCCAGGACAGGCTCTTTGCGCGCGAGCTGGAGACTCCCGCGTCGGGCGACGCAAAGGTCCGCGTGCGCATCTCGGAGCTCTCGCTCATCGGACATCAGGACGGTGCGCCGCCCAAGCGCCTCGCGTCGGTCGAGGGCGTGGGCGAGGACGCCGGCGTCGTGGCTCTCCCTGGTCTCTCCAGGGTCCTGGTCGCGTGGCACGATCGCCCCGACAAGTTCGGCAGCCCGCCCAATCCGCTGGGTGTCTATGAACTGTCGCTCAACTCGGGGTCGGCCATCTATGTCGGCCCCGCCGTCCAGACCTCGCCCATCACCGGGACCGACGCCAAGCTGCTGGTCATCACCCTCGCCGGCCTGTCGGCGCTCACGCTGCTGTTCATCCTCCGCACGAGTTCCGCCGAGCCCGAGCTCCATCTTCCCGACGGGTTCGCGCTCGCCGAACCAGGGCGGCGTCTCTTCGCCACGGGCGTCGATGCGCTCCTGGCGCTGTGCGTTGGCGCCTCGCTCGCCGGCACGACCCCCGCCGAGCTTCTGACGTTCGATGGGATCCTCTCCGCCCAGGCGGTCTGGGCGATCGTCTACGGGCTTGGTGTCGGCATGGTCACCGGCACCCTGACTGAGGTTCTCTCGGGACGATCCCTGGGCAAAGTCTTGGCGGGATGCGCTGTGATCGCCGCGGACCCGAACGAGGCGCGTCCACCATCCCTTGGGGCCTCCTTCGTTCGCAACGCTGTGAAATGGGGTTTGCCCCCCGTGGCCGCGCTCGCGCTGCTCGATTCGGCGGGGCGCCATCGCGGCGAAACGCTCGCCCGAACGGCGGTGGTCATCCAGGTCGAGAGCGGCGATGAAGGCAGGAGTGGGGGTGGCGGTGGGGGCCAGGATGATCGCCCGGCCTGAGGGGCGATAACTGCGCGGGGTGTCGTTATTCGCGCCTGAGCGCAGGAACTGCCGCTGGAATCAAGCGATGGGCCGAGGCCGGCCCGATAGATCCAAGGTGAGCGATTCCCAAGCCAATCCCGCCCAGGCCAGCGCAGTCCCCGCGCCAGAGCCGCAGGTTCAGGTGCGCCCGGGTTGGCGGGACGTCTGGCAGATTCCTGCGCTGGTGCTTGCGGGCGGGCTGATCGTGGCGGGGGCCTACCACGCCTGGACGAGCACTCCCGCGCCGGACTTCAAGGGCTACCTGCACACCGCCGAAGAGCTCATCGCCAGCGACGAGACCGAACGGGCGATCGAGCGGCTCAACGCCGATGTCTTCCCCTATGTGGGAACCGACAAGCTGAGCATCGAGAGCCGTGCCGAGTTCCACAGGCTCATGGGCCGGGCGCTCTTCAAGGGTCAGAGGCAACTGGGCATCGACCGCGAGGACAACAACAAGAACATCATCGCCTCCTATCTGGAGAGCGAGGCTCTGCATGCAAAGCTGACGCCCGCCGATATCGGCGCCCTGTGTGAGACCTTCATCGCCATGGGAGAGCTCGATCGGGCCCGGGCCCGCGCCGACTCGCTCAGCGCCGAAGAGCGGCCCCGCCGCGTCGAGCTCTATCGCCGCCTCGTGGATCGTGCGATGACCCCGGCGGTCAAGCGCGACGAGCTCGCCCTGGACCTGGTCTCGGCCCTGCTCACCGATCCGCAGCTCGAACAGAGCGACCGCGCGTGGGCGCTCGCTCGTCAGGCCGAGCTCCAGGTCGACAAGGGATTCGCCGAAGACGCCATCGGACGCCTGCTGCGCGAGTTGCCACGACTCGACAGTGTCACTCCGGGCGAACGCGGCACGCTCCACCTGCTCCTGGCGCGGGCGTACGTGGATGTCGGCTCCATCAAGGCCGCCGCCCAGCAGCTCGACTACGCGAGCGAGCTCATCTCCGAAACCGACGAGCGACTTCCGCAGCTCCACGTCCTCCAGGGCCAGATCGCCTCGCTCCGCGGCGATCACGCCGAGGCCCGGGAGAAGTTCGAGAGCGTCGCGTCCGGGCACGCCCCGCCCAGGTGGATGCTCTCGGCCCAGTTCGGGCTTGCCCAATCGGCCGCCGCGCAGGGTGACGACGAGGAATCGCTCCTGGCCTTTGGCAATCTGGCCGACGCGCTCAAGGCGGGCGAGCGGAGCCGTGAGATCACGCCCGAGCGGATCTGCCAGAGTCTCACCGACCGTGCCGACGATCGCTTCGACCGCGGGCTCACGGAGGTCGCACTGCGATTCGCCACGCTCGCCGAGCGGGTGATCGGCGAGCGCAACGAGCCGGCGACCACGCTGTTCCGACTGGCCGCGTGCCACAGGCGCATCGCCGACGAGACTATCGAGGCGATCAAGAAGCAGGGGACCAGCGCGATGGCCCTGGCCGAGCTCGACCCCGCGACGCGAACGCAGGCGCGAAGCCACTTGATGTCCGCCGGCAGCTACTACCAGCGCCACTCCGACAAGGTCGTGCTGACCGACGTTGCCGCCTACTCAGACTCCCTGTGGATGGCGGGCGACTGCTACGACCGCGCGGGAGATCAGGAAGCCGCCAGCCGCATCTTCCAGCTCTACGTCGCCGAGCGTCCCGGCGATCCGCGTCAACCCGAGGCCCGATTCCGGCTCGCCCAGGCGTACCAGTCGCGGGGCGACCTGGAGAACGCGTCGGCGATTTACCGTGACCTGGTCCACCAGCGCGGCGAGGGTGACGGGGCCGGCCCATGGGCCGACGCCAGCGAGGTTCCTCTCGCCCAGACGCTGCTGCTCGACGCCAACGCCGACAACGACGCCGAGGCCGAGCAGATCCTCCGCGAGGTTGCTTCGGGTCGGGCCGGAGGCCCTGAAACCCCGGCGTTCCGCGGCGCGGTCTTCGAACTCGCGAACCACTACTACCGCAAGGGTGAGTATGACCTTGCCATCGAGCGGTTCGACGAGGCCTCCAAGCGATACCCAAAGGACCCGCAGGTCCTCGCGGCCCGCTTCAAGCTCGCCGACTCGCTCCGCCTCTCCGCCGCCGACATCGAGAAAGCCCTCATGCAGGCCCTTCCCCCGGCCGAGAAGGTCCGTCTCGACGGCGTGCGACAGGACCGGTTGACGCGGGCCCAAGGACTCTTTGAGCAGGTCCGCCGCGCCATCGACGCCAAGGACGAGCGCCGGCGCACCGCGACCGAAGAGGCCTTCCTCCGCAACTCGTACTATTACCTCGGAGAGTGCGCGTTTCGCCTCAAGGACTACGAGGGCGCCATCACCCACTACAACGCCGCCAAGGACCGTTTCGCGACCGACCCCGCGTCGCTGGTCGCCATGACGCAGATCGTCTCGTGCCACCTGCGCCAGAACGACCTCAAGAGGGCGCGGGCCGCCAACGAACGCGCCAAGCGCTTCTACGCGAGCCTGCCCGCGACGGTGTGGGAGGACCCCACGCTGCCGATGACCCGCGGCGACTGGGAGCGATGGCTCGAGTCGACCGCCGAACTCTGGAAGGACCGCGACACTCAGGCGACCGCCGCCGCCCCCGAAGCTGAGAAAGCCGAGAACCCCTAGCCCCCCCCGCAGCGTCCTGCACCGGCGAATCGGACCGACCATCAACCGCGGCATGGATTGCCGCCCAGCAGAAAGGTCACGGATGACCGCACTTTCAAACACCATCGACGACGCCGCCCTGCTTGTTGGTGAGCAAACCCAGCTGCTGACCGAGCTGCTCGCGATCACACGGCGCAACCAGATCGCCATGGCCTCCGACGCCGGCATTGCCGATGACGTCCTGGAGCAGCGCCGTCCGCTCATCGAGCGTGCGGCCTTCGTTGCCGAGACGCTCCGCGTGCTCAACGCCAGAAGCCGTGCCGATCTTGCCCCGGGCTACGCCCACATCGCCGAGCTCATTGCCCGTCTTGAGATGCTCGACGCCGAAACACTCGAGTCGCTCCACGAGCGCCGCGACCAGATCGCCGGCGAGCTGGGGGCGCTCACCCGGCAGGCAAGAGTCGGTGTCGGCTATGCGGACGGCGCAAGCGGGCCTCAGTTCCAGGACAAGGAGGCGTGACCGTGACAGCAGAGCACACGCTCACACTCGTCGGCGATCGTCCGACCGGCCCGCTCAACCCCGGAGACCTGGGGGAACTGCTCCTGGCGTTCAACGACGTCACCGGCAAGCTCCAGACCGCCCACGAGCAGCTGCGCGCCGAAGTCGCCCGACTGACCCGTGAGCTCTCCGATGCAAACGAGCAGCTTGAGCGCGCCAGGCGCCTGGCGGCGCTGGGCGAGATGGCCGCGGGCATCGCCCACGAAGTGCGCAATCCCCTGGGCTCCATCCGCCTCTACGCCCGCATGCTGACCCAGGACCTGGCCGACCGTCCCGGCGAGCGGGCGATTTCCGAGAAGATCGCACGGGCCGCCTCGCATCTCGACACGGTCGTCGGCGACGTGCTGACGTTCAGCCGCGAGCTTCGCGTGCGGCGCCAGGCCACCACCGCCGGCACCGTCTTCGACGGCGTCCTGGAGGCCTGCTGCCACGACGGCGTCGCGGGTTGGAACACGATCCGCATCACCCGCACGGGCGACAGTGTCGAGCTCAACGCCGACGCCCTGCTCGTGCAGCAGGCGCTGGTCAACATCGTCCGCAACGCCATCGAGGCGATGGTCGAGACTTCCGACCCCGCTCAACCCCACGAACTCGCCCTTGGAGCAAGAAAGTCGCGCGTCCGAGGGCAAGAGGAGGTCGTGCTGAGCGTCCGCGACACGGGACCGGGCGTCGCGCCCGAGATCGTGCAACGCATGTTCAATCCGTTCTTTACGACGCGCACCACCGGCACGGGCCTGGGGCTGGCGATCGTCCACCGGATCGTCGACGCCCACGCCGGAAGAGTCAGCGTCGCCAACAACGCCGAACGGACACCTGGCGCAAGAGGTGCAGTCTTTGGCCTCCACATTCCGATGAAGGAGACCGGGACGGGGGATTCGACGCCCTTTGTCCGGTCCCACCAGAGTCCCGTTCACACCGGCACACCCAACAACACACTTTCGATCGCGGAGGTCGCGTAGATGAGCACGATTCTGGTTGTGGACGACAAACCCATGATGCGCGACAGCATCGGCGAGACCCTCAGGAGAGCCGGCTTCGACGTCGTCGAGGCCCCCGACGGGCCCGCCGCACTCGCCGCCTTCGCCTCGCAGCGCCCCGACTGCGTCGTCACCGATCTCAACATGCCCGGCATGAACGGCATCGAGCTCATCGAACGCCTCAGAAGCATCGACGAGGACGTGCCCCTCCTGCTCATGACCGCGTACGCGTCGATCGAGACGGCCGTCAAAGCCATCCGACTCGGAGCGTTCAACTACATCCAGAAGCCCTTCGAGGGCGACACGCTCATCATCGCCGTCAAACGCGCGCTCGAGCACGCCTCGACCGTCCGCGAGAACCAGATCCTCCGCGCAAGCTCGCCCTCCCTCCCTTCGTCCACCATCGAGATGTCGCCCGCCCCCTACGGGTTTGATCGCCTCATCGGCGGCGGCCCGGTCATGGCGAGCCTCAAGGCCGAGCTGGGGGCCATCGCCGCCAGCCAGAGCACCGTGCTCATCACCGGCGAGAGCGGCGTGGGCAAGGAAGTCATCGCCCGCACCCTCCACGAGGCAAGCCCCAGGGCCAAGGGTCCCTTCCTGGCCGTGAACTGTGCCGCCCTGTCGGAGAGCGTCCTGGAGAGCGAGCTCTTTGGGCACGAGCGCGGTGCGTTCACCGGCGCCGACAAGCTCCGCAAGGGACGCTTCGAGCTCGCGCAAGGGGGCACGATCCTCCTCGACGAGGTCACCGAAGTCTCCACCAAGATCCAGGCCAAGCTGCTGCGCGTGCTCCAGGAACGCCAGCTCGAGCGCGTCGGATCGAGCACGCCCATCGGCGTCGATGTCCGCGTGATCGCCACGAGCAACCGTGACGTGCTCCGCGAGGTCCACGCCGGTCGCTTCCGCGAGGATCTGTACTTCCGCCTCAACGTCCTCCCCATCGTCGCGCCCACGCTCCGTGCCAGGCGCGAGGACATCCCCGAGCTGGCGACCCACTTCGTGGGCGAGATTTGCCGTCGGGAGGGTCGCGGCCCCATGCGCGTCGAGCCCGAGGCGATGGATCTCCTGATCGAGTACGCCTGGCCCGGAAACATCCGCGAACTCCGCAACATCTGCGAGCGAGCGGTCGTCCTCAGCTCCGGACGCGGCGCCACCACGATCTCCCGCGAGCTCGTCGCGCCCTGGCTGGGAGCCATCCAGCAGAGCACCGCCGTCTCGTCCATCGTCGAGGCGAAGCCCGGCTCAAGGCCTGCGGCACCCGGAACCATCCCCACCCTCGAGGACATCGAACGTGACACCATCGTCGCCGCATTGCAGCAGTTCAACGGCCATCGCCAAAGAACCGCGACCGCCCTGGGCATCGGCGTGCGAACGCTCGGCTTGAAGCTCAGAAAGTGGAAAGCATCGCACAAGGTCAGCGATTCGATCTAGGTTCTGTCCGAGAACCGGCCAGTGGCATTCTGTTTGCGAGGAAACCCCGCGATGAGCATGATGGGAATCACCGACTACGGCGCGACGGGCGCCCTCGAAGCGACGATCCGATTCGCAGGTCAGCGTCAGCGCATCATCGCCCACAACATCGCCAACATCAGCACGCCCGACTTCCAATCCCTCGACGTCTCGCCCATCGCGTTCCAGAAGGCCCTCTCCCGGGCCGTCGACCTGCGGCGCAAGGCGGGCGACTCCCGCGGGCTCGATATTCCCTCGACCAGGGAACTCCGCAAGGACTCCAGCGGCAACCTCGTGCTCAGGCCCTCGACTCCTTCGGGGAACATCCTGGGCCAGGATCGCAACAACTCCGACATCGAGCGGCTCATGCAGGACCAGACCGAGAACCTCATGGTCTACCGCTCCTCCATCGAGCTCCTTCGTTCCCGTTCTGAAATGATGCGGTCGGCCCTGGCCTCCCGCGTGTAACCCCACTTTCCCTGACGGAGCGGCACCATGTACGGCATGCTCGATATCGCGGTTGGCGGCATGATCGCCCAGCGAACAAGGTTCGAGGTCATCCAGGCGAACATCGCCAACGCCAACTCGCTCGAAGACGCCGACGGCAACTTCTCCCCCTACCTCCGCCGGGCCGCCATGTTTGCCCCGGGCGACCCCGCCGCCAAGACCAGTTCGGGGCGCCAGATGGGCGTCCACGTCGTCGACATCCAGATCGAGGCGAACGCGCTCGTCAAGCGATCGATGCCCGGGCACCCCTACGCGGACAAGGACGGTTATGTCACCGTTCCCGACATCAACCCCGTCGTTGAACAGATGAACGCCATGGAGGCCTCCCGCGCCTACGAGGCCAATATCGTCTCCGCCGAGACCGCCAAGACCATGCTCTCAACCGCCCTTCGCCTCCTGGCCTGACCCCCCCCGCCCCCCCGCAGCAGGGACTGGCACGCCGCTTGCGACAGATCGTTCGCACTGATCGATGGAGATTGTCATGGCAGACCCACTCGGACTCATCCGCTCGACCGCCACCCAGGGAATCAACCCCTCCGGTGTCATGTCCCCCGCCAGGGCGGACGGTCCGGCGTTCAAGGATGTGCTCCTCAAGAACCTCGACGAGGTCAACAAGCTGCAACAGGACGCCACTCGGGCCGTCGAGGACCTGCAGACCGGCAAGCGCAACGATCTTGAGGGTGTGATGCTGGCCACGGCCAAGGCCGACACGGCCTTCAAGGCGTTACAGGCCGTCCGCAACCGCGTCATGGAAGCCTACGACGAGGTCAAGCAGATCCGCGTCTGACGCAAGCGCAGGATTGGCACGTCAAAATCTCAAGTGAAACGCCGCGGCCCGGGGCGCGCGGACGTTCTGGCGCGCGGTTCTCGCTCTTTGGGCGCGGATTTCTCGGACGGTCTTTGGAGCCCCCCCGAGAATGTACAAGTTCGGCGGGGTGAGGTCCGACAGAAGGGGGCCTGAACTGCGCTCTCCGCGCAGAAAGGACGCGCAAGGAACGCGCGTATCAACGGCTGGAGGCCACCCCGATGAATCAGCTTCGACAGGCGGTCCTGACGATCCGGCAGCAACTGGGCAAGCTCGGTCCCACCGAGCGGCTGCTCATTGGCAGCTTTGTCGTTATCCTGCTGATGGCCCTGTTTGTGGTCAGCCAGTACTCCGGAAAGCAGTCCATGGTCGCGATCCTGCCCGGCGTGCCGCTCGCCGACCAGCAAAAGGCCCTCAACTTCCTCTCCGCCAGCGGCGTCAAGGCCGAGATGACCGGCGGGCAGGTGACCGTCGGGGCCGACCAGCGCGAGTCGGCGATGGCCCTGCTCTCGGCCAACAAGCAGCTGCCGAGCGACACCGGAAGCTTCCTCAAGGCCATCCTCTCCAGCCAGAGCTGGAGCCACACCCGCCAGCAGAACGACCAGGTCTACAACGCTGCTGTCAAGGGCGAGCTCGACCGCATCATCACCAGCATGCCCGGGATCAAGTCGGCCAACGTGATCTTCGACGTGCCCGAAGCCACGGGAATCGGAGCGTCCGTTCGAATCCCCACTGCCAGCGTCGCCGTCTTCACCGAATCGGGCGCCAAGCTCTCGCAGAACACCGTGGACGCGATCGCGTACCTCGTCGGCGGAGCCAAGGCGGGCCTGACGCCCGAACGGGTCCGCGTGATCGACGGCGCATCGCAGCGCAAGGCAACAAACGAGGACGACGTCATCTCCTCAAGCTACCTCGACCACGTGTCCAAGGTTGAGAGCAAGACCCGCGAACAGCTCGCCGAACTCCTCGCCCACATCCCCGGTGTGGTCATCGCCGTCACCGCCTCAGTCGATGTCTCGCGCGTCGTCTCGCACGAGGTACGGGCCCTGCCCAACGGCGAGGGATCCGTCTCGATGCCCAGGCGCGAGACCACCAGCGAGACCGAGCAGGTCGATGGCGCTCGCGGGGCCGAGTCCGGCGTGCGCTCCAACACCGGCACCGACCCCAACCGCGGCGGCACCGGCCGCTCCAGCCAGTCCAAGGCCGGCGAGGGCGAGAAGGAATTCGAGAATCTCATCGGCACGATCAAGCAGGACAAGATCGACCCCCGCGGCATGCCCACGATGATCGCCATCAGTGTCAACGTGCCCCGGTCCTACGTGGTCAAGATGATCACCGACAACGATCCCGCGGCCAAGCCCGACGAGAAATCCATCGCCGCCGCGTTCGAGAAGCAAGTCAAGCCCGCCATCAAGGAGAGCCTCATCCCCCATGTGCGGACGATGACCCGGGCCGCCAACGGACCCATCGATCCCAAGGAGACCGACCAGCAGGTCGTCGTGGGACTCATCCCCATCGAAACCGCCCCAGCGCAGGGCAGCGTGCAGGAAGCCAGCCTCCTGGGCGGTTTGCTCGGCGGCGGCTCGGGCGGTGGACCGCAGATCATGGGCATGAGCATCAGCCAGATCTTCGACAAGGTGGTCGTCGGCGGGCTCGCGCTTGGAGCCATGGGTTTCATGCTCATGATGCTCAAGAAGGCCGGCAAGAAGCAGATCCTTCCCACCGCCGAGGAGCTCGTGGGCGTCCCGCCCGCGCTCACCCGTGAGTCCGATCTGATCGGAGAGGCCGAAGAGAGCCAGACCGCCCTCGCGGGCATCGAGCTCGACGACAACGACGTCCGCCAGTCGCACATCCGCACCCAGGTCGCCGAGATGGTCAAGAGCGAGCCCGAGAACGCCGCCAACCTGATCAAGCAATGGGTCGTTGTGGAAGAGTGATCCAGGTCCGCCGGCCGTCGGAAGTTCCCCAGCAAAGAGAGCCTCAAGATGCCACGAAAGCCCAACGAAAAACTTCCCGAGGATCCGGCGGAACTGTCCGGGATCACCAAGGCCGCGATCCTGCTGCTCACCGTTGGTCCCGACGAGGCCGGCGCGGTGCTCAAACACCTGCCCGTCGAGGCCGTCGAGGAAGTCACGCGCGAGCTCGCGAGTCTGGGGCGCGTGCCCGAGATGCTGTCGGGAGCGGTGGTGGAGGAGTTCTACAACCTCTCGATGGCCAGCCGGCACGCCAACGAGGGCAACCTCGACTTCGCCAAGGCGCTGCTCAAGCAGTCGATGGATCCCAAGCAGGCCGACAAGGTCCTGTCCCAGATCCAGACCCAGGTGCAGCGCAAGCCCTTCAGCTTCCTGCAACGGGCCGAGAGCGACAACCTCCTCACGTTCATCCAGGACGAACACCCCCAGACCATCGCGCTGATCGTCTGCCACATGCCCCACCACAAGGCCGCGGAGATCATCGGCGGCCTCCCCCTGCAGAAGCAGACCGAGGTCATCAAGCGAATCGCGAACATGGAACAGACCAATCCCGACGTGATCAAGGAAGTGGAGCGTGGCCTGGAGAGCCGGCTCTCGAGCATGCTGCTCCAGAGCATGGAGAAGGCCGGAGGCGTGCCCACCGTGTCGGAGATCCTCAACCTGGCCGATCGCGCGACCGAGAAGGCGATCCTCGAAGGGCTCGAGGCCGAGGACCCCGATCTGGTCGAGCAGATCCGCCGGCTCATGTTCGTCTTCGAGGACATCATGATGGTCAACGACAAGGGAATTCAGGCCGTGCTCAAGGAAGTCGACAACCACGAGCTCGCCCTGGCCCTCAAGACCGCCAGCGAGAAACTCCAGGGCAAGATCCTGGGCAACATGTCCGAGCGTGCGGCCTCGCTGATCCGGGAGGACATGCAGTTCATGGGTCCCGTCCGCGTCAGCGACGTCGAGGGCGCCCAGCAACGCGTCGTCGACATCGTCAGGCGCCTCGAAGAGTCGGGCGAGGTCGTCATCCAGGGTCGCGGCGGCGACAGCGAGCTTCTGGTCTGATCCAGCGTCGTTGACGCGTGATGGTGTTCGAACGGAGAAACGCAGTGGCGCTGATCAGACAGGCAGAATGGTCCCAGGGCGGCAAGGAGGCGGTTGTGCACAACCTCTCCGACCTCAAGCGGCAGGCCGAGCACGCCCACACGCTCGCGCAGGAGCACGCCGCCGGCATCGTCGAGCACGCGATGCGCGAGCGCACCCGTCTCATGGGCGACGCCTCAGAGGCCGGGCACGCCCAGGGGTACGCCGCCGGCTTCGAGGCCGGTCGCCTCGCCGGCGCCCAGCAGGGACGCACCGACGCGTACGAACAGATGAGTCCCGCCCTGCAGGATGTCCAGACGCAATGGCTGGCGGCTCTTGACGAGTTCAACGCCCGCCGCGACGAGATGCTCGCCCAGTCCCGGCGCGACGTGCTCTCCCTCGCCCTGGCCATCGCCCAAAGAGTCGTCAAGCGAAAGATCGCCGCCGACCCCGGCGTCGTGGTCGACCAGGTCCAGGCCGTCCTGGAAAAGCTGTCCAGGCCCACGCGCCTGACTGTCGTGATCAACCCGGCCGACCAAGAGTCCGTCCGCCAGGCCCTGCCCGCACTCGCCAGTCGCCTCATCGGCGGTGTGCATGCCGAGCTCGCCACCGACGACGCGATTGCCAGAGGCTCGTGTGTCGCGCGCTCGGCCGGCGGCGAGATCGACGCCTCAATCGACACCCAGCTCGACCGCATCGCCCAGGCCCTGGTCCCAGGCACGCCCGCGGTAGTCGCCAAAGTCGATCCCGCCGGCGACACACAATCTTCGATGGAAAGGGCCGCATGAGCCACATCCACCAGGCCATCGAGATGCTCGAATCGATCGAGCCCATGCGCATCCAGGGCTCGGCGGTCGCTCTGCGCGGCCTCACCGTGCTCGTCGAGGACCTCGCCGTTCCCGTGGGGGCGCTCGTCGAGATCGGCTCGCATGGCACGCTGGGCGAGGTCGTCGGCTTCACACGCGACCAGGCCATCGTCATGCCCCTGGGACAGACCGCGGGCATCAGGCCCGGCGACCCCGTCGTCGGCCTCCAGCCCACACCAACCGTGGGCGTGGGGAACTCCATGCTCGGACGGTGCGTCGACGGCCTTGGCAGACCGATCGATGGCAAGGGAGTGCTGTCGGATCTCCAGCAGCGCCCCGTGAACCCGGCCCCGATCCCGCCGCTCTCGCGCTCTCGCATCAAGCGACGCCTGACTACAGGCCTGCGGTCGGTCGACCTCATGACGCCGCTGGGTCGCGGCCAGCGCATGGGCGTCTTCGCCGGCCCCGGCGTGGGCAAGAGCACGGTGCTGGGCACCATGGTGAAGCAGAGCGACGCCGATGTCTGCGTCGTCGGGCTCATCGGCGAACGCGGACGAGAGGTCAAGGACTTCATCGAGCACTCCCTGGGAGCCGATGGTCTCAAGCGATCGGTCGTCGTCGCCGCGACGGGCGATGAAAGCCCGCTGATGCGAATCCGTGCGGCCAAAGTCGCCTGCACCGTCGCCGAGTTCTTCCGTGACCAGGGCAAGGATGTCCTGCTGGTCATGGACTCGGCCACCAGATTCGCCCACGCCCAGCGCCAGGTCGGCCTGTCGGTGGGCGAACCGCCCGCGACCAAGGGCTACACCCCCAGCGTCTTCGCCCAGCTCGCGCTCCTGCTCGAACGGGCGGGCTCGCTTGAGAATGGCCAGGCCGGTGGTGGAAGTGGTGGTGGAAGTGGTGGGGGAGGCTCGATCACGGGGATCTACACCGTGCTCGTCGAGGGCGACGACATGACCGAGCCCATCGCCGATGCCGCGCGCGGTATCCTCGACGGACACCTCATCCTCTCGCGCAAGCTGGCACAAAGAGCCCACTATCCCGCGGTGGACGTGCTCGACTCGATCAGCCGAGTGGCCGACGACATCGCCGACGCCGACCACACCCGGGCACGCCAGCGGGCGACCAGGCTGCTCGCGCTCTACGCCGAGATCGAGGATCTGGTCCAGATCGGTGCGTACTCACGCGGCAGCAGCATCGAGCACGACGTGGCGATCGAGATGCAACCCGCCCTGGCCGCGATGCTCAAGCAGGGGCGAAGCGAGGTTTCCAACTTCGACAAGGCGCGTGCCGATCTCATCGCACTGACGTCCGCCGCGTACGACCAGATCGACAAGGGGCGCAAAAAGCGCTGAGGAGTGAGGCTCGTCCATGGCCAAGTTCGCTTTCAATCTCGAAGGAGTCCTCAAGCAGCGGGCCGCCGTCGAGCGAACCCGCCAGCTCGCCGTCGCGGTCATCGAGCACGAGCGGCTCCTGGCCGAGGACGAGATCCGCGGGCACCAGCGCGACTTTGAGTCGCGCCGCTCCGAGGTCCGCCAGATGCTCGCCCCGGGCGCGCCCGTCGACTTTCGCGACGTGCGCATGCAGGCCGGCAGCACCCTCCACGTCCTCTCGAACACCAGCCGCTCGGCACTCAAGCTTGCGGGGGTCCACAACAGACTGGCCATCTCCCGCGGCGAGCTCCTCCGCGCAACCACCGCGCGCAAGGCCGTCGAAAAGCTCAAGGAGCGAAGGTTTGAGGAGTGGCGGATCGATCAGAAGAGGCGTGAGGCGGCGGCGGTCGACGAGCTGTCGGTGATCCGCGGGAACCGGTCGCAGGAGGTTTCGGCATGAAAAAGTTCTGGTCGGTGCTCTCGTTCATGGCGATCGTGAATCTGCTGGCGATCCTGGGATTTGTCGGCTGGCTGTCGAGCACCCAGCGCCTCAACATGGATCGCGTTCGGGCCGTCAGGGGCGTGCTTGCCCCCACACTCGCCGATGAGGTGGCCAGGCTCGCCGACGAAGAGGCCAAGGACCAGGAAGCCAAGAAGGCGGTTGACGAGGCGACCAAGGCCGCCCGGCCGCCGATGACCGCTCAGGAAAAGGTCGCCGTGCGCCTCGACGCGACCGAGCTGGACACACAGCGTTACAAGCGTCTCCAGGCCGATATCGAGGCGATGCAGGCGAGCCTGCGGGCCCAGCAGGACAAGCTGGTGGCCGACCGCCGCGCGTTCGACGAGGAACGGGCCGCGTTCGCCCGCGCCAGGTCCGAGGTTGAGGACAAGGTCAAGGACGAGCAGTTCAAGAAGACCCTCGCCGTGGTCGAGGCCATGGACGCCAAGACCGCCGTGCTCACGCTCAAGCAGATGATGGGCGCCACCGACGACCCCAATGGCGGCACAAAGATCGCTGATACCGGACCAGGAATCGCGTACCTCAACGCGATGAGCGCGGGGAAGCGCAACGAGCTGCTCTCCGTGCTCGCCAAGACCGATGCCGGTCTGGCAGCAAAGTTGCTGGATGGCCTCAGGAGCTTCGGGCAATCCGCCCGAGCTTCTGAGGTACCACCGAAATGACGTCAGCCCCGCAGCGACTCGCCCAGACCTCACAATCCCAGCAGAAACACCCCGTCGCACGGACCACCGCCCAGTCCCAGGCACGCGCCTTTGGTGCCCAGCTCGGCTTGGCGATGGGTGTGACGGCACTCAAGCTCCCCGACCAGCAACCGGCAAAGAATGCGCACTCGAAGGCATCCATTGCGCACACCTCGTCCGACAAGGCTCAACTCGCATCGAGCAGGCGCCAGCAAGCATCCAGGCATCGGGCGTCCCCGTCCTCAAGTCCGACCGCCGCGCAAGACAGCCCTTCACAATCAGAATCCGCCCTCAAGGTCGATGCTCGCGACACGGGGCCGGCCTCCGATGCGACCGTCGAAGCGCAGACAATCGTGCCCGCACAAGCGCCCCTTTCCGCCGACCATGCCTCCACGTCCCCTACGGCCGACTCGGCCCAGGCCGCAGGCGATGCGGCCTTGGCGCCCGCTTCACCCGTCCAGACCATGCCGGCTTCGACACCCGCTATCGCAGGCACGGGCGAGCGTGGTGAGGCACGCGATCCGCTCGGCCTCATCGCCGGGCCCAAGGCTCCAGATGCCGCGAGTGGTCACGGCGCGCCCGGCCAAGACGGCGACCCTCAAGCCGCCGCCCCTGACTCGCCCGCACGCGTGAACGAACCTCAGGCTGCAGACGTCGCGCGACCATCTGAGTTGGGCGAGCCGGGTCATTCCACAAGCCAACGGGATGCCGCGCACCCCGCGTCGCACAATGCCGCCCCTTCGAGCGCGCAGATGGAGCACCCGGCGGACGCCACCATGGCGATACCGGGTGCCGCCGCGGCCCAACTTGCCGCCGAGGTCTCCCCCGCACAGGCGAGCGGCAGCGCAAAGTCCGACCGCGCCGCCTCTGTCGACGGCGTCCTAGGACTGCGTGATCTCGGACGCGGCTTTGGGACGCTCACCGCCCGGGCCGTCGCCAAAGCGCCCTTGACCGTCGAGACATCGGGCGAGCTCTCCGTTGAGGGCGGCTCGATGGAGGCTCAGTTGGCCCGCGGGTTGACGGCCGCCATGCGTCACAAGGGCGGCGTGCTGACGCTGCGACTTTCTCCCGAACACCTGGGAGCGGTCAAGATCGAGCTGGTGGTCGAGAATGGCAAGGTCTCGGCAACTTTCGACGCGCAGAACGATCAGACCCGGCAACTCCTGCACGCCAATCTCGACTCGCTCACCAAAGCGATCGAGGAGCGCGGGATGGTCGTCGACCGTGTGCAGGTCGTCGGCGGCGCGCCGGTGTCCTCCAAGTCTCAGGACTCCCAAAGCGGGCGTGACAGCGCAGCCCAGCAGAATCCGCAGGGGCACACGGGAGATAACCGGGGCAGCCAGGGCGGGCGCGACGAGTCGCGCGAGGCCCGCCAGACGCCCCAGGCGCTCCCGGGCGAAGAGTCGGGTGAGATCTGGACCCAGGAGTTCGATCCGGCACACGGGTTGCTGAGGCTTCGTCTTGACGCGGTGGTGTAACGCCCGTGCTTTGGTCCCAAGGCGGTTCAAGGAGTTCAGTCATGAGCAGTGTGAGCGCAATCAATTCTCCTTCGGGTGCGGGCGCCGGGGGCGGCCTCAGCGGCCTCTCGACCAACGACTTCACCAGGATCATCCTGCAGGAACTCACCAGGCAGGACCCGCTCGCGCCCAACGACAGCAACCAGCTGATGCAGCAGATCGCGACGATCCGCTCGATCCAGTCGAACACCGATCTCTCCGACTCGCTCATGCAGATCTCAAGCGACAACAGCTTCTCCTCGGCCGCCAACATGATCGGCAAGGTCGCCACCGGGCTCTGCACCGACGCGACCCGCAAGACCGACGAGGTCGTTGCCGCCGAGCGCACGAGCGTCGGCATGCTCCTCACCCTCGCCGGCGGCGGCACGATGCTCATGTACAACGTCGAGGGAGTCGTCGACAAGACAACGTGGCAGAACGGGGGCGTCCATTGAACAGCGGCATCGACCTTTTGCGGATGCTCTCGGGCGGCGATGGACGTGCCGCCGCGACAGGGGCGCTCGGGCGCTCGCCGCTCACGCAAGGAGGCGTGGGCGGAGCGAGCTTCGCGGAGCTGCTGGGCAAGGCCAGGGACGGCCAGGTGCACAGCGAGCTCCCCGTGCAGGTGAGCCCCGGCTCGGGCATCGACCTCAGCCCCGAGCAGCTCGAACGCCTCGCCCAGATCGCCGATCGGGCAGAGGCCTCTGGAGCCTCTCGCGTGCTCGTCAACATCGACGACACGTGGGTCCGGCTCGATGTCGGTGTGCGGCAGGTCACGGGCGCGGCGGAGCTGACGCCCGGTGAGATCGTCGGTGGCATCGACGCCGTCGTCACAGCGCCCCCCGCCCCCGGCACGCAGTCCGCCGGAACCATCGGCGTTCCCAACGCCACCCTGGGCATGAACTCGTCCCTCATCGACGCACTCGAACGCGCCGCCATCGGCGGCTGAACCTGGAGATTCGCATGGCTTCCACGACCGCTCTGTTCACCGGCCTCTCGGGCCTCAATGCCAACTCACGCAACATCGACGTGATTGGTAACAACATCGCCAACGTCAACACCTTCGGGTTCAAGTCCAGCCGAATGGTCTTCTCGTCCATGTTCTCCAGGACCCTGTCGCAGGGAACGCCCCCGGGCGACGTTTCGGGCGGCACCAACCCTTCCCAGGTCGGGCTGGGCGTGCAGATCGCCGGGACCCAGCGCAACTTCTCGACCGGGTCCTTCTCGACCACCGGCGACCAGCGCGACATGGCGATCGAGGGCAACGGCTTCTTCGTGGTCAAGCGCGGCGAGCAGACGTACTACACCCGCCAGGGAACGTTCCGTCCCAACGCAAACAACGACCTCGTCACCATCTCGGGCGAGCGCGTCCAGGGATGGGGAGTCGACGCCAACTTCAACTTCGTCCGCGGCACCCTCGCGCCCGTGAACATCCCTCTGGGCTCCATGACCATCGCCCAGGCGACCTCAAAGGTCAACTTCACCGGCAACCTCGACTCGTCGGGCCCGCTGCCCACTGTCGGGACCACCCTCGCCCTCATGGGCACGCCCACCGCCGGCCTCACCGCCATCGTCGGCGCCGTGCCCGCCCCCACGCCCCCCAACATCATCGAAGCGACGACAAGGCTCGTCGACGTCGAGTCGCCCGCGGCCCCGGGGAGCAACACCCCCGCGTTCGCCATTGGACAGACCATCCGGCTCAAGGACGTCATCAAGGGTGGAACCATCCTGCCCACGGCCGACCTCACCATCACCGCGGCGACCACCGTGCAGGACGTCATGGACTTCATGCGTGACGCGATGGGCATCAACACCACCGTGGTCAATCCCGGCGCTATCACCCCCGGCGTCACGCTCGATCCCCTCACGGGCGCCATCAGCGTCATCGGCAACACCGGCACCGCCAGCGACCTCACCGTCACCAACTCGAACATCCAGATCATCGACGCCGCGGGCGTGCCCGTGGGCGCCGCCTTCGACGTCGCCAAGACCGCCACCGCCGACGGCGAGAGCGTCAAGACCCGGTTCATCGCCTACGACTCGCTGGGCACCGCACTGGGCATCGACATCACGCTCGTCAAGGACAGCACCAGCAACGCCGGCACCGTCTGGCGCTACTACACCGACTCCCCCGACGACGCCGGCGCAGGCATCGCGCTGGGCACCGGAACCATCAGCTTCGACACCAGCGGCAAGCTCGTCACCGGCCCGGCCGTCTTCGTCAACATCGATCGCACCGGCACCGGCGCCGCCACTCCCGTCTCCTTCGAGATCGCCTTCGAGAGCAGCCAGGACACCGTGACCTCCCTCGACGGCGACCGCTCCAGAATCGCCGCCACCCGCTGGGACGGCGCGCCCCTTGGAACCCTCGACGCGTTCGGCGTCGGCAACGACGGCACCATCATCGGCTCGTTCAGCAACGGGCTCACCCGCCCCCTGGGCCAGATCGTCCTGGCGACCTTCTCCAGCCAGGAAGGGCTCATCGATGCCGGCGGCGGGCTCTACACCCCCGGCGCCAACAGCGGCGGGGCGGTCGTGAGCGAGCCCCTGGCGCTCTCCGCCGGCTCGATCGTCGGCGGCGCGCTCGAACTCTCCAATGTCGACATGAGCCTGGAGTTCATCGGTCTGATCCAGGCCCAGACCGGCTACTCCGCCGCCTCACGCGTCATCACCACAACCAACGAGCTCTTCCAGCAGCTCCTGGCGCTTGGCAGGTAGCAGTACCGAGAGACGAAGAGAATGAGAGAAGAAGTGACAGCCAATTCAATGGCTTTCACTTCGTCTCTCATTCTCTTTGTCTCTTCGTGTCTTTCCTCAGAGCACCATCTTCGCCGCGTACTTGTGCGCGTGGGCGAGCGCTTCACGCACCTTGGTCGTGTCGGTGCCGCCGCCCTGGGCCTGATCGGCCTTGCCGCCGCCCTTGCCGCCCACGACCGCCGCTGATTCCCGGATCCAGTCGCCCGCCTTGAGACCCTTGAGCTGGATCGCCGCGGGCACCTGGGCGATCATCGCGACCTTGCCGGGCTCGCCGCCCGCGGGCTCGACGACCGAGACCAGCAGCACCGCGGCCCTGGGGCAGTTGTCGCAAACCGTCTTGAGTGCGGCCTGCAATGCCTGACGATCGTCGCCCGCGTCGATAGTCCCGACCACAACCATGTCGTTCGCGTTGGCCGCCGACGCCGCCAGCGCCTTGGCCTCCCGAACCGCCGCGTCACGCTTCACCGCGCCCGCGGCCTTGAGCGCCGACTTCACCCGCTCGCCCAGCAACGCCAGGTCCGTCCTCAGCGACGCCTTCTTCGCCAGGGGAATCGCCGCCGCGTCCACCGCCTGCGTGATCTCCAGCAACGCCTTGGGCAGGTGTTCGTCGCCGATCTTTGCGGCGTGCAGGATGCGGTCGTGCAGCTCGTTGGCCAGCTTGCCCGCCGCTATCGCCGCGTCGCCCGTGAGGGCCGTCAGTCGCCGCACACCCTTGGCGACGGCCTCCTCGGCGATCACCGCGAACGACTGGATGGCGCCCGTGGTGGCGACGTGCGTGCCGCCGCAGAATTCGATCGACAGTTCACGCCACATCGGGCTCTCGGGGCTCGCCGTCAGGTCGAGCACCGGCATGCCGATCGAGACGACACGGACGGGATCGGGGTAGGTCTCGCCAAACACGGCCCGCAGACCCGTGATCCGCTTGGCGGTTACGAGGTCCGACGGCTGCGCGTAGACCGTGAGGTTCTGGCGGATCTGATCGGCGACGATCTCCTCGATTTTGGCGGTCTCGGCTGGGGTCACCGGGCCGGTGTGGCTGAAGTCAAAGCGGAAACGGTCGGGGGTGACGAGCGAGCCCTTCTGGTCGATGTGGTCGCCCAGGACCTTGCGCAGGCCGAAGTTGAGAAGGTGCGTGGCGGTGTGGTTGGACTCGATGGCGCCGCGCCGGTTGCGGTCGACGTGGAGCTCGACGGTCTCGTTGACCTTGAACTCGCCCTTGACGACCTGGCCGACGTGCAGCACATAGCCGCCAAAGCTCGAGACGTGCTCGACGCGGAACTCACCGCCCTGCGTGTCGGTGATGCGCCCGTGGTCGGCCTCCTGCCCGCCCATCTCGGAGTAGAAGGAGGTTTTCTCGAGCACGAGCCCGACGTGCTTGGTGCCCAGGCCGCCCTTGGCGTGCTCGTCGAAGTTGTGCCCGTTCCAGATCGCCCGGACGCGGGCGCGGATGGGCTTGTCGTCGAACTTGGGCATGTCGTCCGTGGGTTGGATCTTCAGGGTCTTGAGGCGGGCGACGGCGTCGCCGTCGAGGGCGGGGCGGCCGGATGCTTCGGCTGCTTTGCCGCCGGACTTGGAGATCTCCTCGGCCTTCTTCTTCTCGGCGTCGTAGGCGACCATGTCGACGGTAAGGCCGCGCTCCAGAGCCATGAGCGACGTGAGATCGACGGGGAAGCCGAAGGTGTCGTAGAGCTTGAAGGCATCAGCACCGGGAAAGACGGTGCTGCCGCCGCGTTTGAGGTTGAACGCGAGGTCGTTGAAGAGGGTGATGCCGCGGTCGAGGGTTTTGCCGAAGCTTTCCTCTTCTTCGGCGATGATGTCGATGACGCGCTGGGGGTTCTTCTTGAGCTCGGGGAAGAAGTCGCCCATCTCGCTCACCACGGTGGGGACGAGGCGCGCGAAGAAGCCGGGCTTGGCATTGAGCATCTGCCGCCCGTAGCGCACGGCCCTTCGCAGGATGCGGCGCAGGACGTAGCCGCGGCCCACGTTGCTGGGGAGGGCGCCGTCGGTGATGGCGAAGGTGAGGGTGCGGACGTGGTCGGCGATGACGCGGTAGGCGGTGTCGGCGTTGTTCTTGTCGGCCTCGCCGAGCTTGCCCATGTAGGGCGTCGCGCCCGTGATCTCCTCGATGGAGCGGAAGATGCCGCTGAAGGCGTCGGAGTCGTAGTTGCTGAACTTGCCCTGGAGGATCGAGGCGAGGCGTTCGAGGCCCATGCCGGTATCGACGTGCTTGCCGGGCAGCGAACGCAGCGTGCGGTCGGCCAGGCGTTCATACTGGATGAAGACGTTGTTCCAGATCTCGATGACGTTGGGGTCCGACTTGTTGACCATCGCGGCGGCGTTGCGATCGCCGATGCGGTCGCAGTGGACCTCGGTGCAGGGGCCGCAGGGCCCGGTCTCGCCCATCTCCCAGAAGTTGTCCTTCATGTTGCCGGGGAGGATGTGGTCGTCGGGAAGGAACTTCCGCCAGAGGTCGCGGGTTTCGTGGTCGGGTTCAAGGCCGCTGGCGGGGTTGCCTTCGAAGTAGGTCGCGTAGAGGCGGTCGGCGGGGATGCCGTAGACCTTGGTGAGGAGTTCGAAGGACCACTCGATGGCTTCCTTTTTGAAGTAGTCGGCAAAGGACCAGTTGCCGAGCATCTCAAAGAAGGTGTGGTGGTAGGTGTCCTTGCCGACGTCTTCGAGGTCGTTGTGCTTGCCGCCGGCGCGGATGCACTTCTGCGAGTTGGCGGCCCGCTTGAGGAGGCCCAGCGGGCTGTTGGCGGGAGCCTGGCCCAGGAAGATGGGCTTGAACTGGTTCATGCCGGCGTTGGTGAAGAGAAGGGTGGGGTCGTCGTGGGGGATCAGGTGATGCGTGCTTCGCGGTGGGAGGAGTT
>CAYHQQ010000040.1:0-37788 GCA_964358855.1 uncultured Phycisphaeraceae bacterium
CTCATCCGTCCCCGCCGCTTCCTCCACGACCTTCAACTACGGGCGGGACAATTTCGTTCAGCCTTCCGCCTTCTCAGTTCTATCACCGCCCTCGCTCCGCCTTCCTCCGTGTCTCTCCGTGTCCTCCGTGTTTCAACTTCTTCAGGCCTTGCGGCGTTGCAGCCGGTTCTTGCTCTGGTCAATCACCACCGCCGCCACGATCGCCGTCCCCATCACGATCTTGTTGTAGCTCTGGTCGATCTCCAGCATCACCATCCCGTTGCCGATGAGCTCGATCAGAATCGCCCCCAGCACCGCACCCAGAGCCGACCCGCGTCCGCCCGAGAGCGACGCCCCGCCGATGACCGCCGCCGCGATGACCTGCAGCTCGTACCCCTTGCCGGCCGTGGGGCTCGCCGACTGCCAGTAACCCAGGTTCACCGCTCCCGAAATCCCCGTCAAGAGCCCCGTGAGCGTGTACACCGTGACCTTGACGCGTCCCACCGGAATCCCCGCGTACATCGCCGCCTTCTCGTTGTCGCCGATCGCCAGTGTTCTCCGCCCCAGCACGCTCCGCGTCAGCACGACCATCCCAAAGAGCGTGACGCCCAGCATGACAAAGATCGGCACCGGCGTGACGCCCGCGAAGTGGGCCTTGAAGAACCCAGCCCCGTAGCTGTCGGGCACGCCCGTGAGCGTCTGGCTGCTCGAGAGCACAAAGAGAACCCCCTCCAGCACCGCCATCATCCCCAGCGTGATGATGAACGGGTGCACGCCCAGCCCAACGATGAGCGACCCGTTCACCAGCCCGCACAATGCGCCCACCACCCCGCACACGCAAAGCCCCAGCGGCACCGCGATCCACCACGACATCGCCATCGGCTCACGCGTCAGATCGCCGTACGCCACATCGCGCATCGCCACGACCACCGCCGCCAGGGCCACGAGCGTGAACACCCCGCCCACGATGAGCGAGCCCGTCGACGCCGGCGCCAGCATCGGATTGCGAGCACCCCTGGCCGACAGCTTGCGCGAGACGACCCCCGACGCCAGAGCGACCAGTCCCGTCACGAGCACCACCTGAAAAACCCACGGCCTGCCAATGATCCCCACCGACGGAAACGCCTCGCCCCACGGGTGCTTCAGGAAGATCGCCCCGATCAGGGCCGAGAACGCCCAGATCATCCCCACCGACAGGTCGATCCCGCCCATGGCGATGACCATCGTCATGCCCACCGCGATGATCGCGATGTAGCTCGCGTTGGTCCCCACCAGCGTCATGTTCTCGATGTTCAGGAACTTGTTGACCTGCGCCTGGATCCGCAGCATCGCCGGCGCGCCCTCGGTCGCTTCCACAAGCTTGGTGCGGCGCCCAGCCTTGAGTGCCGTCTTGGTGCCGTTGTACTCAAGGATCAAAGAGCCGCCCGCCTCGGGCTTGAGCAGCGAGTTGAGCCGCGCCGCAAGGGCCCCATCGCTTGTACTCACGACCAGGTCGCCCCGCTCGCTGGTCACGGTGGTGCCTGTGCCCACCGCGACGAGCGTGAAATCCCCCGCGTCCCGCACGCCGCTGAAGAGCGTCAGCACGCCCGCCATGAGCATGACGACGAGCACCAGCCCGCTCTCGGGCGCACTCACGAGCTTCCGCCACCACGGGCGGGGCTTGCGCGCCGATGTGGGGAAGACAAGTCGCGGCTCTGTCGGAGTCGTTTGGTCGCTCACGGGTGGAATATAGCCGAACGGAGACGGGTCGAGGGTGCGTTTTCGCGCGTGAGTGTGTGCGAGGGTAAGGCGACGAGCAGAATGCCCGACCCAGGCGAATCGATTCGTTCGTTGCATTCCAGGCCGTAGGCCTGAGCGTCAATAGCCGGGGGCGCATCCCCCGGAGAGCTCGAGTCATGAATTGGACCCCGTAGGGGTCCGCCGTAAACCGCACGGAACATCTCGGCGCCCTTAGGCCGACCCCTCCGGGGTCGAATTCGGTCTAGACGGCCTTCCGGGGGCTTCGCCCCCGGCTATTGACAATTGACCCCTCCGGGGTCCAACGCAATGACCTTTTGCCGGTGCCGTCGAACATGGTGCTCGGCCACGACCTCAATCAACCGTCTGGACAAAGTTGCTGCGATTGGCCCGAAACGCGTTGACGCTGTTGGGGTACTTCACCGTGTCGGTCCCGAAGAAGACGTCCTGGATCGGCCCGTTGAGGGCGTTGGTGCTCAGGAACGTCGCGTGTCCGTCGGTGAAGACAAACGCCCCGCCCTCTCTGCCCCAGTTGTCAGCCTTGGCGTAGTTGCCCGGCGTCGTGTCGGCCTGGGTCGCGTTGGTTTGCCCACCCCCTCCGCCGCCGTAGAACGCGTAAGTCGAGATATCCGGCCCGTTGGTCTCATCGCCAAAGAAGGGCGGACTGATGAGGAGAGGCTCGTCCTCCTTGAGGCCGGCGATGTAGAGATAGCTGATGTTGTACTGGATCACGTCGATCTCGGCCGAGGGCGCCTTGGGCTGGTGAACCTTGGCCTGGGCATAGCTGATATTGATCGGCGGGGAAAGGTTGATCCCGTAGTAGCGGTCTTCCCGGTCGCCCGGGTTGTTGAGCCAGCTCAGCCCGTCGCAGTACGAGCGGAGCACCGGCTCCTTGCTCCCGTTGATGTACGCCGCGTTGTCGGGATTGGGCTGGCCGAAGCCCGCGCCGCGGAAGCCCACGTCGACGCCGTCGCCGACCTGGAACAGGCTGAAGAATCCCGCCAGCCCTCCGTAGCGGTACTGATAGTCCATCCGCTGGCTCCGCAGGATCGGAATCTCCGCGGGCGCGACGGGGACGATGGGGAACCATCCCTTGAAGTCGCGACAGTAGAACGAGCAGACCTTTCCGGCCGAGCTCAGGTTCGCCAGGTTCTTGGTCATCTGCGCGGCGCGCCGAGCCTTGCCCAAGGCCGGCAGCAGCATCGCAATCAGGAGCGCGATGATGGCGATCACCACCAGCAGTTCGATCAGTGTGAAACCGCCGCGCCGACTGGTGTGCTCGAATTTCATCGCGTTGACTCCGGAGAGTGGAGAGGCCGAAACGTTCTCGGAAGAACCCCGAGAGCCTGGAACACCTCTCTACGCTAACGCAAGGGTATACGCCCCGTCAAGCACCAGGATTCACTTTCTCACACATTGGAACGGGGTGTTTTCGGGCCCGAACGATCCATAACCCGTCGCGGAACGTTCCGAAACGTCCCCCCGGTCAGGTGCGGTGGCCAAGTGGCCAAAATCGTCGGCAGAATGGGCCTTTGTTGCGAATTTTGTGCGTGACTCAGCCGACTCCTTCCGGTACACTCGAATGAAACACTTCTGCCGGGTCCCTTGATTCACGGACGTTCGATCGGCCTCGCCCGCGTGTGCGAAACCGACTCAAACTCCAGGACACCGCGGCGTGCGGCCCGGGCCACGGCAGACGAGGGAGAATTGTGATGAAGAAGACGTTCCAAATGTGTGCTGGTGCGACCATCGTCGCCCTTGCCGGCCAGGCCTTCGGCCAGATCACCGTCGACGGAAAGGTCGGTCCGGGCGAAGGAGCTCTCTACGGCTCCCCGAAGTGGATCCAGAACGTTCCCACCGGCTTCGGCGACAATGCCTCCGCCAGCGGCTGCAATGAGAACGACCTCGGCAACGCCGCCGCGGTCACCACCGGCATCGAGATCCTCATTCCGCTCGATGTCATCGGCAGCCCCGCTGGCGACATCCGCGTCATCGCCGCCTACGCCAATGGCGGACACTCCGCCTTCTCCAACCAGTTCCTCCCCGGCCTTCCCGGCCCCGGCGCCGTCGCCCTTGGCAACGCCCGCGCCGTCGACCTCTCGAGCATCGCCGGCCCGCGCTTCGTCACTGTCAGCGCCTCCGCCGGGGCTGTCCCCACCGTTGACGGCACCATCGACGCCGGCGTCTACGGAGCCGCCCTCGCCCTCCAGACCACCCGCTCGAGCGCCGGCGACGACACCGACGCCAGCAACGCCACCGCGGGCGGCTCCGAGCTCGACGGGCTCTACGCCGTCATCCGCGGCGGCAACCTCTGCATCATGCTCACCGGCAACATGAAGTCCGACTTCGGTGCCAAGATTGAGCTCTTCATCGACACCGGCGCCGGCGGCTTCAACCAGCTTGCTCAGGCCGCCGTCCTCCCCAACGTCGACTTCGGCGCCCTTCAGAACATGCAGGGCGACGCCAACAACGCCGGCCTCACGTTCCCCGCCGGCTTCAGCCTCACCCACTACGTGACCTTCGGCTGCGGCGGCAACCCCGCGACCTACTACCCCAACCTGGGCGATTGCACCACCGCCGCGGGCTCCTTCCTGGGCTGCAACCTCGCCGGCAGCGGCACCGGAACCCTGGGCAACTGCGGCGCCGCCCCCTCAACCCTCGTCGCCCTGGACAACAGCAACATCGCCGGCGTCGGCGCCACCTGTCCGCCCCCCAACGGCGACCCCGATGTCGCCACCGGCTCTGAGATCGACAACCTCTTCGCCTACATCGACCACCCCAACAACCGCCTCTACCTCCTCGTCGGCGGCAACCTTGAGTCCTCCTTCAACAAGCTCGACCTCTTCATCGACTGTGCCCCCGGCGGCCAGAACGTGCTCCGCGGCGACAACGTCGACATCGATTTCAACGGCCTCAACCACATGGGCGGCAACGGCACCGACCCTGGCATGCAGTTCGACGCCGCCTTTGCCGCCGACTACTGGATCGGCATCACCAACGGCAACTCTCCCAACGAGAACTGGTCCAACGCCGCCGTCCTCCGCACCGATGGGCCCCTGATCGGTTTCAACGCCGAGGCCTACGACTACGGCGCGTACAACGGCGGGCTCAAGTCCGCCAACAACCCCATCCAGTACAACGGCACCAACATCGACGCCCAGGACGGCTTCACGGGTCACATCTTCACCAACTACGCCCCACGCGCCGCCAGCGACTCGCTGATCCTCAATCCCGCCGCGCCCGTCGGCACGCCCGGCCTCCTGAGCATGGCGATCGACAACCGCAACATCGCCGGTGTCACCGACTCGGTGGCCGACCCCGTCGCCGCCGCCGCCGTCACCACCGGTGTTGAGTACTCCCTCGATCTCACCGAACTCGGCTGGGACGGCGTCTCGCCCATCCGCGTCACCGGAATGATCAACAACGGCGGCCACGACTTCACCTCCAACCAGATCATCGGCGGCCTGCCCGCCGGCAGCGCCAATCTGGGCAACTCACCCGCCGTCAACTTCGCCGCCATCGACGGCAACCAGTTCGTCGACCTCACCGGTTGCCCCGCCGACTTTGACGGCGACGGCACCGTCGACTTCTTCGACTACGACGCCTTCGTCATCTGCTTCGAAGACCCCGATTGCACCGACGCCGACTTCGACGGCGACGGCACCGTCGACTTCTTCGACTACGACGCGTTCGTCGTCGCCTTCGAAACCCCCTGCTAAGTCCCCTTCCGGGCGGGAACCTCCCGCAAACACGCACGCCGGGCGACCCAAAAGTCGCCCGGCGTTTTTCATGCGCCCGCAAGGCAGAGGCGTTGAAACACGGAGGACACGGAAGAACACGGAGGAAGACGCGAATCGGGAGATGTGTGAGGCCGAGACGCGATGAAGCAGGCGGCATGGCGCGGAGACACAACGGGTTGGTTCAGTGCCGCCGAGTGAGTCGAGCTTCAGTTCGTCCGCCGCGACTCACCGATGCCTTTGAGCCCGTTTCAACGGGCTTCAATGGTTGGCCCGCCTTCAGGCCAATGAACCTTCATGTGCTCCGCGAGTCGCGATAGACTGTCCCCATGGCACGCGGACGCAAGAGGCTGATCGCAGGATGGGGGCTGATCGCGTTCGGCCTCGCCGTGACTGGCGCGATGGTGGCGTCGCGTTGGTTTGTTGCGGGAACAAGCCTCGGTCCATCTTGGTTTGTTCTTGCGGGAGCTGGCTTTGTCACCGTCTCGCGTGAGAACAAACCCTACGGCGTGCTTACGGGTGGGCAACTCTTCTTTCGCCTTTATCGCCCCGAACTCGTATGGACGCTTCCGATCGCCGACGAGGGGTGGGACTCTGTGATCTATCTGTGGGTGGTCGACTTGAATCGTCTTAGCCTTCCGAATCGGCCGACGGTGTGGCGCGTCGGATTCATGCTCTGGCCCATCATCCTCGCCAGCTTCGCGGCGGGCACACCAATCCTGACCATCGCCCGTCGCATTCGACGCCGTGCTCGCTTGGGTCAGTGCGTCGCCTGTGGCTACGCGCTGACTGGCCTCGCGCCCGGCGCCCCATGCCCCGAATGCGGCAAACGCGAACGTTGAATCTCCAATTCTGAATCAATTCAGCCTTCAACCTCCGCCTTCAGCCTCTGCCTTGTTGGTTCGCGACAATCATCCGTGCTGCGTGCTGCGTGCTGCGTGCTGCGTGCTGCGTGCTGCGTGCTGCGTGCTGCGTGTCTTGCACTCCGCCACTTCACCACTTCGCCACTTCCCCACCCCTTACTCCAACACCAACCCGTCATACGCCAGCCCCATCCCCTCGGGCAACCCCTCGTCCGTCTCCCCATGCATCAAATCGTGCGCCATATGCACAAACCACGTCTGCTTCGCCTCGATCCGCTCCGCAATGATCACCGCCTGATCCAGCGTCAGGTGCGTCGGGTGCTTCCTCTGCCGCAACGCGTCGAGCACCAACGTCCTCACGCCCGCCAGCCGAGACCAACTCTCCGGCGGAATCGCCGACACGTCCGTGCAGTACGCCAGCGGCATCCACGGCGCGATCAGCGTCGACCCCGGCGCCGGATCGAACCGATACCCGACCACCGGCAGCCGCCCGTGCAAGAGCCGGATCGGCGTGACCTGCAGCCCATAGAGCTCAATGGGCTCGAGCGTCGCCGAGATCCGCCACGCCACCACGCTCGCCACAAAGCTGTCGTTGACATTCTTCGAAGCGTCGAACACGTGCTGGTACACCCGGCGCAGAAACTCGTGCGTCTTCTCCTCCGCGTACAGGTTCACCGGCGCCCGCTGCACCACGTTGAACCGCCTCACCTCGTCGAGCCCGAACGTGTGGTCCACGTGGTTGTGCGTGAACAGAATCGCATCACACCGGCTCATCTTCGCCCGCAGCGCCTGCTGACGCAGATCCGGCCCCGCATCAATCAGGATCACCCGTTCCCCGCCCTCATGACTCGCCTTCTCATCCCGGAACGTGATGGCGGCACTCGTGCGAAGCCGATTGTCCCGCGGGTCCGTGCTCGTGCACACGCGGCAGTCGCACCCGATGTTGGGAACGCCCGCCGAGGTGCCCGTGCCTAGAAACTCAAACCGCATGAACCACGCTAGGCCGCCAGCCCCCGCGCCGCCTCAGGCTCCACCAGCACCGCCAGGTGCTCCCTCGACCCCGCCCAATCCAGGAGCGCCGCCCCGTCCGAGAGCTTCCCGCGCCGCGTGATCAGCGCCAGCACATCCACCCCCCGCGCCTCAAGCACCCCCAGCCCCTCCCGCGGATTGGACGCCGCCGAAAAAATCACCGTTACCTCGTGCGACGCCGCCGCGTCCAGGCAGACCATTCGGCTCTGGCGAACCCCTCGCGAGGGCGGGCCTTTCACCACAATCACACCCCGCGGCCTCACAAGCTTGCACGCCATCTCAAGCCCGCCCGGCATGCCCGTGCAGTCCACCACAACATCCTGATCGCCCCGCCGCCCCGCGTCACGCTCGTGCCGATGCTTGATGCCCCATCGCTCGCACAAGAGAAACCGTGACTCGTGCCGCCCCAGCAGGCGCACCGACGCGTTGGACTTCGCCAGGAGCTGCCCGGCGATCAGCCCCGTGACGCCGTCGCCCAGCACCGTCACAAACGTCCGGCGTTCCACACGAACCGCGTGCGTCATCTGCACCACCGACCCCACAACGCCCGCGAACGCCGCCCGGTCATCGTCGAGCCCCGATGGGATCTCCGTCAGGTTTCGCAGCGGCACCGCCGCGAACTGCGCCAGCACCCCGTCGCGCCCCATCCGCCCCATCGCCGTCCCCATCACGCAGTGCCACCCCATCCCGCCTCGGCACACCTCGCACGCCCCGCACGACAGCACCGACGAGATCGCCACTCGCTTGCGCTCCCACTTTCTGGACTCCTCGCCCGTCGCCCCCGCCCACAGGTGCTCGACGACTCCCACGCCCTCCTGCCCGAGCGTTCCCTGGAAGGGGCTTTGCTCGCCCGTCGTCACCGCGTCGGGCGAACCAAGCGCCACCCGCGTGATGCGCACCAGCGCCTCGCCCACCACGGGCACGGGCACCGGCGACTTGCTGTCCAGCACAACGCGGGAGTCTGTTCGACGTAGCGAAAGCACGATGATTCACTCCACGAACAGCGAGCCGGGACACCCATCAACGCGGGCCGCGTGGGCCGGCATTGGGTCCTTCATCGTCCATTCGCCAGAGTGTTGTGAACCGCGCCCACGGTTATCAGAACCCCGCGCTCGGGTCGTAACGCCTATAACCCCTGCGGGCTGAGCGGCATGCCCGCGGGCGTCGACGAGCTCTCGTTGGGCGGCTTGGGAACCAGCGGCAGATACTCGATGTACCACTTCTCACGCGAGTAGGCCGGGTACTGAAAGATCCCCGCCGCCGCGAACGGATCCTTGGTGCTCTTGAGCCACTCGAGCCAGACGCCTCGGTCGTACCCAAGATCCTGGCCCGTGAGGACGCGTAGCGACACCAGCGCGTTGCGGTTCACGCTGAGCCTCGAATCGCCCAGCCCCGCGATCAGCCCCTGGATCACCCTGCGCTCGCGATACTGCGCAAGCGCCAGCGATGCCTCCGCCCGAACCTCCGGATCCTCCTCCGTCACGCCGCTCGCCACCGACTCGGGCTCACGCGACGCCATCAGCAGCGCTTCGACCGAGTCGGGCGTGTGGATCCTCTGGAGCCCCTTGGCCGCCTCCACCCGCACCCCGCTGTCGGGGTCGCGCAGCAGCTTCGCCAAGAGCGCCCCCTGCTCGGTCCCCCCGTGCCGCCCCAGCGCCTTGCACGCCGCCGCCCGCACACTCGCGTCGTCGTCCTCGGCGTTCTTGGCGTACAGCGACACATACACGGGCTCGCCCCCAAAGCTCATCGACGAGAGCTTCAGCGTGCCGCGATACCGGCGATCCGCGTCGAACGGATCCTGCGCGTCCGCCAGGTACTCCTCCGCCGTCGGCTGCGTGAACAGCATGTCAAAGAGGCCGTCGCCCTGGGCGTTCTGATTGATCTCAAACCCGCTGCACCCGCCCAGCCCCGCCGCGCCCACCAGCACGCCCACCACAAGCCCAACACCCATGCCCACATTCATGCCAACTCTCATGCCAACGCTCATGCCAGCTCTCCCAGGGCGCCGCCCTCGTTCTGCCCCGCTTCGCCTCGCATGGAGATCGGTGGCCCCAAGACCTCGCGAAGCACCATCGCCCGGCGCCACTCGCTCACCCCCGACAATCGCACCGAGCCCGATGTCGCTGCCATCGGCTCGTGGTCGTACGACTGACGCCTCTCCTCCTCGTCGGCCTCAAGACGATCGGCCGCCGCCGCCCGCGACGCTCGCTGCTGTGCCTCCTTGTGCGCCGCACCCGCCACCCGCTGCTCAGCCGCCAGATGCCTGCGCTCCTCGTCTCGCCGCGACACCGCGTCCTGCACCCGCCGCGCCTCGACGTCGCTCGCCAGCCTTGCCGCCGCTCGCGATGTCGCCTCCTGCGGATTGATGGGGGCCGCCCGCTGCGCCGCCGGTGCCGGCCGGGGCGCCTGGGCCGCTCGGAAACGCTCGGGTGCCGCGGGTCGAGCGGCCGGCGGGCGGGGCGTTCGCACCGCGCCGGGCGCACTCTGGCTGGCCATCCCACCCGTCGCCATCTTGGCCGCCGCTCGCCGCCTCAAGTCCTCAAGCTGCTGACGCCGACGCTCGGCCAGCTCCTCCAGCCGCCGGGCGGCCGAAAGCTCCGGAGTCATCTCACCCTGGTTGGACGCGGGTCGTCCAGTCCGCAGCGCCTCGATCTCGGCCTGCTGACGGGCATCTCGCGCCTTCTTCTCCATCGCCTGCTTGGCGAGCGTCCGCACCAGCCAATTGAAAAACCCGGCCGTCAGGAAGAAGAAGACCACCACCAGCTGCGTGTTGTTCTGAAGCCACCTCAGCACGCCCACAGTCTATCGCACTCCATCGCCCCACGCCGCGGCGTGTTCAGACCCCCCCGTACCCCCCGGGCCTACACTCGGTCCGGTCAAGCTCTGATCCCAATTCTCCGGAGACCGGCACATAGGCCGGTGTGATCTCATGTTCGACAGGCTTACCGACGCGTTCCAGGGGCTCTACCGCAAGGTCTCTGGCCAGGCCAACATCTCCGAGTCCAACGTTCGCGACGCCATGGCCGATGTCCGCAAGGCCCTCATCGACGCCGACGTCCACGTCGATGTCGTCGAGGCCTTCACCACCGCCGTCCTCAAGGCCGCTGTCGGAAAGGAGGTCACCAAGAGCCTCCGCCCCGCCGACGAGATGATCGGCATCGTCAACGACGAGCTCATCCGCTTCCTGGGCGGCGATCCCGCCGCCGCCCTCGCCCGCCACACCGCCATGCAGGCCGGCCAGGGGATGGGGGGCCTGGGCCTCCCCGGCATGCCCCCCGGCCTCACCCTTGGCGCCGCCGAACTCATCCCGCGCACCACACCCGGTCCCACCATCATCATGATGTGCGGCCTGCAAGGCTCGGGCAAAACCACAACCTGCGGCAAGCTCGCCGCATACCTCAAGAAACGCGGACGCAGCGTCATGCTCGTCGCCGCCGACCTCCAGCGCCCCGCCGCCGTCGAGCAGCTCGCCACCGTCGCCGCCCAGGTCCAAAAAGACATGTCCGGCGGCTCTCAAGTCACGTTCTACAGCGAGCCCGACAAGGTCGCCGAGTATGGCAAGGCTGTCGGCGTCGCCGTCCAGGTCTGCCAGCGTGCCGTCAACACCGCCCGCACCGCCGGCATCGACACGGTGATCCTCGACACCGCTGGCCGCCTGCACGTCAACGACGACCTCATGGGCGAGCTCCAGTCGGTCAACCGCCTGCTCCAGCCGCATCAGATCCTCCTGGTCGTCGACGCCATGACCGGCCAGGACGCCGTCAACTCCGCCAAGGCCTTCCACGCCAAGCTGGAAGTCGACGGCATCGTCCTCACCAAGTTCGACTCCGACACCCGCGGCGGCGCCGCCCTTTCCGTGAAGCACGTCACGGGCGCTCCCATCAAGTTCGTGGGCGTGGGCGAGAAGCTCGACGCCCTCGAGGAATTCCACGCCGACCGCTTCGCCGGGCGAATCCTGGGCATGGGCGATGTCCTGAGCCTCGTCGAGCGCGCCCACGAGCAGGTCAGCTTGAAGGAAGCCGAAGCCCTCCAGGCCAAGATGGCCAAGGGCGAGATGACAATGGACGACTTCAAGGGCCAGCTCAAGGCCCTGCGCCGCATGGGCTCGATGAAGCAACTCCTGGGCATGCTCCCGGGCGTCGGTTCCATGATGAAGGACGTCCACGTCGACGACAAGCAGTTCGACAAGGTCGAGGCGATCATCGGCTCGATGAACAAGGCCGAGCGTGCCAAGCCCAGCATCATCGACATGTCCCGCCGCCGCCGCATCGCCAAGGGCAGCGGTACCAAACACGAGGACGTAGGCCAGCTCCTCAAGCAGTTCGAAATGATCTCCAAGCTCAGCCGCGACATGGCCACGATGTCCGCCGCCGACAAGGTCAAGGCCGTCAAGGAAATGGGCTCCCAGCAGGGCGGCCTCAACTCCATGCTTCCCGGCCTCGCCGGCATGCCCGGCCTTGGCAGACCCAAAGGCAGCAGCTTCGCCAGCAGCGTGAAGGACTAGTTCAATAAGCTAAAGATGTAGCCGTGGCTCGGCTGTGACTCAGCCGTGGCTCGGCACTCCGTGCCGGTCCCCGTCCGTCGGCTCTCCGAGCCGACGCCTGTCCATTTTCGCAGTCACAGTGCATTTCCCCTGACCCTCGCTCCTCCCACCCTCAGTACCATCCCCCATGCCCAGCCCGGACGAATCACCCAGCACACCCAAGGGCAAGCACGTCACCGGCCCCATCGAGATCAAGCTCAACTCCCTCGCCCAGCTCTTCCTCTCGCTCGACCCCTCGCCCTTCCGCGACCGCGACCTCGATCCCGCCGCCGCCGCGTTCATCATCGACGAGGCCGAAGACCGCCCCGCCAGGCATCCGCTCACCATCGTGCTTCACCTTCCTGAATCTGACGCCGCCCAGGCCGAGTTCGTGAGCGAGGCCATCCGCCACTACTTCGCGCTGCTGAGGCAGTCCGAACAACGTGTGCTGCGCGGCATCTTCCGCGACGGGCGATGGGCCCTGCTTGTCGGCCTCATCACCGTGGTTGTCATCGTCGCCTTGGAGCAGATCGCCAGCACGCTCATCTCGAAAGACAGCCTCTACCGCGGCGTCGTCGAGAGCGTGGTCATCCTCGCCTGGGTCGTCCTTTGGAGACCCGCCGAACTGCTCCTCTACGACTGGTGGCCCGTCCGCCGTCGCGTCACGCTCTTCCGTCGCCTCGAAGCCGTGTCCGTGCAATGCCGCGTCAGCCATTGATTGGGAGCCTCGCCCGGGTTGTCCACCGCTCGCCCTCTCCCCAAGCCTGCCCCACGCCGATTTGCTATGCTGCCCAAACCTATGGCCAGCGATGACATCCTTGACATGGCTTGTCGCCTCGGCACCGCTCTGGTTCTGGGCGGCGTCTTGGGCCTCGAACGCGAACGCAAGAACCGCCCCGCCGGCTTCCGCACCATGATCCTCATCAGCCTGGGCAGCGCCGGCTACATGATCGCCGCCCAGGAGATCATCCGCATGTCCGTCCCCGCCCTCACGCCCGCCACCTCCGCCGCCGAACTCAGCCGTGTGCTCCAGGGCCTCATCGGCGGCGTCGGTTTCCTGGGCGCCGGTGCCGTCCTGCAAAGCAAAAAAACCGTCCGCGGCCTCACAACCGCCGCCGCCGTCTGGGTCACCGCCTGCGTCGGCGCCGCCGCGGGCTTTGGCCTCTACCAGCTCGCGATCCTCGTCTCAACCCTCACCCTCTTCACCCTCGTGGTGCTCGGATGGTTCGAGGACAAGTACTTCCCCGAGCCAACCGGCGACAACGCGACCAAACGCACCAACGGGGCCGCGCCCACCTCGGGCGTCGAAGATCAGGAATGAACGAGGCGGTGCTGGCTGCCCATGATCTACGAGCCCCGAGCGTGAGCGAGCGGGGTTTGTGTCTCTTTGTAAAGACTCCCGCTCGCTGACGCTCGGGGCTCGTTGTCCAGAGTCGCCTTTCTACGCTCGCGCCGGAAACAACCCCGGCACCTTAGCCGCCCGCGCCCCATCCTTTGTCGCCACCGCCATCGACCCTCCTTCGAACATCGTCGCCCCGCCCCACGCCCCGTCCTTACGCACCGCGTACATCTTGAGATCAAACAGCGGCCTGCCCTTCGCATCCTTCAGTCGCTTCTCCTTCGTTCGATCCGCCACGCGCTTCATCGCCTCCATCGCCGCCTGCGCGGGCGTCATCCCCCGCTCCATCAGCATCACCATCGTGTACGCCGACAGGTTCGTGATCGCCGACTCCCCGCGTCCCGTGCATCCCGCTCCGCCCACCGCGTTGTCGCAGTAGTTGCCCGCGCCGATGATCGGCGAGTCGCCCACACGCCCGGGGATCTTCCACGACAGGCCGCTCGTGCTCGTGCAGCTCGCCACGTCGCCCTTCTCCGTCACCGCCGAGAGGTGCACCGTGCCGTACGTGAAATCCGGCTCGACCTCAGCCTTGGCGAGCTGCCCGGGCTGCTCAAAGGGTTTGCCCGTCAAGGGATCGCGCTGGTCATCGTTCAGCCACGCGTCATTGGGGCTCAGGTTCTCGCGCCAGTGCTGCCACTCGCGTCGCGACTGCTCGGTGAGCAGATCCTCCTCCTTGAACCCCATGCTCTTGGCGAATCGAAGGGCCCCCTCACCCACGAGCAGACAGTGGTTGGTCCTGCGAAGCACCAGCAACGCCACCTGCGCCGGGTTCTTGATGTTGCGGATACTCGCGACCGCCCCCGACTTGTGCGTCGGCCCATACATCACCGACGCATCGAGCTCCACGATCCCCTCGAAGTTCGGCTCCCCGCCCAGGCCCACGCTGGTGTCATTGGGGTCGTCCTCGATGATCTTGATCCCCTGCACGATGCAGTCGGCGGGGTCGTACCCCTCCTTCATCATCGCCATCCCGCGTTCAACCGCCCGCAGGCCGTTGACCGACGCCACGATGCACGCCCCGCGATGGCTGTCGCCCTCAAAGGCAGGTCCTGCCGCGGGCTTGGCCTCGGGCTGGAGGGCGTGAGCGAGAACCGAGGCGGAAGCGGCGGCCGCAGCCCCGGCGATGATCGACCGGCGAGTGAGGTTTTCCATCCCCCACTTATACCAAAACCCGCCCCCACACGCACAGGCCCTGCCGCAGGCCCAGCAAATCAACAATTGTTCATGCGCCGCTCGGCGAGAGCGTCAAAGCAGCTGAAGCACGGAGGACTGAAAGGCTGAAGGCTGAACTTGAAGGCGGAAGGCTGAATCGATTCCGCCTTCCGCCTTCAAGTTCAGCCTTCGAGTTCTGTCTTTGAGTTCAGCCTTCGACACTCCCCATTCCCCTCTCCCATTCCCGCCTTCCTCCGTGCCCCTCCGTGTTCTCCGTGTTGAAGAATGTCTCACGCCGTCCGCGGCAGGGCCGGCGTCTTCGCGTACACCACGTGCGTCACCCACTCGCCATTGAGTTTCGCCGACACCGCCTCGTGCTCGACAAGGGTCATGCCCACTCGCATCGCCAGGCGACGGCTCTGGGCGTTGTCGGGGTGCATGATCGCCTCGACGCGCGACAGGCGAAGGCCGCCCGGCAGATCTTCGATCGCATAGTCCATCATCGCCGCCACACCCTCGGTCCCAAGGCCCTGGCGCCCAAGGTCGGTCCGCACCCACCAGCTCGCCTCCGCGCTGAACGCCAGGCCGTACTCGATCTTGTTCAGGTTGAAACATCCCGCCAGCCTGCCATCCTCCAGAAACGCCCCGCGCCGCCACGACGAGGAGGTCTTGGTCCCAAGCCTTGTCAGCTCGAGTTGTCGTTCAAAGACGTCCTGATCGCTGTCGCCAGGCTTCCAGAGGTCCATGTACTCGTCGAGCTCGTTTCGACTCGCTCGCAGGGCCTCAATCACCGTCGCGCGATCGTCCACCGTCAGGGGCCTCATGAACAGACGGCTCGTCCTCACCAGGTTCGGCCCCACGATCTCGATGGGCCGACGCGGCGCCAGGAGTGCCAGCTTCTCGCGGATCGTCACGGGCTCGGGCGCCTCGGGGAGCACGATCCGTAGCGGCTTTTTCCGATTCCTCAGCATGATTCACTCCTCAAGGGCACCACGCAACACTCGCCCACGCGAAGGCTCGTCGCCACTATCGGCCTGCGACTTCCCAACGCCGCGAATATGCCCCCGCCCGGCTCCGTCGCCCGCAAACCGGCCCGATCGCGTCGTTATCGGCCGACCAACCACCCACATGTCTGCCTGTTGTGGGAAGGCGTGATAACATGCCCACGGCCCGGAGAACTCCCATGCCCGTTCCTTTCGAACAGGTCGTCTACTCCCGCCTCGCCTTCGGCCCCACAACAGGCGACCGCGAGCGCCTCAAAGGCATGGGCCTGGAGCCCTGGCTCAACCAGCAGCTCGCTCCCATCGAAGGTGCGTCACCCCTGGGCGACGAGCCGGCGGTCGCCAAGCAGCTGATGGCGGCCCGGCTCCACATCGAGTACAAGGCCGGCAAGCTCGACAACGGGCAGACCTACGACGCTCTCAAGGAAGATCGCCCGCTCCTGTCGCTGGCGATGACGCTGAAGGATCAGCTCCAGCTGACCAGGTGGGACAAGGCGCAGGACTACGCCGAGCGAGTTCGCCCGCTGGCGGAGCTTCGCACCGCGACGATGATCCGAGCGCGATACGCGACGATGCAGCTCCGCGAGGTGCTCGCCGATTTCTGGCACAACCACTTCCATGTCAACGCCGGGGGCGACGACATCCGCGTCTCAGTCTCCATGCCCAGCTACGACCGCGATGTCATTCGACGCCACAGCCTGGGCAACTTCCGCGAGTTCCTGGGCGCCGTCGCGACGGCCCCCGCGATGCTCTACTACCTCAACAACGCCGCCAGCAAGGCCAGCCCCGCCAACGAGAACTACGCCCGCGAGCTCTTCGAGCTCCACACACTCGGGCGCGAGCGGTACATGAACGGGCTCTACAACCGCTGGCGCGATGTGCCCGGCGCAACCGAAGGCAAACCCTCGGGGTACATCGATCAGGATGTGTACGAGGCGGCGCGAGCCTTCACCGGCTGGACCGTCGCCGACGGCTCCTGGTGCGGCCCCGGCGATGAGCACTTCCCCGCCGCCGGCGCCTTCACCTACCACGACGCGTGGCACGACAATTACCAAAAGCGCGTCCTCGGCAACGAGTTCGATCCCAACCAGGCGCCGATGGTCGACGGCCAGCGCGTGCTCGACCTGGCCGCCGAACATCCCGGCACCGCCCTGACCATCTGCACCAAACTCTGCCGCAGACTCGTGTGCGACGACCCGCCGAGTTCGCTCATCGAGCGCGTGGTGGGAGTCTGGCGTGCAAACATGAAGGCCAAGGATCAGATCTCCCGCGTCGTCCGCGCGATCGTGCTCTCCCCTGAGTTCGCCGCGACGCCGTCGTCCAAGGCCAAACGCCCCTTCGAGCTCGCCATCTCGTTCCTTCGGGCGGTCGATGGCGAGTTCCGCACCGCCCACGACTGGTTCTGGACGCTCGACGAGATGGGGCACCGGCTCTTCGCGTGGCCCAGCCCGACGGGACACCCCGACCACTCGGAGTTCTGGCTCTCAACCAACATGATGGTTTCGCGGTGGAATCTGCCCCTTCGACTCATGGCCGACTGGTTCAAAGGCTCACGCGTGCGACTCCTCAAGCAGCTTCCCGATGATGCGGTCTCGCCACGTGCCATCGCGAAGTTCTGGTGCGACAAGATCCTGGGCGCACCGCTCGATGACACCCGCATGGCCATCATCGAGCGGGCGGCCGCGGCCGACAATCCCGTCGATCAACCCCTCGAGCTCAGTGAGACCGCCATGGCCGACCGCGTGCAACGGTGCGTGGCAGCCATCGCCATGACGCCCGAATTCCAGGTTCGCTGAGTCCAACGCCCCCCATTTGATCTGTTCGATGTCGACCCCCGAAAGCGCAGCACACCCATGACAACCACACGCCGCGAATTCATGATCGGCTGCTCCGCCGCGATCGCCGCCTACGCCGCCCGCTCGACCGTGCACGCGGGGTTCCTGCCCGCCGCCGCCTTTCGCGCGAGCTCTGGCGCGATCGCGGGGGCCAACACCGACGCCGTCGTCGTCATCTTCCTCCGCGGCGGCATGGACAGCCTGCACATGCTGGGCCCCGCCAACGACAAGGACTACATCGCCGCACGCCCGGCCAACCTTCGCGTGACCGACGCGGGCGATCAGGAAGGGCTCTCCCTTGGCGACAGCAGTGGGGGCGGTGCGGGGCTGGATTTCCGCATCCACAAGAACGCCGCCCCGCTCAAAGAACTCTTCGAGGCCAAGCACCTCGCGTTCATTCACGCGTGCGGCCTCACCAACGGCACACGCAGCCACTTCGAGGCCATGGACCTGGTCGAACGCGGCGTTGCCGAGACGGGCCAGCAGAATCTCGCTTCCGGTTGGATCACGCGCCACTTGAGCGCCCTCGCCGGCCTGCCCGCTCAGGGCCAAGCCGTCTCGATGCTCCCGGCTCTGGCCGCCGACGACAGCCTGCCCGCATCGCTCCTGGGCTTCCCCAAGGCCGCCGCGTCGAAAGTCGCCGAGCGTTTCGGCCTCTGGGGCGGCGACGCCCAGCGCGAGGCCCTCGCCACGCTGTATGCGCCGGGCTTGCCGCTGCACGAGCCGGCCCAGCAGGCGCTGTCGATCCTCAAGGCCGTCAACGAGCGATTGCCCCGCAACAAAAAGGGCGAGGTCGAGAAATACCAGCCCCAGCACGGCGCCAAGTACCCCGAAGGTCAGCTCGCCCAGTCGCTCCAGACGGTCGCGCGAATGCTCAAGACCGACCTTGGCGTCCGCGTCGCGACGGTGGACTTTGGCGGCTGGGACACGCACCAGGATCAGACCTACCTGTTCCCCGTGCGCCTGAGGGAACTCGCCAGCGCCCTCCACGCCTTCCACACCGACATGACCGACCACCACTCGCGCCTGACCGTCGTCGTGCAGAGCGAATTCGGCCGCCGCCTCAAAGCCAACAAGAGCAACGGCACCGACCACGGCCACGGGGCCGCCATGATGGTGCTGGGAGGCAACATCGCCGGCGGCAAGATCCACGGCTCCTGGCCGGGCCTCGCCACCGACCAACTCGACAGCCGCGCCGACCTGGCCGTGACCACCGACTACCGCCAGGTGCTCGGCGAGATCATCCTGAAGCGCCAGGGCAACGCGAAACTCGGCGAGGTCTTCCCGGGCCTGAAGCAGTACACGCCGCTCGGGGTGGTGAACGCGCACGCGGAGGCGCCGACGAGTGCGGTGCTGTGAAGCGCCACCGACCGTCGGCTCCTCCGACGGTCGGTGTCTTGGGCTGATCGCGGCCCCTCGCCTCAGGATATTCGACGGTCTGGCGGGCAGCTACGGGTCCTTCGCTCTCTTGTCGGCTGCGATCAGAATTCTGGTCATGTATACAGAAGTTAGCGAAGTTATCAAGAAACCATAAACTGCCTAACTTCACACAATCTCACCGTCACGCTCGGGAGTGCCGACGGTGAGGCTGCTCGCTCAACTACCACGGATCGGCCGTTTTGCCGCTGCAAACCACCGAAAGCCTCACCGACCTCGCCAAAGCCACAATTGATGACCTTGTTGTCTACAATTGACCGGTGCGTGCGACGTCCCCGTCCCCGCCGCCACCAAGGCGGCCATTGCAGGGGCCCGGACGACGCGACCTTCCGCACCGAGGAGCCTGCCATGAGAAAGCGTTCCTGGGCCGAGCCGTTCAAGATCAAGATGGTCGAGCCGTTGCGGATGAGCACGCTTGATGAGCGGGAGCGGGCGATTGCCTGGGCGGGGTTCAACACGTTTTTGCTCAAGAGCGAGGATGTGTACATCGACCTGTTGACCGACTCGGGCACGAGCGCGATGAGTGACCGGCAGTGGGCGGGGATGATGCTGGGGGATGAGGCCTATGCCGGCAGCGCGAATTACTACCACCTCGAGGAGGCGGTTCATCGGTATTACGGGTACAAGCACTTGATTCCCACGCACCAGGGGCGCGGGGCCGAGCATATTTTGAGCCGCCTGATGATCAAGCCGGGCGACTTTGTGCCCGGGAACATGTATTTCACGACCACGCGGGCGCACCAGGAGCTCGCCGGCGCCCGCTTTGTCGACGTCATCTGCGATGCGGCCCATGATCCGCTCGATACCTCGCCCTTCAAGGGTAATGTCGACCTCGCCAAGCTCGAAGCGCTCATCGCCAAGGTCGGGGCATCCAAGATTCCGTACCTCTGCCTCCAGTGCTGCGTGAACATGGCCGGCGGGCAGCCCATCAGCCTCGAGAACATCACCGCCACCTGCGCCCTCTGCCATCGCCACGGCATCAAGGTCATGCTCGACGCGACGCGGGCCGTCGAGAACGCGTACTTCATCAAGCTGCGTGAAATCGGCTACACCCACCACAGCATCGAGGAGATCCTCCGCGAGATCTGCTCCCACACCGACGGGTGCACCAACTCCGCCAAAAAAGACTGCCTGGTCAACATCGGCGGGTTCCTCTGCCTCAACGACGACGCCCTCGCCGAAGAAGCACGCAACATGGTCGTCCTCTTCGAAGGCCTCCACACCTACGGCGGCCTCGCCGGGCGCGACATGGAAGCCATGGCCATCGGCATCGGCGAGTCGGTGCAGTTCGACCACATGCGCGCCAGAATCGGCCAGGTCGAGTACCTCGGGCGACTCCTCGACGCCGCGGGCGTGCCGATCATCAAGCCCGTGGGCGGCCACGGCATCTTCCTCGACGCCCTGCGATTCCTGCCGCACCTGCCGCGCGAGCAATTCCCGGCCCAGGCGCTGGCCGCGGCCCTCTACGTCGAGTCGGGGGTGCGGGCGATGGAGCGGGGCACGGTCTCGTCGGGACGCAATCCCGACACCGGCAAAGACATCGTTCCCAAGCTCGAGCTTGTGCGACTCACGATCCCCCGTCGCGTCTACACGCAGGCGCACATGGACGTGACGGCCGAGAGCGTCATCGCCCTGCACCAGATGCCCGAGCAGGTCGTGGGCCTGAAGTTCACCTACGAGCCCAAGCACCTGCGATTCTTCCAGTCTCGTTTCGCGCCCGTTGAGGGCAATGTGGTGCTGCGGCGGAGCGCGACGAGCGAGGAGGGCGCGGGCGAGGTCGCGTGCGCGTCGAATGCCGGCTGAGAAAGTGGGCGCGGATTCAAGGCACAAAGGCACACTGAGGTCGCTGTTTGGGTGTGGGAGTTCGAAAGCAACGGTGGGCGACCTCAGTGGCACGGATCCTGTTTCACCCGCTAGAATCGTGGATGATCGCCAGCCCACGACACATGACGGCCAAACACTGGTTTCTGACGCTCTGGCTCATCGCGCCATTGGCGGCGGTGGCGCTCCTGTGCGTGATCATCGCGCTCTACCCGCCAAAGTTCTTCGCGCCGCCCGTAGGGGCCGGTGCGGGCTACACGGGGGGAGCCAACGCGCTGGGCAACATCCTTTCGGGGCGCCCCGCCAATGCCGACGCACTCAAGGGGCTCGAGTCGCACAAGGCGGCCCCGCAAGCGCCCGCCGGTGAGGTTGCCGTTGCTCCCGTGGGCGATCTGGTCGAACCCGAGTCGCTTCCGCAGGGGATGATCTTTGTGGTGGACGACAAGGCTCGCCTGGCGACCCTCGCCTCGCCGATCTATCTCGCGGGGAACTTCACAAGCTGGAGCGCGGGCAACGAGAAGTACAAGTTGACGCCGCAGAGTGATACGAAGTGGCGCATCGAGCTTCCGCAGCCCGACGGATGGCAGGATGGCAAGACGGGGACGAAGATCGCCTTCAAGTTCACGCGGGGTGATTGGAAGTTCGAGGAGCTGCAGGCGGATATGACGCCACCGGGCAATCGCCAACTTCCCAAGATCGACGCGAGCAAGCTCAAGCCGGGCGAGAAGCCCGTGTTTGAGTTCAGCGTGCCGCACTGGGGCGACGAGAAGCCCGAAAACAAGAAGTCGACCGCCGACGATTCGTACGCGCCCAAGACTGTGACCGGAACGCTGCGACGCCTGCAGATCACCGGCGGCGCGGGCGGAGCCGAGGGGCAGACGCGGGAGTGTCTGGTGTGGCTGCCCCCGGGATACGACGCGCCGGAGAACGCGGTCAAGAAGTATCCGGTCATCTACATGCACGATGCGCAGAATCTGTTTGCCAAGCACGCCGGCATCGGCGCTGAGTGGGGGATGGACGAGACGGCCACGAAGCTCATCGCCGGCGGCAAGGTGACGCCGTTTGTGATCGTGGGCATTCCCCACGGCGGGGCGGCCCGCATGAGCGAGTTCCTTCCGACCAACGCGATTCCGGCGATGGCCAAGCCGGCGGGCGAGGCGTTCGTCGGGTTTTTGCTGCGGGAAATCAAGCCGCGGGTTGAGCGGTCGTTCAGGGTCGAGACCGATCCGGCGAAGGTTGCCATCGGCGGGTCGTCGCTGGGCGCCGCCATCGCGGTGCACGCGGCGTGCGAGCATCCCGATCAGTTCGGTATGGTGCTGGCGGAGAGCCTGCCGCTGCGCACAGGCAATGGCGAGGCGTGGCGCGGCTGGATGGCGGGGCTCAAGGGGTCGGGCAAGGCGCTGCCACACCGTCTGTGGTTTGGAATCGGCGGCAAGGAAACGGGAGATGGGCCGGCGAAGGCCGCGGCCAACAAGGGCTACGTCGACGCGGTGCACGAGCTGATGGACACTTTGGGCAAGAGCGGCAAGGAGCTGGGTGGGGCGGACTCGATGAACCTGGTTACCGACGACAATGCCCAGCACAACGAGGCGGCGTGGGCGGAGCGGTTGCCAAAGGCCCTTGAATTCCTGTTCGGAAACTGACGCTCGAGAGGCTCCACGATGTTGAACTGCGCCGGATGTGTTCTTGTGATCGGCGCTATTGCACAGCCGCAGAGTGCCCCGTTGGCTCCGATCACGCCCGCGGCGCCGCCCGCAGCAGTCCCGGCGACGCCGACAACACCCGCGAAGGACGCCGCGCCTGTGGCGCCCGAGAAGGCTGCGCCGGCAAAGATCACCATCACCGTTGAAGCCGACGAGGCGCCCGACCTCAAGGAGTGGGCCGAGAAGGCCAAGGCGATCTGCGAGGAGTGGTATCCCAAGCTCGCCGAGGAACTCAAAAGCGATGGGTTCACTCCCAGGACGACGGCGAAGATCGTGTTCGTGAAGGCCGCAAGGTATCCCGCGGCGACCGGCGGCGGCACGATCACCGTCAACGCCGAATACCTCCGCAAGCACATGAACGACTATGGCATGATGGTCCACGAACTGGCCCACGTCGTGCAGGCGTACCCGAGAAACAAGGGCGAGGTGGGCTGGCTGACCGAGGGGATCGCCGACTACGTGCGCTTCTGGGTGTACGAGCCCAAGGTGCGCCAGGCCAAGATCGACGTGAAGAAGGCGTCGTACAAGGATTCGTACCGGACGAGTGCGGCCTTTCTGGGCTGGCTTGTCGGCAAGTACGACAAGGAGATCGTGACCAAGCTCAACGCGAGGATGCGCAAGGGCGGTTGCGATCTGACGGTGTTCAAGGATCTGACGGGCAAGAGCGTCGACGACCTGTGGAAGGAGTTTGTCGAGGCGGGGGCGCCGTCGGCGCCGGAGTTGCCCAAGGCCGCGGAGCCGACAGCGACCAAGCCGGAAGAGAAGAAGCCGCAAGAGAAGAAGTAGCGGGACAGGAAGCAACTGCCTTTGAGCCCGGAGGGTTCATCGTCAAGAGCCGGGAGAAGCCCCCGGACACGCTTTCCCATCGTGCCAATAGCCGTCCGACATCCGGCACGGCCATTTCTGCGCATGCGCATCTGCCACGATTGTGCGCGACTTTCGATTCTTTTCCACATAATGCCGAATGACTTCCGCCCCACGATGATTGTCATGTCGTGACCGAGGCCCCACTCCTCGATAACCTCTTCAACACATGGTGCCTCCACCACGGCGATCCCTGCGCGATCGTCGGCCACCTCAACATCACGTCCGAAGCACTTGAGATCCTCACCGCCGCCCCCGCCTTCAAGAAAATGGTCGCCACCTGGCGCGCCCTCGAGCACACCCACGCCCCAAACCTCGCCTTCGAGCACAACAAAGCGCTCGCCGAACAAGTCATGGACCGCATGGAGTGCACAACCGACTCCAAGGAAGTCCTTCGCCTCGTCACCGCCCTCATGCGCATCGCAAACGCATTGGCCTCCGGCACCACCAAGTTCCTGACCCTCACCCCAAAGCGATCCCCGCGCCGCGCCGGCCACCGCCGCACCGCTCAAGGTGGCACCGCTCTCCAGAGCGGTGCGTCCGGTGCTCAAGCCGTCACCGCTTCCCCGAGTGGCACATCCCCCGCCCCCACCTCACCGAATAAACAAGCTCGCGGTCGCCGCCATCATCCAGAGGGCCATCAGCCCGGTGACCATCGCCCTCGCCCCCATCGCGGCTATATCAGCCCGCCGGTTGGGAGCCATGGTCGAGAGTCCCCCGATCTGAATCGCGATCGACGGGATGTTTGCGAACCCGCACAGCGCGTATGTCGCGATCTGGGCCGACCGCGTGTCGATCACGGGCACCGCGCTGCCGTGGATCATCCCGTCCAGTCGCAGGTACGCGACAAACTCAGTCGCGATCACCTGCGTCCCGATCAACTCGCCCACATGCCCCGAATCCCCCCACGCCACGCCAATCATCCACGCGACGGGCCGGAAGACCTCACCCAGAATCCCCTCAAACGAGAACGGACCAATCTCGTTTGCCTGCCGCCACGCCAGCACCGGCCCCCATTCGCCAAGGGCGTAAAGCGGTAGATTCAAGAGCGCCAAAAGCGCCACAAACGCCACCAGCATCGCCGCGACATTCGCCGCGAGCTTCAGACCGTCGGTCGCCCCCAGCGCCGCCGCGTCCACGATGTTCTGCGCCGGTTGCTCAAGCTCCACTCCCTTGAAATCCTCCGCCGGCGGCGTCTCCGTCTCGGGCATCATCATCTTCGCCAGCACCAGCCCACCCGGCGCCGACATCACCGACGCCGTCATCAGATGCTTGGCAAACAGAATCCGCGACGCGTCGTCCTCTCCCCCCAGCATCCCGATGTACGCCGCCAGCACACTCCCCGCGATCGACGCGAACCCCGGCACCATCAGCGCCATGATCTGCGACCGCGTCATCCTGGGCATATACGGCTTCACAAACAGCGGCGCCTCGGTCTGCCCCACGAAAATGTTCGCCGCCGCCGCCAGCGTCTCCGCCCCAGTCACCCCCGCCCCCAGAATCTGCTTGAGCGCCCATCCCGTCACCGCCACGATCGGCTGGATCACGCGCAGGTAGTACAGCACGCTCATGAGCGACGCAAAGAAGATGATCACCGGCAACACCTTCACCGCAAAGATGAACCCCCAGGGCCCGCTCGGATCGGTGATCTTGTTGCCGAAGAGAAACTCAATCCCCTTGTCCGCGCTGCGGATCACCTCGTTGACCCCCGCCGCAAACACATCGAAAGCCTCCACCACCGGCTGGAACCGGATCAGCAAGAACGCCAGCAACCCCTGCAGCAGCACCCCGCCAATCACCACCCGCCAGTTGATGCGGCCGCGATCCGTCGAGAAAATGTACGCCGCGAGCAAAACCCCCGCGATGCCGATCAATCCCTGAAACTGTCCCATGGTGGTCTCCACAAAAGGGCCCATGGTACACGGATCCCTCCGCGACTGCGCTACGTCAACGTCGGCTCAAAGAGCCGTCAGACCACGCCGGCACGGAGTGCCGGGCTACCGAGAACTTCAAGGCACGATCAGCCTGAGAACCACGATGTACGCATTCGAGAGCGGCTCGTCGCGAACGAAGGTGGGTGTTCGTGAGCCGCGGAGGAGTTCGTCGATGGCTTTGAGTCGCGCGATGAGCGACATGCCGCGGGATCTCCGACGGTGAGGGGAGGCGGGGGATGTGGGCGTGCGTGCGGGTCGAGGGTGATACGGGGCGGCGGGGCGATTGGTTCGTGGAGCAGGAGGTGGGCGCGTGCGAACAAATTCGGGCACGTCGCGTGAGCCCCTGCCGGCGTTCACGTTCAAGAAGCGTTGCCGCGCACGGGTCAATGGGGAGTGGCACACATGGCAAACGGGATCATGGTTCGTACGGTGGTGGCGGCGTGTCTGGTGGGGATGGTGGGGAGCGCGATCGGCGATAACGAGATCCGGTCCAATGGGGGCGTGACCAACGGGGGAACGTTCGGGCGCCACCGCCTCAGCGCGGCGCCAACGGGCGCGTTCATCATCTACGCGTCGGCGGATGACAACTACGGCGGTTTTGTGCCCGTGCAGGCCACCGGCAACTACGCGACGGGGCGGACCAGTGCGACCCCGCGTGCCCTGAGCACCGGTCCCGAGTTCACCGCCGACGCGATCGCCGTGCTCTCGTGGGGATACCAGCCCGGCCCGATCGGTTCGGCGTACTGGTACTGGGATTCGACCGGCAGCGACGCGGAGATCTGGATCACCGGCACCCCGCCCACAACCCCTCCCATCGAGACGGCCCGGGCGGTTGCGATCAGCAACGATCCGAACACGGTGACTGAGTTCTGGGGCGTGGGCGAGACCGACACGCTGACCTTTACGACGACGTTTCGTGCGGGGCTGTCGCTCGACACGGCGAATCGCGCGACGGCGTCGGCGTCGATCGGCGGGGATGCGTTCTGCGACGCGTTCGGCGCCGGACCGCTGTGGGTGTACGACTGGTCGGCGGGCCAGGGGGGCACGGGCTTCAACATCTTCTCGGATCCGAGGCTGGGGCTCGACGACGCGGCGATCCGGTCGCAGTTCAACGCGGCGATCGTGTCGTCGGGGTCGGCGATGGTGCTCGGCGCCGACGTGACGATCAGCGTGACGATGAACATCGCGGCCGACGCGAACGGTATGGTCTCGATCACGTCGGGCGGCGGCACGCGGTATGTCGTGGACGACAGCGGGCTGATGCCCACGCCGGGGACCATGGCGCTCATCGGCATGGGCGGATTGCTGACGACGCGGCGGCGCACGCGGTGAGGGATTGACGGAGTGTGAATCATGTGCCCCCGCGACGCCCTCCTGGTGTCGCGGGGGCATTTGGCGTTTGCGTTTCAGCGCGAGAGCTGCGCGCCTGTGATGTAGGTGGTGATGTGGTGCTCGGGAATTGAAAGTGAGCGCACGGCGTGAGCCCAGGACGCTGTCTTCGTTCAGTACCTTGGTGCCGCGCACGGCTGCATTGGGGAGATTCAAGAATGTCAAGTTGCATGATGGTTCGAAGCGTGGTTGTGTCGTGCCTGGTGGGGTTGGCGGGCGGCGCCCTGGGCGATATTCAGATTCTGGCGTCGGGGGGAGTGATCAACAAGGGGGACTTTGGGAGGCATCTGCTGCCGGGGCCGCCGGTGGGGGCGATTGCGATTTACGCGGGTGCGGAGGACAACTATGGGGCGCCGACCTCGATGCACACGTCGGCGACGGGCAATTACGCGGGGGCACGGGGACTGACCACGCCGCTGGCGGCGGTGGCGGGCGCGCAGTTCACACCCGACGCGCAGGCGACGATCGACTGGGGATGGGCGCCGGCGCCGGGGTCGTGGTACTGGGACTCGACGGGGAGTTTCGCGCATCTGCATGTCACGGGACCGGCGCCAACCACGCCGCCACAGGAGATCGCGCGTTCGTACGCGATCTCGCGAGATCCCAACACGGTCGCGGGCTTCTGGGGCGTGGGCGAGACCGACATGCTGACGTTCTCGACGACGTTCAAGGCCGGGCTGATGCTCGACACGGGTGGCAGCCCCGGGGGGGCAGCGTCGATCAGCGGGGACTTGTACTGCGACGCGTTCGGGGGCGAATTGTGGCGGTACGGCTGGTCGATGGGCTCGGACGGGATGAGCTTTGACTTTGCTTCGGTGCCCGGGCTGGGGCTCAACGATGGCGCGATCGAGTCGCAGCTGATGGCGGCGATGATCTCGACGGGGACGGGGATGATGCTGGGGTACGACGTCACGGTCAGCGCGACGATCATGATCGCCGCCGACGAGAACGGGATGATCTCAGTCACCTCGGGCGGAGGAACGGACTATTACGCGTACGGCGAGGCGCTGGTGCCGACGCCGGGGACGGTGGGGCTGCTGGGGATTGGGGGAGTGCTGGCGCTGAGGCGGCGGCGGTGAAGGTCCATCAGCGTTGAATTCCCGTTCCCCCCGGATCCGCTTGGTGGATTCGGGGGGACGTTCTGATCTTCGGGTCAGGTTCCATCGATTTGTGCCGCGGCCTTTCTCACCATGCGACCCGTAAGGAAACACAGGGTTGGAACGCCGACCAGCATAAGGCTCGTGCCGATCGTTCCAAGAAGTCGGCGGGTGCCGGGCGGTCGATCGAGCTCGTGCGTGAGCGACTGTATGGAAAGAGACAGCGTCAACATGCCCAGGAAATACAAGAGAGCTCCGGCTTGAATGGCTGCACTTCGGAGATTCTGTGGAGTTTGAGACATGGGGCCGCTCCGAGCGTTTGATGAGGTAAAGACTCATGGGCTGGAAGCCCATGCCACGGAAGACACGGGCTGGAAGCCCGTGCCACTCAAGGGGCCCAGACGTTGCTGACGGACTCGTGTTTGTGGACGGGAACGCCTCCGCTGGGTTGGGCCGAGCCGTTGCTGAGAAGAATCTTGCCGCTTTGCAGGCCCGGGAAGTGCTCGCCTTGCCAGCTCTTGGGGTAGTTGGAGTCGTCCATGTCCAGGGCCGCCTTCGTCGGAAACAGCGGCCTGAACGTGTCGCACATGACGGCGAGTTCGTTCGTGTACGTCGCTTCCAGCGAGGCCTCGATGGTGCCGGGGTGCGGGCCGTGGGGGATGCCTTGCGGGTGGAGGGTGAGGGAGCCCGACTCGATGCCCTTGCGGGCTTTGTAGTTGCCGCTGACGTAGTAGAGGACTTCGTCGCTGTCGAGGTTGCTGTGGTTGTACGGCACCTTGATTGCCTGGGGGTGGTAGTCGAGCATGCGGGGGGCGAAGGTGCAGATGACGAAGTTGTGGGCCTCGAAGGTCTGGTGGATCGGCGGGGGCATATGAAGGGCGCCGGTGATGGGGCTGAAGTCGTCGGCGGAGAAGATGTAGGGGTAGTAGCAGCCGTCCCAGCCCACGACGTCGAGGGGGTGGTAGTGATACACGTAGCTGTGGATGAGGTCGCGGGCCTTGATGCGGACTTCAAACTCGCCCTTCTCGTCCCACGAGAGAGGGAACTCGGGGATGCGAATGTCGCGCTCGCAGTAGGGGGCGTGTTCGAGGAACTGGCTGGTGGTTTTGGAGATGTAGCGTGGGGGCGGGGCGATGTGGGAGCCGTTGGTGGTTTCGATGAGGAGGAACTTGCCAAAGGGCATCTCGGCGGGCGAGGGGCCGCCGTCGCCCCCACCTGCAGTGTCGGCGCGTTTGTTCCACACGAGGGTGTAGATGATGCCTTTGGGGATGACGAGGTAATCGCGAGGGCCGAACTTGAGGGTGCCCATCATGGAGTGGCAGACGCCCGAGCCGTAGTGGATGAAAATCACCTCGTCGCCCTGGGCGTTCTTGAAGTGATAGCCCATCTGGTCGGCGGGGTTGCAGACGGCCATTTCGCAGTCGCTGTTGCCGAAAAGGACGACGCGGCCGGTGACCGAATCGCCGGCCTTGACCTGCGGGGCGGACTTCAAGTGTCGCATCCGCATGATGTCGCGTTCGACGTACTCGACTGTGGTGGAGTACATGGGTTTCCAGCCGTAGACCTGGGTGGGCGGCTGGATGTGGTACATGGTCGAGGTGGGGCCGCTGAAGCCCTCGGTGCCGAAGAGTTCTTCGGAGTAGAGGCAGCCGTCGGGGCGGCGGAACTGGACGTGGCGTTTTTTGGGGAGGAGGCCGAGTTTGGTGTAATAGGGCATGGAAGGCTCCGGTTGGCTCACCCATGGGCGGGGAGGCCTTGGGAATGGTACGAGCGGGGGCGGGGAAGGTACACTCTTGCCGCCATGGACAATCGTTGGTTCGGCAGTGTGTTGTCGTCGTGCCTGATTGTGGCGGCGTTGTGCCTTGGGGGGTGCTATATCCACTTCGATGCGGACGGGAACCGGCTCCTGCTGCCGCCGGCGGTGATTGCCGCCCAGGCGTGGCCTTCGGTGGATTCGGCGGCGCTGGACGAGGTGGCGTACGCGTCGGAGGACTCACCGGAGTTTGACGCCTCATCGCTGGTGAGATTCAAGGCTGTCCTGGGTGCCGGCGAGGCAAACACGCCAACCCATTCGCGAGGGCGGGTGTTTCGCACGCCGGGCACGCTGGTGCGTGTGCGGGTGACGCCCGAGGGGCTGCCTTCGGAGCAATGGTACGGGTTTGAGGGGCTGTTCAGCGCGGTGAAGCCCAACGCGTTCGTGCTGACGTCGGGGAGTTTCGGGTCGGGGTATGAGTTGTTCGAGGCGCTGGGCTCGGGAATTCCGGCGGGGATGCGCGGTGGGTGTGTGCCCGAGGTGGTGGCCGAGCGGGCGAGGTTCACGTCGGGGCTTTCGGTGCGGTTGCCGACGAAGATGCCCGAGAAGCCCCGGGGCGTGCTGGTTCATCTGGCGGCGCTCTTCGGCAACGAGTACGAGGCGGAGGTGATGAGCGAGATGAGCCGGCGGGGGTGGATGGTGATCGACGTCGATACCCGGACGAGCGTGGGGCCCACGATCCAGGAGGAATCGGTGCAGCGGGCCCTGGCCTTGAAGCGCGCGAGCGACGCCCTGGGCAAGCAGATACCGGCGATCGCGTCGTTCAAGTCGTACGAGGCGTGGGCCAAGGCGGTCGAGGCCAATCCCGCGGCACAAGAGAGGGCGCTGGTCCAGACGAATCTGTCGAAGCTGCTGCGCCCGGCGTGCGACATCGCGACCCAGGGCGGCGTCGACAGGGCGGGGCGGACGCTGGCCGAGCAGATCGACGGCGTGCTGGGCGAGAACGCCCTGGTGGTCGAGGGTGCGCTGGACGTGCTGGGACGCCTGTATCCACAGACGCGGACGATGCCCGTGGCGATCATCGGCTTCAGCGCGGGGGCGCTCTCGACGCCGACAGTGGCCGCCCGGATCCGCGGGCGGGTGGCGGCGGCGGTGCTCATCGGCGGTGCGGCGAACGTGGCGACGGCGGCGATGAACAGCACGCTGACGAGCGGGGGCGTGAGGGTGACGTGCGATGGTAAGAAGCTCACGGAGGAGCAGGTGCGGGAGCTGGGCGAGGCGTACTTGAAGTACAGCAAGCTCGATCCGTACCACACGGCCCCGACGCTCATGGGAGTGCCGGTGTTGCAGGTGCACGCGACGTGGGACCGGTGGGTGCCGGCGGAGGGAGGGCGACTCTTGCACGAGCGGCTGGGGCACCCTGAGATGCTCGAGATGCCGGGGGGGCATGGGATGCTGTTCTACTTCCTGCCCTGGAAGAAGGAGTGGATCGCGGATTGGTTGGAGCGGAATGTGCCCAGGACTGAAAGAGCACCGAGCGAGCGAGAGCGGGTGGGCTCGCCTGCATCAACGAGCCCCGAGCGTGAGCGAGTGGGTGGATTGACCCGAACGCAAGAGCCCACCCTACCCACTCGCTGACGCTCGGGGCTCGTTGATTCGGGTCGTCGGTCAGCGGGCGTGACCCAGGAGGACCTCGACGCGCTCGACGATGATGTGGAGCACGAGCATGTGGAGTTCCTGGATGCGGTCGGCGGTGGCGCCGGGGGCGATGAGCTCGATGTCGCAGGTGCCGGCGAGGCGCCCGCCGGACTTGCCAAGCAGCGCGGCGGTCGTCATGCCCTTGGTCTTGGCGGCGTGCACGGCCCGGACGATGTTCTCGGAGTTGCCGCTGGTGGAGAGGACGATGAGGATGTCGCCGGGGCGCCCCAGGGCTTCGACTCCCCGGGCGAAGATCTGTTCGAAGCCGTAGTCGTTGGCGGTGCAGGTGATGTGACCGGCGTCGGCGATGGCGATGGCGGGCAGGGCGGGGCGGTCGGCGCGGTAGCGGCCTGTGAGCTCCTCGGCGAAGTGGACGGCGTCGCAGAGCGAGCCCCCGTTGCCGCAGATCATCACCTTGCCCCCGGCCTTGATGGCCGAGGCGACCATGAGCGAGAAGCGCTCGACGACAATGGCGGTGTCGGTCGAGGCGAAGGCGGCGGCGAGAGTGGCGGCATCACGCAGGGACTGGAGGGAGCGTTCCATGAGGGCGAGGATAGGGAGGAAATGGGCAACGAGCCCCGAGCGTCAGCGAGTGGGTGCTTCAACGAGCCCCGAGCGTTAGCGAGCGGTCCGTTGCGTTCAGGTCACCCCACCCGATCGCTGACGCTCGGGGCTCGTTGACGCAGGTCTTCATGCACGTGGAGTCCAACCCGAAGGGCAACGCATTTCGAGGGGGTCCCCCTGCTGATTGAGGACGTAGTCGATCGCCTTGGCAAGGGAGTTGGCGGTATTGAGATATCGAGTGCTCCCGTGGTAGGACCAGGGCTCGATGTCGAGCGCGAGAATGCCGGCCTCGCGCATTCGTCTGGTGGAATAGCCCTTGAGGTCGTTCATGACGCGTTCAGGCGTGTGCTTCGCCTGAACGGCGGCATGAGCGTGGGTGGAGCGGGCGTGGACGGCGTGCAGCTGCCACTTGCGGTAAGCGCACACTTCCTTGATTGTGGAATCAATGATGAAGCGTCGCTGGGCGTCGAATTCGATGGGTGGGTACTTCAGCGAGTCACGCTCGCGCTGCTCACGTTCGCGATTGGGCGGCACATACAGAGTTCCCGGGATGTTGTGATCGAAGTCGACAGAGCCGACGCTGCGACCATGGAGCCAGGTTCCATAGGCGTGGATGGTGATGAGGTAACCGAGAAGTGGCATGAGTGAAACCCAAGAAACCCACTCGCTGACGCTCGGGGCTCGTTGTCGAAGGGAACTCGTAGTCAAAGGATGCTCGGACCCGCTCGCTGACGCTCGGGGCTCGTTGTCAAAGGCGATCGTCAGCGAAGCTCAACACCCCAGTACGCTTCGTCGAGGAATTGCTTCCAGCTGGCGTACTTCTCGTGGCCCAGGCGCAGGGCGATGACGGGGTTGCGCTTGGGGCGTTCGGGTTTGCGGTAGAGCTTCATGTTGGCCTGGTCGGGTGTGCGCCCGCCCTTCTTGGCGTTGCAACGGATGCACGAGCAGACCAGGTTGTCCCATGTGTCGCCGCCGCCGGCCATGCGTGGGACGACGTGGTCGATGGAGAGGTCGGCGGTGGGGAAGTGCTTGCCGCAGTACTGGCACTGGTTGCGGTCGCGGGCGAAGAGGTTGCGACGGTTGAGCTTGACGATCTGCTCGGGGAGGCGGTCGTAGCCCAGCAGGCGGATGATCTTGGGCACGGCGATATCGAAGCGCACGGTCTTGACGAAGTCGTGCGCCTGGGATTCGAACGAGTCGCGGGCGGCGGAGACGGCGGCCCAGTTGCCAAAGTCGTAGTTGAGGTACTGCGGGCCGTCGGCGCCGGCGGCGACGTGGATGACCTCGGCGATGTCGCGGAGGAGCATGCTGAAGGCACGCCGGGCGGAGATGACGCGGACGGCGACGTAGAGGCGGTTGAGGACCAGGACCTTGGAATTGAGGGCCTCGGAGCCGCAGAAGAAGCGGTCGGTGGAGGCGAGCTCAGCGTCGGCGAGTTCGTTGTCGAACTCTGCGGGCTTGGAGGGGGAGTTGTGTCGGGCTTTGCGCTGCATGGCGAGGAGCACGTGAGTGCGAGTCGTTCACCAGATGCGGGCCGGGCACGCCCCGAAAACCGCTGGGTGTTCGGCTTAGATTATACCGGGGTCATCGGCTCGCTGGTAGGGGAGAGCGAGGGTGAGGTGGAGGGAGTGGCTCTGGGAGTGGCGAGAGTGCGGGTGGCGAGGGCGTGAGGACCGAGAAAGGTGGGGATTTGGAGCGGGCAGGAATCGGGGGGCACGGGGCCAAGATGGTGTTGGGGGAACTGGTGAAACTGGTAGACTGTGGGTCCTGACCCAATCGCTGCGTCGGGGGGTTGCGATCTTGGTGGGAATTGAAGTAAGGAGCGCGGGATGCACGGAACGAGATTGGTGAGTTCTGCGGCTCGCGCGATTGTGGCGGCGAGCCTCTGTGACAGGCGACTGCTTGCGGGCTTGCTCGCGATGCTGTTGGGGATGATGGCGGGTCCTTCGATGGGGCAGGAGATCAGGTGGACGCGCCGACCACAATTCGGACCGCGCAGCGGGCCTGCGATGGCGTACGACTCGTTGCGCGCGACAACCTTGCTCTTTGGGGGCTCTTACGGGAGCAATCTCGCCGAGACTTGGAAATGGGATGGAGTGGCCTGGAACTGGGCGTCGAGCGATGGGCCGGTCCCTCAGCAGCTGTCAGTGATGGCGTACGACTCGGCGCGCGATGTGACGGTGCTCTTTGGGGGATTAGGAGGAAGAAACGAGACCTGGGTGGGGAATGGAACTGCATGGAGCTTGCGCTCCGTTGCCGGCCCCGGCGCCCGATACGGCCACTCCATGGTGTATGACGCGGCCCGAGGAGTGATGGTTCTCTTCGGTGGGGTCGTCGCCAGCGGCAATTCGATGATTGGCGACACATGGGAATGGAACGGCACTGAATGGAACCAGCGACTGGTGTCCGGCCCGAGTGCGCGCACCAGGTGTGCGATGGTGTACGACTCGAATCGCCATGTCACCACACTCTTCGGAGGGAACACCGGCAACAGTGAGTCGAGTAACGAGACGTGGGAATGGGACGGCAACGGCTGGACGCGGCGCAACGTGGTGGGGCCATCCGGTCGCAGTGGACACGCCATGTGCTACGACACTTCTCGCCGTGTAGCCGTCCTCTTCGGAGGGTCAAACTCCATTGGCTCGTTTGGGAGCACGTGGGAATGGAGCGGGACATCATGGTCGCAGCGTTCGTCTGTGGGCCCGCCTGCCAGCAGCAACCGCACGATGGTTTACGACACCGCGAGGGGAGTTTCGGTGCTCTTTGGAGCGAATGATACGGGAACGTGGGAGTGGAATGGTGCGACGTGGTCCTTGCGTTCAACGGACGACACTCCGCCCGCGCGCTCGTCGCATGCGATGTGCTACGACTCCGTTCGCGGTGAGACGCTTATGTTCAGTGGAGAGTTCATGCCGAGGGATACCTGGGCCACAAACGGCGAGCGCTGGGTGAAGAAAGCGACAAGTGGTCCAGCCGAGCGGAGTTCGCACGCGATGGCGTTTGATGACGTACGGGGGGTTGGCGTCCTGTTTGGCGGCCGCAATATCTCCTATCTGAGCGATACTTGGGAATGGGACGGGAACTCGTGGCGTCAGCTCGTGGTCACAGGACCTTCCCAGCGAGCTTCACACGCCATGGTGTACGACTCGGCTCGCGGCGTGACGGTCCTCTTTGGCGGTGAAGTCACCGGCGCCGCCAGCAATGAGACCTGGGAATGGGACGGACAGGCATGGAGCCTCAGGGCGGTACTCGGGCCATCGCCAAGGTGGGCGCACGAAATGGCCTACGACTCTGACCGACGGGTTACCGTGCTGTTCGGAGGGCTCGCGAGCAACGTGTACAACGATGAAACGTGGGAGTGGGACGGAACAACGTGGACCCGGCACTTTGTGGCCGGCCCGTCGCCGCGGGCGGGCTTTGCGATGGCGTATGACAGGAATCAAAGGCGAGTCGTGCTGTTCGGCGGCAACACCTCAAGCTTGAGCGACGAAATGTGGAACTGGGATGGGGCCACATGGACTAGGCAGGCGATTGCCGGTCCATCGGAGCGTTCTGGCCCTGAGATGGTGTTTGACGGCGTGCGTGGAGTCTGCGTGCTCTTTGGCGGCTACCTCGTCAGAAGCGACCGGAGCGGGGAGACGTGGGAGCTGTCTTCCGGCCCCATCGTTGAGGAGCAGCCCTCGCCGGTCAGCATCTGCCCCTCTGGGGCGGCGGACTTCTCCGTCGACGCACGTGGATCCGCGACTGTGGCTTATCAATGGCAGTGGCAGACTGGTGGCGATGAGTGGGCGGACTTGCTTGAGGGCGACAATTCGGCCGGGGATGATTCTGGAATCGTGGTGTCGGCGACGGGGAGTCGCGAGTCTGGGTTGCATGTTCGACGCGCAGCAGCGCCGGTGTATTCAAACGTCACCCGCGTCAATCTGCGTTGCGTCGTTTCCAACTCGTGCGGCCAGGCCACAAGCGATGTCGCGCTTCTCACCGTCTGCCCGGCAGACTTCGACTGTGACGGGGCCGTCGGATTCGGTGACTACCAGGACTTGGTCGCGGCCTTTGAGGCAGGCGACGCTGAGGCGGATTTCACGCGGGACGGGGCGATTGATTTCTTTGACTATGACGAGTTTGTGGTCGCTATGGAAGCGGGTTGCTGAGAGGCAGAGGCACTTGGCACTAGGCACTTGGCACTAGGTGAAAGGCAAAGAGCCCGGGTGTGGCGAGGGTCTTACCGTTGGGGCCATGCTGATTCTCTTTGATATCGATGCGACGTTGATCACCACGAGCCGGTCGGGCGTGCTGGCGCTGGAGAATGCCGGCAAGGCGAGGTTTGGGGAGGGGTTCACTATTGAGGGGGTCGACTTTGCGGGGCGGCTGGATCCGTTGATCATCGCGGATCTGTTGCGGCGCAATGGGCAGGCGGTGACGGTGGAGAATGCGACAGCGATGCGGGAGGGATATCAGAGGGAATTGGGGCCGCTGTTGGCGAAGCCGGGGGTGGCCAAGACGTGTCCGGGGGTGCTTGAGCTGCTGGAGGTTCTGCGGGTGGATCAGCGGCTGACGCTTGGGCTGCTCACGGGGAACTTTGCGGACACCGGGGAAGCGAAGCTGGTGGCGTCGGGTGTGCCGATGGAGCCGTTTACGGTGCGGGTGTGGGGTGACGAGTCGCCGCATTCGCCGCCTTCCCGTGAGCATCTGCCGCCGATCGGGATGGAGCGGTTCGCGAAGCTGCGTGGGCGGGCGATCGGGGGGGAGCAGGTGGTGATCGTCGGGGATACGCCGCACGATGCCAGGTGTGCGAAGGTGAACGGGTGCCGTTGTCTGGGCGTGGGGACGGGGCAGTTTCGGCCGTCGCAGCTGATGGAGGCGGGCGCGGATCACGCGGTGGTGGACCTGTCAGAGACGCGGGTAGTGGCGGACTGGCTGGTGGAGTCGGTGAGCGTCCGACTATGATCGAGCCGCACGCCCAGGGCCACAGGAGGTCCCGGGCGTGCTGCGAAAGGGAAGCGCCAGATGTCGGAGAGTTATCGCGCGCTGACGAGCGACTTTTACGTGAACCTGAAGTTGCAGGTGAAGATGGACCTGCCGCGGAGCCGCGAGACGGTGCTGGACCTCTTTGAGCGTCTGCGCCGGCAGTATCCGACGATGTCGCAGTTTCGCAGGTACAAGGACGAGCTCGCTCTGGAGTCGGCGCAGAACGGGGCGGAGGCCCACCGATGGGTAGCGGTGCGGTCCAACAGCATCCGGGCGGGCTCGGTGAACACGCAGACGGTGGGCGAGGCGTACACGTACCACAAGCAGGTGCTCGAGGCGGCCCCGTTTTATTTGAACGTGAGCCCGATCGATATTGAGTACGTCGAGCTCCTCTACGGCTTTGACATCATGGCCGGCGGGAACCACGACGCGATTGTGTACGAAGCTCTGTACGCGGGTTCGCCCCTGGCGGGGCTGGGCGAGCACGAGGGGCTGTCGCTGGTCGATTGTCAGCCGATGATCGGGTTTACGTTGCCGGACGAGAAGGGGGAGCTGCAGGTGCACTTCGAGGTGAAGACGCACCCCAGCGGAACGGCGAAAAGGGATGGCGAGGCGAGTGCCCAGCCGATCAGCATCTATCTGACGCTCAGGCGGTTTGGGTCGATCCATGACATCCACGAGCTGGGGGGAATCCTGGACGATCTGGCGCGGCATGGCGAAGAGCTGCTCGAGGCGAGAGTGCTGCCCAAACTGGTCATTCCGATCAGGCAGGCGGCGGGTTTGAACGGATGAGGGATCGTGCGAGCATGACGCAGCCCAGCGAACAGCCCGAGCCGACCAACCCCGACTCCCCCATCGAGACGCCCGACGCGCCGCCGGAGGCCCCTGTGCCGACCGAGCCGATCGCGACGGCCTTTCAGCCACGCCCGGAGACGAGCCCGACGGTGAGTGTTCCCGGCGGCACGAGCGCGGGGTCGCCCGCGCCATCGACCCGGGCCGAGCAGCTCTCGAAAGTCTGGATCTTTGTCGGTGTGCTGATCGTGCTCACGATCCTGGGCGGGGTGGCGATCACGCGGTATCGCAAGGTCATGCTTGGGACGGCGGACGAGCCCGACGACACCAAGGGGTTGATGGACTCGTTGCGGGCACTGCGCGACTCGGGCGAGATGTCCGAGGAGGAGTACCAGCAGACGCGGCGCAAGCTCACCGAGCAGATGGCGGCCCGGTTTGAGGACGATGCGATCGAGCGGCGGGAAAGACGGGCGAAAGACCAAGGAAAGACCGGTGGGGGGAGTCGCGGGAGCGG
>CAYHQQ010000041.1:0-34389 GCA_964358855.1 uncultured Phycisphaeraceae bacterium
GGGATGGGTTGGGGACGTGGGGGGACGTGGGGGGACGTGGGGAGGTGAATGGAGGTGGGCGGTGACGAGCGAAAGTAGTAAGCCACCGCGCCGCGACCGCAATGCCCCACGTCAGCGTCTGGTTCCCCGTGACTCGTCATCGGCGTCGTCGGCCATCGGACAACTCAAACTCTTGTCAAACATCCCCGACCGATCAAAGCAGCAAGGTCGCCTCTTTCCCTTCGCAAGCATGTCGCACGCCTTCTCGATCCGAAGCACGCGAGTCTCCGCCCGCTTCCCCGAGGTCATCCACTGAATCCAATCCCGGCGCGCGACCGGCGTGATGTCCGACCACACCTCCCGCGCCTTCTTCGGGGCCGCCGCAAGAGCCTTCCGCAGATCCACCGGCACCCTGGGCTCCGGCTCCCGATCCGGCGCCACCGGCGCAATCTCCAGCGTGACAACCCCGCCCGCCTCCGCCCCCGCAGCCTCGCGCAACTTCCGGTCCACCTTGAGCCAGTGCCCTCCCTTCCCATCCGGCTCGAGCGTGCCCCGAAACACCGTGCCATTGAGCGTCCCCTCAACCGACACCATGCTCCGCGAGGGCAGCTTGCTGCTGGCTTCCTTCGGCAGGACCAGAAAGGTCCAGGTCGCAGACTCGCCGTGGCGAGACACGCCCTTCGCCACGGGCCGCGTGAGCGACGCACTGAATCGAATCTTCGATGTGGCCTCGGAATTGCCCAGTTCGCGAATGATGGACTTCGTCTTGGCCATTGCGCTCACTCCCGCGGAGGATCATTTCCCGTCGCTTTGCCCGCGAATAATTCACGCCACGCTCCAGTCCACCACATCGTACCAATGAACCAGTGAATCCCGCCGGTGTCGAAGATCGAGAGGATGCCGGCAAGCCATTTGAGACCAGTCGACGCCAGCAGACCCATGCTGATCCACAAAAACAGCGAACCGACTATGGGAACACCCGAAACCCAGCGGTACGTCTCGCGAGTGCCGCCGCGCGCCAGATGGATCGGGTAGCGGATGAAGCTCAAGTACACGTTCGTCAGGGTGACAAACGCGCCAAACGCGAAGAGGATGACGCCGACAGTTGACATGACTCACATTCCGGTGCGTTGCCCGCCGCTTCGCGCACCCTTCGGTCCCACAACTCAATGTTTCCAGATCGGTGCCCCCGCCGGAATGAAGTACTCCGCCGGAACCGTCCACACCTCAGGTCGCGTGCCCCCGACCGACGAAGGTTCGCAGCGAGGATCTCCGAACCATACGGCGATGTGATCCTCCGGAACGTCGGGATCGCCCTCGACACCCACGACCACCGCCAGTCGACCGTCCAACTCCACCAGATCGCCACGCTTCCAGGTGTGCGTCATCGATTTGCCCTTCTATGCAACCTTGTCGACTTCTTGGACATCTGTCCGGCCATCTGATTCACTCCAACCGATAGATCCTCGACCGATGAACGGCGAGCCTGCCCACTCTTCGCCGAGAGCGACATTCCGCGCTACTGATCAAGCCAGTCCTCCAAAAGGCGCGTCGTGATCTCAGGCGTTAGTTCAGTAATCGCCTCGCCGAGTGATGGAAAGCCCTTGGCCGATGCGCAGGCCGCCAGGATGACCCGCAACTCCAACTCGGACAGGTCGCCTTTCAGAAGTCCTATCGCAATAGTCGGAATGCGACGAAGCGACGCTTGATACGGATCGCTCAAATCGTCGGGCACTGGCGGTCCGTTCCCTGCTGACCGCGCCACTTCGATCGCGTGGACCAGCGCGAGCAGCGTCCATCTGAATCTACTGGGGTTGTCTTCGACGATCCGGACCAGATGCGGAAGAGCGGCATACGAGGCCGAATACACATCGCCTTGGTGGCAGAGCGCCGACCAAAGGCTGAAATATGGTTCTACGTTGCCACCAGCGTCTTCGGGTAGCTTCTCGGCCTGCTCCAGCAGTTTGGGAATGCCGGATGAGGCGCCGTAGGCATCCGAAAGAGAGGACCAACGTGCATCGTCGAGAGAAAGCATGCGTTCACTCCAACTGAGAATCTCACGATGGCTCGCGATGTTCGCCACACGCTGTCGAAAATCCGAAGGCCCTTCTGCCAAGCTGCCGAAATCCTAGCGAACCAAGGCGCGCGGTGCGGAGCCTGCGGCGCCGGTTGCTCGCCATGTCGTGATTCGAGCGCACTCTCACGTCCGCGGCGGAATAGGCCGCCCATGCGGATCCGCCTCCGCCCCATCCTCCCGCGCGAGCTGATCCTGAATCGTGTCCGAAAGAAAGTGCTCCGCCCGATGCGCACCCGCGTGCAGATGGTCGCTCGGCAGCGCCAGGTGTTTGGCGAGAAACAGCTCCCACAGCCGATGCCCCCGCACAATGCGGCTCGCCCGCTTGATCCCCTCCGGCGTCGCCGTGATCGCACCGCCCCCCTCTCGGACCAATCCCCGCCGAGCGAGCCACCACAGCGCCACCCGCCCCAGTAAGCCCGCCCGCGTCGCAGTCACAATGTCCCCGGCACCAAGCGGCCGCACCCCGCCCGCCGTACCGCCCTCCGACCGCTCGTGCCAGCGATAGAGCATGCCCAGAATGTCCTCCTGCGTGATCCGCATCGCCATCGCGACGTGCCGGGCCTGCTTGCTGACAAACCCATACCGCGGCGAGAAAAGCGTCGTCAGCACGAACACCCCCAGCGCCACCGTCGCGATCATCCCCGCCACCGACGTGTTCACCCACACCGCCAGGGCGTACCCCGCCACCGCGCTCAGCGCCGAGACCGCCGCCGCGATCCACACCATCCGCGAAAGTCTGTCGGTCAAAAGGTGCGCCGTCGCCCCCGGAGCGACCAGCATTGCCACCACCAGAATCGAGCCCACCGACTCGAACGACGCGACCGCCGTCGTCGCGACCGAGGTCATCAGGCCGTAGTGAACAAGCGTCGCGCTGATCCCCATCGTCGTCGCGAGATAAGGATCAAAGCACACGATCTTGAGTTCCTTGAAGAACACCCAGATCAGCGCGGCGTTGACCACCAGCACCACCGCCAGCCACGCGAACGCGCGCGGGATATCAAGGCCCGCAATCCGCACCGTGTCAAACGGCGTGAACTCGATCAGCCCGTACAGCACGCACCCGGGATCAAGGTCCACGTCGCGCGGAATCCAGGTCATCAGCACCACGCCCACCGCAAACAGCGTCGTGAAAACCACGCCCATCGCCGCGTCCTCGGGCACCCGCCCCCACCGGTTCAGAGCCGTCGAGAGATACGCCGTCGCGATCCCGACCACCAGCGCACCCGCCAGCATCGCCAACGGCTCACGACTGTGCGTCACGATGAACGCCAGCACCAGCCCCGGCAAAATCGCGTGCGAAATCGCGTCGCCCAGCAGCGACATCCTGCGAAGCACGAGAAAGCACCCCAGTATCCCGCACGCGACGCTGCACAGCACCGCCGTGCCAACCGTCCACAGATCGTCATCGCGCACCTGATACCCGCTCACCGAGAACCAAACGCGAGGCCCGACGCCCCCAAGCTCCGCCGCAACCGTCCCCGGTGCCTCGCCCGCCACGATCAACCCCGACGCCCCGTCCAACCCCCCGCCCGCCGCGACCACGGGCGAGCCGCAGAGCATGGCCATCAGCATTGCGATCCAGCATGTTGCGCGTACGTGCATGATGATCCCTAGTTCGCCCCGATGCCAAGTGTCGCGTGCGGCGACGATGGCACGCCCAGCGGCGTGCGTCCAGACTCAACCAGCTTGGCCTCCAGCGCCGCCAGCGTCTCCGCCGGCAGAAAGTGCTCGATTTGGTCCGCGTCCCGGTCCACGTGGTCGGCGGCGATGTGCGCATGCGTTATCAGGAACACCTCCCAAAGCCGATGGGTCCGCACCACTCGCACCGCGGCCGCCTGCCCGCTCGGCGAAAGCAAGAATCCCTCCGGCCCCGCCTCCACGAGCCCGGCCCGCACCGCCCTCCTGATCTGCCCGTGCACGCCGCCCACACCCGACATTCTCACCCGACCAAGGTCGCCCACCGACCAGGTTGCCGAAAGATCGCCCCCAGGCTCCAGCATCTCGTACACCCGGCGCAGAAGGTTCTGACGAGCGACCCGACGCCGCAGCGAGGCACGCCGCACCACGTCCGCCACGATCCCACGACGCGGAGCGGCCACCAGCGAGATCAGAAAGAACGCCGCCGCAACCAGCGTGATCAAAGGCCCCGTCGGCCAGCCCCGCGAGAGGCCCGACGCCGGCGCCGGAATCGTCGCGCTCAACGCCGTGCCCAGCATCCCCGAAAGCCCGCCGAATATCCCGGCAAGCACCACCATCGTCCCCAGCCTGTGCGTCCAGAATCGAGCCGCCGCCGCCGGAATCACCAGCAGCGACACCATCAACACCACGCCAACCGCCGGAAGGCCCACCACCGTGCACACGCAGACCAGCGCCATCAGGCCAAGGTCAAGCCCCATCGCCGGCCACCCCTGGCTGGTCGCAAAGTCGCGATCAAAGCACAGGATCTTGAACTCCTTGTAAAGCAAGCCCGTCGCCATCAGCACGACGATCGCGACCGCCGCGATGAGCTGCGCATCCCCCGACACCATGCTCGCCGCCTTGCCGAAGATGAACCCGTCCAGCCCGGCGCGATTGCCCGAGGGATCGTTCTGGATGATCCGCGACAGCACGATGCCCACCCCGAAGAATCCGCCGATCGCCAGCGCGATCGCCGCATCCTCCTTGATCCGTGTCGCCGCCTTGACGAACGAAACAAAGCCCGCGGCCAGCACGCCGACAACCAGGGCCCCGATCATGAAGGCCGCGAAGTTGCGGTCGCCCACCACAAAGAACGCGATGCAGATTCCCGGAAGCGCCGCGTGCGCCACCGCGTCGCCCACCAGCGCCCGGCGTCGGAGCACCGCGAAGCAACCGACCACCGCCGACGCCACACCCAGCAGCGTCGCGCCCAGAAGCACCGTCCGCGTGTTGGCGTCCTGCAGCGTGAGCAGCCTGACCAGTTGTTCCTGCACGCGCGATCCCTTTCAGCCTTCGGCGGGCGTGCCCCGGCGCACCGCCTCGGCCGCCTCGTCCAGCAGCGTCAGACGCCCGCCGTAGGTCTGCTGCAGATTCTTCTTGGTGAACGTGCTCTCGATCGGCCCGGCGGCGACAAGCCGCATGTTGAGCAACACCACATGGTCGAAGTACTCGGGCACCGTCTGCAAGTCGTGGTGCACCGCCACCACCGTCCGCCCCGACGACCGCAGCTCCCGCAGCACCTCCACGATCGCCTTCTCCGTCGCGGCGTCCACCCCCGCGAACGGCTCATCCATGAAATACAACTGCGCGTCCTGCGCCAGCGCCCTGGCCAGAAACACCCGCTGCTGCTGGCCTCCCGAGAGATGGCTGATCTGCCGCGTCGCATAATCGGCCATCCCCACCTTCGCAAGACTCGCCATCGCGATCTCACGATCGGCCTTGCCCGGTCGGCGAACCCAGCCCAGCCGCCCGTACCGCCCCATCAGCACCACGTCGAACGCGTCAACGGGAAAGTCCCAGTCCACCGTCTCCCGCTGCGGAACGTACCCGATCAGCGAGCGTGCCTGCTTGAGCGGCTTCCCAAAGATCGTGATCTCCCCGCTCGCCAGCGGCACAAGTCCCAGGATCGCCTTGAGCAGCGTCGACTTGCCCGCCCCATTGGGACCCACAACCGCGATCAGCCGCCGCGCCGGCAGACTGATGTCCACGTCCCACAGCACCGGCTTGCGGTGGTACGCCACCGTCACGTCGTGGACCTCAACACAAGTCGATTCCAGCGCCAAGGTATTGGAAGAAGCGGCCCGATCGCCCGCGACGCCCGGCATCACGGCGCCGTCTCCGCCTCCCTCACCCATCCGGGTGGTGCCATGCTCGCGAGACTGTGTTGACATGACATTCCCTCTTCAAAGCCCCACTCCACCCGCCCGCGCCGCTCTACTTCTTGAACTTCGCCGCCCACTCACCCAGCGCCCCCGTCTTCTTCTCAGGAACTTTGCCCCCCAGGGCCTTGGCGACCGTCTCCACGTTGTGCACCACCATGCCCACGTACGTCCCATCCATCGTACCTTCCTTGCCCATCGCATCACTGAAAAGCTCGCCCCCGATGGTCACCGTGTGCCCCTTTGATTTGCACCCCTCTACCAGCGCGTCAATCGTCTTCCGCGGCACGCTGCTCTCGATGAACACCGCGGGCACCTTTTTCGACACCAGCGTGTCCACCAGCGCGTTGATGTCCTGCAGGCTCGCCTCGCTGTCGGTGCTGATGCCCTGGATCGCTCGCACCTCCAGCCCATAGGCCCGCCCGAAATAGCCAAACGCGTCGTGTGCCGTCACCATGACACGGCTCTCCTTGGGGATCGTCGCCAGCGTGTCCTTCGCGTACTGATGCAGCTCACCCAGCAGCTTGGTGTACACCTCCGCGTTCCTGGTGTAGACATCCTTGCCCGCCGCATCCTTCTCGATCAGCGCATCGCGCACCCGCACCGCCGCCGTCGACCACAGCGACACATCAAACCACACGTGCGGATCAAAGTGACCCGCGAACTCCGGCGGCTCGCGCAGCAGCTTCTCGTCGATCGAGTCCGTGACCTGCACCACCGTGCGGCGCCCCGCCATCTTGACGATCAGGTCGGCCATCCGCCCTTCCAGGTGCAGCCCGCTGAACAGAATCATGTCCGCGTCCGACATCAGCCGCACATCCCCGGGCGAGGCCTTGTACAGGTGCGGGTCGATCCCCTCGCCCATGATGTTCTTGACCTTCACCCGCTCGCCGCCGATGTTGACGCCCAGATCTCCGGCCATGGCAATGGTCGCCACAATGTTGAGCGGCTTGGTCGCCGCCGCCGGCGCCGCGTCATCCTTGGTCGACTGGCCAAGCGCGCCCCCGGGCGACGCGACCATCGCCGCAATGGCCGTGCACGTGGCGATCACAGCGACACCGAAGGACTCGCGAACGCGACCTAAAGAGAACAGGTTCATGCCCAGACTCCTTGTTGCCCACGCCGCCGCACCGCCCGGCGTACGCCCCCGGACTTCGTCGCTCAGCCCGCGCCCCGCGCTGGGGGCGGCGGGCAGCGCCCGCTCGCGGTACAATCCGACCAAGATGTCCAACACGCGGCTCATGAAGGATCCAATCTTGAAGTTTGAGTACTCAAACTTAGTCGCCTCGCGCGTCGATGTCAAACCGTCCGCGGCGCCAAGGGGCGCCGGTGGGATCGCATAGGTGCCCTCAGAAACCGTCGAAAACTACCTGAAAGCCGTCTTCACCCTCTGCGGCGAGTCGCCCGCCGGCGAGGCGGGCATGTCACGCATCGCCGCGATGGTCGGTGTCACCACCGGCACCGCGACCTCCATGGTCAAAAAGCTCGCCGGGGCCAAGCTCGCCAGGTACGAACGCTTCGGCGGCGTGCGCCTGACCGCCAAGGGCGAACGGGCCGCTCTGGACATCCTCCGGCGACACCGCCTCATCGAGACCTTCCTCGTCCAGACCCTCAAACTCGACTGGACGGCCGTCCACGCCGAGGCCGAACGACTCGAGCACGCCGTCTCCCCCGTGGTCCTCGAAGCACTCGACGCTCACCTCAACCACCCGAGACTCGACCCCCACGGCGACCCGATCCCCGGCGCCGACGGAAAGACCCGCGAGCCGCGCGGCGTGCCGCTCTCTTCGCTCGCCCAGGGCGACAGGTTCCGCGTCGTGCGCATCACGAACCAGCACGCCGACTTCCTCTCCTTCGTCGCCGCCCACGCCCTCAAACCCGGCGCACCAGGCGTCGTCGTCGCCGTCGACCCGATCGCGCAATCGATCGCGGTTCAAGCCGACGCCCACGCGCCCGTCACAATGGCCATCACCGCCGCCTCGCGAATCGTGTGCGAATCCATCCATCGGTAGTCGGTGCCCCCCTCCAGGCCGCCCCCCGGCACACCCCGTCGCATCCGCGATCTGCTCGAAAGCTGCCTCGCCAAGGACCGCAAGAATCGCTTGCACGACATCGGCGATGCCCGACTTGAGATCGATCGAGCTTGGACGAATTGCTCGCTCAACCCTCGGAGCAGAGCACGCCCCCCGATCACCGGCGCCTCGCAGCACGCCCCTTCATTTGGAAGGCGTTAGGCAGAATCGCGAATTCTGCCCTCCAGCGTGAGCCCGCAGAGGCCCGATTGGTGCGATCACATCGCAAGGGTCCATCGTCGTGATCGATCGCCAGCCCCTCAGAGGGGAGTTGACCCCCGTGAAGGATCAACAACGCCCTCTCAATCGTCGCCGACGCCTCTTCTTCGTCTTCGGACCGGCAATCCGTGACGCCATGTCTGCGCGCCCGCTCCTGCCGATCGTCACCACCCCGCAGACCAAAGGAACCCCGCCATGAATCGATTCACCTCCCATCTCCTCTGCATCGTCTGCACCCTCGTGAGCCTCCTGGCCTTCTCAACCCAGGCCGCCGCCGCCGTCCGCCCATATGCGGCCCGCGGCACCGCTCAATTCACCAGCCCCAGCGACTTCGTCGGCTCCGGACAGGCCACCCATCTTGGCCGCTACAGCGAAGCCGGCCACGTCGCCTTCTCCCCCACCAGCGACCCCACCGTCCTCCACGTCGACGGCTCCATCGTCTACACCGCCGCCAACGGCCACGAACTCCACGCAACCGTCAGCGGCGAACTCAACGCCGTCACCGGCGCAATCACCGCCACCGTCACCTACGCCAGCGGCACCGGCCGCTTCGCCACCGCCCACGGCTCCGCAAACCTCGCCGGCCAGCTGGGCCCCCAAGGCACGATCTCCGTCAGAGTCCGCGGCACCATCGACTACTGAACCGCCCCTGAACCGCCCCAAAAGCTCGCGTCCCGCCGATTCCAAGCCCTCCCGCGCCACCAGCACCTCGCCACAGGGCGAGGTGCTTTGCACTGGTCAACGCCAGACACCCAACGGAGCCACCTTTCCCGGCGGGCCAGGCGCCCCGAATCCCTCCTCCGCGAAATGCTGCGAAACGCCTGCCCGTCACGGCGACCCGCCCGTCTGTCGACCCCGCCGGTGTGAGAGAGGGACTGCTCTTAGCGGTAGAGGGTGAGGTCTGGAGTGGGAGAAAGTGCGAGCTTCCCGGTTCTTCAGCCCGTTCACGGTGAGACCGCATCCGGCACCTGTCGATCCCGGACTTCAACGACGCCCGCCCCAAGTCGGGCCCGGAGGGCGGCCGCCGCAGGCCGCACGGACGACCTGGAACTCCGCAACAGGGAGGTAACCGTGCAGACGCAAGAACGCCCGCACGAGCGCGACCGCGTTGTCCATCACGCACGCTCCTTCCGGCTCGCCCGCACCACCTTGACAAGTTCGAGCACCGCCAACGGGATGCACGAAAGAACCATGAGCGGAATGCACTCGGCCCATCCCATCGGCGAGGTCTTCATGAGCGACGACAGCGTGTGGTTGTGGTGCGTCCAGAGCTGAAGGGCGAACGACGCCGCGACGACGCCGAGCAGCATCAGGTTGTCACGCCAGCCCATCCGCCAGATCGGTACCGTCTCGCTGCGGGCACCGAATGACCGGAACAACTCCGCGAAGACCAGCGCGGCGAAGGCGTGCGTGCGGGCCATCGTCTCGTCGTGGTGCTTGAGAGCGTAGAGGTAGACGCCCATAACGACGCCCGCCGTGACGAACGCGGTCAGGATCATCGTGAACACGAACCCGCGGTCAATGAACGCGGCGTTGCGTGGTCGGGGCGAGCGTTCCATGACGCCCGGTGGGGCCGGGTCGGCCGCGAGGAAAAGCGCGGGCAGCCCGTCGGTCACGAGATTGATCCACAGGATCTGGATCGGAAGCAGCGGCGTGGGCAATCCCGCCACGAGCGCTGCGCCCATGAAGAGCAACTCCGCGGAGTTTCCCCCCAGGAGAAACTGCATGGACTTCTTGATGTTGTCGTAGACGCCGCGCCCTTCCTCGACGGCCGCGACGATCGACGCGAAGTTGTCGTCGGTGATGACCATGTCGGAGGCTTGGCGGGCGACCTCGGTGCCCGAAGCGCCCATCGCGATGCCGACATCCGCGCCCTTGAGGGCCGGAGCGTCGTTGACGCCGTCGCCGGTCATCGCGACGACCGCGCCTTGCTCACGCCACGCCCGCACGATGCGGAGTTTGTCGGCGGCGGTGACTCGCGCGTACACGCTCGTTCGCGCCACCCGCTCCGGCAGGGCGGCATCGTCGATCGCCGCGAGTTCGGCTCCGGAGAGCGCCGTGTCCGACTCTCCCGCAATCCCCAGGTCGCGCGCGATCGCCAGGGCCGTCTTGGGCTGATCGCCAGTGATCATCACCACGCGGATACCCGCCGCCCTGCACTTGGCGACGGCCTCGCGGGCCTCAGCACGCGGCGGGTCGAGCAGGCCCACGAGGCCCACGAAGGTCAGCTCGCGTTCGAGGGCGACGGGGCTGGGATCGGCGACTGTCGCGGCCACCTGACCCTGATCCACAGCTCGCGCCGCGCAGGCCAGCACGCGCAGTCCTTTGGAAGCCAGGTCCGCGTTCGCGGCGTCGATCGCGGCACGGTCCTCGTCGTTCATGCTCCGCGAGCCATCGCCCTCGACGATCTGCGTACACAGCGCCAGCACACCCTCCGGCGAGCCGTTCACAAGCACATCCGCCCCCGCATCCGCCTTCCGGACCACCGCCGCACGCTTGCGGTCGGAATCGAACGGCGCGTCAGCCAGCCGTGGCGAAATCGCATCGAGAGTCTCTCGCTTCAGCCCCACCTTCGCCGCCGCGACGAGCATGGCCGCCTCGGTCGGGTCGCCGCTGGCCTCCCAGCGCCCCTTCTCCAGCATCACCGTCGCGTTGTTCACGCCCGCGAGGTTGCGTGCCAGCCGAAGCGCTGCGCCCCGCGCCTCCGCAGCCAACTCGTTCCCTCCAACCGTCACTGTGCCCTCCGGCGCGTACCCCTCGCCCGACATCTCGCACGCTGTCAGCACTCCACCCACGCCCCCCACAGGCACCACCAGCACTCGCGCCGTCATCTGCCCCACCGTCAGCGTTCCCGTCTTGTCGGTGCAGATCACGCTCGTCGCGCCAAGGGTCTCGACCGCAGGCAGGTGGCGGATCAGGGCCCGCCGCTTGGCCATGCGGCGCACACCCAGCGCCAGAGCCACCGTCACGATCGCCGGCAACCCCTCAGGCACCGCGGCGACGGCCATGCTCACCGCGGTCATCGAGAGCGAGAGCAGCGGCTCACCGCGCACGAGGCCGATGCCGAAGAGAGCCGCGACAATGACCAGCGCCGCGACCACCAGCAGCCGCCCCACGCGGGCCAGCCGCGATTGCAGGGGCGTGGGTCCATCGCTCTCCGCGCCGGCGATGAGCGCCGCGATGCGCCCCATCTCGGTCAGCATCCCCGTGGCGACCACGACGGCGCGGGCCGTGCCCATGGCGATGGCAGTGCCCGAGTAGACCATGCCGCTCCGCTCGGCCAGCGGCGTTTCGGCCGGCGCTGGAGGCGACACCGCCCGCGCGTCCTTCTCGGCAGGCTCGCTCTCGCCCGTGAGCGACTTCTCGATCGCCGCGAGCGAGGCCGACTCGATGAGCCGCGCATCGGCGGCCACCAGGTCGCCCGCTTCCAACACCAGCACATCGCCGGGCACGATTCCCGCCGCAGGGACCACCGCGACGACTCCACCTCGCACCACGCGGGCCTTGGGCGCGGTCATGCCGCGCAACGCCGCGATGGAACGCTCGGCGCTGAACTCCTGCGAGGCCCCGATGACGGCGTTGATGACGATGATCGCCGCGATCGCCCCCGCATCGACCCAATCCCCCAGCACCGCCGACACGCCCGACGCCACCAGCAGCAGCCACACCAGCACCCCGACGAACTGCGAACCCAACGCCGCCCACCACGACCGCCCTTCGCGCGCGGTGAGCGTGTTGGACCCGACCTTCTCCAATCGCGCTGCGGCCTCGGCGGCGCCCAGCCCGCCCCGCGCATCGGAACCCTGCGCGCGGACAACTCCGTCGGCGGACTTGGTGTGCCAGGGAATGATGGCGGGATCATCCACGCAGGTGAGCGTAGTGGATGCCGACCCGGCGCACAGGCGAAGACGGATGCTCGGTCACGCGCCGCGCCCGTCCTCGCGTCGGTCCCACCAGCGGACCGTGCCATGGAGACATCGCCGCAACCTCACAATTGTGCGGCACGCCATCGGTCTCGCAAAATCGCAAAAACGCCCTGATTTCCCCTTGACAACAAAAAGCGTCAATGGTACCATCCCCCCATGCTCGCCGTCCACGTCATCGATGACCCCGCCGTCGCCACCGCCGCCATGGGCCCCATGCGCAGCCGCCTCCTCTCCGAACTCGCCGCACCCGCCTCCGCCGCAACCCTCGCCTCCCGCGTCGGAATGCCACGCCAGAAGGTCAACTACCACCTCAACGCCCTCGAAGCCCACGGCCTCGTCCGCCTCGCTTCCGAACGCAAGTGGGGCGGCCTCACCGAACGCCTCCTCGTCGCCACCGCCTCCTCCTACGTCGTCTCCCCCAGCGCCCTGGGTCCCGTCGCCGCCGACCCCAGTCGCGAATCCGACCGCCTCTCCGCCAGCTACCTCATCGCCCTGGGCGCCCGCATCGTCCGCGAAGTCGGCGACCTCGTCCGCCGCGCAGCCGAGGCCGGCAAACGCCTTGCCACTCTCTCGGTCGACACCGAAGTCCGCTTCCGCTCACCCACCGACCGTGCCGCTTTCAGCGACGAACTCACCCAGGCCATCGCCAAACTCGTCTCCAAGTACCACGACGAATCCGCCCCCGGCGGCCGCGCACATCGACTCGTCGTCGTCGCGCATCCAATGCCCCTCAAGTCCGACAAGGAGTAACCCCATCATGCGAACCATCGCCCTCCTCCTCATGGCGCTCACACTCGCCTTCGCGCCCGCGCAGCCAACGCCGCTCGCCGACTACGCGCAGGTCAATGGCCTCAAGATGTACTACGAAGTCCACGGCACCGGCGAGCCCCTCGTCCTGCTCCACGGCGCCTTCATGGCCATCGCCGGCGACTGGAACGACTGGGTCGCCGAACTCGCCAAAACGCACAAGGTCATCGCCGTCGAACTGCAAGGCCACGGCCGCACCGCCGACATCGATCGCGACATGTCCTACGAAAACCTCTCCGACGACGTGGCCGCCCTGCTCGACCATCTCAAGATCCAAAGCGCCGACATCATGGGCTACAGCTTGGGCGGCGGAGTCGCCATGCAGTGCGCCATCCGCCATCCCGACAAGGTCCGCAAGATCATCAGCATCTCCGCCCCCATGCGCCGCGACGGCTGGGTCAAAGAGGCCAACGACTTCTGGCCCAACATGAAGTGGGAAATGTTCAAGGGCTCTCCCGCGGAAGTCGGATACAAGAAACTCAGCCCCACGCCCGACAAGTTCCCCGACTTCGTCAACCACATCAAAGACCTGGCCATGAGGCCCTACGACTTCGGCGCGGAGAAGTTCAAAGCCACCAAAGCCCCCATGTTCTTCATCCACGGCGACGCCGACGGCGTCCGCCTCGAACACATCGCCGAAATGTACCGCCTCAAAGGCGGCGAGGTCCACGGCGACATGATGCCCCGCTCCACATCGCGCCTGGCCATCCTCCCCAACACCACCCATGTCACGCTCATGCAACGCATGGCGACCATCGTCCCCATGGTCAACGAGTTCCTCAACGACAAGGCAATCGACAAGCCAATGCCAAAGCCAGTCGCAAAGCCCTGACAACACGCAGACCCGCAGCCGCAAATAACCTGATTCCAAGGAGCAATCATGACCGTCAAGAAAGAGCCCTCCGGCCGTCGTTCGGTCCAGATCGAAGTCGAAGTCCCCGGCACGCCCGAGGAAGTCTGGCGAGCCATCGCCACCGGCCCCGGAATCTCCTCCTGGGTGGTGCCCACCGAGTTCGAGGTCAAAGACGGCAAGCCCGTCGCCGTCAAAATGAACTTCGGCCCCGGCATGGAATTCTCTTCGCCGGTGACGGCCTGGAACCCCCCGCTCAACTGGGCTTCAAAGTCCGACGGCTTCGTCCCAGGCTCGCCGCCCAGCGCCAGCGAGTGGAGCGTTGAAGCTCGCGCCGGAGGCACCTGCATCGTCCGCATCGTCCAGAGTCTCTTCGCGAGCACCGACGATTGGGACAACCAGCTCGAAGCCGGCTCTGCCGCTTGGGTCAGCTTCCTGCGAACCCTGCGGATCTATCTCACGCACTTCCGCGGCCAAAGCTCCGTGCAGACCAAGTGGGTCGCACCCTTCGACGGCACCGAAGGCCAGGCCTGGGAAGCCGCGACCTCGGCACTCGGACTCAAAGGTGCCAAAGTCGGCCAGCTTTGGTCAGCCCCCGCGGGGGGTGGGGGTGGGGGTGGGGGTGGGGGTGGGGGTGTCCCCGCGCTCAGCGGCGTGCTGGAGCACTACACCGAGAATCCCTACGACATCCTGCTGCGCATCGACAAACCCGGCCCCGGCGTCGCCGCCCTGGGCACCTTCAGCTGCGGCGGCCCCAGCCTGATCGCCCTCGGCTTCTACCTCTACGGCGATCAGGCCGCCGCCACCGTCGCCCGCGAAACACCGCTGTGGGATGCGTGGTTCCAAAAGCGCTTCCCGACGCCGACAGAGCCGGGCAAAAGCGACTGAGCGAAAAAGGTCCACGCCAATTCCTCCCGCCGCACCAACACCTCGCCAACAGTGGCGAGGTTTGTGCGCTTCAATCCGCAAGCCTCCATGGCGAGTAAGTCAGTTTGCGTCCGAGGCCTTGACTCCAGCCCATTCGAGCGCCTGCCCTTTGTCGAAGAACGTACGAAATTCAATGACCTTGCCGTTGCGGAAGGTGTAGACATCCGCGGTACGCCCCTCGCGCCATTCCATCTCGTTCTTCAGTCTCACTCGCACGTGAACGAGAACAACGATTCGATCGCCGGGAGGGGGGGCCACGATGAACCCCTCGGGCTCGCAACCGCCCTCGGCCCAAGCCCCGCGTCCCTTCGACACGTGTGCCTTCACGGCCTCGAGCCCCCGATACGTTCCACCCTGCGGAAAGTCCGCCGGCTCAATCCGCACGATCTGCGGATCAAACATGGCGACGAATTCCGCAACGTCATTCCGGTTGAGTGCGGCGTACGCCTCCCTCAGCGCCTCTGTCTCAGCCGTCGGCGATGATGTCGGGTTGCTCATGTTCTCCTCCCGCGGCCCATAGTTCGTTCGCCGCATGATACTCGGCGTCGGGCGATTCCCGGAACCAAAGCGCGGGTTCCCCAAGGCCCCAGGCCATGAAAGCCCGCAGCCCGGGAGAGGTGATTCCACCAAAATCTCCGGAAAATGCACTACTGTGCTTGACACAGTGCTGGGCGTCAGATACTGTACCACACACAGTGACGGGCACCACATGGCTGAACGAGAAAACACAGGTCTGACCGAACTGCGGCGCGGCGTGCTGGTCCTCGCCGTGCTCTCCCGCCTGCGGATCCCGCAGTACGGCTACTCACTGCGCCAGGCGCTGGCCGAGGGCGGCATGCCGATCGAGGAAGGCACGCTCTATCCGCTCCTGCGCCGTCTGGAGGCTCAAGGCCTGCTGGCCAGCGAATGGAACACCGAGCACACGCCGCGCCGCTACTACCGGCTCAACGCCGAGGGCGAGCGGACGCTTGCGGCGCTGACCGAAGCGTGGCGCGACCAGGTGCGGGTGATGGACCAACTACTCGATGGGAGGCGGCGATGAACGCCAATGACGTGATCGATTCCTACGTCCGCGACGTGGCACGCTACCTGCCGCGCGAAAAGCGCAACGATGTGGCGTTCGAGCTGCGAGCGCTGCTGGGCGACGAGCTGGCCGCCAAGGCCCAGGCTGCGGGCCGCGCGCCCGACAAGCCGATGGCGATGGAACTGCTCAAAGGCTTCGGGCGACCTGCGGAAGCGGCGGGGCGGTATCACCAGCGCGCCGCGCTGATCGATCCCACCGACACGCATCACTTCCTGATCTGGTCGCTCGCCGCGGCCGTCACCGTCTCCGTCCTGTCGAGGATCAGCCTCGCCGGGGCAATGAGCAGCAGCGGCCTGTTCCTGCAATGCCTGGGTGCGCTGGTGGTTGTCTTTTCCGTGATGGGATGGTGGCGCCGTCGCCATCCCGCCGCACCGGGCTGGAGGCCCAAACTTGGGCCCGATTGGATGCCCAGGGGACTCGCGGTAGTGGCGATGACGGCCACGCTCATCTTCCCGGTCTTCATGTACGTCGCGCCGCAGACGTTCGTCCGAGTCATGTTCCTGGGAACACTCCCCACCAGCGGCGTCGAACTCACCGAGGCGTTCAGCCAGAGCACGCTCCGCGGGGCAACCATGACGCTCCTGATCCTGCTCCCCGCGATGTACGCCGCGACCATCGTGCAGCGCGGGTTTCGACAGTGGACGGGTTGGGCGAGCGTCGTCTTGCATGGCGGCCTCGGCCTGCTGTTCGTGGCCCACGCCGCGCTGCCAGACGCGCTGCCGGGGACAGAGATCCTTCCAGTCTTCCAGTCCGCACGGTCGAACCTCGTCGCCGTGCCGATCTTCGGCGCGGTCGGGGCGCTGCTGGTGCTCAGCGCCTTCTACGACGCATACCGCGAATGGGCACGCATCAGCCCCGCTCCGGCACTGGAGAATCGCCCGAACTGATCGCGATGCCGCGTTGAGTCACGCACCTGATACCAAAGCTGGGCGCGTGAGCCCGTTTCCGATGAACCGTCAACAGCCACCCCCGCGCGATCATTGCGCGCTCCCCGAAGGAGAGACCCGAATGTCCAATCAAACCGCCCTCGACGATCGCCGGCACGACCTGGACGCGCTGCGCGCGTTCGCCATGCTGCTGGGCATCGCACTGCACGCGGCGCTCGCCTACATCGGGGCCGGGTGGATTGTGTCCGACGATCGGAGCTCGCCAGGACTCGGCCTGCTCGTGGCGGCGATCCACGGCTTCCGCATGCCGCTCTTCTTTCTCCTCAGCGGCTTCTTCACAGCAATGCTCTGGCGGCGGCGTGGGCCGGCGTTTCTCCTTTCCCAGCGGGCCCGCCGGATCCTGCTGCCGCTCATCCTGGGCTGTCTGACGATTGTGCCCGCGATGTGGGGCGTGAGCAGGTGGGCGATCTCGCAGAAGACCGAGCAAGTAAGAGCGGCCGCCGCCGAGCGCGCGCCCCAGGAGCGGGCGCCCACGCCCGACATCTGGGCCGTCGCGGGCTACGCCGACATGGAAGGCCTGCGAACCTACACGCCGGGCTACGAACTCCTGAACACACCCGATCCGAACTGGGGTGTCACGCCCCTGGGCTGGACCGCGCTCAGAAACACGCCCCAGGCGGCGAAATACCTCCTCGACATCGGCGCGGACCCCAGCGCCCGATATCTGGACCGCAACACGCCCTTGCACACCGCGTGCTTCTTCGGGCGCTTCGAAGTCGCCGAACTTCTGCTCCGAGCGGGCGCGGATCAGACTGCCGCCAGCGCCATAGGCGATATCCCCGTCCAAGCGATGCGTCATGACCAGCAAACGGTCGAGCTCATTGCCAACATGCTCAAGGTCCCCATCGACTTCAAAGAGGTCACCGCCGGGCGCGAGCGCATTCGCCGCATGATCGAGAGCGCCGACGTCGCCCAGTCCAAGGCCACGCCTCGCTCGCAGGCCGGCGATGATGGGTCCGGGTGGTTGCGTTCGCAACTCCAGAGCGACGAGCTCTTCCACCATCTCTGGTTTCTGTGGTTTCTGTGCTGGTTGAACGCGGGTTTCGCGATCATCGTCTGGTTGGCCCGTCTCCTGCCGAGCGTCAAACTCCCCGCGGCCCCAATTGGCCGGCCGATCAGCTGGCTCGTCGGTTCGCCGTTCTGCCTCCTCTGGCTCGTGCCCCTGACCCTGCTCACGCAGTCGCGGATGCAGGTTGATGGCGCCATCCCCGGCTTCGGCCCCGATACCTCGACGGGGCTGACACCGGTGCCGCACGTGCTGCTGTACTACGCGACATTCTTTGGCTTTGGTGCGCTCGTGAACTGCGCCCGTGGATCCGGCGCTCGGCTCGGGCGCTTCTGGTACGCCATGCTGCCACTGGCGTTTGTCACGCTGCCCTTTGGCTTGATGTTCGGATACAAGACCGCCGGTGCGGCCGACATCATCGCGGATGAGAGTGCTCGTCGCTGGGTGTCGTGTCTTCTTCAGGCGCTCTACGCGTGGCTGATGACGCTTGGGATGCTCGGCCTCTTCGAGTCGCTGCTCGCGAAAGATCGGCCCTGGGTGCGGTACCTGTCCGATTCCTCCTACTGGCTCTACCTCGTGCACCTGCCTCTGATCATTGTGGGTCAGGCGCTGCTCCTGCGGACAGACCTGCCGCCACTGGTGGAGTTCGCCATCCTCACCCTCATCACCACGGCCGCGCTCCTGGTCAGCTACGCCATCGCGGTCCGGTACACACCCATCGGCGCCCTGCTCAACGGCAAACGAGCGCGCCCACGCTGAACGGAGCCGAACCAGACGTGCGGCCCGGCGTCGCCTCGTGCGATTCGCGCCAGCAAAGACGTAGAATGGGCACATTCTCAGGAGTAGTCCCTCATGCCCCTGCTTCGTGTGCACTGTTTCGGCCTCTCCGTCGACGGCTTTGGCGCTGGACCCCGGCAAAGCCTGAGTGACCCGATGGGCGCTGGCGGCATGGCGTTGCACGAGTGGGTCTTCCCGACCCGCACCTTCAAGCAGATGCACGCCGAGTTGGGACTGGCCGCGGGCGGAGGGGAGGGAACGATCGGGGCCGATGACGAGTTCGCCGCACGCGGCTTTGAGGGAATCGGCGCCTGGATCATCGGCCGAAATATGTTCGGTCCGATACGCGGCCCTTGGCTTGATGGCTCGTGGAAGGGATGGTGGGGAGACAACCCGCCGTATCACACTCCCGTCTTTGTCCTCACCAACCACCCCCGGGAACCGCTGATGATGGACGGCGGCACAACGTTCTATTTCGTGACCGGGGGCATCAAAGAGGCCTACGACCGGGCCATGGAAGGCGCCAAGGGCAAAGATGTTCGACTCGGTGGGGGCGCGAACACGATCCGCCAATATCTTGCTGCCAGACTCGTCGATCACATGCATCTGGCCGCCGGCCCGGTGCTCCTGGGCTCGGGAGAGCACCTGCTCGTCGGACTCGACCTTCCTGCTCTAGGCTACGAGATATCCCATCAGGCAAACTCTCGCGCGACGGCGCACATCGTCATCCGCCGCAAGGTCTGATCACGGGACGCTCGCCCAGCCGCATCACGGCATTGCCGCCGGTGAGTACCACAACTGCGACCCGATTCCCAAGGGGAGCCCGACCTTGACCCAGATCAGCAGCCAGATCGTCCACACGATCGTGAACGTGATCGAATAGGGGATCATCAGCGACAAAATGGTCCCGATGCCCGCCTTGGGCCGGTACTTCTGGATGACCGCCAGGATGATGATGAGGTACGCGTTGAGGGGCGTGATCATGTTCACCACCGAGTCGGCAACCCGGTACGCGGCCTGCGTCAGTTCCGGCGCGAGCCCGATGAGCATGAACATGGGCACGAAGATCGGGGCCATCATCGTGTACTTGGCCGACATCGAACTCACCATGAAGTCCAGCCCGATGGTGAGCAGAATGAACAGCACGATCAGGAGCGACCAGTGCATGTCCAGCGAAGCCAGGGCCGTCCCGCCGGTCATCGCCGCCATCTGATCGAGGCGCGAATACCTCAGGAAATCGATGAACTGGCCCGCGAAAAACGCGAGCACGATCATCGGCGCCACCTCGCCGATCGACTGGCCCATCATCCGCATCACGTCCTTCTCGCCCTTCACGGCCCCCGTGGCCAGCCCGTACATGATGCCGGGGATCAGAAACACCAGGAACATGGTGGGCACGATCGCAACCGACCATCGATTGACCGTGTCCACGCGCCCGTCGGCCCGGGGTGCCGAGGGACCGGTGCCGTGCAGAGGCCAGCCGGGAATCAGGATGCTCGCGGCGAAGAGTCCCAGAATCACGAGCATCGCCAGCCCGGCCAGCACCAGGCCGCGCTTCTCCCAAGCGCTCAGCGGCTCCGGCGGCAGGACCACGCCCGTGCCGGATGTATCGGGGTCACGCGCCAGCCGCGGCTCGGTGATCCACGCGGTGACCGCCCAACCCGCCAGCGCCAGGATGAAGCCCGATGAGGCCGCAAAGAACCATGTCGCCGTCGGCTGGACGACGTACGCGGAATCAATCGTTTGCGCTGCGGCGGTGCTGAGCGACGACATCACCGGGTCAATCCCCGTCAGAAAGATATTCGCGGAGAACCCGCCCGCGATCCCCGCAAAGACCGCCGCGATGCCCGCCAGGGGAGCACGCCCCGCAGACACGAACAACGCCGCCGCCAGCGGCGGCAGCACGACATACCCCGCGTCCGATGCCACCGACGACGTCGTACCCAGGAACACCAGCGCCGGCGTGACCAGCCGCCGCGGCACCAGCGGACCGACGCTCCGCAAGAGCGCGGCGATCAACCCCGACTTCTCGGCCACCGACACGCCCAGCAGCACCGAGATCACGATGCCCAGCGGCGCGAAGTTGATGAAGTTGAAGACCATCCGCGACACAATGTGATACAGGCCGTCCGCGGAAAGAAGGCTGCGCGCGGCGATGACACGGGGCCGATCCGTGACGACCGATTCCGTCTTGAGTTGGTTGTTGGCATCCAGGACCGGATGCCCGTCCCCGTCGCGGACCGGCCGCACCTCCACCACATACTGCGGCGCAAGCTTGATCTCCCGCCGGCCCGTCGAGGGATCGATCACCGGCTTGCCGTCCGCGCCCGTGACGCCCCGGGGCTCCACCGCCGCGACCTCCCAGTCAACGGCGTCGGCGATGTACGAGAGCGGCAGAACCACCAGACTGAAAATGACGAAAAGCGTCGTCGGCGTCGGCAACTTGTTGCCGATCACCTCGATCACGTTGAGGATGCGCAGAGCCAGGCTTGGTCGTGTTGCGGGCGTTGGCATGGTGGACACAAGATAGCACGCCGGCCAGGTTTTCGCCGGACTTGTTCGTGAGTCCGGCGACAGGAAAGCGCTGCGGCGTGCTCAACCAGGGTCCAACTGGGATTGTGCTCGGGCCGTGCGGAAGGGCACGCACGCCTCATGGTGTTGATCCCCCACCCAGCCTGTGACTTGCGGGGCGTTTCCCCTCAACGCCGGCCCCCAGTTCACCTTCACTCAGGGCTTCTCCACCGCCGTCCTCTGCGACACGCAGCAGGAGGTCGATGAGTACTGGGACAAGTTCGTCGCCGCGGGCGGCAAACCTGTCGCCTGCGGCTGGATCACCGACCACTTCGGCGTCTCGTGGCAGATCGATCCCAGACTCCTGATCGACCTGATCACCGACCCCGACCCCACCAAGGCCGCAAAGGCCATGCGGGCGATGATGACCATGATCAAGATCGACAGCGAACAACTCAAGCTCGCATTGACAACGTGAAAGCAAAGTCGCGCCCTGACTCACCCCTTCCGTTTCACCATGAACTCGACCCACACCGGCACATAAGGCGGCGTGCACCCCTTGGACACCGGCCAGTCGCGGTAAAGGCCGATCTTCTCGCCGATGGCGATCACGCGCTTGCGCAGCGCCGCGTGCTTGATGCCGATCGCCGCCAGCGTGTTGTTCATCGTCCACTGCACCTCCGGCATCGCCTTGGGCAACTCCTTCTCGATGCGGTCGAGCAGTGCGACCACGTCGAAGCCCTCAACTCCCTTGTTCACCCCGCTGGCGGTGAGGTTCCACCCAGCGCGGGCGGCCCACCGATCCTTGTCCTTCATCCACTTCCCCCGCAGCACATCCTTCTCCGGATGCTGCGCGACGACATAGGCGTTGAGCCAGTCCGCGACCTGCGCGCAGGTGGTCGAGCGCGTCATCGCGTCGAGCTCATCGGCAGAGAGCGACGTGGGCTTGAGAATAAGCGCGGCCAGCAGCTGCGCCTCAACGTTCCCGGTCTCCCAGAGCTTGAGCGCCAGAACATGATCACTCTTGATCTTCGTCGCGACCCCGCGGATGTCCCCAAGCTTCACGCCAAACTGATTGTCGGGCGCCCCGGCCTTGGTGTTGTGCTTGCGGCGAGCATCGTCGCCGAGGGACTCGAGCTTTGTCAGAACTTCCTTGACTGTCATGGCCGGGATCATCGCGCGCCCTCCAGGCGCACAAACTCCTCGCCCAACGGGCCAGGTGTTCGTGCGAATTGGGGAGACAGTACACCAAGAGGACCCCTCTTGTCGGGCGTGAAGGTACTCGTGTTGCCGCTGCTCGCGTTATCGCGAGACCCGAACGTGATCCAGCCCAAGGGTGGGGGATTCAGGCCAAGTCCGCGTGTGCTCGGGAGCGTGGAGATTGTGGGAAGGCCCCTCAGTCTCTCCGCTCGGTCGTATTGGATCGCGGGACCTGGCGTGAGCATCCCCAAATGCAGACGGCCTCGGCTCTTGCCGACGCCATCAAGCCTTCAAAGTCGGGGTGACAGTACACCAATGGGACCTTTCTTGGTGGGCGTTGCGGTGTCCAGCCCGGTCCTGAGCTGCTCTTTGGCAACTCGCGCCGTTCCGTATCCGGCTCACGAGCGGCCCCGCTGATGAAACGGTATCTTGGACCGGCCGCGACAACCGGGCGTTCACCGCCCTCACCCCCTTGACCCCGCAGCCGCGGAGACTCACGATGAACACCATCGCCCTGACGCTGATGACGCTGATGATCGGATTCGGGATGGGGTGCGCAGCCCGTCCGGCGGTGAAGACCGCGGTGGGGGTGCCCAAGGACGCCTTGAACGACACCGCGATCGACAACGCATGGCGCGCCGCGGACGCACCGGGGCGGTCCGGCCAGCCGACGCATCGCGATCCGTACTTCACACCGATCGCGGCCAGGACGACCTCGTACATGCCGCGCGTGATCATCCGCAACATCCGGGAGGATCGCGCCGGGAACATCTGGTTCGCCACGTTCGGCGGCCCGATCCGCTATGACGGCAAGGACTTTACCAACTTCTCCCAAGAAGTGGGCCTGGAGAGGAGACGCGTCTTTTCGCTCCTGGAAGATCGATCGGGCGCGCTCTGGTTCGGCTCCATCACCGGCGGCGCATCGCGCTATGACGGAAAGGCGTTCACGAGGTTCACGGACAAAGAGGGCTTGGGCAACAACGACGTGAGTTGGATCTTCGAGGATCGCGATGCACGTATCTGGTTCGCCACCGGCAACGGCGTCAGCCGCTATGACGCCAAGGCGATGACCAACCTCACCACCAAGGACGGGCTCATCCACAACTCGGTCTATGCGATCGCCCAGGATGCCTCTGGACGAATCTGGTTTGGAACCCAGGGCGGCATTTGCTCCTACGACGGCAAGTCGTTCTCCAATCTCGCCGACCAGGTCGGAAGACCGTTTGTGAATGTCCGCTCGATCGCCGTGGACCTGTCAGGAAATCTCTGGTTCGGCGGCCAGGAAGGTGCCTTCCGTTACGACGGCAAGACGCTGGCCACCTTCACTTCCAAGGAAGGGCTGCTCGACGACTTTGTCGGCTCGATGATCGTCGATCGCGCGGGAAACCTCTGGCTGGGACATCCGGGCGGCTTTCCCGATGGCAAAGGCGGCGGCGCGAGCCGATATGATGGCAAGTCCTTCACGCATTTCACTCAGAAGGACGGTCTCGGCAGCAAGACCGTCTATGCCATGCTCGAAGACAAGGCCGGAAACATCTGGTTCGGCAGCGCCGACGCGGGCGCATCCCGCTACGACGGCAAGGTCTTCACCAACTTCTCGGCAACCGCCCCGCCTTCGTTGCCAGCCCAGGGCGGGTCAAGGTGATGATCGCTCAGGACGCGGCAATCGCAGCCGCTGCCGCGACCTCTCGGCTGAGGACGTGTCCACCGCCACAGCCGCACGAATGAGCGCCTTCAGGGCCATTTCATCATGCTTGTCGCCACCATGGATACCGATGGCACGCCGGGTGTTGCCTTCGAGGCTGGAGTTGAAGAGGCCTGAAGGGTCCGCATGCGAGGCGCGCTTGCTCGGCGACTACCCACCGACCGCTCGTCCAAACCATCGCCTGCCCAGCCACAACGACACGCTCACGAGGCCGATGAGCACGGGCACTTCCACCAGCGGTCCGATGACCGTGGCAAACGCGGTACCCGAGGCGATGCCGAAGACCGAGATCGCCACGGCGATCGCCAGCTCAAAGTTGTTGCCGGTGGCAGTGAAGGCGAGCGTGGCCGAACGCTCGTAGTCCGCTCCCACGCGGCGGGCCATGAAGAACGATACAAAGAACATGATGACAAAGTACAGCACCAGCGGCACGGCGATCCGCAGGATGTCCAGCGGAACCGCCACCATGCGGTCGCCCTGGAGGCCGAACATCACGACGATGGTAAACAGCAACGCCACCAGCGTGATGGGCGAGATACGGGGGAGGAACTTCTGCGTGTACCAGGCGTCGCCCTTGACGCCCCTGAACACAAGCCGCGTGAACATCCCGGCGAAGAATGGGATACCCAGATAGATCAGCACGCTCTTGAAGATGCTCGCCATGTTCACGGCGACCACGACCCCCTTCAGACCGACCAGCGGCGGAAGCCAGGTCATGAACACCCACGCGTAGACGCCGAAGAACAGCACCTGGAAGATGCTGTTGAACGCGACCAGGCCCGCAGCGTATTCCGGGCTCCCCCTGGCCAGGTCGTTCCACACCAGCACCATCGCTATGCAGCGGGCCAGCCCCACCATGATGAGGCCGAGCATGTACTCGGGCTTGTCGTGCAGGAAGACCGCGGCCAGCGCGAACATCAGCACCGGGCCGACGATCCAGTTCTGAACCAGCGAGAGCACCAGCACCTTCCAGTCGCGGAAGATCTTCGGAGGCTCCTCGTACCGCACCTTCGCCAGCGGCGGGTACATCATGAGGATGAGGCCGATGGCGATGGGGATGTTGGTGGTTCCGACGGTGACGCTGTCGATCGCGTCACGCACACCGGGAATGAAACGCCCGAGCAGCACTCCCGCGGCCATCGCGAAGAAGATCCAAAGCGTGAGGAAACGATCCAAGAAGCTCAGGCGTCCTGAGCGAACGGGTGCACACGCCTCGCAGGCACCGATGACGTCCGTCGATGTCATTTGGTTGCGACCCCGATCAGCTCGTGCAGGCAAGCCGCACCCACGGGTGGCTCGGCTTGCCACGGGACGATGAACGTGCGCACCGCGCGTCGGTCGCGGACATCCTCGATCATCACTCGCTCGCCCGCAGCGCGGGCTCGCAGAAGCGGGTCGGTGGTCGACGCGGCCGAGAGGCTGGCGTTGATGACCCAGGCGTAGGGCTCGATCTGTGCTCGCCGCAGGTCATCCTGAAGCCGTGACGCCTCAAGCACCGGCGTGTTCTCGGCCAGCGTCACGATGATGACCTTGGTGTACGCCGGGTCCTGGAGCTTCATCATGGGCGTGCTGACGCCCTTGATCAACCCGCGCCCGTCCGTTTCTGCGTGGGGTGCGTCCGCCGGTCGCAGCTTGCTCATCTGCCGCATCATCTCGCGGTGGTATGAACCGGTGGCATCCAGCAGAAGGAGTGTGTGCCCTGTGGGCGCCGTGTCGATGACGACGAACCGTCGCTTCGCCTCGTTGAGCACGCGGGAAAATGCCCGAAACACCGCGACCTCCTCGGTGCATGGCGAACGCAGGTCCTCTTCGAGAAGTGCCAGGCCGGCCGCATCGAGGTCCTTCGCAGACGCCGCGAGCACTCCGTCGCGGTAGGCCTTGGTCTCTGCCACGGGGTCGATACGATCGACGGTGAGGTTGGGGAGCGAACCGTGAACCGCTGCGGAGATATGCGCCGCGGGGTCGGTCGTGGTCAAGTGGACCTCGTGCCCGCGATGGGCGAGCTCGACTGCGATCGCCGCCGCGATCGTGGTCTTGCCCACGCCCCCCTTGCCCATCGTCATGATGGCCCCGTGCCCACCGACCTCGATCTGGTCGATGAGTTCAACCAGCGGGGGGATGGCAATCTCTTCGGCCGTGCCCGCGGACATGGAAACGGGTTCGGACCACGCCATCTCATCGCCAAGCATCGTGCGGATCGCGTCCAGTCCAACCAGATTGCGCCGCTTGAGGGGGATGAGCGTCCGGGGCAGCGAGGCAATCCCGTCCGGGATCGCCGCGAGCGCCGCTCGCGTGCGTGCCGCCATTGCGTCTGCGATCTCGTCCCCGACCTGGGCGGGCGTGAACACGCCGTTCACGACCAGCCGCTGGTTCTTGAGCCCCAAGGTCGCCAGCTCATGGCTCGTCCGGTCTGCCTCGCGGAGAGCGCTGGGTTCGGCCCGGGCGACCAGGATAAAGGTGGTCTGTGCCTTGTCGCCCAGCGCGGCGACGCTCGCTTCGTACCGTTCCTTCTGTGCATTGAGCCCCGAGAGCGGTCCCAGGCAGGATGTTCCCTGCTTGTTGGTGTCGAGGAATCCTGACCATGCCGCCGGCAGTGCCAGCAGCCGCAGCGTGTGCCCCGTCGGCGCGGTGTCGAAGATGATGTGCTCGTACTTCTCAGCGATCTCGTTGCTCGTGAGCAGGCCCGTGAACTCGTCAAAGGCCGCGATCTCGACGGTGCAGGAACCCGAAAGCTGCTCCTCCATGTGGGCCACCGCATCCGCCGGCAACACCCCGCGGTACGGACCTACAACTCGATCTCGGTACGCCCTCGCCGCGGCCTCGGGATCCACGTTGACCGCGTCAAGCCCCGGCACGCCGGGCACCGATGTCGGGGCATTGGAGAGCCGAACGCCGAAAACATCATCGAGATTTGAAGCGGGGTCCGTGCTGACCAGCAGCACACGCTTGCCGCTGTCGGCGATCGTCACAGCCGTGGCGCACGCGAGCGAAGTCTTGCCCACTCCGCCCTTACCGGTGAAGAAGAGATAGCGTGTTGGCGAGGTGACCAAGTCCATGGTGAAGTCCTTTGGTGTGCTCACAGATCCAGCGGGACAGGGACGCACAAGCGAGCGTCGGCCGAGCATCTCAGCAGCACTTGCCCGGTTTGCAGCCGCACCCGCCGGCCTTGGGCAACGCCCTTGCCGCCGTCGCCATCAAGCCGAGCCTGGCCGCGAGCTGCTCCCGGCTGGGATACTGCCGCTCGGAGATGATCTGGTCATCGACCATCACGATGGGCAGAGCGCCCGTGCCGCCCGCGTTGACCGCCTGAAGGACCTTGGGTTCCGTGGTGAAGTTCTCGGGTTGCTGGGACAGCGTGAACCGCTGGACCGCCACGCCCTGTCCTTGGAGCCACTGGAGGTCGGCGGAGAAGCGGGCGAGCGCGATATCGGGTTCAGTTCCGCAAACGCCGGAGGAGCAGCACATGGGCGGGTCGAAGACTTTGACGGTAGACATAAGACTCTCCTTGACCGATCCAGACTCTGGAGCGGTAAATGACTCGGGAACAGTGAGTATGAATGCTCGAATCTCGTCACGCGCACGTCGGCAGTGCGGCATGGCTTCCTCGTCGTTTCCCGCGCCCTTGGCCAGCCGGGGCGGGTCGTCGAATCCAACGTGAACGACACGCGTGCGGGCCGGAAAGACCGGGCAGGACTCGCTCGCACAGTCGCACACCGTCACGACGTCGTCAAACTCGATGCCGAGATCCCCGGCCCGCTTGCTGGAATGGCGGGAGATGTCGACTCCCGCCTCCGTCATCGCCCGGATCGCGAGCGGGTTCATGCCGTGCGGGTTCGTCCCTGCGGAGTAGGCTTCGATCGCATCCGACTTCAGAGCCTTGGCCCAGCCTCCGGCCAATTGGCGGCGCCATGAGTTGCCGGTGCAGAGAAAGCGCACGCGGGGACGGTTAGCAGCACTTGCCATTGCGCGCCCCTCCCTTTGCCGGACAACACTCGTCCAGCGCATCCGCGAGAGACCGGAGGGAACGGCACAGTTCGGAGTACCGGACGCGGTAGAACACCGTCCGTCCATCCTTCGTCGCTTCCAGCACGCCCGAGCGGGCCAGCAACGCGAGATGCCTGGAAACCACGGAGAAGTCCACAGAACAACACTCGGCGACCTCTCCCACGGAGCATCCGCGCCCGCACTTGGCGATGCACCCGATGAGGGCCACGCGGGTGGGATCGGAGAAGGCCTTGAAGAGCACGGGGTCAAGCAGCTTGTCCAGAGGCCCACAACACGCCGCGGCCTGCTTCGGCGTAGCCGGTGGTCGTCGTTTGCGTACTTGCGTCATAGTGCAAGTATTGGCGACGCGACACCCCATGTCAAGGTTCACGCCCTGTAAGCAGCGATTGAGGCGTCGGAGTCGATGGTCCGTCCGCCTTGATCCGGGGCGCAAGTCGCCGATTGACTCCGGAAAGTTCAAATCCTCTCAGCAGTCAGCCAAAAAGGCCGCAAAAACGAGGTCGGAACATGCCCGATTGAACCTCGTCCGAGACGCTCTAAGTCCTGTTCCTGTAACGATAAAGCCCTCTGACGGGTTGGTCAGAGGGCTTCATCTCTCGAAAAGTCGGGGTGAGGGGATTTGAACCCCTGACCTGTCGCCGCGGCGACCGCGCTACCGAAGCTGCGCAGCCAGCAACCGCTTGAGTTCGTCGCGCCCGGCACCGGTCTTGAAGTATGCCTCTCGCCGGGTCGCCTCGGCGCGAGTTGGGTGGCATTCACGGTAGACGACCGATCACGGCACGCCGTGCCGCGTTGCCGGACTGTGCCCGGCATTGTGTCTGCGAAGCCGATCTTCGACATCCTCACAAGATCCCGTGTAGTGGCGGCCGGTCTTGCCGCTCTTGAGTACATACACCCAGTAAGCCTGGGCTGGTTCCATCGCCCATCCTCCAGACGCACAAACACCTTGCCCGATGGGCAAGGTGTTCGTGCGAATCGGGGTGAGGGGATTTGAACCCCTGACCTTTTGACCCCCAGTCAAACGCGCTACCAAGCTGCGCTACACCCCGGGGAAGGAGGGGAGTTTAGGCGGGCTGACGCTCTCGGTCACGTCGGGGAATCGCTCGGCGGGCGGGTTGTTCGGCGGGTACGCTGTGGGCCGATGCCAGCCACTGCCAAGTCCACCAAAGCTCGAAATTCGGCCCACTCACAGGGGGCCCTCGCCGCCCAGTCCGTTCTCATCAGAGGTGGGCGGGTGATCGATCCGGTGTCGGGGACGGACAAGATGCTCGATGTCGCCATCGACGCCGGCAAGATCGTTGAGATCGGCAAGCGGCTCACCGCGGAGCCCGCCCGGCGAGTGATCGAGGCGGAGGGGTGCATTGTGACGCCGGGACTCGTCGATCCGCACGTGCATCTGCGCGAGCCGGGGCATGAGTACAAGGAGACGATCGCGACGGGGTCGATGGCGGCGGCTCGCGGCGGGTTCACCAGCATCTGCTGCATGCCCAACACCAGCCCGGCGCTCGACTCGCCCGAGCTCGTGCGATTCGTGTACGACCGGGCGGAGGCGGCCTTGCGTGAGGGCGGGTGCCGTGTCTTTCCGGTGGCCGCGGCGACCAAGGGGCGGCGTGGGGAAGAGACGGCCGAGATCCAGCTGTGTGCGAAGGCGGGCGCGGTCGCGTTCAGCGATGACGGCGACGCGGTGGCTTCGGCGGGTGTGATGAGCCGTGTGCTGACGCAGGTGAAGCAGACGGGCAAGGTCTTCATGCAGCACTGCCAGGAGCCGTCGCTGACGCGCGGGGCGCAGATGCACGCGGGGGCGCTGTCGGTGAAACTTGGGCTTGGCGGATGGCCGCGGGTGGCGGAGGAGATCATCGTCGAGCGGGACATTCGCCTCGCGCGCGGGAGCGGGTGCCGATACCACATCCAGCACATCTCGTCGGCGGGGACGTGCGAGATTCTGCAACGGGCCCGCAAGGACGACGAGGGCAAGCGTCTCATCACCGGCGAGGCGTCGCCGCACCATCTGCTGCTGACGGTCGACGCGTGCGAGGGGTACAACACGCAGGCGAAGGTGAACCCGCCGCTGAGGGAGCGCGGTGACGTGGACGCCCTGCGCGAGGCGGTGGCGGCCGGTGTGGTGACGGTGCTGGCGACCGACCACGCGCCGCACTCGGCCGATGAGAAGGCCCTGCCGTTCGAGGAGGCGCCGATGGGGATGGCGGGGATCGAGACGGCGCTGGCCTTGTATATCGAGGCGCTGGTGAGCAGTGGGGCGGTCTCCTGGAAGCGACTGATCGCGATGATGACCATCGAGCCGGCGAGGCTCTGCGGCCTGGATCTGTGCGGCATCGGCATGCTCAAGGTTGGCGGGCCGGCGGATGTGACGGTCATCGATCCTGAAGTTTCCTGGACGATTCGCGCGTCGGAGCTCACGAGCAGGTCGAGGAACACGCCGTTTGACGGGCGGAAGGTGAAGGGGCGGGCGAGGGCGACGATTGTGGGTGGATGCGTGGTGTTTGGCGAGTGATTCAAGTGGGACAACGCCGTGAAGTAAAGGTGAAAGCGGTCAAGTAAGGCCGCAAGCCGTGTGACCCATTCAAATGATCGGGCGCACAGTGTCATCGGCGACTTCGATCGCCCCTCCGGGGCGAGTACATGAGAAGAAGCGTCAACCACGGGTTGCGCTCGAAGACTCGCTCCACCCCCGCCGCGGCGGGCAGGCAGTGGCAACATTCGGTCGTCCCTTCGGGACGAAAGGCAGGAGACCACGTTCAGTTCAGGGCGTTGCCCTTTATCGACTCAGGCCGCTCGCTGAGGTGAGGCTGTAACGGTGAGGGGACGCGTGCAATTTCCCTTTGGGCTATCGGCCGCGTAGTTTCTTGAGACCTTCGAGTTCGTCGGGGGTGAGGACGGCGTCGAAGTTTTTGTCGAGGCGTTTGAAGAGGCCGCGGAGGGCGGTGGGGACTTCGTCGAGGGAGATCTTGCCGTCTTTGTTGGCGTCCAGACGGCTCATCGCGTCGCCTTCGGCGGCACCATCACCCTGGGCATCACCGCCCTCGTCGCTCCCCGCTCCAATGATCTTCTCGTTCGCGGCGTCGGCTGGTTTGCCGTGTTTGGCGTCGATGGCGGCGTTGACGATGCCCGTGATCTGCGCGCTGGAGACGACGCCGCGGGCGAGTGTGTCGCGGTCCTCGATCATGAGGATGCCCAGTGTGCCGCGGGAGCGGTCGATCCAGGGGCGGAAGCCGAACTTGCCCGGTGAGCTGTTGGAGACCGATTCGCCCTTGTCGTTCTTGCGGTCGACCCAGTTGCCGATGCCGTAGCGGCTTCCATCGGCGGCACGCGAGGCCGTCTGGCGCATCATCTTCGCACCTTTGGTCTGGTCGGCGGACATCTCGTTGACGGCCTTCTCGCTGAGGACTCGCACGCCCTCGAATTCGCCGTTGCCCGCGACGGCTCGCAGGAACCGCAGGTAGTCGGGGAGTGTGCTCGACACACCGCCGGACAGGAGCGGGTTGGGGGCGGCGCCTCTCTTGCCGAACTGGGTGTGGGACATTTTGAGGGGGTCTGTGAGCTTGGCCTTGAAGAGTTCGTTCCACGACTTGCCCGAGACGACCTCGGCGACGCGGCCGACGACCTGCATGGAGGTGCCGCCGTAGCGGAACTCGGCGCCGGGTTTGGCGACGAGCTCGGCGTCCTCGGCGACCTTGCGAGCGGCGGAGTCCATGGGGATGAGCCAGTTCTCGGCGGGGGCGTAGTCGCTTTCGAGGCCGGAGGTGTGGCTGAAGGCCTGGCGGACGGTGATGGCGGCCTTGTCGCCCTCGAAGTAGGGCAGGTACTTGGAGATCGGGGCGTCGAGGTCGAGCTTGCCTTCGTCGACGAGAGACATGATGACGGCGCCGCTGAGCCACTTGCTCGATGAGGCGATCATGACGGCGGTGTCGGGCGTGTAGTTGCCCAGGTAGCGCTGGTAGATCAGCGTGTTGTCCTTGTAGACGACCATGGCCGCTCCGGGGAGTTTGGCCTTGTCGATGAGCTTGTCGAGGGCGGCGTCGAGCTTGGACCAGTCGTAGCCCTGGGCGCGGAAGGTTTCGGCGGGGCCGACGGCCTTGGCGGGGGCGGGCTCGGACTTGGGCGAGGGCGGTGAGGGCGGCTGTGCGGCGGGCTGGGGCTGACCGAAACCGGTTCCGGCGATCAGCATGAGGGCGGCGGCGGCATTCTGGAGCATGTTCATGGTCATACAACGGCTCAACGGGGCGTGTGATGCACTGGGCGGGGTGACAATTCGACGGTGTGTGAGGTCTGTATCGGCGGCTGTTTGGCTCTGGAAGAGTGGGGTCGCCCAATCTACGCTTGGGCGACGGTTTCCATCACACCCACACGAGAACAAACTCATGGCCATTCGCATCGGCATCAACGGCTTTGGACGCATCGGTCGGCTCGTCGCTCGGTTCATCAGCGAGGATTCGGGGATTGAGCTCGTGGGCGTGAATGATCTGGTGCCTGCCGACAACCTTGCGTACCTGTTGAAGTATGACACGATGCACCGGCGGTTCATGATCGGCGGGAAGCCGGCGGAGGTTTCGGCGACTGAGACGAGCTTCACGATCAACGGCAAGGTCACCAAGACCACGGCGGAGAAGGACCCGGCGAAGCTGCCTTGGAAGGAGCTGGGCGTGCAGTACGTGCTGGAGTCGACGGGGCTGTTCACGGACCTTGAGAAGGCGTCGCTGCACATGCAGGGCGGGGCGAAGCGGGTCATTATTTCGGCGCCGACCAAGAGCGAGCCGGCCCAGGTGCCCACGCTTCTGATGGGTGTGAACCACGAGCTCTTCGACGCCACGAAGCACACGGTGGTCAGCAACGCGAGCTGCACGACGAATTGTCTGGCGCCCATCGCCAAGGTGATCAACGACAACTTCGGGCTTGAGGAGGGGCTGATGACGACGGTGCACGCCGCGACGGCGACGCAGCCGACGCAGGACGGCCCCAGCAAGAAGGACTGGCGTGGCGGGCGCAACGCGTACCAGAACATCATCCCGGCGAGCACGGGTGCGGCCAAGGCGTGTGCGCTGGTGATTCCTGCCCTCAAGGGCAAGCTGACGGGCATGAGCTTCCGCGTGCCGACGGCGGATGTGTCGTGCGTCGACCTCACCTTCCGCACCGCCAAGGACACGAGCCTCGCCGAGATCAACGCGGCGATGAAGAGCGCGAGCGAGGGGTCCATGAAGGGGATCCTGGGGTACACGGATGAGGAGGTTGTGAGCAGCGACTTCATCGGCGATCGGCGCAGCTCGATCTTTGATTCGCTGGCGGGCATCGAGCTCAACAAGCGGTTCTTCAAGGTGGTGAGCTGGTACGACAATGAGGCGGGGTATGCGGCGCGGTGTGTGGATTTGATCCGGTACATCGCGTCGAAGGATGGGGTGCGGTAGGGGCCAAATGGTCAAATGGTCAAAGGGCCAAGTGGTCAAATGAAGGCGGGGCGGCGGCAGGGGGCCGAGGGTCCTGTCGCGTGGAAGTGGTGTATTCGCCGCATCTCTTGCGGCGAATAGGGTGGCTATTCACCGCAAGAGGTGCGGTGACTGGGTTGGTTTGAGGGAAGCACGTGGGGAGAGGCCATTTCAGATTTGAAATTTGAGATTTCGAAGGAAGAGGGTGGCGGTTCGGTTGGACCTGGCGTGTTGCACTCGAGATCACGGCGCGATTGTGTCGTCGGCGCCCCCAGGAAACACCCGCTCCGTCGCATCGATGACTCGCGACACCTCCCCGACTGCGCGGGGGAGGAGAAAGGCAACCCGCTCGCTGACGCTCGGGGCTCGTTATGGACTTGAGGCGCAGGGGGTGGGGGTGGGGCGGCTCGTGGAGGAGATTGAGGCGTAGCACCAGGGGGAAGAGGTGGAGTCGCGGGTGAGGCGGAAGTAGGCGATGAGGGAGGGGGAATTGCCGCGCGGGGGGTAGAGGACGGGGAAGGTGGCGGATGTGTCGGAAGGGTTTGTCGGGCTTTGGATCCGGAAGTCGCGGGTGAGGATGTCGGAGAGAGTCGAGTCTCGCAGGAGGTCGGCGAGGAGCTCGGGGTCGTCGAGGCAATCGGTGGGGATGGGCTTGTGGTCGATGGTGGCGCCCTGGGCAAAGCGCAGGTCGAAGGGTTCGGAGCCGTCGACTGGGGCGGATTCGGGGTTCTTGAGGTGCTTGAGCATGCCCATGAGGACGGCTTTGGCGGTGGGCTGGGATTTGTCGGTTGGGCGTGGCGCGGGTTGGGTGGGATAGGTCTTGGGAGAGTGGCCTGAGATGTTGGTGGGCGATGAGGTGACGCTTGGGGATGCACCGCTCTGGAGAGCGGGGCCGCCGGGGGATTCACTGCTCTGGAGAGCAGTGCCACGGGGGAAATCACTGCTCTGGAGAGCAGTGCCACCGGGGGAATCACTGCTCTGGAGAGCAGTGCCACCGGGGGAATCACTGCTCTGGAGAGCAGT
>CAYHQQ010000041.1:34489-36809 GCA_964358855.1 uncultured Phycisphaeraceae bacterium
GCCACCGGGGGAATCACTGTGCTGGAGAGCAGTGCCACCAAAGGAGCGGGCGATGCGGGCGAGGACGGTTGCGGCGCGGCGGCGGTCGGTGGGGTCCTGGGTGCTTTGGATGGACTGGATGAGGGCTTCGCCGGCGATCGTGTTGAAGCGGTTGGAGATGGCGCGGGAGAGGAAGGACTGGTAGGTGTTGAGACTTGAGACGACGGTTTGGTCCTGGAGGAAGGCGATGAGTTGGAGGCCGTTGATGGGATGGCGGGCGCACAGGGCGGTGATGTCGCCCTGGAGGTCGATCAGGGAGGAGAGGAGGGTGAGGTGGGAGGGAGTTGGGGGAGGTGGGGGAGTGGCCAGTGACATGAGAGTCAGAGGTCGGGCAGGTCGACAGGATTTCTTTGAAAGAAAGGTGAGAAATGAGGAGATGAGTTGTCGGACGCGCGGGGATTGCGCGGTGGGGGATCGGAAGCTGAAATCTAAAATCTCAAATGTAACATCTGAGATGTGATCATGAGACAAAGGTGGTTATCTGGGGCAGTTATTGGGGACGGTAAGCGGGGATGGTTGAGCGCACGAATATCCCGCAAGGATGACCCGAAGCGGGATCATCCTTGGCACCGGAGATACCCGTGCGTCGCATCGCGCACAGAGACTTGCGACATCTGATCTACGAAGTGTTCGGCCTCGAAGGTAGACTCACCCCCTCCGTCGCATCGAAGACTCGCGACACCTCCCCCGCCTGCGGCAGGGGAGGAGGGGAGGCGCCCGCTGCGCGGGGGGAGGAGAAGAGAAGCTTACTTCGCCATGGTGCACTTCTTGATCTCTTCCAGCATCGCCTTGATGCCGGGCTGGTGAATGGTGTGGGGCATGCCGGGGATGATGTCGACGGTGGCGTCGCTGCCGAGGGATTTGAGGGCGTCTTTGAGGCGGATGGCGGCGCCGTCGAGGTAGAAGGTGTCTTTTTCGCCGGCGTAGATGTGGAGTTTGCCTTTGAGCTTGGGGGCGAGGGTGGGCCACTCGCGTTCGAGTTTGAGGCGGATGTCGTAGGGTTCCCAGGCTTTGGCGGTTGCGGCGTCGATGGCGCCGGTGGCGCGGTTGAAGATGGGGCGGGGGGAGCCGTCGGGGAGGCGGGGGGAGAAGACGGCCTCGAAGGCGTGGATCTGGCCGCCGGGGCCCATGATGGATTCCTGGGCGACGAAGGCGTCGACGAAGAGGGTGGGGGTGTCGCCGGAGCGGGCGATGGGGCGGCGGTTGCCCTCTTGGTCCTTGTACATGTTGAGGGCGGGTTCGTAGAGGTTGATGCGTTGGAAGTCGCGGAAGTCGACGGGGTCGGGGCAGTGGGACCAGACGCCGCCGAAGAAGTCGGGGTAGGAGATCTGGAGCCAGAGGCTGGACCAGCCGCCCGAGGACATGCCCGAGACGAAGCGGTGATCGGAGTCGGTTGCGCCGTGGTATTTGGATTCGATGGCGGGGATGAGTTCTGTGGTGAGGGCCTTGCCCCAGGGGCCGTTGTTGGCGCTGTCGGCGAAGACGGAGTGTCCTCGGAAGCAGGAGGGGTCTGGGACGATGATGAGGCAGTCGTCGCCAACCTGGCCCATCATGCGGGCCATGGTGGCAGCGCCGTTGTGGTCGCCGCCGAAGCCGGGGATCCAGATGAGCGTGGGGTAGTGCCTGGCGTTGTCGGCCGACCAGTCTTTGGGGAGGACGACGCCGGCGCGGATGGAGCGGTCGCGGCCCAGGAAGGCCGAGAGGCTGGGGCTTTTGATCTCGAAGAGTTTGACGCGATCGGTTTCTCTGAAGGGGCGGGCGGAGACGGTTTCGGAGAGGGTGAGGCGGGTGGCGAGGAGGGTCGGCACGTTGCGATCGAAGTGAACACGCAGGGGCTTGGAGTAGAGGTCGCCCTCGCCTTTGCCGGGGCTGGGCGAGTCGAGGTTGACGCGAGCGACGGCCTGGACGGTGTACTCGCCGGCGGGGATGTCCTTGGGTGAGGCGGGCCAGCCCAGGTCGTTGTCGCCGAAGGAGATCGGTGTGCCGGGAGCGATGTCTTTGACGTCGGCGGCGATGACCTGGGTTTTGCCGAACCAGCCGCCCATCTGGCGGCGCGGCTCGCCGGTGTGGGAGGTGGAGAAGACGAGATAGACGCGCCCGGTGAAGGGCGACTTGTGCGCGGAGGGGTCGAGGACGAGCGCGAAGGAGGAGGCCTGCTCGCCGCGGGCTTCGGGCTCGGCGGGTGGGGCGGGCGGAGCGGGAGTGGGGGGCGTGGGGGGAGCGGGAGTGGTGGGTGGAGTGGGCAGGGTAGCGGTGTGTTGGGCGAGGGCAATTGCTGGGG
>CAYHQQ010000042.1:0-36632 GCA_964358855.1 uncultured Phycisphaeraceae bacterium
GGGTGGGGGCGGGGAGGCACGTCTTCATCGGGTCTCCCCTCCTCACCCCAGCCCACCATCCAGGTGCAGGTCCATCATCCTCACATCCAGCACCCTCCCAAACTTCTCCCCGATCCGCCTCATCACCCCGATCGTCTCAAACCCCGCGCTCTCGTGCAGCCGCACACTCGCCGGGTTCCCCTCCGCGATCCGCGCGATGATCACCGCAAGGTTCGCCGCCCGCGCACGCACCAAAAGCTCGCCCAGCAGCGCACGCCCCACGCCCCGCCCCCGTGCCGACAAATGCACATACACACTGTTCTCCGCCGCCCGCGCATACGCGCACCGTGCCGACCACGCCGAGAGCGTGGCCCACCCCAAAACACGGCTCGACCCATGGTCGGGCTCCACAGCCACAATCGCCGGATGAGCCGCGGGCCTATGCGCGGCCAGCCATTCCACGCGCTCCGCGGGCGTCTTGGGCACCGTCTCAAACGTGGCCGTCCCGTGCAGCACCTCCCGATCGTAAATCTCGAAGATGCCCGCAAGGTCATCGGCAGCAGCATCGCGAATGAGCATGGGAGGTACCAAAGTGCCGAATGATCAAAGGTCCAAAACGCGAAATCGGAATCATGATACCACCGTGATCAGAATTGGAGCTGCCAGTCTCGCGCACCCCTTCAGGCAACGCCGTGAACTGCGGGCGAATCTCCTTGCCTTGGACCCCGAAGGGCAACACCGTGAACTGAAGCGCCAAACGCGACATCTCATGCCATTCGTTGCATTTCAGGCCGCAGGTCTGAGCGTCAATAGCCGGGGGCGCAGCCCCCGGAACAGTCGCGCTTCGCGATTCGACCCCGTAGGGGTCGGCCCAGAGGCGTCGTGATTCGCGTGGCGCCGATGGAGTGGATCGGAATGACTCGCCTCGAAAACCGCGATTCTCGACGACTTCACCTGGGCCCATCTGTGCTCATCTGGGACATCTGTGGCCTCTTCAATGTCGTCCTTGAATGGCAACGCGTCTCACGCCGCCCTCCGCACCCTCTCCGCCCGCGACCCGCCGCGAATCAACAAACCGCACACGCAGTGCAAAAACGAGTCCCATGCCTCCGCGTGCGACTCGGTCCACGTGCCCCCGCTCACATCCGCCAGCGCCTGCAGCATCTCGCCCTTGAAGATCGCGTAATGCTCCGCGCGCACGCCCCGGGCCGCCTGATGTTCCCCAAGCGCGAGCAGCGGCGCCTCCCAGTCACCAAGATCCGCCGAGCCATACACAACTTTCCACATCGCCTTGGCAAACTCCCCCGCCAGTTCCGTCTCACGCCCCGTCGTGAACCTCCGCGTCGTCGCGCTCAGCCCGCCCAGACGCCTCACCACCAGCTCGCTGAGCAACGCCCGCTGCGGCTTGATGGTGTGGAAGTGCTCACGGACGAGGGCAAACCGGTCGGTGTAAGTCATGTTGCAGGATCGGAGCGCGCCGGCTCGGCCATGAATCTCCCCGGTGTTATGGGGCACCCCGCCACCCGCCTGTACGGGCGAAAAAACACCGAGGGGGGAAACCCCTCGGTGCGATCGGTCACGGATTGGGGAACCGGCGATTACTGCGAGAGCTTGGGGCCGCCCGCAGGGGCGCCGCCCTGGCGGGCCTGCACCTGGATCTCGCCGTTGGCCTGCTCGTATTGGCGGACCACGTTCACCAGGCTCATCGCCAGACGCTTGGCCCCGGCCCAGTTCATCACCACACGGCTCCCCACGTTGAAGCTCAGGAACTGCTCGGTGCCCTGCTGCTGCGGGATGTTGATCCCAAAGTCGAGAATCACTTCCTCGGGCGTCGTCGACGTGCGGATCGTGTTCGCGTACGTCGTCGACATCCGGGTCTCGTCGATGCGGAGCTGGATCTGGCGGTTTTCGGGGTTCGGTGTGTTGTCGGCCATGGAAAGTCCCTCGGGTCAGCGCCCGCCGATGCCTTGGGGGGGCTCGACTCCGCACAATCACCGTGCGGGAATCCCGAGCCCCGACAGCCCGAGGGCTTCGATGGGGGAGTGATGGTACGCCTCTCGCGGGCAGGGATGAAATCGACCAGAGACTTGCGCCGCAACCCGCAGATTTAGCGCAAGCCGCCCTCGAGTGAATTAGGATGCCCCCATGCCCGGAGCCCACCCAACCCGAGTCGCCGCCATCGACGCCGGCAGCAACGCCGTGCGATTGATGGTCGCCGATGTCGGCCCGGGCGGCGCTTTCAAGGTCGTCGCCGAAGAACGCGAACCCACCCAGCTCGCCAAAGGCCTTCGCCCCGGCGGGCGCCTCTCCTCCGACGCCATCGAGGCCTCGGCCCAGGCCATCGCACAATTCGTGCAGCGAGCCCAGTCCCTCAACGCCAAGGCAATCCGCGCCGTCGCGACCGCCGCCGTCCGCGACGCCATCAACGGCCACGAACTCGTCAACCTCGTGCTCCGGGAGCACGGCGTCCGCCTCGAGGTCATCTCACCCCAGCAGGAGGGCGGCCTCGCGTACCTCTCCCTCGCCCGGCGATTCGAGATCTCCGACCTCCCCGCCGCCGCCCTCGATATCGGCGGCGGCAGCGCCCAGCTCGTCTTCGCCGCCCACGCCATGCCCATCCGCGCCGTCTCGGTCCCCCTGGGCGCGGTGATGCTGACCACCGAGTTCGGCGGGTGGACCGCCATGGCCACCAAGCAGTTCCCTCGCTTCCGCCACCACGTCGATCGCCTCATCGCCCAGGCCTTGAAGGCCGCTCCCGTCAAGCCCGCCGTGCTCGTGGGCACCGGCGGCACCGTGACCGCCGTCGCATCGCTCGCCCATCCCGCGCGCCCTGGCAAAAAGCAGGACTCGTCGGTCGATCACACCTCGCTCAAGCAACTGATCCAGACCTTTCGCAGCGCGGCCCCCACGCTCCCGCCCATCGCCGCCAACCTGCCCGCCGATCGGGCCGAGATCCTCTTCGCCGGACTCGTGGTCCTCGAGCGCATGGCCGACCTCATGGGCATCGACACCGTGCACGCCCACGCCGGCGGCATCCGCGAGGGCATCTGCTGGTCCCTGGCCGAAGGTCTGGGCACGCCGCCGGTCCCGGCGATGGATGGCGTGCGGGCTTTCGCCCTGCGCTGCCGCTACGAGCGCGACCACTCCGAGCACGTCACGCGACTGTGCACCTCGATCTTCGGACAGCTCAAGAAAACACCCGCCGTCAAACGCGCCCGCAAGCACGAGCCCAGGGCGCTCGAGCTGCTCCAGGCGGCCGCGGTGCTCCACGACATCGGCACCGTCGTGGATTTCGAACGCCACCACAAGCACAGCCGCGACATGATCCTGTGCGCCGAGCTCCCCGGCTTCGACCAGCGCGAGTCGGTCATCCTCGCCAACCTCGCCCGCTACCACCGCCGGACCGGCCCGCGCAAATCACACAACCTCTTCGCCTCGCTCAACAAACGCGACCAGGACCTCGTGCGGACCCTGACCGCCATCCTCCGCCTCGCCGACGGCCTCGACCGCAGCCACACCCAGACCGTCGCCCGGGCCAAGGTCACCATCGGTCGCAAGGCCGCCGAGATCGTCGTCACCGCCGCGACCCCCGCCAAAGCCGAGATTCGCGCGGCCAAGGCCAAAGGCGATGTCTTCACCCAGGTCTTCGGCGTGACCCTCAATGTCGCTGCACCCAAGGCGAAGCCCTTGTGACGGGCCACGCGGATTAAAAGAGACCGGGCTCGTCGACGCGGGTGACCTTGCCCGTCTTGAGGTCAAGTCGGACTTTGGGCTTGGACGCCGGGATCGGCGCGGACGGCGCCGGCGTGGGTTTTGCGACAGGTTTGGCCGCGGGAGCCGCCGCGGGCTTGATTGCCGCCTTGGCACTCGGCTTGTCCGACGACTTGCCGCTGGGCTTGGATCGCTTCACCGGATCGGTCTCGATCAGCCTGGGCTCGTCCGACTGGCCCAAGGCATGCACCTTGAGGGCCGCGGCCTCGGCCTTGGTCATCGCGAAGGGATCGGCCTTGCCACCCTTGGATGGAGGTGTGCTTTGAGACTTGCTGATCGCGGACTCCGGCGGCGCGACGATGATCACGCCGTCCTGATCGCCCGCATCATCCTTGATCGCCTTGCCGTCCTCGTCGAGTTCCAGATCGGCGATCGCCGTCTTGGCCTTGGCCTGCTCCAGGAGCGCGTCGTAGAACTTCTTGGTGTCGACGCCCGCGATGGAGTTGCACGCCTTGGCGATCTCGCCGATGTACTTCTGGAAAACGTCGCGCCGCTCGCCCTCGCGGCGCATCTTCGCACGCTTCTTGAGGTACGTTCCCAGCTTGCGTCCGCACTCCATCAGCGCCAGCTTCATCTCCTTGCGGATCTCGTCGTAGTCGGCGATCGCTTCCTTCGACTCGCTCGTGAACGGCACCCACACGCTCGCCATGTGGATCATGATCACCAGCGCGCCCACCGGCAGCGATTCCCGCGGCTGCTGGAGGTCGTAGTTCCGCCAGTTCGTCTCCGTCACGCTCTTGAACGACGAGCACGCCGACTGCTGGAAGAGCAAGGGCACGCGATTGGCAAAGCGGATCACCCGTGCCGACTCGTCGCCGGGAAGCTCGCCCCCGAAGGCGATCGCCGCCTCGATCTGGAAGGGCCGCCCGCGGTACACCTCGGCCTCACGCGTGCTCGCCGAGTAGAACTCCGCCCGCACGCCCTTGAACATCCCCTTGAGCAGCTGTTGCACGCCGATGGGCGCCAGGCAGTCCGTGGGCGGCGGCGCCAGCTTGGCCTCCTGAAACACTTTGTACAACGCCTCGACCTGCGGCCCTTCGATCTCCGAGACCTTGGTCCTGCTCGTCACCTTGCTGGCCTTGGTGCTGATCTTGTCGCAGAAATCCGAGGCCGTCGACGCCGACACGCGGCAGAACTTGTCCTGCAGGAAATTGTACAGCGTGCCGCCCTTGTCGCTGACCTCAAAGTCCTTGAGCATCTGCAACAGGATGCCCAGCTCGATCCCCTTGGGGTGCGGCTGGATCTCCTTGGTCTCGGGCGGAAGCTCCATCACCCCGCGCGGGAAGACGATGACGCCGGAGATCTCTGTCGTCTGTGCGGGCGGGGGCGCGACTGCTGCGGACTCGGTGGGCGCGGACGGGGACGCGGGCTGAGGTGCGCCAGGCTTGCGCTGTGCGGCCGGGATCAGTTCCTCTTCCGCCGCGCTCTCGCGGGTGGGGGGGACCAGTGTGATCTTCGCGTGCGGGTTGGCGATGGCCGTCAGCTCGAGGAATTCGTCGACGGAGCCTCGCCCCTTCTGGTAACGACCTTCGAGCTCGATCGAGACGCTCGTGCCCGTCGGGTAGTCCTTGTGCGAGAGAAACTCGCCGGTGCTCGCCAGCTCGCGCGTTCCGGGCGTGAGGTTGCGGAGGCGCGAGAGCGGGAAGTCGTCGGTCTCCTCGTCGACAGTCACCTCGGCCCGGTTGGTCTTGGTGTTCATCGCCAGCTCGATGTGGTGCGCCTGGTCGCTGGCCTTGGGGCGCGTCTGGATCAGCATGGGCTTGCCGGTGGTGATCAGCCCGTACATGCCGGCCGCCGAGATGCCGATGCCCTGCTGCCCGCGCGACATCTTGAGCCGATGGAACTTGGACCCAAAGAGCAGACGCCCGAAAACATTCTCGACCTGCTTGCGCACGATCCCCGGCCCGTTGTCGACGACCGAGATCCGGTACCGCGACTGCTTGGCCTCGCGCCCCCGGTCGGGCTGAAGATCCTCGATCACCACGGTGATGTCGGGCAGGATCCCCGCCTCCTCGCACGCGTCGAGCGAGTTGTCCACCGCCTCCTTGACCGTGGTCAGGAGCGCCTTGCGCGGGTTGTCGAAACCCAACAGGTGCCGGTTCTTGGCGAAAAACTCCGAAACCGAGATGTCGCGCTGCTTGGTCGCCATCGATTCGGCGGTGGCGCGCGGGGCTGCTTTGGATTTGCTCACGGCACTCTTTCTCGTCTCGATTGGGTGGTCCATCACCGGATTTGCCATCGCTCGGGCCCTCCTTGGCTCGTTCTGGCCTCAGGATAGCGACTCGCCGGAGGGCTTCACGCTGCGGCGGGGCGGAGAGGGGGCTCCGGTAATGAACCCGAACAGAAGCAAAGTATGCCGCCGTGCCACCCAAACCACCCAGCTTCACACAAGGTTCATCAAAAAAGCTACACTTTTGGGGGATGCGTTCGGCCATTATCGACTACACTGGACCCCAAGAGACAAGCGCCCCGTTCTCAGGAGGAACGGTGCACACGAGAGAGGCTTTCCATAGGAGACTTGAGAATGAAGATTTCTGTCCTGGCTGTTTCTTTGGTTGCCGGCCTCGCCGCCGCTGCCAACGCGGATGATCTGGCGCGCTGGACGTTTGAGACGTCCGTCCCGGTGACCGCTGGTCTGCACACTGCCGAGGCTGGCTTCTACGCCGGGATCTCGCAGGCGTCGGGCTCGCACGTCTCGAGCGCCACGGCCTACAGCAACCCGTCGGGCAACGGCTCGGTCGAGTCGTTCAGCTCAAACAACTGGGGCGTGGGTGACTACTACCAGTTCTCGACCAGCTCTGCCGGTTATTCGGGAATCTCGATCACCTGGGATCAGACCTCCAGCAACACCGGCCCGCGTGACTTCATGCTCCAGTGCAGCACCGATGGCATCACGTTCGCCAACATCGGCGCGCAGTACAGCGTGCTCGCCAACGCCGCGCCAAACCCCGTCTGGTCGGCCGGCACCTACCAGGCGATCTACACCTTCGCGCCCGTCGCCGGCCCCGCGAGCCTGGACAATCAGGCAACGATTTACTTCCGCATGATGATGAACAGCACCGTGTCCGCCAACGGCGGCACGGTCGCCAGCGCGGGCACCAACCGCGTTGACAACATCGTCATCGGCGGCACCCGCATTCCGACTCCGGGCACGATGGGTCTTCTGGGCCTCGCCGGCCTGGGCGCCCTGCGTCGTCGTCGCTAAGACGTCGCGGTTCTGACATGATTCAAACCCAGACGGGCGGCCTTTGCGGGCCGCCCGTTTGCTTTTTTGATCGAGCGGTCCGCGCTCACGTCGTCGGGGTCGTCACGATCCCGCGTGCTTTGAGCCGCTGGAGCACCTCCCGCTGGAGGGTCTCGGCGACGGCGACCTCGTCGACGGTGACATGGTCGGCTCCAAGCTGCTGGGCCCGGAACGAGCCGGCCAGGAAGCTCGTCCGCGTGACGACGTACACCCCGGGGTTCATCGCCTTCACCGCGCCCGTGGCACGCAGGGCGGCTTCCTCGTCAGGGACGGTGATGACGACTGCCGCGGCCGTCCGCACCCCCGCCGATTCGAGCACCTCGGTGTTGGTCGCGTCACCGAAGACGACCTTGCGCTTGCCCATCTGTGCCTGGCGCTCGACCACCTTCGCGTTGAGTTCGATCACCGTCACCGTCACGCCCGCGATTTCCAGTCGATCGGCGACGGCCCTTCCCGCGGGCCCGAATCCGGCGACGACCACGTGCCCCTTGAGCTCGTCGGACGCCAGGCCTTTGGCCGTCCGCTGGGCAGCGTCTTCGCGCAGCGACGCGGGGTCGATCCAGCTGGCCAGAGGCCAGCCGAGCATTCGATTGCCCAGGAGGTGTGCGGGTCCGATGAGCATGGGGCTGAGGATCAGCGAGGCGATGACGACGGCGATCACCAGGGCGCCCGCGTCGTCGGTGACGATGTTCATTTTCACGGCCGGCGCGAGGGCGACGAGCGCGAACTCGCCCGCGTTGCCCAGGTAGATGCCCGACAGCAGCGCCGATCTGGGCGTGAGGCCCAGGGTCCACCCCGAGAGACCGATGCTCAGGGTCTTGAGGGCGATGAGCCCGATGGACCCAAAGACCACGACGCCCCAGTTCTCCACGACCAGCCGGGCGTCAACGTTGAGGCCCACCGCGGTGAAGAACACGGCCATGAGGATGTCGCGCATGGGGGCGAGCTGGCCCGCGAGCTGGTGGCGAAAGGGCGTGCTGGCGAGCAGGAATCCCGCCAGGAACGCCCCCATCTCGGCCGAGAAGCCAAGCACGCGTGTCCCCACCGCCGCGGCGAGGGCGACCGACCCTGAGAAGACGATGAGCAGCTCGGACGAGCCCGTGGCCGCGATGGCGCGAAGGGCCGCCGGGAGCACGTACCGCCCCACGGTGACCAGCGCGACGATTCCGCCGATGCTGATGCCCGCGCGGGAGAGAAACTCAAGGGCGGGCGGCAGCCCTCGATACCATTCGTCCTGGGGAGTCGACAGGGGCACGCCGGCGCCGCTCCACCGGGCGATGAGGGGCAGAAGTCCCAGCACGACGACGGTCGCCAGGTCCTGGACGATCGACACGCCCAGGCCGACACGGGAATGGATGGTGCGCATTTCGCGGCGGGCCGAGACGACGCGGACGAAGATCGCCGTCGACGACATCGCAAGGGCCATGGCGACGGCGAGCGCCGCGGGCGCGGGAAGGCCCAGCCAAAGGAGTATCGGCCACGCGACCAGCGTCGTGGCGACGGTGGACATGGCGCCCACGCCCAGGATGTGCACCACGCCGCGGCCCATGTGTCCGGCGTCCAGGTGCAGGCCGATGCCGAACATCAGGAGAATGACCGCCAGATCGGAGATCTGCTCGACGCGGTGGTTGTCCTGGATGGCGCCCAGCGCGTGGGGACCGATGAGGGCGCCCGCGAGCAGGTAGCCCGGGATCGCCTCGAGCTTGACCTTGGCGAAGAGCGTCGAGACCAGCGCCGCGACGAGCAGGATGATCATGAGGTCACGCGCGAGCGGGACGCCAGGATTCGCGGAATCGACTTCGGCGAGCGCGAGCAGGATCAATGGGGGAGCCTTTCATCCGTGGGACCGCCCTGGCGGTGCTTCTTCACGAGGACGGAAAGTAGGGTCAGGTCCGCGGGCGTGATGCCCTCGAGGCGCCCGGCCTGGCCGAACGTGCGGGGGCGGAATCGTGACAGAGCGACGCGGGCCTCGGTCCGGAGCGCTTGGATGCTGTCGTAGGGCATGTCGTCGGGGATGCCGCGGTGCTCGGTCTGGGCCTGTCTGCGGATCTCAAGCAGGGCACGCTCGACGAACGGAGCGTACTTGCGGTTGGCGTGGGCGGTCTCGAGCATGCGATGGGCGCGTGCCGACGTCGCAAGATCGGGATCGACCGAGGTGAGCCACCGGCCAAAGTCCGCGACCTCCCACTGGGGCGTGCGGATCGCCTTGTCGATGGACATTCCGGCGTGCCTGCCCGAGTCGATGGCGCGATCGAGCCGCGCGCTGAGGGCCCTGCGCTCGGCGAAGCGAGCCCGGCGCATGCTGCCCAGCGTTCCGGTGAGGAGTCCGAGCGAGCCGGCGATGGGCGTGAGGCGATCAGCGGCGTTGTCGGCCCTGAGCAGGAGGCGATACTCCGCGCGGCTGGTGAACATGCGATAGGGCTCGACGGGCGTCTTGGTCACCAGGTCGTCCATGAGCACCCCGATGTACGCCTGATCGCGCCCCAGCGTGAACTCCGCCTCGCCGATCGCGAGTCGTGCCGCGTTCACTCCCGCCACGAGCCCCTGGGCCGCGGCCTCTTCGTACCCGCTGGTGCCGTTGATCTGTCCGGCCAGAAACAGCCCGTGCACCAGGCGTGTCATGCCGGTGGGCAGGATCTGGTGGGGCCTGACCATGTCGTACTCGACCGCGTAGCCAAAGCGCAGGATTTCCGCTCGCTCGCATCCGGGCATGGACCTGACGATCGCGGTCTGAACCTCCGCCGGCAGGCTCGTCGAGATCCCGTTGCAGTAGATCCAGTCGTCGTCGAGCGACTCGGGCTCGAGGAAGACGGCGTGCGAATCACGCTGGGCGAAGCGGACGACCTTGTCCTCGATGCTCGGGCAGTACCTGGGCCCGACACCCTCGATCTGCCCTGTGAACATCGGCGCGCGGTGCAGATTGGCACGGATGAGTTCGTGCGACGCGGCGGTGGTCTGGGTCTGGCGACACTCGACCTGGGTGAGAACCGGAAACCGATCCAGTGACGCGAAGGGCGTGAGTCCTCCCGCGGCGGTCGCCGAAAGGTCGCTGAACGGCACGGGCGCGTCGTCGCCCAGGTCGGAGGGCATGCCTTCCCAGTCCAATGAGCCCCTGCGAAGCCTGGGCGGCGTCCCGGTCTTGAGACGGCCCAGCTCAAACCCAAGCGCCGCCAGAGAGCCTGAGATCCCCACGGCCGACGCCTCGCCGAAGCGTCCGCCCTCGCTCTTTGATTCGCCCGTGTGCATGAGCCCGCGCATGAACGTTCCCGTCGTGAGCACGACGCATTGGGACGCGAGCTCGAGTTGCTCCTGGCCGGTCCGGACCACGACGCCCTTGATCTTTGCGTCCACCACCACGAGCTCTTCAACGCTGCCGGCGATGACCTGGATCTCGGGGGTCGCGGCGATCATCTCCTGCACGGTCCGGGCGTAGGCGTGCTTGTCGCACTGGGCCCGGGGGCCAAAGACCGCCTGCCCCTTGCTCGCGTTGAGCATCTTGAACTGGATGCCGGTGGCGTCGGTGGCCAGACCCATCAGCCCGCCCAGGGCGTCGATCTCGCGGACAAGCTGCCCCTTGGCCAGCCCGCCGATCGCCGGGTTGCACGACATGACGCCGATTTTCGAGGGGTCGAGGCTGACCAGGGCAACGCTTTGCTCTGCGGGAGACCCCCGACCGCGCAGCAGATTCGCGGCGGCCCACGCGGCCTCAACGCCCGCGTGTCCGCCGCCGATGACTATCACCTGGAACTGTGTGGCGCTCACCCGTGAGTTTAGGCGAACCCGCCGCGATTACCGCTTGTCGTCGGGCCTCAACCTTGCCACCGTCGACCGCCCCAGGGGGCCGGAGAACGTCACGGTCTGGGCGACCCGGTCGATCGATTCGACTTTCCATCCCTCACGAACCTCGTCACCGATGCGCCGCACGCGGCCGTCGATGACGGCCATGAGCTCGCGTCCGCCGGTGGCGATGGAGGTGAGGCGGAAGTCGGCCACGGCGACCATCGGGATGCCCGGGATGTCCGAGGGGGAGGGAGGCGCCGCGGTCCTGTGGATCTCGGGCACGAACAAGGGGCAGGGTCCCAGCGGGTTGGTCAGGGTCGCGGTGATCGCCCGTGCGAGATCGTCCTGGGGGCGGCGAGCGACGGGAGGCGGGGCCTTGTCGTTCTCCTGGGAACCGCCCTTGCGTTCGGCCGACTTGACCTGAGTTGCGCCGGCTTTGGCGGGACCCTGGGCCAGCCAGGCCGTGCGGACGCCGCCGACGGTCATGAGCGGCAGCGCGAGCGCCGCCACGTAGGAGAGCCTGAGGGCACGTTGTTCGGAGGGCATCATGACCTGGGCTTCTCCTGGGTGCGGACCGGCAGGGGAGTCTGGGGCTTGAAGTGAGACGTCTCGATGTTCGCCACGACGATCAGCACGCCGTCGGGCGAGCGCTCGGGCACCATGCGCAGGGTGTTGACCCGCACGATGCCCAGGCCTGTCTCGACCTGGTTGAGGAACTTGACTGCTCCGGCGAACTCTCCGCGGAATTCCATGGAGAAATCGATGGTTCCCACGGCGATCCCGGTCTTGGTCTCGATCTCGCGTCCGCGGGTCGTGTTGCGCGAGGGGTTGAGGCGATCGATGCGCACGGCGCACTCGCTCGCCGCGGCCACGATTGCGTCGTAGAGCTTCTCGGGCTCGGGTCCTTCGAGTGCGAGGGACTTGAACCGAGCCTCCTGCGCGTGCATCGCCGCTTCGGTGGAGTCTTTGGTCGTTGGGGTCTCGCCGGTGCCGGCGTCCTTGAGCAGGAGGCGCTGAGCGGCCAGCTCGGCTCGCGCCGTGCCAAGGTCGGAGGCCGATGAGTGCAGAGCCAGGTACCACGCGCCGCCGGCGAGGATCGCGCCGGCGAGTGTCTGCGACCAGCATCGCCTGGTGATCGATTCCACGCTGATCATTGTGATCCTCCTCCACGGGGCGCCCCGCCGGTCACCACGCTTTGAACTTTCGTTCCCGTGGGCTCGTCGGGATCCATTGCCACGAGCTTGAGCATCAGGGAGAAAGTCACCATTGGATCGGCCCCGGTGGTCGAGCTCTGCTTGGAGATGAGGTTCGCGCTCTCGAACATGGGCGAGGCGGCCAGGCGTTCCATCAATCCCGAGAGCCGGTCCTTGCCTTGCCCGTCGATGGGGAGCGATCCCTTCATCGCGAGCATCACGCCGTCGTTGGCGTGCGAGGCGACGAGTTCGGCGACTCTGAGTCCCTCGAAGTTGAGGCGTGTCATCTCGGCGACCGCGCCGGCAAGGCTCGCCTTCTCGCCCACCGAGGCGTACAGGAACTGGTCGTAGCGGCCCAGCCGGTCGCGCAGGACGCCCAGACGGGTCTCCCGGTCTTTGTTGGCCTTGACCTGCTCGATGGAGGACTCGTTGGCGCGAATCTCGTCCCGCACGCTTGCCAGCGCCCGCCTGGACATCGTGAAGTCGCTGGCGATAAAGAGTGCCGCGGCCGCGGCCCCCAGCTGGACGGCCATCCGCAGGCCGACGCGAGAGCGTGCAAGGCGTACAGACATCGGAGTCAGGGCGACAACAAGCGAGCCCGCGGCTCGCGTTGCGCCGTGGGCGTGCTGAGGGGCGATGGGAGCCGCGGAGATGTCGATCTGCGCACCAAGGACTTCGGCAAGGCCATGGATCGCCGCACCCGGACCGGCCAGGACCAGGGAGACGCGGGCGGCCTCTCCCTCGGGAAGGCCGAAGCGCAGGGTCTGCTTGATCTCGATGGCGAGTCTCTGGAGGACGGGCTGGAGGAGCGGGGCGATTCGGTCGCCGCGGACGCCCGAGCCCTCGTCGATCACGCGATCGCGTGCGGGAATGCCGGTGCGGAACAGGAGGGTCGCGGCGTCGGCGCTTTCGACGCCGCACGCGCGCATGGCGCGGGCGTACGCCTCGATGAGCATCTCGTATCCGGTGCCGATGCCTCGTGCGAAGAGGACGTTGCCGGAATTGCCGCCGGCGATGCCGGAGCCGTGGCGGCCGAGGTGGAAGACGACGATGGTCTTGGGTTCGGTCCAGGCCATGACCGCCGCGACGGCCGATCGCAGCAGCTCGGCGCTCGAGGGAGTGAACGCGCCGGGGGTGAGCCCGGCCCGCCCAAGCCACGCCGAGAGTGCCTCGGTCGTTTCGGCGCGATCCGCCACTGAGAAGAGCGACGATCTGGCTTCACCGTTCTTGCTCGACTTTCGGGTGGGGACGGGCGTGAGGACCGCGGGCGCGTCGATTCCGGCGCCGGGGATGGCCTCGCGAAGGCGCAGCATCGCCGCGCCGGCGGCCTCCCTGGCCTCCAGCGGCATGGTCACGAGCTCGGCGGTCGCGCCGGCGCTCTGGTAGCACACGTCGGCGGTTCCGCTCTTGACGCCCAGCTTTGCCAGGGCGGTCTCGAGCGCCGAGTCCAGGCTTGTCAGCGCGCCCTTCCAGTGCGAGTCCCACTCGCTCTGATCGAGTTCAATTGTCTGAGTGGCGCTGCGCCCCGCCAGCGAGACTTCCAGCGCCGTCGGAGAGAGCACCACCTTGATCTTCGTTCGTCCCAGCATGCGGCCTCATTTCGGGATGTCGTCCAGAGAGTTAATCGGACCATTGGGGGCCGGACTTTGGCCGCGTCGGTCTCGGCGTGTCGTCACGGAACCGAGGTGCTCAGCGAGATCTTGACGCGCCTGGCCGAGTTATCCGCCTTTCCCTCGACGACGATGTCGCCCGCGGTCAGGGCTCCGGTGGTCTGCTTGAAGGTGGCGGTCGCGTTGCCGACCACGAGCGTGGTGCCTGCGGCGGGCGGGGTCTGGCCGCTCTGGGCCTGCCGGCAGGCGATGAGGGCGGCCGAGTCGGCGGCGAAGTAGGCCCGCTGGGTCATGACCCTGCGGATGGCCTGATCGGCGTCGTGGCGTCCGCCGCCCACGCTGGTGATGGCGACCATCTGAACGGCGGCGATGAGCAGGACGACGGCGGCGACGGCGGCTCCGCGGCGATTGTTCGAAGGGATTGTGGTGTTCGTCGTGGTCATGTCCCAAGCAACCTCGCCCGGATGAAGGCTCCGCCGCGCAGCTCAAAGCCCGACGCGACGATGGTGATGTTGTACCGCCAGGTCTTGCCCGGCGTGGCCAGCACGCTGGTCTTGCCGTCCTGGTCCAGGTAAGCGATTGAGAAGGAGGTCACGTTGCGCAGGAGGGGGACGGAAGCGCCGTCGGTACCGATCAGGTTCAGCGTGGTACCGACGAGTGAGAGCCCGCGCTTGTCGGCGAACTGCACGCTCGTCGAGGTTGCGGTCGTGATGTCCATCATCCCGCTGGTCGTTGACGGGGGCGTGTCCCGCAGGACCGCCACGCAGCGGTCCAGGGCGTACGCGGTGCCCTCGCTGACGTCGCGGGCCTTGCTGGCGTTGACGTATCCCGTGGCGGCACTGTCGATCGTCGGCATCACGATGGCCGCGGTGACGGCGATGATGGTGATCGAGCAGACGCACTCCACGAGCGTGAATCCGCGAGGGTGCCTGGTGCGGGCCTTTGTTCTCATGGCTTGGCCACCACCATCGTCGTCGCCAGGGCCCGGGCGGTGCCCGACGAATCGGTGTAGGTCACTGTCACGGTGGCCTTTCGGTAGAGGTCCTTTGCGGTGTCGCCCGTCGCGACCAGCGTGGGCCCAAGGAGTCCGCTGAACGAGAGCGACCAGTTGAACCCCTGCCCCGAGTAGAAGCTGGACGTCCCCGACATGCGGGCGAAGAGGCCGGTTGTGGCGGTGTCGGTGTATGTCGCGGGCGTCAGGCCGATGTCGCTTGTGACCGAGTCGGACATCACCTGCTCGATCACGACGTTGGCCAGGGCGGTGGCCCGCACGACGCTGATGGAGTCGGCCCGGCGCGAGGCGGCCTCGCCCAGCCACGAGAGCGTGGGCGGCACGGCGATGGCCAGGACCAGCACGACGACGACGGCCTCGATGAGGGTCGCGCCGCGGCGGAGATGACGGGCGGGCATCATTCGATCAACCCCGATCCTCGGCGCACTGTGAGAGTTGCGTTGCCCGTGAAGGTGATTGTCGCGTCCTTGACCCACGCCGATCCGAGCGTGCCGCTCGACGTGCGGGTCTGGGGCGTGCCGTCGTAGGCGAACCAGAGGGTGACGTTGCCGGAGGTGGAGTCGCCCAGGACGACGGATTCGACATTGACGCCGTTAAAGAGGCCGGGGAGAGCGATGGTCGGCTCGGGCTGTCCGAGCGGGTCGATCATGGCGCCGGGTGGTGCGCCTGGGGTTGGGATGTTGACGATCGTGAGGGCGGAGCCGGCGTCGAACTTGACACCGGTGGGTCTTCCCGAGGCCAGAGCGCACGAGCGAGCGACCAGGAGGAATCTGGCGACTTCCTTGGCGGCGGCGGCGCGGCGCGACGAGGAGAGGGTTCCGAAGGCTGGGATGGCGGTTGCGGCGAGGATGCCGACGATCAGCACGACGGTCATGAGCTCGACGAGCGTGAACGCCCGGGGCCCGCGAGGAAACCGGATTGTTGCGCCTGGAAGGGTCATGGCTCAGAGCTTGTTGGCGGTGAGGAATGCCCCCGCGGCGTTCTTGACGGTGGTGGTTGCGGTGGAGTTGGCGTAGAAGATGGCGGTGGGGGGGGTTGAGGAGTTGTCGACGAAGTAGTTCCAGCCGTAGGACGACTCGTTGGAGGTGGTGCGATTGGCCGCGGCCAGGGCCGAGACGATCTGCACGGCGGTCTGGTTGGTGAAGGGGTTTGCGGGCACGGGCTGCTGGAGGACGGTTCCCAGCGTGTTGAGTTCAACGAGCGTGGGGAAGGGCGGCTTTGAGGAGAGCAGGGCGCTGGTGCGGAAGCCGGCGATGGCGGCACGGACGCCGCCGAGGGTTCCCTGGACGGAGGCGGCCTTGGCGTCGTCGGTGACGCTGGAGAACTTGGGGACGACCATGGCGGCGAGGATACCGATGATGATGATGACGACGGCGACCTCGATGAACGTGAAGGCGCGGCGGGTCTGGTTGAGCAGGTAATTCATTTGTTGATCCTCACCATCTCCCACATGGGGATGAACACAGAGAGCGCCACGACGAGCACGATCGCGGCCAGGGCGACGGTCAGGAGCGGCTCGACGACCGTGTTGATGTTTTTCATCAGGTGCGACGCCTCGCGGTCGTAGTGCGAGCCGACGACGTCACAGGCCTTGGCCAGCTCGGTGGCGTCCTTGCCGGCGGCGAGCATGCGGCGGGCGAAGTTGGGGATGAAGCGGCTCGACTTGAGAACCTCCGAGAGCTGCGCGCCCCCGCGCAGGCGGTCGGCCATGGTCTTTGTTTCCTCGCGGAAGGCGTGCTTGCCCGAGGCCCGGCCGCTGACCTCGATCGCGTCGATCACGTCGAGGCCCGAGGACATGCCGATGGCCATGACCCTGGAGAATCGGGCGGCGGTCTCGGCGAGCAGGATGCGTCCGACGTAGGGGATTCGGGTGCAGAAGAGCTCGAGCATCGGTCGCCCGGTTGCGCTGCGCCACATCGCGGTGATGGTGATGATGCCCGCGGCGATGACGCCCACGTAGAGGAACCAGTAGTGCTGGACGGAGAGCCCGATGCCCTGGACGACCTGGGTCACCAGGGGGAGCTTAACGCCCTGCTGCTCGAACGTTTTGGCGAAGCGGGGCACGACGAACACGAAGATGATGACCATCGCCAGCGCCACCACGCCCAGCACGATCACGGGGTAGGTCAGGGCGCGCTTGAGCTGCTGCTTCATCTCCATCTGGCGTTCGAGGAGCTCGGCGAGGTGGCTGATGACCAGCGGCAGGTTGCCCGAGCGCTCGGCGGCCCGGATGGTTTCGATGTAGACCTCGCCGAAGACGGCCTTGTGCTGCGAGAGCGCGTCGGTGATGGGCGAGCCGGCCTCGATCGAGATGGCGATCTGGCGGACCATTTTCTTGAGGGCGGGTTTGCCCTCGTGCTCGGCGATGCTCAGGAGCCCACGTGCCAGGGGGATTTTCGCGTGCACCAGCACCGCCAGCTCCCGGGTGAGGTTGGCGATGTCGGCCGGTTTGATCTGGCCCCAGGAGAAGAGCGGGGGCCTTTCCACGTGCTCCTTGATCCGCACGGGGGTCAGCCCTTTGGCGGAGACGAGCCGGAACGCCTCGTGCTCGCTGGGAGCCTCGATCGCGCCGGTGAGGCGCTCGCCGCCGGCGGACACTGCCAGGTACTCGAATCGAAGGAGGCTCATGCGGCGCACCTCAGGCTGGCGATCTCGGCGTCGGCCACGGTCACCAGGTTCATGAGCTCAGAGACGGTCGTGACGCCGCGGAGGGCTTTCTCGACGCCGTCTTTGAGCATGCCTCGCATGCCGTCGAGCTCTGCGGCGGCTTTGACTTCGGACGCGGGCGAGTCTTTCTCGATGAGTCTTTGGACTCTGGGGGTGACGCGGAGCATCTCGTAGACGCCGGCGCGTCCCTTGTAGCCTGTCGAGCGGCAGGCGCCGCACCCTATGCCCTTCTTGAGCTGAGTTGCGCGGGCGGGATCGATGCCCACGATCGCCATCTCACGCGTGTCGGGCTGGTCGGTCTGGGCGCACTGGGAGCAGACGCGCCGGACGAGCCGCTGGGCGATGACGCAGACCAGGGCGTTGTTGATGGCGAACGCGGGGAGGCCGAAATCCTTGAGCCGGGTGATCGAGCTCACGGCGTCGTTGGTGTGGAGGGTGCTGAAGACCAGGTGTCCGGTGAGGGCGGCCTGGACGGCGATCTTGGCGGTTTCTTCGTCGCGGATCTCGCCCACGAGGACGACGTCGGGGTCCTGGCGGAGGATGGAGCGGAGGGCGGTGGCGAATGTGAGCCCGATCTCGGTGCTGACCTGGACCTGGCGGATCATGTTGAGGCGGATCTCGACGGGATCCTCGATGGTCATGATGTTCTGGTCGGGCGTGTTGATGTGCTGGAGCGCGCAGTAGAGCGTGGTGGTCTTGCCCGAGCCTGTCGGCCCGGTGACCAGGATCATGCCGTGCGGGCGGTTGATGGCTTCCTCGTACCACGCGGTCATGTCGTCGGGCATGTCGAGGTCGCGGAGCGAGCCGATGGCGGTGGCCGAGCGCAGGAGTCGCATGACCACGTTCTCGCCGTGGATGGTGGGGAGGACGCTCAGGCGGATGTCGACGGCCTGGTCCTTGTGGACGAAGCGGAACTTGCCGTCCTGGGGCTTTCGTGTCTGGGTGAGGTCGAGCTTGGCGAGGACCTTGAGGCGCTGGACGATGTTTGGGTGGGCGGCCTTTGCGGGGCCTTGCTGGGCCTGGAGCACGCCGTCGACGCGGTAGCGCAGGAAGACCTCGTGGTCGTCGGGGTTGATGTGGGCGTCGCTGGCGCCGGCCTCGATGGCTCCGACGAGAATCTGGTTGACGGCGGCGACGATGGGCTCCTCGCCGGTGGTGAGGTCCTCATCACCGTCGGAGTTTTTGCCCACGGGCGCGGCCTGAACCTGGGTGCCGGCGAGGCCGTAGGCGCGGGCGATGAGTGCCCGGAGCTGGTCGCTGTCGCAGAGCACGGGCTCGACGTCCATTTTGAGGAACTGTCGCAGCTGGTCGATGACCGAGAGATTCAGGGGGTCGAGCATCCCCACTGTGGCGGTACCCTCGATCAGGAACAGCGGGAACGACATGAGGCGTTCGACGACGCCCTTGGGGATGAGCTTGGTGTTGTTGAAGTCGATCTCAAAGTGCGAGAGGTCGACGAACGGGTACTCGCAGATCTTTGCGCGTTCGATCGCGAGGCGGCGTGCCGAGACGACCCCGAGCTCCACGAGCGACTCGACGACATCGCGGCCGATGGTGGAGGCGTGCTCCTGCGCACGCTTGACGTCGGCCTCGCCGACGACGCCCTCGGCCAGCAGTGCACGCACGATGTAGTGAGACGAGTCTTGCACGAGTCACCCTTCTTGTGTTCGATCGGACGCGGTCAGGTCACTCCCTCGTCACCGAGCCTCTTGAGCAGCTGATTCATCTGGACGCTCGATTCGGGCGTGGGCGTGACGTGGAATCCCACGAGGTACATGGGCCTGCGATCGGTCATCACGACCCGCTGCACGGTCGCGGGTGTCTCAAGGAGCACGGTGCCGCTCTCGCTTCCCAGGATCCGCACGATTGCCATCACATGTCGAGGGATGAACACGGGCGACAGCAGCGCCAGGCCGCCGACGCTGAGATCGACCACGTCGACGTCGATCCATCCGTCCTTCCCGCCCGCCGATTGGGCCAGCCGCACGAGGCCCGCGTGCTCGGGCGCGATGGCCACCTGGCCCTTGAGCGCCACGTCGTGACGCTGGGTCTGTCTCACCGCGAGTTCGGGCAACGTCGACATCGTGCGCTCCGCAAAGACCGAACAGACAGCAGGCGTGAGGCAAACGCCCGACGCGGTTCTCCACCCATCGGGCACATCGACACTTCGCCGCCTCGACTTGATCGCGCTGCCACGTCCGGGAGCCACGAAGTTGGATTCGCGCGTCGGCCCGGCGCAATCCCATCGGTCACCCCCAAGTTTGGACTGACGTTCTCGGACCGTGCCGGTCGAGCGGTCTTGAGCGTGGACCGGACGCGCAGCAAGAAAGGCGCGGCGATGGGTGGTGTCACCGTCGGGCGAGGCGTGCCGACGTTGGACTCAGTTGAGATCGATCAAGGGCGACTGGCTGCCCACGCAGATGTGGACGCGCACGGGGGTGTCCAGGAGTCGGCGCGCTGCCTTGGGGCTGGTCGTCACCAGGTGCTCGCGGACGGTGACACCCGCGGCGGCCTGGACGCGTTTGGCCAGTTCGGGGATGGCGGCCCGCAGGACCTGGGCGTTGGTTTTCACCCACGCGCCGGCGGCGGCCAGGTCGCCCATCGCGCGGTCGATCGAGGCGGCATCGCTCCCGGTTGAGAGCAGGTGCACCTCGCCGCCCTCGCCCACGGCAAGTTCGACGTCGGGCGCCAGCGGGCAGCGCGGCGAGACGCCGGTGAGTCCTGGAATTCGCTTCCAGAGCGTGTCCCCCGTGGTGGTTGAGGCGCGGGGCACTTCAACGCCTGACGCGGCCGCTCGTGTCTCGAGGGTCGATCCCGCGAGGGCGGTGACGCGTGCGACCATTTCGGCCGGGGCGACTTCGCAGGTGCCGACAAACAGCGGTACCGAGCGTCCGGGTCCGATGCGGTCGGGGAGAACCTCGGTGCTGACTGGACGCGAGAGAAAGACGCCCGCGGTGGCCGCGATCCGCTTGGCGGCGATCGTGGCGCGATCCTGCGGCCCGCCCATGAAGACGACGCGTAGGGCTGCGGCCAGAGCGTCCCCACCGGCTTGACAAAGCCCCTTGAGGGCCCTGTAGCACGCGACCAGGGCCGCGTCGTTCGCACCGGTGAGGAGCGTGACGCTGGAAACACCGGGTCGTGAGGCCGTCTCGGGCTCCCAGACTTCGTCGGTGCTGATGATCCAGTGTCTGGCGAGCTGTGAGGCGGCGCGGCAGGCCGATTCGAGCGAGGCGAATTCGGGGAGGCTCGCCGGGGGGACGTTGCTAAGGAGATCGAGTGACGCGCTTCCTCCGCGGAGGCGGAGCAGGGCCACGGGCTCGTCGAGGCCTCGCTGGCGTGTTCTGGAGTACTGATGAACCCAGGCCGACGCGAGTACCGGCAGATGTCCGACGATCACGACCTCGACATGCCCACAGCTTCGCGAGATCTCCTGGTCGGCGGAGTGCTGGGGCGTGCGGGCCGGCTCGGGCGAGGCTTGGGTGCCTGGGCTGGTCGAAGGGGGCGTGGCAAGCAAGGAAGCGATCGAGGTTCTGGGCGTCTCGCTCTGCTCTCTGGGTCGAAGCGGGGGCAGCGGGATGTCGTCGCAGGCGTCGGAGCGGAGTTCGGCGAGTCCGCTGCCGAGAAAGAGCTCGGTCAGGGCGTCGGCGGGATCGACCGTCGACAGGAGCGCCTTGGCCGATCGGGAGAGTTCCGAAGCGGGCTTCTTCGATCGTTCATGGGCTTGCGACGGGCCTTCGTACATCGTTGCTCAAAGTCTAGGCCGACCTATGCGCTTGTCACGACCGCCTCGGACACCTGTCTGACGACGCAGATATTGTTGGGTTCGCCGAAGGGGTTGTGCGACACGTTGGCGTTGTGCTCGTCCCCGCGCCAGACGCCGTCGACGACCAGGCGGTACTGGTACTCGCCCGACGGGAGCGGGAGGCAGAGCTCGAAGATTCCCTGCTCCTCGTTGCGGTGCATGGGCGTGGTGGTGGCGGACCAACCGTTGAAGCTTCCGGCGATGGAGACGGTCGTTCCGAGGGACAGGGGCTGCACGAACAGGACGCCCTGGCTGGTCTGTCGCACGCCAAGGAGGCGTCGAGCGGTCTCGGCGGCGCGATCGGGCTTGACCTCGATGCCTTCGGTGAGCTTGAGGGTGGGGGCGGCGGGCGAGCGGCGCATCATCTTTTGGGCGCGCTGAACGAGCTCCTGGGCCCGGGACAGACTCGGCAGAGCGTCCGACGCCATGCCCGACTGCTCGAGGGCCGAGTTGAGCTCGGACATGAGCGTCGTGGGCGAGGTGGCCAGCGCGGGCTCGACGCTGGCGGCCGGGGTTGCGCTGCGGAGCTGTCGGGTGTCGGCCCCTCCCAGACGGGTGATCGTCTCGGGCGAGCTGCCGTCGGCGTTGGGGGAGTCGGGGAGCATGTCGTCGAGCGGGATGTCGCGTTGGAGGACCATCTCGCCCCCGCGCAGGGCGAAGGTCTTGACGCACCAGTCGGCGAGTTTCGCGTAGTCGACGGCGCCCGTCGACTGGTCGTCGAACTCGTGGATCGATTGCCCGAAGCTCGCCGCGTCGCGCAGCTTGACGTCGCGACGGATGACCACGGGGGCCAGGTGAGTGGCAAAGCGGCGGCGGAGCTCGTCGAGGAGGTCTCTGGCGACGGTGCTGGTCTCGTCGTGGATCGTGGGAAGGATCCAGGTTTGGAGGTTCACTCCCAGCCGCTTGGCAAGGCTCTTGATCGTGCTGACCTGACGCGTCGCCCCCTGGAGCGAGAAATACCCGGTCTCGACGGGGATCAGCACGGTGTCGGCCGCGCAGAGCGCGTTGTACGTGAGGAGGCCGATGGAGGGCGAGCTGTCGACCAGGGCGACGTCGTACTCGCCTGCGAACTTTTCGATCACGTTCTGAAGGCGACGTTCCCGGTCGGGGCGTTCGGCCAGGCCGCCCCGCAGGGCCTCGAGCCCGGCGAGCTTCATCCGGCTGGGCGCCAGGTCCAGGTTGCGGCCGGCGTTCCACAGCAGCCGCGCGGGATCGAGCGGGCGGGTGGGGGGGGCGAGCATGGCGTCGCCGATGTCCAGGTCGATGCGGTTGTCGGGAATTCCAAGGCCCGCGGCGCAGTGCGACTGCGGATCCATGTCCACCAGCAGCACGCGAAGCCCGGCCCGGGCCAGGGATGCCGCCAGGTTGATGGCCGTGGTCGTCTTGCCGCACCCGCCTTTTTGATTGATGATCGTGATCGTCCGCACGCGTTGCTCCTCGGTGTGTAGAACAGGCGCAACGAAAGCGCCCGCGGCCGTCCGCTTCAGGTCACGCACTCAGGTGCCCCTCTATTGCACCGTCCACGCTGCGGTCCGGGATAGAACTCACCGGCCCCATGAGGGATATCTCCCTCATGTAGAATCACCTATCGGACTGGATCTTTCACCCTCTTGAAATTGCTTTCGGGCAAACCCCGATCTTCACCTCGCCCCAATAGACCGCCACCCCGCCTCGACCACGCTTTGGGGGGGCGAATCGACGACGGCACACCGCCCCGCGGAGGTGGGAAGGACCAACCTGAGCCGCCCCGATTGGACCTTCTTGTCGTGGGACATGAGCTCGATGAGGCTTGAAACAGGCGGCAAACCGCTCACACGCACGGGCAGGCCCAGGGCACCAAGGGCGCCCATCAGTTCGGCCACCCGGTCGGGAGAGGCTTTGCCTAACGCGAGGGCCGTGTGCACTGCCGCGACCAATCCCAGGGAAACTGCCTCCCCGTGCTTCAATGGCGACTCAGACGCGTCGGCATAGGGAAAAAGCCCCGGTAACGTTTCGATCGCGTGCCCGAAGGTGTGCCCGAGGTTCAGGAGAGCCCGGCCGGCGTCCCCGGGGGCTTCCTCCCGCTCGTCGCCGGCGACGACGCGTGCCTTCACGCCCACGTTTCTGGCGATGAGCTGGGTGAGCACGGCCTCGTCGCGGCCGGCGATTGCGCTGCGCGATGCGAGGAGCCAGGCCAATAGCCCCGGGTCGCCAAAGTCGGCGGCGAGCATGGCGTGCTTGACGCACTCGGCGAGCCCGCCGCGAAACTCTCGGTCGCTCAGGGATCGCAGCGTGGTGACATCCGCGAAGACGCCCCGGGGCTGGTGGAAGAGGCCGACGAAGTTTTTTTTGAGCCCCTGGTCGTGCTCGCCCGGAAGTTTCAGATTGACGCCCGTCTTTCCGCCCACGGACGCGTCCACCATGGCCAGCAGCGTGGAGGGGCACTGGATGACGGGGACGCCCCGGCGGTAGACGCCCGCGGCAAACCCGACGAGGTCGCCGGTGATCCCGCCGCCCAGGGCGATCACCGGCTCGGTGCGCTCGAGCTTGGACGCGGTCATGGCGGCCAGAACTAACTCGAGCTGGGCGAGCGACTTGTCTTTTTCGGCGGCGACGATGTCGAGTGTGGTGGGCGTGAAGCCGCTGGCACGCAATGAGCCCATCGCCAGGTCGCGTGTTGCCGCGGGCACATTGGCGTCGACTCCGACAAACACCCGCGTGCCCGCGGGCGAGGCGGATCTGGCGCACGCGCCCAGTTCGCTCAGCACGCCCGCGCCGACCACCACGTCATAGCTGCGGTCGCTCAGCACGACGGGCACGACACGCCGGGTTGCGCTGGGATCTGGCTTGCGGGCGTCGGTCACCGGCGTTCACTCCGCTTTGACGGCACGCTGGGCGCGTCTTGGAGCCTCGCTGCGTTCCCAGTCGATGCGCGGCACTTCGCCCCAGAGCATCTCCAGGTCGTAGTACGCGCGTGTGTTGGGCTCAAAGAGATGGACCACCACGTCGACAAAGTCCGCCAGCACCCACGTGGCGCGATCGTCGATGCTCCGGCGAACCACCTCGTGCCCGACGCTGCGGGCGAGTTCGGCGACGTCGCCGAGGGTCGACTTCATCTGCCGGTCCGAGGTGCCCGATCCGATGATGATGAAGTCGGTGACGCTGCTGACCGCCGAGACGTCGAGCAGGACGATGTCGGTGCACTTGTCGTCGAAGAGCACCCGGGCCGCCTCGATGGCGAAATCGCGCGTCGGCATGCGGCCGGCACGGGCGGTCGTGGTGGTTCGGGGCTTGAGCTCGGTCGTCGCCGTGGTCATCAGACTGGACAGCTCGGTGGGCACCTGGGCCGCCGGGACAACGGGCGATCGAGGTTCGACGACCTTCTTGACACGGCGGGTCGTCTTTTTGGCGACCTTCTTCTTTGCTTTCTTGCTTGCTTTGGTGTGCGGGCGGCTGGTCGACTTGCCGGGGGCTTTGGTCTTGGACGAGGTTCGTGCGGCTTTGCTCATTGGCCTCGATCTTAGACCCCGACATGGGCCCCCGTGCCCGTTTGAGCCCGGAGATCCAAGGTTTCCTCGACCACCGGAACACCGGCGATGGGCCCGTCGTGGGCCGCCACCGAAAGCCGGTATGGCGATCCCGCGTGGTAGGAGGCGGCCAGCAGGGGCTCGTTGCACTGCCTGGAGAGGTGAAGCAGGACCACCTCACGTCTGGGCAAGACCCTTCGCGTGAGCTCCAGGCATTGCTCGTTGCTGAGGTGCCCGTTGCCCCCCATGATCCGGTTCTTGAGAAACTGCGGACGATCGGATTCAAGCTGCAAGCGAGGGCAGTAGTTGCTCTCTACCGCCAGCACGTCGACGCCCCGCAGGTGGGCGGCCAGGGCGTCTGAGGGCCTGCCGACATCGGTGGCGTACCCCAGGCTCGCGGAACACTCGGGAAACTCAACGCGAAAGACGGCGACGCCCAGCGAGTCGTGGCCGGCCAGCATCGGGCGGAAGACAACTCCGGGCACCGGCTCGAACGCCTCGTCGAAGGGCTCGACGCCGGTTCGAAAGATGAAGCCGTCGCGCTCGCCGCGCCCCAGATGTCGCCGGTGCATGTGCACCCGCACCTCGGGGGGAACTTTGCCGACCCAGCCGGGATAGGCGTGATCGACGTCCAGGTGTGTCAGCACCATCGCGGCGATGGGCGTGTCGGCGAGACCCGCCTGCGCGAGGTAGGTGCGGGTTCGCCTGGGCGAGAGGCCAAGATCGATCAGGATCAGCGACGCGGCGCCATTTTGCCGCTGGACGCGGAGGGCCGAGCAGTTGCCGCCCGAGCTGCTCGCCAGCACGTGGAGCGAGGCTCGCGCAATCGGCGAAAGCGTCACCTTCGGTGCTTCGGGCGAGTCGAAGAGCGTTCTCAATCCTCACCGCCCGAGTCTTCGAGCGGCCCGCCCGAGCGCATGGCGCGCACGAGCGAGACCAGGTCGCGCGTGGGCCTTCCCAGCCCGGGGCTGATGGGTCGTTTGGCGTCGAGCACGAACTGGTGCATCTCCATCACCGGCGGGCAGTCCTTGCCCAGCTCCAGGAGTTTGGCGAGCATCTCATCACGCGGCAGCGAGCGCCGGAAGGCCTGGTTGAAGGCCCAGCGCACCTGCGTGATGTGCTCGCGTGGCAGGCCGTTGCGGCGCATGCCGACGAGGTTGACGGCGTGGAGGCGATTGCGCCCGGCCGAGACGCAGAAGGGCGGGACGTCGGTGGAGAGGGCGACGCCGCCCGACACGAACGCGAGGCGTCCGACGCGGTTGAACTGGTGGATGGCGCAGTTGCCCGAGATGTTTGCCCGCTCGCCGATGTGCGAGTGCCCTGCGAGCAGGGCGCCGTTGGCGAGGATGACGTCATTGGAGACGAACGCGTCGTGTCCCGCGTGGGAGTTGACCATCATCATGACGCGGTCGCCGATGGTGGTGGGGATGTCGGGTTTGGTGGCGGCGTGGACGGTGACGCCCTCGCGGATGAGGCATCCCGCGCCGATCTTGACGCCGGCGGTGGGGGAGCCGATGGAGAACTTGAAGTCCTGGGCGGGGAGCCCCAGGCAGGCGTTGGGATAGACGGTCGTGTTCTCGCCGATCGACAGCGGTCCCTGGAGGATCACGTTGGCGATGAGGCGGACGCCGGGCGCGAGGTGCACGGGAGCCGAGGCCGACGCCTGAACGATGCAACCGGGGCCGATCTCAACGTTCTGGGCGAGCTGGGCGTGGGGGCTGACGATGGCGGACGGATGGATCACCGGCATAGCCGATGGTAGCCGGTTGCGCGGGCTTTTGGCCCGTCGGCGGGCGCGGAATTCCGCCGGGATTCGTTCGTTCAGGTATCATGCGCCATGCCCACGATCGATACCACCAAGGTCACCGACCGGCGTTCGCTTCGTTTCGCCACCCTCGCGGATCTGCGCAAGGAACTGGACGCGCTGGAGGCCGCCCATCGCGCGGGCACGCTCCGCACCACCGGCAACTGGACGCCCGCGCAGAATCTGGCCCACCTGGCGGCCTTCATCAACTACGCGTACGACGGCTACCCGCCAACGTTCCCCAAGCCGCCCTGGTTCATCAAGCTCATCTTGAAGTTCATGAAGAAGAAGTACATCCACACCGGCATGCCGGTGGGTGTCAAGATACCCAAGGTGCCGGGTGGAACCGTCGGGGCCGATGAGATGCCCTTTGAGAGCGCCCTCTCTCGTTTCCGCAAGGCGATCAGTCGCCTGGAGCAGAGCCCGCCAGCGACTCCAAACGTCATCTTTGGCCCCTTGAGCCACGACGAATGGAAGTCGATGCACTCGCGGCACGCCGAGCTCCATCTGGGCTTCCTGCACCACAAGTGACCGAGGCCAGGGAGTTTGTCGCGCGGGTTTGTCCCCCGCCGGGGGTGTTGCGACAATGACCCGGGTGGCCACTCGCCTCCAGGAGCCCCTTTCATGCTGCGTTGCGCACTGTTTGTCCCTGCGGCCTTCACATTTGTTTCGGTCGCCGGCGGGCACCCGCCCGACGCGAGTGGCTCCCACGATGACTCGCGGCCGACCGATCAGCCCGCCGCCCCCTCGGACACCAAAGTCTCCAAGGCCTCACCGAAGAACTCGGTGAAGATCGAGGTCAAGGACGGCGTTCGCACGATCACTTGCAACGGAATCCCCGATCACGAGCCGGGCAAGTTCCCCAATCGCGGCAACCCCAACTCGATCTCTGAGCAGAAGTACACGTTCCACGTGCCCGAGAAGCCCAGGGCGGGCGTCAGGGGCACCCCTGTGCGTCGCGACGCGCTGGTCGGAGTTGCGCTCAACGGCGTGGTCTTTGATCCCGGCACCGCCGAGGCTTGGAAGGACGACCCACGCTCGGGTTGGAACATCGAGGCCATTTTGCCCGCGGGGGTGAAGGGAAGGGACCTCGGGCTCGACTCCAGCCACGCGCACGTGCAGCCCAACGGCGCGTACCACTACCACTCGTCGCCGGTGGCTTTGGTCGCACGACTTGCCAAGGACAAGGGAGTCAAGGCGGGTGATTCCATGATCCAGATCGGATGGGCCGCCGACGGCTTCCCGATCTACGACGCGCACGCCCAGACCAGTGCGGGCGACGCCAAGAGCGCGATCAAGGAGATGCGCTCGAGCTACAAGCTCAAAGCCGGCGAGCGTCCCGCGGGAGACAAAGGACCGGGCGGCAAGTTCGACGGCACGTACACGCAGGACTACCAGTACACGCCCGGCTCGGGCGATCTGGACGAGTTCAACGGGCGTACGGGCGTGACTCCCGAGTTTCCGCAGGGAACGTACTACTACGTGGTCACCGGCGAGTTCCCATACGTGCCCAGGCAGTTGAAGGGCACCCCCGATGCGAGCTTTCAGAAGAACGATCGGCCGCCCGGGGGCGGACCTGGTGGAGGCCCGGGACGTCGGCCCGGACCCGGCGGCCCTCCCGGTGGACCAGCTGGCAGACCTGGTGGTCCCGGCGGCCCACCGCCTCCGCCGGCGAGCGAGCCGCGCTGAGAAATCAGTGCTACCACTCCTTCACGCCCCGTGACGCGCCCCCCCCTCTCCGCGTCCGGGGCGTTCTGCATTCCATCTCGGCTCGCTCCAATCCTGCGCGCGTCGACCGCGAGAAGGACTGGTACGAGATCAACGCCGACGATCGCGCTAACGACATTAAGAAGCTGTGAGCTTGGGGCCACGCGATCAGGCGCTCAGCTGGCCCTGTGCGATGCGGCTCATCAGGACCGCCGCAAGCTGCGCCCGTTCCATGAGGCTCGTCAGCTCGATCCACTCCTCACCGGTGTGTGCCCCGCCGCCCTTGACGCCCAGCGTGTCGATCACGGGGATCGATCGTCCGCCAGCGGCCTGGATGTTGTTGCCGTCGCATACGCCGCCGGTTTTGCCAAACGGCAAGGTCTGGCCCAGATCCTGGGCCGTCTGCCTTGCGAGGTTCGCCAGCGCCTGCACTTCCGGCGTCAGGGGCTTTGCGGGCCTGCTGAAGGTCCGCAGCACCTCCACGCTCGGGCGTGCCGGGATCGTTGAGAGTCCCGCCGAATCGCCCATCGCGTCGAGTTCGCGGGCGAGTTCGGCCTCGACCTCGGGCGACCCGAATCGCACGTTGCCCCACGCGGCGGCCTCGTCGGGCACGATGTTGGTGGCCCGTCCGCCCTTGATCACGCCGATGGTCACGATCTTGCCGCGATCGGGGTCGGCCAGGCGAGCGCACGCGAGGGAACGCTCGGCGACCGCGTAGATTGCGTTCACGCCCGCCTTGAAGTCGCGCCCGACGTGGGCCGCCTTGCCGCGGGCGTGAATCACAAACTGCCCGCTGCCGGGGCGCTCGACGACCAGACCGCCGTCGGGCAGGGCGGGCTCGAAGACGAGCCCAACGTCGTGCTTGGCCGCTTGCTCGCGGATCGCGCGGTCGGAGTGGAAGCTTCCCGTCTCCTCGTCGCTGTTGAGCACGAAGGTCCAGGGGAATCGCACGCCTGCGGCCGTCAGGGCCTCCAGGGCCGCGATGGCGACGAGAATCCCGCCCTTCATGTCCATGCACCCGGGGCCGACACCGCGCGCTCCATCGCTCGACATGTCGAGGCGTTGAAACGCCCCGCGCGGATTGTGGACCGTGTCGAGATGGCCGCAGAGCAGCACCCTGGGCGCTTTCGCGGTCGATTCAGACGCGCAGACCGCTGTTGCGGGGATCGTGGTGGGACCATTCTCACCGCCCACATCGCCGCCCGAAAGCCAGTCGGGCTTTGCGTCCCCGGGCACCATGCTGACCGACGCGCCCAGGGCGCGAAGTCGGTCGCAGAGCACGGCGCGACACGCGTCAAGCCCCGCTTTATTCCCGCCGCCCGTCGGAATCGCGACAAGCTTCGCGAGCTGGTCAACGAGTTCGCCCTGGCGTGGAGCGATGGACCGGACAATCGTTTCTTCAAATTGCGTCAGTGCCACGGATGAGCATACGAGGCCCGGGGGTGTGCGGGCGGGTCTGACCGTCGTCGGTCGCCCATGCCAAGACCCGCTCGCTGACGCTCGGGGCTCGTTCACCCAGGGGTGGCCCCTTGCGACTCAAACCCGGCAAGGTCGGGCCTCCAGACGGCCATGGCGATCAACGCCGCCAGAATCACCAGAGTGATCCACTTGATGATTCGGACGTCTCGATCGATCGGGATCGCTTCGCCGGGGACACCGATGAGGCGTGCGAGGCGCAGCTGACGGGTCCGGATCGACCCGTGCCGCCACATGAACCGGCCCAGCGGGATTCCGTTGTAGGCCGCCACTCGCGACAGGGCTCCCCTCATGCACTCGGCGCCCTGGGGCGTGATGCGTTCGATGTCTCCCGACGCCCTGGACAGATCGCGGGCGGCAAACGCGTCGGCCTGCCACTCGAACCTGCGGCTGACCCAACCGAAGACGACAAACGCGGCGACGAGGGATCCAAGCGAGACGGCGATTTCCAGGAGGCCGTGCAGGTTCTCGACCTGCTCGATGGTCCAACCGTTCTCGGCGCCGAATTTCTGTTCGGCCCACGCGAGACCAAGGAACCAGGAGAGGGCCGTGCCCGCCGCAGTCGCCAGGCCGACCACCGAGGCCAGCACCGAGGCGAGCGTGGCGAGCGCGAGCCACGCGAGGTGGCGCAGGCGCACGTGCCCGACCTCATGGGCGGCCACGGCCTCGAGATACTCGCCTGGCATGTGGGCCATCATGGCGTCGGTTACGAGAATGTAACGGGCCCGGGCCACGATCCCGAGCACGGCCGCGTTGTGGATGGTCCCCCCCGTCCGCCAGAGGAGATGTTCGCGCACGCGAACGCCGTTGCGCAGGCAGACCGCTTCGAGCCGCTGTCGCACTTCTCCCGCCGGCATGGCGGTGGTGTCCCAGACGTGGCGCAGGATCAAGGGCACGACCATCAGGAACCCGGCGATGCCGGCGATCTGGATTGCCAGGCGCCCCCCTTCGCCCATCGATGCGAGGAGGGGCCACCACGCCCACGAGTGTTCCAGCGCCTCAACCCAGGTCGTGATGCACACGATCGGGAGCAGCACCGGGATCATCGTGTGACGCGCCCAGAAGAACACATAGCCCAGGCGCGACGGCGTCGGCTGGACCTCGAGTCCCTCGTCGAGCGACCGGACCAGAGATGCTTCGCGAAGGCGCACTTCGATGGGGTAGAACCACCACCACCCGGCCAGAACCGTGATCAGCACAGGCGAGGTGGCGACCAGCGTGTCGATGAGCACCCGCCTCCCGATGGCTCCTTGAACCATCCCGACCCAGTCGAGCGCCAGCACGTTGAACCCCAGGATCGCCAGGGCGAAGAACCGCGACGCGAGCATGATCCGCTCGGCCAGATACACGCCCCGCACATCGCCCGACCGGTCCAGCCGCCTGCCGAGTGCCGCGATCCAAAGATGACACATCAGGCCCATCGCCAGGGTCGGCACGACCGCGAGCGTCCAGGCCAGCCACCCCTGTTCGGCCGGCGACGCCGCTCCCCCGCCCATCATCTCGTGGAGGGAGACCAGTATGAACGACGCGATGACGACCTCTTGAACCATCAACGGTGAATCGAGCCCTGTGCCGATCTCCTTCGTCCGATCGTATCTGAACGCCCGCACCGCTGTTCTTGCCCGGAGCGGAACCTTTGGACCCCAAAGGCGGTATTCTGTCCATATGAAACCGACCTTCCCCAACGCCGCTCTTGGGCTCGCTGCGCTCTCACTGTCGTTTCTGGCCTTGCCAGCGCTGGCCCAGGATAAGGTCGCGCCCGTCGCGCCGGCGACCAGCGGCACACCGGCGCCGGGCGTTGACTCCAAGATTCGGGGCGAGATCCAGTCCTTGCTCGATGAGATGACCAGGGTTGTCCTGGCCACCGACGTCGAGGCGTACATGAAGCTCATCGACACGTCGGATCTTTGTTTCACCAACGAGCAGAAGTACTGGGCAAAGGACCTCAAGCTCTTTCCGCCCGCGGAGTTCACGCTCAAGCTGGGCGATGAGCTCAAGGCGTCCGAAGGTGGCGTCGAGGGTGAGCTGGCCATGACCTGGGCCGTCAAGGAGAAGGACGGCACCCCGCGCAAGCCCCGCGACATCAAGTACAACGTTCGCTTCGTCAACAAGGACGGGCACTGGCTCTATGCGGGTGAGGTTTGGCGCGAGCTTGCCGGGGACAACGTTCTGGTCAAGTACGAGGACGACTCGCTCGCGGAGCTGGCCAAGGGCATCGCCCAGGTCTTCCCCGCGATCCGCGCCCGCGTCGAAGAGGGCTTCATGATCAAGGTCCCCCGCGTCCAGCAGGTGAAGCTTTACACCTCGATGAAGCACCTGCAGGTGGGCATCTGCCTGAGCTACAAGGATGGGCTGGGCGGCTGGAATGAACCGGGCGAGTCCATCCGCCAGCTCGTGCGGCGCAACCAGACGGGCGAGGGTTCGCGCCACGTCCTGGCCCACGAGTTTGGACATGTGTGCACGTTTGAGCTTGGCGCCAAGTCCAACGAGATGCCCTGGTGGGTTCTCGAGGGCGTCGCCGAGCTTTCCGCCGAGTACCTGTCCGACACGGCTGTCCAGCGCAACCAGCGCGAGGTCGAGTCACTCGCCCGCAAGGGCAAGCTGCCGGCGTGGAAGGAACTGGCGACCTGGGGCGAGGTGAGCGATTCGAACTACGGCAAGGTGTACACGCTCGGGTACAACATGGTCGGCTACATCTCCGACCAGTACGGGCGAGAGCGGCGTGTGAAGTGGCTCAAGGCCATGGCCCTTGGAGCGACCATCGAGGCGGCAACCATTTCCGAGCTGGGCCTGTCGTTCGATGAGCTCAATGCCAAATGGCGTGCGACGCTCCCCGAGCAGGATCCGCCCAAGCCCGTCGAAGCGACCGACAAGCCCGGCGAGGCGAAGGACGCCAAGCCGGACGTCAAACCAGACGTCAAGAAGGACAAGTAGGCGTCCCGCTCAGTGCTGTGCGGGCGCACCCTCTGATGCGTGTGCGTCGGGCTTCTTCTTTGTTTCTTTCTTCTTGGGCGTGCTCTTCTTGGCGTCGGATTTCCTGGCGTCCTTGCCCTTGGGCTTGGCCTCGCCGTGACCGCCGGCCTCGGCGCCCTCGCTCGCCCCGTGGGCATCGGCCGCCGGCTCCTCGATGTGCGGCAGCCCGTGGCGGACGACCTCGCCCGTGTGCCCAGCGCCGGCGTGCTCGTCGGCGAGGCGCACTTGCGGGTCATTGGAGACCGGGCTGGGCGGCGTGCGAATGAAGAAGACGAAGACGGCGAAGCTTGCGCCGACAAAGAGCGACCATGCCGCCAGCCATCCCACCGTGTCCCGCACGTGCTTGGGCCGCTTGACGAGCGGCCGGGAAATTGCCGCCGCCACGCTCAGCGCGTGCGGCTCGGCGAGCTTTCCCACGCGCATGAGCATCGATCCTGCCGCTCGCCCGCCTGCCATGGCAAGGCCCTTGAACCATGGGCTCCCGGTCGCGTCGATTTTTGGCGCCTCGACGAGCGTCGTGACTTGCGGTGCCAACTGCGCTCGCGGGGCCACAGTCTCAACGCGGGGTTCGGGCGCTACGCCGACCGCCGCAGTCGCAATGACGCCTGCTTGTGCGACACTCGCGCGCGCAACCGGCGCCGCGGGCTCGGTCAGAAGCGAGTCGGTCAACGCCGCGAGTTCATCGGAGAAGACCTGTTCCGCTTCGTTGTGCGTCGCGTCGGACGCCGTGCCCGCCGCCGCCAAGGGGGCGGACACTCGCAGGGTCTCGCTCGAGTCGGCGCGCTCAGGCTCCGCGACGGGGGTGGTCACACTCGGTGTCACGGCCATGACGCCCTTCAAGAGGTCGTCCACTTGTTCGTTGAGATCGTCGAGCGCTTCGGCCGACTCTTGGGTCGGGGCCGCGATCGGCCCCGCGGGCGCATCACCACCAAGCTGCGTCTGCAGCTTCTCGCACGCCTGGTTCATCTCTCCGAGGAGAGCGTCCACTTGCGCATCGAGTGACTCCGCCTGCACTTTGTCGGCCGCTTGTTCCATTCCTTGTCAATCCACCAAGTCCACAACCGTCGCCATCATCGGTCTAAATCGAATCGCGCTCAAGGCCCCAAGGTCTCCCTGGCCCCATAGCCCCCGGCATACCCGGCAATTATCCCCACAACAAGTGGATAAAACTTCCTCCAGACCGAGTTATCCACATTGATCAGGAATCTTCCTTAGAGCAGTCTCGCCCCTAGCCTCACCCCATGGCCGATCACCGCGTGCTGCTCGAAACGCTCTCGTCCGCCGCTTTGGGCGCGTGCATCGACATCGCCGGCGATGAGGCTCACCACCTCACGCGGGTGAAGCGCCTTGAGGCCGGGGCGCCGATCGAGCTTCTCGACGGGCGTGGCTTGCGCGCTTCGGCCATCATCGAGCGCACCACCAAGACTCGTGGCGGCGAATGGCTCGTCTCCGCCCGCATCGAAGGACTCACGCGCGAGGCGCCGATCTCGCCTCGCGTTGAAGTCTGGGCAAGCTCGCCCAAGGGCGATCGCCTGTCTTCCATGATCGATGGACTCTCGCAGGTCGGCGCGGCCGCGTGGGCGCCGCTCCACACCACGCGCACCATCGTCGACCCGCGGGACCACAAGCTCGAGCGACTCGTCCGCATCACCGCCGAGGCGGCCAAGCAGAGCGGGCGAGCCTGGACTCTGGAGATCGCCAAGGGCGGCTCGCTCGCGGTCGCCCTCGACACCACCGACACTCTGGTTGTTGCGGACGCATCGGGCCCGGACTTCACCGGCGAGTCAATGGGCCCGCGCGTGCGACTCTTCATCGGCCCGGAGGGCGGCTTCACGCCGCAGGAACTCGAACAGGCCAGGTCTCGTGGCGCACGCCTGCTGAGATTCGGCCCCCACACCATGCGGATCGAGACTGCGGCGGTCGTGGCTGCTGCGATGCTCGTCCACCATCAAGTCGCCGCGGTATCATCCCCGCGAACATCCACCGGAGCACCCGCATGAACCGAATTCACCTCGCCGCCCTCGCTCTCTGCGCAGCCTCGATCGCCCCCGCGTTCGCGCAGCCACCGGTCCCCAAGCCCCCGGCCGTCCCAACAGCCCCCGAGCCCGCAAGCTCTGCAAAGCTTTCCCCCGCCGCGGCCGCCAAGGCCAAAGAGCTCAAGTCCAAGGCCATCGCGTTCCTCCGCTCCAAGCAGGACGCGGCCACCGGCGCGTGGGGCGTGAAGGACGGCGTCGCACCCTTTCCCGGCTACACGGGCCTGGTCCTGACCGGCTTTGCGATGGAAAGCCCGACTGGCAAACTCTCGCCCGCCGAGATCGCCAAGGACAAGGAACTTTCCGCCGCCCTGGCGTACCTCATCAAGACGCAGATGCCCGACGGCGGCATCTACAACAAGATGCTCCCCAGCTATAACACCGCGATCTGTCTTTCGGCGCTCGCCCACTTCGATACGCCCGAGTCCAAGTCGGCCATCGCCAAAGGTCTGCCGTTCTTGAAGTCGCTCCAGTACTCTGAGTCGGCGGTCAGCGTCGAGGGCCTCCCCGACACCGCCGCTCCGGTCGACAAGTCCAACGCGTTCTACGGCGGGTGGGGTTACGGGCGGAGCGGGCGGCCCGATCTCTCCAACACGCAGTGGGCGATGGACGCCTTGGTCGATTGCGGCGTGCCCAGTGATGACCCCGCGTTCCAGCGAGCGCTGGTTTTCGTCAAGCGGTGCCAGATGGCCGAGAGTGTGAACGACCAGCCGTACGCCAAAGGCTCCAAGCAGGGCGGCTTCATTTACGCCACGAGCGAGAGCAAGGACAAGGTGGGCTCGGGGCAGAGTCAGATCGGCACCATCGAAGAGACGCTCGACGACGGCACGAAGGTGAGCCGTCTGCGGTGCTATGGCTCGATGACGTACGCGGGATTCAAGGGGCTGCTGTACGCCGGGCTCAAGAAGGACGACCCGGAGGTCAAGCTCGCCTTTGAGTGGATCCAGAAGAACTACAGCGTTGCCGAGAACCCCGGCGCGGGCACCGACGGCCTCTATTACTACTACGTCACCTTTGCCCGAGCTCTGGCGGCGTCGGGAGTTGACATCATTCCCCCGGCACCGCTGGCGCTTCCGGCGACTCCGCCTGATCCGTCGAAGCCCCCGTCGATCCCGCAGCCCCCGATGCCGCACAACTGGCGCGAAGACCTGATTGCCCGCCTCGCCGAACTGCAGGAGCCCGATGGGAGCTTCAAGCCCTTCAAGGACCGGTGGCTGGAGACTGACCCGGTGCTCATCACGGCCTATTCGCTGGTGGCGTTGCAGCACGCGGTGAAGTGAGGGTGCAAGTTCGGGTGCCACCACCCGCGCTTCGCGCGTGGTGGCGAGGCGCACGACATCCAGCTGCGAACGAATGTGGTCCTCGTCACCAACAGTTGTTATATTACGTTCATGGAAGATCCTCCTCACCTCCACCGAAAGCAACTCCATCGCATCGAGCAAACACACGATCTGCGATTTCTGACATTCTCCACATACGACCGCCTCCCTCTGTTCCTCAACGATCGCATCCGCGACCTCTTCGCCACGCATTTGGAGGCGGCCCGTGTTGCGTTCTCATTCAATCTCTACGCATGGGTCGTGATGCCCGAGCACATCCATCTGCTTCTCTGGCCGCTTCTCCCCGAACACCCGGTGTCAGCCCTTCTCTCGCAACTCAAGCGAGGATTCGCGCGACAAGTCGTGGAGCGCTGGCGGGAAATCAGAGCCTCCGTTCTGCCCCGGCTCACCATGCCCGACGGCTCGATCAGATTCTGGCAACGCGGCGGCGGGTACGACCGCAACATCTTCTCGTCCGAAGAAACCAGCGAAAAGCTCAACTACATCCATCAGAATCCCGTGACCAGAGGGCTTGTGACCCGGCCGCAAGACTGGGTATGGTCGTCAGCCCGCTGGTACGCAGGCGATCGAGCCGGCCCCGTCCAGATCGATTCACTTCCTCCAAAGCGACCCTTGCTCCGCACCCCACCCCAGCCCGATGCGACCTGAGTTCGCCGGGGGGCCCCCCCCCCCCCCCGCCCGCCGGGGGGGGGGGGGGCGGGGGAGCCGCCCCACCCCCCCCCCCCCCCCCCCCCC
>CAYHQQ010000043.1:0-25797 GCA_964358855.1 uncultured Phycisphaeraceae bacterium
CCGAATCCCGCCTCAAGAAGATCATCGATTCCGCCGCCGAGAAAGCCTCGCAGGGCGACATCCCCGCCGCCGAGGCCATTCTCAAGGCCGCCATCGACCAGTATCCAACCTCGCAAGACCTCCACCTCGCCATGGCCCAGGTCCTGCTCCGCAATCAAGACTTGCCCGCGGTCCTGGCCAGCTACGACCGCGCCCTGACCATCGGCCCCGCCAAGCCCGAGATCAGTTTCGAGGCCGGCAACATCGCGTACCTGATGGGCAACATGGTTCGGGCCGAGGAGCTCTACGCCGCCGCCGGCCAGGCCGACCCCACCAGGCCCGAGTACCCGCAGGCCCTGGCTCAGGTCTACATGAAGGCCAACAAGCTCGAAGAGGCCGCTGCTGCCGTCATGCGGTCGATCAAGCTCGACGAGTCCCGCGGCGTCGCCTGGGGCAACCTCGCCGAGATCGCCATGCGACAGGGCCGCCCGCAGCTCGCGCTCCAGCACATCGCCAAGGCCCGCACCCTGGAACCCAAAGAGAACATCTGGCGACTCCTGGAAGCCCGCGCCCTCAATCGCCTGGGCCGTGCCCAGGAGGCCCTCGACCTGGTCATCGGCCTGCCCGAAGCCGAACTCTACAAACCCGAGATCGTCCGCGTCATCATCGAGTCCTACGGCCTGCTCAAACAGCTCGACGCCGCCGCCGACTTTGCCACCAAGGCCACCGACGCCAAACTCTCCGACGGCGAAATCGCCTACGAGGCCGCCCTCGCCGCTCAGCGTGCCAATCGCCCCGTCGACTACCGGCGATACGTCAAACGCGGGGCGTCCCTTGGCCATCGCGGGTGCAAGGAGCTCGAGGCCACCCTCGACAAGTAGGCCATGAATCGAGCCCCGAGCGTCAGCGAGTGGGTCCTCGCTCGTCCGATGAGGCGTTCTCCGCCGCGGCAATCTCCTGCCGGGCCCATTCCAACAACTTGTCCTCTTTGTGAATGAGCAGGCGTTCATCCGCCTTGGCGACCACCTTTCGGGCCCTCTTGGTTTCCCCGCAACCGGCAAGAGCAACCGCCAGGTGCAGACGAGCTACCGCGATGGTGATCACGACCGTCGGCTGACGGCCTCTCTTGCGCTCCAATTCAGGAATGACCAACTCCAGGATGTCTTGGGCTTCTTGAAATCGCCCTTCCCTGACCAGCACCCAGCCTTCCACACACTTCACGTACGCCAAAGAGCGAACCGCGATAGGGTTGGAAAGCACCTTGTCGATCGCCGCCCGGGCTTCTTCCGGCCTTCGCAGGCGTAGCGCGAGAATCTCCGCGCTTCGGAGCAAAGGTGCGTACCCCGACCCGGGCAGCTTTGCCTCCTCCTCGCAGCAACGCAATGCCCTTTCGTGATCCCCGCACCGATCGTGCACCATTGAGAGAGTGCCCCAAAGCCAATCCTTTCCCGCTCCCATTTCCTTTTCGAACGTCTCCGCACCCGAAACCGCCTCCGCGACTCGCCCTGAAGCGGCGAGTGCCTCGACCATCGCCCGAAAGGACGTTGAGAGCATCGTTCGCGTGTAACATCCTGGAGATCGAAAGGGCACCGACGCCAACCTCAGGACAAGAACCGAATCGGCTTCCGCCCTGGCGCGTTCGATGCTTCGCAATAGTCTCGAGTTGGCGGTCGTCCACCACCGGTGCGCAAAGGGATAGAGCCCGAGCACAATGACCGCCGCGCACCACCACACTGTGGACATACCCCACCAACGCAGTGCGATGAGCGCCAGGATTCCTGGGACCATGATCTGCCACGTCATGAGCATTGACTGGAAACAGGAATACAAGTGGTGCGAGAAGCCGCGCCCTTCAAACATCCTGGCAGCGGCCTCGGGCCCCATCACCTCAATCACATCGGCCTCACGCCGGACCGCCTGGAGTCCGCTCCATCTGGCGTCATCAGTGTGAGCCCAGACATCCCGATACCCCTCATTCTCGAGTCTCGCGATCGCGTCCGCCGCGGAAAGTCCTCGAACGATGTGGAAGATGCGAACGCCGGGCATTCTCGCGCCGCTCAGCAAATAGGGCATCTCGCCGTCGGCCTGCGCCGAATCGGCTGCGATCTCACCGGCCTTCTGGTCATCTTTGCTCGACGCTTCCTCGTCCGACATCAATCCTCCTGCCGATCGTTTCGGCACGACAGACTACCGCAATCTGATGTGGCATGGGCTTCCAGCCCATGATTCCTTGCGTCAACGACAGTCTGTTGTTCCGAATCTGCCTTGGGCCAAGGACATGGGCAGGATGCCCATGCCACTCAAACACGGGCAGGATGCCCGTGCCACGGGCCGCAACCTAAGATCCCTCGCTCCTGTACAGTCGCGGTTCATCGCCGGGCGAAAGTCCCGGCCGGAGGCTCTTTATGCGGCGATTCATCCTTTCCCTCGCCCTCATCCTCACCGCCCTGGTCCGTCCCGCCTTCGCCGACGACCCCAAGCCCTACACACGCGTGGCCGAGGACGAGAAGACCGGCGTGCTCACGCTGGAGCTCGCCTCGCGCACCTTCGCCAAGCCGGACGGCACCGGGCCCAAGGTCACTCTCGTCAGTGCGGTCCACATCGCCGACCTCGCCTTCTACACCGCGATGCAGAAGCAGCTCGACGCCACCGACGTCGTCCTCTTCGAGGGTGTCAAGCCCGGCGGCGTCGACGCCATCGCCGCGAATCTCGACGACGCGGCCAAGGCCAAGGCCACCCACGCCCGCGAGCAGTTCCTGCTCGCGGTCGTCGCCCAGTTCCGCGATCGCGAGGGACGCTTCCCCAAGGACTTCACCGACCTGGTCGAGAGCGCGGGCAAAAGGGCCAAGGGCCTCATCGCCGCGTCGCTCACCGACGCCTGGGGCTCGCCGCTCACCCTCACGATCCAGCGCGTGGGCGACGACGACCATCCGACCTTCAGGCCCAAGGAGCGCCCGGTGGTCAGCAGCCCCGGCCCCGACAAGCTCACCGGAGAGGGACACGACGCCGACGACGTCCGCGAGGAGGGCCTCTACGTCTTCACCAACACCAAGGCGACCAAGGACGACGGCGGCATCCAGCTCCAGCTCGCCAAGGCCCTTGGCCTTGAGTTCCAGCTCGAGCACATGGACTCGTCCAAGGCCAACTGGCGCAACAGCGACATGAACGTCGACGAGATGCAGACCCGGATGACCGCCGCGGGCGGCGATGCCTCGGGCCTGCTCAAAATGCTCGACGGCTCGGGCTTCATGGGCAAGCTCGCGGGCTTCATGCTCAACATGGTCGGCAAGAGCCCCCAGCTCTCGGCCACCATGAAGCTGATGATGGTTGAGATGCTCTCGGCCCCCGACCTCCTGGGCGGCATGGGCGGGGCGGGTGGAGCGAATCTGGCCGCCCTGATGAAGGTCATCGTCGTCGAACGCAACATCGTCGTCCTTGACGATCTCAAGAGAGTCATCGAGAAGGAGCCCGGCGTCAAGACCGTCTCCATCTTCTACGGCGCCGGCCACTTCTTCGACATGGAGAAGCGGCTGGTCACCGACATGGGCTTTGAGCCCGTGGGCGACACCTGGTCCCCCGCGATCAGCGTCGATCCCAAGGTCGCCGGGTACACGCCCGAACAGAGCCGCCGGATGCGCGAGAGCATCAGGACCATGATCAAGAACCAGGCCGGAAAGTAGAAAGTGGCACGGGCATCCTGCCCGTGTTGTGGCATGGGCATCCTGCCCATGTCTTCCGTCTCGTGGGCTTTCAGCCCATGATTCTTCAATCCCACCAACCTCCCCCAGCCCAATAGCGCGGCCAAGTCAACCCGCCCTCACGCCGCCCTTCCATTCCGCCGATGCTACCCAAATGGACTTCGGCGACCCCTGGCTCCTTGGATCGGGCATTCTCATCGGGATGGTGGGGTTTGTCATGTTCACCTACGGCCGCAAACAGGAGAGCCCGCCGACCCTTTGCACCGGTCTGGTGTTGTGCGTCTACCCGTACTTTGTCGGCTCGCTCCTGCTCACATGGCTGATTTTCGCCGCGGTGCTGGCAGGCATGTACTGGCTCGTCAAACGCGGCTGACTCCGACTCAGCCTTCCGCCTTCCGCCTTTCCCGCGGGTACCCTTGCCGATTCAGGCAATGGAGTGCCCAATGGCCAAATCAGCGAAGACCGAAGCCGCCCCCCCCGCTCGTCAGACCCCCAAGGCCAAGCCGCACTCGCCGCGTGACCAGAAGACGCACGCCAAGATCGTGACCCTGGCGCAGGGCGTCGTGAAGTCGACCTTCGCCAAGAAGGAACCGATCATTCCCATTCCGATCCGGGCCAAGAGCAACACGATCTGGAACAAGAAGCGCGGCATCCTGGAGATGGGCGAGGCGACGAGCGAGCGAGAGCTGTTCAACCTCAACCAGGCCAAACAGTTCATGCAGACGCTCCTGCACGGCAACTCAGTGCGGGAGTTGATCGACGCCGACAAGACGCTCTCCCTTCGTGGAATGTTCTACAAGGGCCTGCACACCGTCGCCGGCACGAGCGAAAAGACCTTTGGCGATCAGGACGAGTCCGACGGCATTCTGGAAGACCTGGAAGTCTCGCTCGAGTCCCTTCGCGAAGAGCTCCACATCTACGCCAAGAAGCGCGGCACGATGGTCGGCAACATCACCATCATCGACAACGGCGACGAGATCGACTGCCGCCGCATGGGCACCGGCGGCTACGCGATCCCCGGCATCGTCGAGCCCGACATCATCAAGTTCAAGAAGTGCGACGCCAAGTTCGTGCTCCACGTCGAGAAGGACACGGTCTGGGGACGCTTCAACGAAGACCGGTTCTGGGAGAAGCACAACTGCATCCTGACCGAAGGCTCTGGCCAGCCCACCCGCGGCGTGCGCCGCCTGCTCCGCCGCCTCAACCAGGAACTCGGCCTGCCCGTCTACTGCCTGCTCGACTGCGACCCGTGGGGACACTACATCTACTCGGTCATCAAGCAGGGCTCGATCTCACTGGCGTTTGAGTCGGAGCGCATGGCCATCCCCGACGCCAAGTACATCGGCATCCGCTCCAAGGACTACAAGGCCTGCGACCTCTCCGATGATGTCAAGATCGAGCTCAACGACAACGACATCAAACGAGCCAAAGAGATCATGGCCTACCCGTGGTTCGAGGGCCACAAGGGCTGGCAACGCGAGATCGAGGGCCTCCTCTCCAACGGCTTCAAAATGGAGGTCGAGTCGCTGATCACCAAGGACATCTCGTACGTGACCGAGGAGTACGTGCCGCAGCGGCTCAAAGCGAAGGATTGGCTGGACTGATCAGAGCCCGACGCGCCAGCGAGGGTTCGCGCACGGCCGCCATTGGTGCCAGGACGATTCGCAAGCGTCCGACACCTTCTCCGCCCGGGTGAATCACCATGCCTCACACCGTACTGATTGTCACGCGAGCAAAGACCATCGAGTCGCGGCTTGTGCGTGAGTTTGGGGCTCAGGGACGCGGGCTGCACGAGAAGGTCGATAGCGTCGCGGACAAGCTCGACGACAAAGTCGTCCGCGCGTGCCATTACGTCGCGACCATCCGCAACAAGACGATGCACGAGGAGGGATTCGCCCTCAGCGACGCCGACCTCAAGGGCTTCCTCAAGCGATGCGACTGGATCGACAGGTCCATTCGCCTCGAATCAGTTTGGGTCACGACCTGGAGGCCGATCCGCGATGTGCTGGTCTTCACGATCGGCATTTCGGTCGTGCTGCTCGTGCCGATGTTCCTGATCGTGCGCCCTCTGCTCACGTGGCTAAAAATCCCAGACGCCGGCCCTCGCCATTTCTGGAACGACGTCATAATCACCGCCCTCGCAATTCTCGCGGTGCTCATCGGAATCGCGATCATCATTCGACTCAATCGCAAACTCCGGCGTTGACCCTCATCCTTCAATGATCGTCATACCCCAGCGCCACCAGCAAACAAGGCCCCCCCGCAATCACACTCATCCCAAGCTCCCGCGCACGCTCGACCGCCCGCAGACTCTCGGCCCCCGGCTGCATCCACACGTGCTTGATCCCAAGCGCCCCCGCCTCCTCCACGATCCGCTCGGTCACCGCTAGCGGCGTGATGATCGACACCCCATGGACCGCTCCGGGCACATCCGCAAGCCGCGCGAACGCCCTCACGCCCTCGACCTCAGTGAAGTTCGGATTGATCGCGACCGCCGCCCGCCCATGCTGCAAGTAGCACCGCAGCACCTTGTTCCCGTACTTGGCCCGGTTGGTGGACGCCCCGACGACCGCGTGCGGCGTGCCGTTGAGGAATGCGTCGATCTGGTCTTGAAGACTCATGGACTCTTCTCCTGGGCGGTGGGGGAGGCCGCCCCGCTGTTGGCGCCCTTGGTTTCGGACGCCGCCACCGAAAGGATTAACGCTCGCGTCCCCTCCACCACACGCGCCATGCGTTCATAGTCCAGCTTCTCCGGCGTGTCCTCGGGCTTGTGGTAGTAGGGATACCGATACGGGGCGGTGTCGGTGATCATGAGCGCCGGCCAGCCCTGCTTCCAAAAGCTCCAGTGGTCGCTCGAATTGATCCGCGGCACGAGGCTCGGCAAGGCCGCACCCTCCGCGGGCACTTCGCTCGCCGCACGAAACGCCGCCGTGCACCGCTCGACCCACGCCGACCCCCCGTTGCTCGACGGCCCGACTAGCGCAATGAAGTTTCCCGTGCTCGGATACGCCAGCCCAACCAGCGGCGGGTAATCCTGCGTCCCCTTCTCGTCGCGGTAATAGCCAATCGTCTCGATCGAGAGCATGCCCACGATGTTGTCGCCCCGCTGCTTGGCCGCCCGGGCGTAGACCAGACTCCCCATGTCGTCGGTCCAGAAATACGGCGGCTCCTCGTTGACAAAGAGCACCAGACGAACCGTCCGCGTAGGGAGTGACCCCTTGAGCATGCGCGCGAGCTCGACGATGGCGGCCGTACCGCTCGCGTTGTCGTTGGCCCCGGGCGAAGCGACGCCGTTGTGGTTCACGCTGTCGTAGTGGGCCCCGACGACGATGATCTCGCTTGGCGCTGCCTTGCCCGTGATCTCAACCTCGAGATTAGAGACCTCGTGCCCGTTGCAGATGTACGTCTGCCATCGCACGATGTACCCCGCCTTGGCGAGCTGGGCCGCCAGGTAATGCTCGGCGCGCAGCAACTTCTCTGGATGGGCGAGATTCCGTTCGCCGATGGTGCCCGCGAGGTACTCGACATGGCCCCGCAGGCGGGCCGCGAGCTGCTGCGTGTCGGCGGTGACCAGCGGCAGCGGCCTATCCGAGTCGGGGTCGGCGCCGATGAGGGCGCAGCCGCCGAACGTTGCGGCCGCCGCGAGCAGTGAAAAGAGTGCGACCGCCGAGAAGGGCCTCACTTCACCAGCGCCTTCCACAATCCAAATGTCGTCCCCTCTGGATCGCTGATCCACGCAAAGGTCCCCTGCCCCGGAACCTCGATCGGACCCACGATCTTCTTCCCGCCCAGCGACTCGGCCTTGGCGATGCTCGCCGCAATGTCGTCGACCTGCGCGTACACCACAACGTAGTTGTGCGGCGGGTGCCCCAGCGAGGCGATGTGCCCCTGGATCCCCTCCTTCGACCCCGTGTCGACGTACGACACCGGGCCCGAGGGGCGCATCGTCCAGCCCAAGAGCGCCGAGTAAAAAGCCGACGTCTTGGGCGTGTCCTTGCAGCCGATCTCAAAGTAAACGATGGGTGCGGGCATGGGGAGCTCCTTTGGAGGCATTGTACAAAGTTGAGCAGGGCTCAGGACTGAGGACTGAGAGAAAAGGCAGAGGGCGGAGGGCTGAAAGTGAAGGCGGAAGGCGGAATCGATTCAGCTTTCCGCCTTCAAGTTCAGCCTTCTGCCTTTCCTCAGTCCTGAGTCCCCAGTCCTGTTCAACTGCCTTTCCTCTCCTACCCTCCCCCGGTCGGATTCGGAGCCCTTTCCCCATGAACATCATCAAGTCCGCCGATCGCGGCACCACCGACGCCGGCTGGCTCCAGAGCCACCACAGCTTCTCCTTCGGCGACTACCACGACCCCAACCGCATGGGCTTCCGCTCCCTCCGCGTCATCAACGACGACATCATCGCCCCAGGCCAAGGCTTCCCCACCCACGGCCACCGCGACATGGAGATCATCTCCGTCGTCCTCGCCGGCGCCCTCGAACACAAAGACAGCCTGGGCACCGGCGAAGTCCTCCGCCCCGGCGAAGTCCAGGTCATGACCGCAGGCCGCGGCATCCGCCACAGCGAGTTCAACCCCTCCAGCAACGAAGAAACTCACCTCCTCCAGGTCTGGATCATGCCCAAAGCCGGGGGACTGGCCCCAGCCTACGGCCAGCGAACCTACCCCGTCGCAGCACGCCGAGACCGCCTCGTCCGCGTCGCCGGCCAGGCGGCCCCCACAAACGCCCCCGACGATGCCCTCGTGATCAACCAAGATGCCCACCTCTACGTTTCAACACTCACGCCCACGGGCTCGGTCTCGCACACAATCGCCCCAGGTCGTGCGGCCTACGTCCACGTCGCAACCGGCAATGCAAAGGTAAACGGCACACGCCTCTCCGCGGGCGATGCAGCCACGATCGAGACCCCGGGGGCGGTCACGATCGCGGGGGATGGCGATGGGGGCGAGGTTTTGCTGTTTGATTTGAAGTGAACCCAGGGAGCTCGCCAACAGAGCCGCGAGCGTCAGCGAGCGCCGAATCCTCTCCCGAGGCCCAGAACTTCGCTCGCTCACGCTCGCGGCTCTGTTCGGGTACCATGCCCCCCGATGAGACACTTCGACCTCTGCGTGATCGGTTCGGGACCCGCCGGCCAAAAGGCCGCCATCCAGGCGGCCAAGCTTGGCAAGTCCGTCTGCGTCGTCGAGAAACGCCAGGTCGTCGGCGGCGTCGCGATCAACACCGGCACCATCCCCAGCAAGGCCCTGCGCGAGGCGATCCTGCGCAGCAACGGACACGGGCGCACCGCCACGCCCACCATCGGCGACTTCTTTGCTGCCCGCAACGTGCTCTTCACCACCCTCCTGGGCTCGTGCCAGGAGGTCATCAAGGCCGAGATCGACCTGGTCCGCGGGCACTTCGCCAGCAACGGCATCGAGATCCTCCCCGGCAAGGGTGAGTTTCGCGACGCCAACACCGTCGACGCCATCGGCGAGCACGCGTCGACGACCATCACCGCCGACAAAATCCTCATCGGTGTGGGCACCAACCCCTCGCGCCCATCGTCGATCCCCTTCGATACCAAGACGATCATCTCCAGCGACGAGCTGCTCACGCTGCCTTACTTGCCGCGAAGCATGATCGTCGTCGGAGGCGGCGTCATCGGCACCGAGTACGCCTCGATGCTCCAGGCCCTGGGCGTGAAGGTGACGCTCATCGAAGGCCGCGGCCGCCTGCTCGACTTTGTCGACGCCGAACTGACCGAGGCCCTCCAGTACCACATGCGAACCAACGGCATGACGCTGCGCCTGGGCGAGAAGGTCGTGTCGATCAAGCCTATCGAACCGCCCAAAGGGGCCCGCCCGGGGAACGAGACGATCGTCGAGGCCGTGCTCGAGAGCGGCAAGTCGATCCGCGCCGATTGCCTGATGTACTGCGTCGGACGCCAAGGCGCAACTGACGGGCTGAATCTGGCGGCCGCCGGCGTCGCCGCCGACCCGCGCGGGCGAATCCTGGTCAACGCCAGCTACCAGACCAACGTGCCCAACATCTACGCCGCCGGCGATGTCATCGGCTTCCCCGCCCTCGCCAGCACGAGCATGGAACAGGGACGCCTGGCCGCCTGCCACATGTTCGGCAACCCATACGAGAGCGTCGCGGAACTCCTGCCCTACGGCATCTACGCGATCCCCGAGATCTCGATGGTCGGCTGGACCGAAGAGAAACTCACGAGCGAGGGAATCCCCTACGAGGCCGGCATCGCCCAGTACAAAGAAATCGCCCGCGGCCAGCTCCTGGGCGACGACATCGGCATGCTCAAGATGCTGATCCACCAGGAAACCCACACGATCCTGGGCGTCCACATCATCGGCACCGGCGCAACCGAACTCGTCCACATCGGCCAGACCGCCATCGCGTTCAAAGCGACGGTGGAACACTTCGTGAACACGGTTTTCAACTACCCAACGCTGGCGGAATGCTACAAGGTGGCGGCGTTTAATGGGTTGAATAAGTTGAGGTCGGTTTAGGGTTGCAGCCCGTAGGGCTGGACGTCAATAGCGGGGGGCAACGCCCCCCGTGAGCGTTCACGCATGAATTGGACCCCGTAGGCGGTCCGCCGTTGGGCGTCGGGACCATCGCGATAGCCAAACGCACCCCGGCCGACCACCTACGGGGTCGTCACTTGTCCGAGGCCGGACGGGGGGCGTTGCCCCCCGCTATTGACGATGAGCCCTACGGGCTCGAAGACAACAACTCCGTACATGCCTGCCTCACCGTCTCTAACTCAATGCGATCAATCCGACACCGCTCCGCGTGATCGTTCGCGGATTCAGTCTCCGGCAGCGTCGGATCCGCGAGAATGATGCGTTCGGGCGCATTCGCCCGCGTCGGAATCGTCGTCCACCGATGATCAGTCGGTCCAAACAGCGTCACCACCGGCACGCCAAACGCGGCCGCGATGTGACGCGGGCCTGTGTCGTTGGTGACCACCAACCGACAGCGCCGGACCAGGGCCTTGAGTGACCCGATCGTGACGCCCAGCACAGGAAGACGCACGACGCCGACATCGCCTCCAGGAATCGAAAGGGCGATTTCGCGGACGAGCTCGGCCTCGCCCGGGGCGCCGTTGAGAAGAATGGTGAATGAGCCCCCAATCAACGAGCCCCGAGCGTCAGCGAGTGGGTCGGGTGCGCCCGAAGCGTCCGAAGCACCCACTCGCTCACGCTCGGGGCTCGTCGAAGCCGGGCACATCGCCCGCAACCACGCCGCCAGCTCCGCATACCTCTCCGCCGGCCAGCGTTTGGCCGTGTTGTTCCCCCCTGGGTTGAGCATCACCATCGGCGAGCCGCTCGCCACTCCCGCCCTCGACAAAATCGCCCCCGCCGCCTGCTCGTTCTCCGTCGTGGTCGCCAGCTCCATCGGCCGCGCCGCGATCTCCCCCGCCGTCAAGTCCGCAGCGCCAAGACACGCGCTCACAAGACGGTGGTAGTACTCAACCGCCGGCACAATCGCCCACGACCCGTCGGCCTTCACCGGCGCCTTGAGCTTGTCGGTGAGCAAAAGCCCCCGCATATCCCGGTCATACCCGATTCGCCGCGAAATCCCCGCCATACGGATCGCCAGTGCTGTGCCAAACGAATTCGTCAGCAGCACCGCCGTGTCGTACCGCCTGGGCCTGATCTTCCCCGCCGCCACCTTGGGCCCCATCACGCCCCCCCAGTGGGCCACATGCACCTCGTCAACCAGATTCAGCCCCGTGAGCAGCTCTTCCATCCCCGGCTTCACAAGCGCCCCGATGAACGACCCCGGCAGCCCCTCGCGCAGCCGTCGCAGCGACGGCGTCGCCATCACCATGTCGCCCAGCCAGCTCGGGCAGACGACCAGAATGCGCAGACCTGGTTTGAACTTGCCGTCGTTCAATCGTCGTCCTCATCAGATGATCCGTGCCAACCGCCATCGTCTCCCGACCTCCACTCGTCGTCGTTCTTCACGTGCACCTCGCCCCAGAGGCTCTGGCCCGGGTGCTTGCCCGCGAACCACGCGCCCGTGATCCGGCGCAGCTCGGCCGCGAATCCAAGGCCCGCGATGCGACCGGCGCCCATGGTCACCGTAATGGAATCGTCGGTGGGTACAACCTCCACAAGCGAAACGCCCGTGCGCTCGGCGATCGCGTGCGCGGTCGAGACCACCACACCGCGCACCCTCAAGTCGGCAAGGGGTGTGCCGGACAGCGCTCGCAACCGAACCGTCGAGGTTTCCGTGGGGCCGTCGCCCGGCGAGTCTGGTGAGGTGGGTGTCATGGCTAAGTCACCCGTCCCATCGCCTCGACAAGCCCGCCCTCGCCGACCCTGATGCACCGCTCGACCGGAATTCCCGCCCGCACTCCCGCCTCCACATCACGCTCGGCGTCGCCGATCATCCACGAGTGGGCCAGATCCAGGGCGAGTTCCGTCGCCGCCGTCAAGATCATCCCCGCCTCCGGCTTGCGCCACTTCCACCGGTCAACCGCAAACCTCGGCGTCACCGAGTCGCGACGGCAGGGCGAGTAGTACACCCCGTCAAGCGTGACCCCAAACGCCCCCAACAGCTCCCGCAGCCGGTCGTTCACGCTCTCGACCTGGGCCATCGTCCCCAGCCCCTGAGCAATCCCCCCCTGATTTGTCACGACGACCAGGCGATACCCCAGCGCCGCAAACGCCGCACACGTCTCGCCCGCGCCGGGGTAGAGGCAAACCAGAGCCGGGTCGAAGAGATCGCCGGGCGTGGCGGTCGCGCTCGTCACGCTGCGGTTGGGGATGATGGTGTCGTCGCGATCCATGAACACGGCGGGCCTCATGGGGCACTATACCGCACCGGCGACAGGCACAGGACTTTTGTCGCCGACTCCGCCCGGACGGTCACGCACCAGACGACCCTTTGCCGATATTCACGGCAACCATGCGCCCGCCCAATCTCAAGTCCGCGGCCTTCGTTCTCGTCGCCTTGGGCGCATCGGGCGGCCTTGCGGTCTGGCTGCACCACGAGCGGGCGGCCGCCATGGCCTACCACGGAGAGGGGGCGCCCGCCCCAGTCGTGTACGTCACCCGCGACATGGTCCCCGAAGTCGCCCAGTCGCTGCGGACCCTCAAACTCGTCACCGTCGAGTTCAAGACCAAAGCAACCAGTTCGGCCGGCGACACCAGCCTCTTTGGCGGAACAACCGCGACCGTGACCGCCCCCGTCGTCATCCGATATGGCGTCGACCTGTCTCAACTCGAATCGCACACGCTTCTCTTCAGCCCGATCCACCGTTCGTACGTGCTCACCGTCCCAACCCCCACGCGGATCGCAACCGAGGTCCTCGGGCAGTTCGAGGAGGCGAAGGTCTCGACGGGGTGGCTCCGCAATCGCTCGTCCAGTGGCGAGTACTTCCTGGGCCTCGCCCGGCGCGACCTGCATCTGCGGGCCCAGGAACTGTCGCCCGACGAAACGGCACTCCGCCAGATCCGAACGGACTCCGTCGAACAAGTCAAAGCGCTCGTGCGGTCCATCGTCGGGCCCGATGCCGGGGTGATCGTGCGGTTCACGGGTAGTGGTGGTGGTGGGGGCGGGGGGGCACCGTGAGATTCGCGCTTGGCCTCTGGCGTTCGAAGTGGTGCCTCCTCCGACTGGCGGTGGCAATGTCGCTGCTCGCCCTATTTGCGCTCGACTTTGATCGCGCAATGGCGAGGCTGAGGCTCGAGGCCCTGCCCGACATGGATTTTGCCGCCGAGGTTCGATCGCTGACCGCCCAGGGCCGCCTGGGAGAGGCCGTCGTCGTCGCCGACGCGGGTCTGGCCGGTGCCGCCTCGAACGATCAGGCGGCCGAGCCGATCCGCGTGGCCCGCGAACAGGCCAAAGCCCAGCAGGCGAGTTGGCTCCGCTCCGCCCGCGAGGTCGGGATAGGGGCGCTCACGGGTCGCGGCGAATCGGCCGAGCGCCTGGTCGGGGCGGTCGCCTCGGACTTCTTCCTTGTGGGCGATGTCCGCGATCTGGTGCTGCAGGGCGTGCAGCAGGCCACGACGGGCGATGCCGACGAGGTGATCGTCGCCTTGTCGGCCCTGGGGATCGTGACCACGCTGGCGCCGGAGATCGACTGGGCGCCCTCAATCCTCAAAGCAGCCCGCAAGGCAGGGGCGATGTCGGCGAGGCTTCAGGCCCACATCATGGACGCGGTCAAAGCGAAAAACGCGGGCGCGGTCGAACGGGTCTGTGCCGACGCCGCCACGCTCTCGACCCATCTCTCTCCAGGCGGGGCGATCAGCGCGATGAGGGCCGCGGACGACGCGGAGGACCTGGCGGCACTCGCGGCGTTTGTAAACCGCCGGGCGTCGGGAGGCGGAGCCTCACTCGCCGTGCACGTCGCAGGCCCAGAGGCAGCCCGCGTGGCGAGGCTCGGCGACGCACTGGCCGAGGCTCGACTCATCGACGCCGCCCGCAAGGGCAAGCCTGGTCTCGCGTGGTTCACATCCGCGGCGGGCCGGGCCGCGATGAAGCCCCATGCCTTGCTGGGGCTGGCCAAAGGACTCTGGAAAGGCAACCTGACGGCCCTTGCCGAGCGAATCGTCGAACGCCTGGGCCCTCACGCCTGGTGGATCATCCCACTCTTGTGCGTGTGGACGCTGCTCGAACTGGGATGGCTCTGGCGCGGATTCGCGAAGCCCGCGAGCGTCACGAACCCCCGAGGCGCTTGAGCTCGCCCAAGGTCTTGTTGAGCTGACGCTGCAACTGGCCCAGGCGCACCAGCGAGCGAACCCGCGTGATCAGCTCCAGGCGATTGACCGGCTTGGTGAGAAAGTCGTCGGCCCCAAGCTCCACAGCCCGCTCGACATCCGCCACTTCGTTGAGAGCCGTCACAACGATGATGGGGATCTGGCCCGTGGCGGGGTCGCTCTTGAGCTTGCCGCAGACCTGGAACCCGCTCATGCGAGGCATCATCACATCCAGCAAGATCAAATCGGGCCTTTGCCGGGCAACCTCGGCCATCGCCTCGATGCCGTCGCGGGCCGGTCGCACCCTGGCCCCGATCTCCTCGAGGTACGCCTGGAGCAGCTCGAGATTCTGCTCGTTATCGTCGACGACCAGGATGTCGGCGTCGAGCACTTCGGACCCGGGCTGCGAGGCGGGTGAGGAACCGGGCGTGGTTGAGCGTGCGTCAGTCATGGGTGCGGGGTGGGTACGGGCTTGGCTTGTGGGTCCGGTGGGAGTTCTCGGTCGTGAACACGAATCGTATCCGGATACCAGGCCCTGTGGATTCCACGCCCGGTGACCCCAAGAATCTCACAGTTTCCCACGCCCCGGAGCCCAACATGTCCCTTGTGCACAAAGTGCGGTCCGCGTGGGAGGATCGCTTTCAGCGTCCGACCGTCGAGCAGATCCTCGCGGAGATTCCCAAACCCGCGTCGTCGCTCGCTTCTGGAATTCGGGATGCCTTTGTCAAAGATGGCGCGATGGTCGAGCGGCTGACCTGGCACGGCGTGCCGTGGCGATGGGCCTTTGATTATTCGACCCCAGGGGGCGAGCCCGCCGCCTACCTCATCCCCAGCCCGCAGCGGCTCATGGTCGCCATTCCCGTTCCGGTGGATCTGCTGGCCGCCCTGTCTCCCAAGAAAATGGCCAAGCCGATCCGGGATGTCGTCATGCTCGCCCCTGTTGTCGGGACCTCACGCTGGGCCCAGTGGGACCTGACCGCCCGCCAGCAGATCGACGACCTCACCGCCTTCGTCACGCTGATCCGCAACGCGGCCGTCGCGGCGGCCTGACCACCCGCGCCAAAGCGATTCGCGATCGGACGTTGATTCTTCCTCACCAACGGTTGCAGGTATTCAACGCCGATGGCCGATCCCTACCTTTCGTGCGAGGTTGTCCAAGGCCTGGAGGAGTTCCAAGAATGATCGGTTCCGCTCAACGTCGGGCGTTTCTTGCGCTCGCCCTCAGCTCGGTCACGATTATTGGGTCGACCTTGGTTGGGGGGCTCGCCCTCACCCCGGGGATCGCACTGGGTCAGCCGCTCAACGACGAGGTTGAACGACTGATGTCCAAGGCCAAGCTCAGCCCGGACCAGGTCGGCATCAGCATCGTGGAACTCGGCAAGTCGGTCGGTGCCGAGGTCGTGCTGGCCGACATCGAGTCCTCACGTCCGCGAATTCCAGCCTCAAACCAGAAGCTCCTCACCGCCGGGGCGGCTCTCTTGATCCTGGGCAAGGATTACACCTACCGCACCGAATTCCAGATGGTCGGCGACACGCTGGTGATCAAGGGCAGCGGCGATCCGTCGCTGGGCGACCCCGAGATGCTCAACAAGTCCTCCAGCAAGCTGACCCTGCCCGATCTCCTGGCCGCCATCACCGGGGCGATCAAACAGGCCGGGGTCACCAAGGTCACCGAGATCGTCGTCGACGACCGAATCTTCGACCGCACCTTCGTCCATTCCACCTGGAAGGCCAAGCACCTCACCGAGTGGTACGGTGCCCAGGTCGCTGGCCTCAATTTCCACGCCAACGTCCTCTCGGTCTTCCCCTCGCCTGTGAACAAGCGCGGTGCGGCCCCAACCTACAAGGTCGAGCCCGAGACCGATTTCATCGAGATCGAGAACAGCGCCAAGAGCCTGCCGGGCGAGCCCAACGCCGTCGACATCGAACGCCTGGGCGAGGCCGACAAGTACCGGCTCAAAGGTTCGGTCGGCCAGTCGGCCCAGGGCCCCATCGAAGTGCCCATGCACAACAACCCACTCGTCTTCGGGCGCGTCATTGCCGAGCAGCTCGCTAAGCAGGGCGTGAGCGTCGGCAGCGGCGAAAAAGCCGGCATCAAGGCCGTGCGGGCCGTGAACCTTGATGAGATGTTCGAGAACCCGCGCGTGGTCGCGGTTGTGACCACCCCCCTGGTCGACGTCGTGAAGCGGTGCAACACCGTGTCCATGAACCTCTACGCCGAGTGCATGTTCAAGCTGATCGGGTTTGAGGCCGCCGGCCGCCGCCAGAGCGGCTCGTGGGACAACGGTGCGTTCGCGCTTCGCCGGCAGATCTCCGATCGCCTGGGACCCGAGGCCGCGGCAGGCACCGTGATCTCCGACGGCTCGGGACTTTCGGTCAATAACAAGGTCTCTCCCCGCACGATGACCCGTTGGCTCGCGCTCATGGCGGGCGACGCCCAGGCCTCCGATCCCTTCCTCAAGTCCCTGGCCACTCCCGCCGAGGGCGGCCTGCGCAAACGCATGGGCAAGACCCAGCTCAAGAACTCACTCCAGGCCAAGACCGGGCACATCGACGGCGTCTCGTGCCTCTCCGGCTACATCACCCACGAGTCGTCAGGCACCCGCGTCGCGTTCAGTTTCCTGACCAACGACCTGAACAAGGGCGACAAGCTCGGCGCATCCATGGAGATGCAGATCGAGATGGTCAGAGTTCTCGACGCGTGGCTCACCAAGCGATGCAAGGAAGGCAAGCAGGCCGCCGCCGGCGGGTGAGTGGAGCGATCTGGCCCTTTGCTCAGTGCTTCTCTTCTGCGGCCGCGACCGCCTCGGGCTTGGAAAGGGCTCTCAGCAGCTCGCTCTGCCACGGGTGCTCGCCCATCCATTCAACCTTGCCCGTTGAGATGTCGCACACCGCTCCAACGACGCGCACGTGCCCCTTGGCGATCATCTCGCGGCACTCGTCGCTGGTTCGCATGAGATCGAAGATCGTCTGCCAGACGTTCTCCTTCACCGACGCCGCCGCAAGCTCCGTCCCGTCGAGCCCCGGATTCGCACGCCTGGTCCGCTCGACAGCTGGCATGATCGATTGGATGATGTCCGCGACCTTGCCGCCGACCTTGGCCCCGCTCGCCGCGGCCCCAACCGCCCCGCACTTGGTGTGACCCATCACCACCAGCAAGGGCGTCTTGAGATGCTCGAGGCCATACTCAACCGTGCCCGTCTCGCTCGTGCCCGCGATGTTCCCCGCGACGCGGATCGTGAAGACCTCCCCCACGCCGCGATCAAAGACTCGCTCGACAGGAAGCCTCGAGTCCGCGCACGTGATCACGGTGACAAAGGGCTTCTGCCCCAGGTCCGAGAGCCTCTGGCGCCGCGATGGCTCGATGTTGGGGTTGGTGACGTCGCCCGACACCCAGCGGGCGTTGCCCTCCTGCAGGAGCTTCAACGCCTGTTCGGCCGTGAGCGTGTCGTCGGCGCTCTCGGATCTGGCCGCAGGTCTCGCCGCTTTCACCGGCGCCTTGGGCGCTTCGGGCATCTGGGCGTGGTCCTTGTCGTCCACCGGCTTGGCCGGCAGCGCCGCGGGCTTGGCCTTCGCCTTGGAGGCCTCGCTCTTGGCCGGCGCGGCGTGCGTCGTCGTCGGCGCACCGTGAGCCGGGGGCTCGTGCGACTGCACGGGCGCGACGCCGACAACCAGGAAGAACGATGTGGTGGCGACCCCACCCGCGAGCGCCGCGATCAGACTTGCACGCATGTTCATATAGATACTCCAGGGTGTCGGCGCACAGGCCCGCCGGCCCAAGGACTATCGGGCGATTCCCCATGCGCGTTCACCGCGCACAAGCCACGTTCGGGTGCGCCGAAATTGCGCGAACCCGCCCCCACGGGCATCGCTCGACTGGCACGCCGTTTGTGATGGAATGGCAAGGGCCGTCGGAGACGCCCCGCACTGTCAGGAGGACCATGGACTACGGACTCAGCATCTCGGCCTCGGGCGCGCTCACAGCGATGTACCGCATGGACGTTCTGGCCAATAACCTGGCCAACATGTCCACCGCCGGTTTCAAGCCCGACGTGCCCGTGCAGAAACAGCGCCTCGTCGCGTCCGAGCAGGACGGCGGCCGGGTGCCCTCCAACACGCTCCTGGAGCGCCTGGGCGGCGGGGTGCACCAGGGCATCACCCGCGTCAGCTTCGAGCAAGGGGCGCTCACCGACTCCACCGGCACTCTCGACCTTGGCATCCAGGGCGAGGGCTTCTTCGTACTGCGGGAGAGGTCCGAGGGCAGTGCCGACGGCCTCCGGCTGACCCGCAACGGTCGCTTCACACTCGACAGCCAATCGCGGATCGTCCACGCCGACTCGGGCATGCCCGTGCTCTCGAGCGTCAACGACGCCATCACCGTCAACCCCACCGTGCCGGTGAGGGTCAACGGCGACGGATCGGTGTGGCAGAACGGCACACGGATCGCCAAAATCCGCCTGGCGAAGGTCCCCGACACTTCGCGCCTGACCAAGGTCGGCCAGAGCATGTTCACCGCCCCCGCCGAGACGCTCTCGTCCAAGCTCGACGCGACGGGCATCGTCAGACAGGGTGCCCTCGAGCAGTCGACCGTCGACCCGCTCTCGGCCACGATGCAGATCACCTCGGCCGCCCGGGAGTTTGAGAGCAACATCACGATGATGCAACAGGGAAACAGAATGCTCGACCGGGCGATCAACGGGCTGGGCAGGGTGGCGTGATTCTGGCGGATCTTGGGCTCATTTCGGCTAAGGAAACCTCATGGCAATTCTTGCTCTCCAGTCGGCGGCCTCGGGACTCTCGGCCCTCAACACGGCCCTGGACGTCACGTCCAACAACCTGGCCAACGTCAACACCACCGGCTTCAAATCCAGCCGCGTCAACTTCCAGGACCTGCTCTACGTCGAGCGCGCCCAGCCCGGCGTCGAGAACGCCAACGGCGACCAGCGCCCCATCGGCCTCTACGTCGGCCTGGGTGTCAAAGTCTCTGGAACCCAGATGAACTTCTCCCAGGGCTCCCCCATCACCGGCAACAACATGGACCTCATGATCAAGGGCGACGGCTTCTTCCGCGTCAAGGTCGAGGATTCGCTGGGCAAATACGCCTATACCCGGGCCGGGAGCTTCGTGCGCAACTCAACCGGTGAGCTCGTGCTCGCCAGCAGCGAGGGCCGCCGCCTGGAGCCCAGCATCCCCCTCCCCGTCGACGCCATCAGCGTCCAGGTCACCTCCGACGGCAAGGTGCTCTACACCACAGCCGGCGACCCCTCGCCCCAGGAGGCCGGACAGATCAAGCTCGTCACCTTCGTCAACCCCGCCGGGCTTAAACAAATCGGCGAGTCGCTCTACGCCGAGTCCGCGGCCTCAGGAAGCCCCGCCGAGGGCGATCCCGGGACCGACATGCGAGGCAGCCTCCTGCAGGGCTACACCGAGTCCTCCAACGTCGATCCGACCCGCGAGCTGGTGGACCTTATCCGGACCCAGCGGGCCTTCGAGATGAACAGCCAGACCATCAAGGCCGCCGACGAGACCCTCAGAACCGTCGCGCAGCTCGTGCGCTAACGCCGGGTCGGTGAATAAGAGGGTGGGGCACCTCTGAGCCACGCGTCGGCACGCGGTTTGCGATGTCTGCCTGTGACGTCAGCTTTGGGGGCCGGAGGCCCCGGGCGGACCAGCGGCGGGCGGAGTCCCGCCACGGAGGATCGGATGCGGACGAATCATGAATCCACGATCGGACGCCGGGTGGCATTTCTTGCGCTCGCGGTCGTGATGAGCGTGGTGTCCCTGGCACGCGGGCAGGACTCGGTGGAACTGAAGTCCAGCGCTCGCGTGGACGGCAAATCCGCCGTCCTGCTGCGGGATGTCGCCGACCTCAAGGGAGACGCCGCCAAGGCGGTGGGGAATGTGGTCGTCCTCGAGAAGCTGCCGGCGCCAGAAGGGGACGCGGCGACGACCTGGCCGACCGTCGATATCGCGGCCGTACGCCGGGCGCTGCAGGCCAGGGGCGGCGTGAACTGGGGGCGGCTGACGCTCCGCGGTTCGTCGTGCATTCTGAAACGTCCCGTGCCCGAGGTGGCCGCACCTTCGACGCCGGCGAGCGCTGAGCCCGTTGAGGTGGTAAAGGCTCTGACGGGCGCGCCGACGCTGCGCGATCTGATCGCGCCGCGACTCGCGCAAACCTTTCGACTCGACCTCTCCAAGATCCGCCTGACATTCGACGATTCGGCCAAGGAACTGCTCGACACCCCCGTGACGGGGCGGACATCCGAGATCACCCCGCTGGGCATCGCCGAGAGAGTGCCCGTGTCGGTCCGCGTCTACGACCACGACCGCGTGGCGGCCTCAGGGACGCTTCGCGTGGGTGTGCGGGTTCAACGCACCGTCCTCCTGGCGCGGACCCCGATGAAAAAGGGCGATGTGCTCGAACTCGCCAACGTTGCCAGCGAGGAACGCTGGGTCTCGCCCACCGCGGACATCGCCGATGTCTCCATGCTGGGCGGCGTGACGCGCGCCAAACTCGCGACCGGCCAATTGGTGCAGGCGAGCGACGTCGAGCCCGCGGTCGTCGTCAAGAAGGGCGAACTCGTGAGCGTGTCGTGCGTGTCGGAGTCGGTGGTCGTCAAGGCGATCGCACGAGCGACCCAGGACGCCCGATCGGGCGACGTCATCAAGTTCGAGCACACCGACAGCAAGAAGCGGAGTTTCCTCGCCCGGGTGTCGGGCCCCGGACGCGCGGTCTCGATCGCGGCCGGCACCCAGATGCCCGCGGACACCCTGCGTGGCGCGAGCGAAATCCCGAAGGATGAACCAGTGGCCTTGAGCATCGGAGCAACGAAATGAACAACGCGGGAACGATCGTGGCGGCGGGTTTGGCCCTGGCGCTCTGCCAGACGGCGTGGTCGCAGAGCCTCTTGCGCCCCCACGACGAGACGCCGGCTCCGGCCGCGATGGGCCCCAACGGCCTCGCAACTGTGCCGCCCAACGCGAGCCTGCGCGCCGTGAGCATGATGTACATCGATCCGCCCAAGGCCAGGGCGTTCGCCGTCCACGAGCAGATCACCATCCTCATCGACGAAAACTCCCAGCAGCAGAGCAAGGAAAGCCTCGAGACCAAAAAGGACGCCTCGATCGAGGCGTCGCTCAAGAAGTTCCCCGATATTCACGCGCTCCTCGACGGCCAGCTCCGCAACAAGAGCGGAACACCCCTGGGGGCCGTCTCGGCCTCCGACTCAGAGAAGTGGAAAGGCGAAGGCACCTACTCGCGCAACGACCGCTTCACCGCCAAGGTGACCGCCAAGATCATCGACGTGAAGCCCAACGGGCTCCTGGTGCTCGAGGCCCGCAAAACCATCCAGACCAACAGCGAGATCAAAACTATGGTGCTCTCGGGAACCTGTCGGGCGGCCGACATTACGAACTCCAACACGGTCCTCTCCACCCAGCTCGCCGACCTCGCCCTCGTCCAGAACACCGAGGGCGAGCTCAAGGACTCCTCCAGCAAGGGCTGGATCACCGGCGTGCTCGAGGCAGTATTTAACTTCTGAGCTCGGGAAGAGACGGAGAGACCGAGAGACGCAGTGAGTCAATAGCATCCACCGCGTCACCGCGTCACGAACTCGCGGACCGTGTGGCCACAGGCGTCACGGCGGCCGACGTCGTTTGCACCTCGGGCTTCGGAACACTCGGCGCCGCCGTCGGCTCCCCGCACTCCGGGCAGTTGGGCAGCGCGATGCCCGCGAGCTTGAACCCGCAATGCCGGCAGAGGTTCATCGCGGCGAGTCGCGCCTCGCGGGCGAGCCGCTGGGCCCGGAGCATCCACAAAGTGTGCAGCGTGCGGGCACAGGTGATGCCCACGACCCACCCGATAAGCATCGCCGCCACGCGATCGAAGTGGGCCCACATGAGGGCGTACTGGATGCCCAGCCAGACCGCGTAGAGCAGCGGGCTTAGAATCGCCCGCTCAAACTGCACGAGGCCCGCGTCACGCATGAACGACATGCCCTTGTGGGCTGGCTCAACAATCAGGTGCTCGGCCTTGTCGAGCCACTTGTTCTTCCAGGTGCCGTGGTTGGCGATCCAGTGCAGCCCGAAATAGATCGTCACGTCGAAGATGAGGTCGGTGACCCACGTGATCGCCAGGATCCACATCCGGTCCTCGTCGCGAATGCCCCAGTGACGCGTGAAGTTGACCACCAGCATCGTCGGCGGCAGAGCGAGAAGCCCCGCGGCAACAATGTTCACGTTCACGTTGACGATGCGACGGGCGTACGCCCTTGCGAACCACTGCATGGGAAACCCATCCTAGGCGGGAGAAAGAAAGACCGAACGCCGAAAGACCGAACGCGAAGTGCGCGAAGGGGAACGAAGGACGCGGAGAGGAAAGTGGGGCGGTGGGGCGGTGGGGCGGTCGGGGAGCTGGCCTTGGGCTCTTCAGACCATTCCACCCACTTCCTCTCTCCGTCTACCTTCGCTCCCCTTCGCGACTTCGCGTTCGCATTCGCCTTCAAGGTGCGTGCTCAGTGCTCTGTCAGCATGGTCACATCCCGCTTCTCGCGGACGAGAAAGGTCCCGACGATCAGCGTGACCGTCGCGATCGCCATCGGGTACCACAGGCCCGCGAAGCGGTTGCCCGTGGCCAGGACGAGGTACTGCGCCGTGAAGGGGACCATGCCCCCAAAGACGCCGTTGCCGATGTGGTAGGGGAGGCTCATCGACGTGTAGCGGATGCGTGTGGGGAAGAGCTCGACCAGGAACGCGGCGATGGGGCCGTAGACCATGGTGACGAAAATGACCTGGATGAAGATGAGCGCGATGAGGGCGAGGGCGGGGGGGCTGGTGAGGCCGGGGAAGGTGATGGAGTGCTTGATCTCGGTGCTGGGCTTTGTCTTCTCGTCGAAGGGAAGGGTCGCGGTCGTCTTCACGATGTCGACGGTGCCGTCGGCATAAGTGCGGGTCTCGGTGGTGGTGCTTTGGGTTGCCTTGGGCGTCGTGGTCTGGACCGGTTGGCCCACTGTGGAGGTCGTGAGCGTGAAGCGGGAGCTGTCCGAGAGGTCGGTGACCGCCGCCATCGACTTGTAGATCGGGTAGTACGCCAGCACCGCCAAGAGACACCCCGTCATGATGATGCCCTTGCGGCCCAGCCGATCCGAGAGCGCGCCAAAGACGATGAAGAACGGCGTCGCCAGCACGAGTGCGATGCCCACGATGTACTCGGTCTGTATCGCCTCCACGCCCAGGGTGAGCTTGGTGAATTGCATGGCGTAGAACTGCCCCGTGTACCAGACCACACCCTGGCCCGCCGTCGCGCCAAAGAGGGCCAGCAGCACGAGCCGCCGATTGACCGGGTTGACAAAGCTCTCCTTCAGCGGATTCTTGGTCGCCTTGCCCGAGTCCTTCATCCGCTGAAACAACGGCGACTCGTTCATCCGCCTCCGGATGTAGTACGAGAACACAACCAGCACCAGCGAGAGCCAGAACGGAATCCGCCAGCCCCAGGCCGCAAAGTCCTCCTTCGACAGCAGCGTGCGGCACGCAATGATGACCGCCAGCGAAAGAAACAGCCCCAAGGTCGCCGTCGTCTGAATCCAACTCGTCCAATACCCCCGTCGCCCATCCGGACAATGCTCCGCCACATACGTCGCCGCCCCCCCATACTCCCCGCCCAGCGCCAGCCCCTGCAGCAGCCTCAGCAGCACCAACGCAACCGGCGCCGCCCACCCGATAGTCGCAAAGCCCGGCAGAATCCCAATGGCAAACGTCGCCCCGCCCATGATGAGCAGCGTGACCATAAACGTGTACTTGCGGCCAATGAGATCGCCCAAAGCCCCGAAAATGAGAGCCCCAAAGGGCCGCACGACAAACCCGATGGCAAAGGTGGCAAGCGTGGAGAGGAGGGCGGTGGCTCCCGCCGACTCTGGGAAGAACACCGTGGAAAGCGTGGCGGCGAGCGAGCCGAAGATGTAAAAGTCGTACCACTCGATCAGCGTCCCGGCGGAGGCCGCGGCGACGATGGTGTAGAGGGAGCGGGGGGAGGCGACCGGCGGGAGGGGGTGCATTGGGGGGGAGGATACCCGAGGGGACGCCGCAGCGTGCCGGGTGTCTGTGAAGGCAGGACGAGTAACGCGAAGTCGCGGAGGTGAGCGAAGCGGAGGAGGTATGGGTAGTGGTGCCGTTCCCAAGAGTGCTGGGCAGTGAGGGAAATGGCCCCATCGGAGAGGCCACAAATTACGCGGAGCGCGGCAAGACGGCGTTCGCGCGGAGCGTTCACCTTGGGCTTCTTTACTGCGATCGATGACTGCCCGGCTTCTTCGAGTGTCCGCTCCCAACAGTGAAGACTCCATTCGGGCGCCCGCCATTGCCCGAGACGAAGTACGCCACCTTTGTACGCTGACTCAACTTCTGCCTTGCGAGGCACTGTTGCCATTCTTGAATTACCGCTTCCGTGACGCCCAAGAGGCTCGCAACCTGCCGAAGGTTGAGTATCATGGGTTCGCGGCCTCCGGGGGCGTACTTCCAGGTATTGGCGACTTCGGATGACAAACCTGGGAAACAAATCGAGTCAAGTGCTATGCGCTCTCTCAAGCCACGATCCGAAGTCGGCCCGGCTCGCCAGAGACGCTTGTCCCAAAACTGTCTGTATGCAAGCTCTCTCAGCATCGCGGGTCTCCAGAAAGCAGTCTTCGTGCTAAGTCTACCCCTCGCTTGCGGGTGGCAAGGGTCATCCACCTCGGCCAGAGATCATGGCGAGAGATTCACGGCGTTCGACGACCACCGGGCTTCCTCGCCTGTCCACTACGGACCGTGTAAACGCTCGCGGAGCCACCCTTTCGAGCCGCTTTGGGCTTTTCCAACCGCTTTCTTTTCGGCAGCTGCGGCCCGTATTGAGCGATCCAGTCTGTCAATGCGGAAGGGCTTGGTTGGCGTGACGTCGGCTTGCGATCTGGCTTATTGGCATTTGACGTTCTTTGGGCGAAGCGGTTCTGTGCCTTCCTTTCCGCAAGACACTGCTGCCACTCCTGAATCATCGCCTCCTTGACCCCTAGGAAGGCCGCGAGTTGCCGGCGGCTGAGAATCTTGGGCTTATGCCCGCGAGGCGCGTACCTCCACGTATTGTTGATCTCAGGCCACAGGCCCACAACAAAGATGCAGTCGAGCGGGATGCGCTTTCTGACACCAAGCGGAGACGTCTTCCCCACTCGCCAGAAACGCTTATCCCAGAACTCGCCATACCCGGTCTCTCGCATCATCGTGTGTCCTCAGCAAGTGGTATTTGCCACGATTCTACCCAGAACGCGTAGGCCCGGTCTCTGCGTCACTTGCGGCGCGGGAACTATGGTTGGGAGAAAGCGGGCACAAGACGCGGGAAAGGGGGGGGGGGGGGGGGGGGGGGGGGGGGGGGGGGGGGGGGGGGGGGGGGG
>CAYHQQ010000043.1:25807-35689 GCA_964358855.1 uncultured Phycisphaeraceae bacterium
TCTGCGTCACTTGCGGGGCGGGTAAAATGGTTGGGATAAAGCGGGCACAATACCCGGGTAAGGCCCCCCCCCCCCCGCGACAAGAAAGCCTTTGAGGCCGCCGCCCCGAGGTAGCATGTCGGGTTCAGACGCCATACGGTACCGAACTTGCAAGGAACCGCTTTATGGACGCACGGTTAACCGTCTTACGCGATCGCTTTCAGATCCAACTAGACCCACGTTCACAGAACAAAGGACTCTGACGATGCCTTGGCGCGAAATCCGCCTAGAAACTCTTGCGGATGTTCAGTCAAGGATGCACTTGATCGCCAGTGAAGGCGACTGGGCGCACCGGGGTCAAGCATCTGCGGAATGGAAAGACCTCCGCCCATCACTCGCACGAGCGCTCGCGCCAGGGCTTTCGCAGGGTGATCGACTGAATATTGAGCGGCAGGCAACGCAGACGTTTCTACAGTTGGCGCGGCATCACCTTGATGCAGCCGACAGCGCGCTCCTCGGGCATCCTCTGCAACGAAATGTGATCATGCAGCACTTTCGAGCACCCACCAGACTCCTCGATTGGACTGCTTCGCCTTGGGTGGCGCTCTATTTTGCTGTGAGTTCCTTTCCAGATCAGGACGGGACGGTGTGGTCGTTTCGTACCACGGACCTTCGCATTCGAACAATGCAAGACCAGCAACAGGTGGAGGTCGGACTTCAAAATGGACGCGCGGAGCGACTGTTGGAGATGTTCTACAATGAGGTTCCTATGCCCATCGTTTGGCTGTTGGACCCTTGGACGCGAAATTCGCGTTTGGCTGCTCAGCAGGCGTTGTTTACAGTCGCAAGCGACGTCGGCGGCGACCATGCACAACTGCTTGCGGATTTCTACCCAACGGAGTCAAATGACGTGCTCTGCAGGTTCGTGATCCCGAAGGAACTGAAACGCCAGACCGTTTTGATGCTTGCGGCGATGAATATCTCGCCCGCGACGTTGTTTCCAGGGTTGGATGGACTTGGAGCGTCAATTGCCGACTTGGTGACGCACCAAATCCGCTCGCCGGGCTTGATCGGACGCGTCTTCCTTCAGCGCCAGGATGGAAGCACACTTAGCTGTGTACCCCTCGCGTGACGAATCGTCCGGCGAGTCGGACTATCCTGCGGCATGACGAGTCAACCGTCCTCACCTCAAGTTGCAGATGCGGCACCAGCGGCGCCATTGTGCGGCATTTGCGGTGCGCCATCGGCAGATCTGGATTCCCATATCATCCCAAGGTTTGCGCAACGACGACTAAAGGACGGGGACAGGACCTTCGTAGTCGTCGACCCAAGCGACCGGCGTGTGGCCTTTGAGAGCGAGAATCGCTTCTATCAGCGAGGGCTCCTATGCCAGGAGTGCGAAGCCAAAACGGCAAAGCTAGACGCATACTGGGCAACTATTTGGGACGGGAGACAAGTCGTCACGCCCGCGCATCGCAGGCCATTCGAAGTCGTTGTTCACAATGTCGACGCCGTCAACGTTGCCAGACTGCTGGTCAGCATCCTGTTGAGAGCGCATGCGGCCACACAGCCCGAGTTTGCAAAGTTCACTCTTGGTGGCGCGTTCGATGCGGCGGTCAAGGCGTTCCAGACCAACGACCCTTTGGGAAATGGATTTCGTACGCGGGTGTGGCGCACCTGGTCGCCGGAGTTCGCGTCGACCTACGTTGTGCCTCCATTTCATGACCGAGCTCTACGGGCTGTGGTGGTCGCGTTTAGCAATTATCGATTCGCGGTCGCCCTTCCGACCACTCGCTGGGAAGGCGAACTCAAACGGTTGTCCAGTCATCCGATATCCGGCGGCCTCCTTGCGACGATAGCGAGGCTCGAATCGTTCGTCGAATTCAAGGAGATCCTGCGGACGGCGCAGGTCGGACTTGAAAGCGGGCGCATGAAACTTCGCTTTCCACGCTGACGTGCCGAGCGCCCCGACGCCCTCACCCGCGCGGTGCCACCAGTCGGTCCACGCAAGTCCTCGCACGCCCCAGGGGGTGAAGGCCGACTGGTGCGGGAGTCCTTGGGTGTCGTCGGACCCGCAGGGCATACCGGCTCAGGTCGCCCCGACGCGAATAGTGGATTGGAGACGACAACCCGGCGACTTGTGGCACCGCGCGGGGGGACGGACTCTGGCCAGCTGCCGGCCGCGACGGTGGCACCGCAATGCGCCCGCGCCGATGCGCCGGTGCTCACGCTCCAACTGAGATACGAGCGGCCACGATCTCTTTGACTTGAGCGGCCTGTCCCTCCTCGTTGCGCCACGAGCGGTCAGCGATGTTGTAGGACACAATGCTCAGGTGCGACTTCCGTTTATCCATCGCGTTGGTGACAATCGCCAGTCGGTACACATTTCGGCGTCTCTTCATCTGTGCGAACTCATTGGGAGTGACTTCCGCGACTACGGCGGCACCCGAACATCCCTTGACCTCGACCAATAGCGTCACATCGCCACGTTCAGCCTCCAGGTCCCAACCCACGTCATCGCGCTCGACTGACCGGCACGCAAAGCCCCTTGCGGTGTAGAAGTCAACCACTCGGTTGATCGCCGCCACCTCAACCTTCGCTCGCAAGGCGGGATCCTGCTGGCGGCCTTGCCCGTGGCTCTTGACGGCGGCGGTTACGTTCGCGGCCATTGGCGACGCGACATATTTGGACAGGGCTTGAAGGAACGGCTTGGCCGCCGGTTCGTCGACGTAGCGCACGTTGCTCTGCCCGAGACCCCACACGCCCTTCTTGGCACGCGGAACGGAAAAGACCCGATCGTCCGGGTTCAGGAGCTTGCAGTCTGCTATCTTGGCTTCTGCAACGTAGTCCCAGCCGTGCCGCAACCCGCGAGCACCCAACTTGCGAACCTCGCGCCACACTCGAGCATTCTTGTACCACCCCGCAACGACTCGGCCGCCGCCCGGCCGCGTCGCCGTAAAAACGACCGTAATGCCATCGACGTTTGGAGCCCCATCCACAGCGCCGAGCCTCGCGAGATTGAGATTGCCGCCACGATTGGATCGCGCAAAAGCGTAGCAGACACCCTTAATCGGCTCAAAGTTCCACACCTCGCCACCTTCATGGTGCTTCTGGACGTGCGCGCCACCATTCACGATCTTGTCGTCTTCGGTCTGACCCCGGTAGTGCTTCATCCATCCGATGTTGAATAAGACGAGGTTTTGCATAATGGGATGGTACCAAAAGGTGGAACTCGCGGGTACCGAGCCCATCGGCGCGGTGCTGCCGGGTGCCCCGAGTCCTCCCATGGAAATGCCACGAGTCGCCCGGCCGTTGTCTCCAATTCACCCTTCGCGTCCAAGTCGACTCGTGCCGGTAAACCCTGCGGGTCCAATGCCACCCAAGGACTCCCGCACCAGTCGGCCTTGACCGTTTGGATGTTCGGAGACTTGCGTGGGCCGACTGGTGGCACGCGCAGGAATTCTTGACGGTGCCCGGTGGCAAGGATGATCCCGCAGGGTCATCCTTGCAAGGCGCCCGACGCGCACCCCACCTCGGACTACCGCAAGGATGACCCTGCGGGATCATCCTTGCCACCGGCCGATGCACAGAGCGGACGATGGTCGCCTGTCGCACGTCCCCAATAACCGAAATCTTCCGCCCAACTGCCGCGCCTGTGCGCACAAACGCGACCTCACGCCCCTTCATAGACGCCCTTCCCATGCCCGGCCACCGACCCATCCCCCCCCGCCGCCAGCAACTAGTGTTGCGGGGCCCCGCCCCCCACCCCCTTCTACCCCGTGGGGCGCCCCCCCCCGGACGACTCCGCCGCCATCGCCGCCCACTTCAACCTCTCGCCGTCAGAGCTCGCCCCGCTCCTGGATTCCCCCGACTTCAAGCGCAGTGCGGCCCTCTGGCAAGCTCACCAGGCCGACCACCAGGTCTTCCTCGCTCGCGACACACGCAAGGCCGAGGCCCAGCGCCTCCGCGACATTCTCGACACGAGCGAGGACCCCGTCGAGGCGCGGCGCACGGCCGTGAAGCTCATGCGATGTGCGAAGTACCTTGTGGACGGCCCGCCACAGCGCAAGCCGAGCGCCAAGCGACGCAAGAAGGCCGCCCGGTCCGAGGGTACGAACGTCCGGTGCCACCGACCGCCCCACATTGATCTCCAAATACCCGACGTGTCGCGGGCGGTCGGTGTCTTGGACTCCAAGACGCCCGAACTATCGACCGAGTCCGTTGCTCTCGAAGTGCATGTCCCCGACCTCAGCCGCCGGGCGTGTCCCGCTTGCGATCACCCGCGAGCAACCGATCCCGCCGCACCAGTGATCCACGTGCAACGCGCTCGTGATGTCCAACACACGCTCGGGCCCCGTTTCACGCCGCGGCGTGCCAAGTCAGATCGTTTCCGTCACCAACCAAGAGACGCGCGTCATGTGGAAGCGCGGTTCGCGGGTGCGCCGAGTCTTCTGAGTGGCCGTCCTCCTCCACGATGCGGTATCGTCCCGATGCGGAGGCGAGATTGTCGAGCCTCAGTCCGTAGATCGCAGAGATGCCGTGTCGCTCGATCCGACGCTCACCGGGAGCGCGGATTCTGCGTGCGCGTGATGCGATCACCGTGAATCGTGCGTGCGGTGTCACAGATTGGTGGCAAGGATGATCCCGCCTCGGGTCATCCTTGCGGGAGTCCCTGTGCGTGCGGGCGCCTCGCAAGGATGACCCTGCGGGATCATCCTTGCCACCGGCGCGGTATCATGCCCGAATGCCACACCACATTCGCACCACCTCCCTCGCAGCGCTCGCCCTCCTGCTCAGCCTCGCCGGCTGCACCACTCAACCCGCATCGAGCGGCATGCTGTCGCCACAGCCCGCGACGCAAACGCCGGTCGTCCAGCCCGCGGCGGCGCCGGCCGCCAAGGCCGTCAAAGGCTACCTGTCGGCCCAGGCGGTCCAATCGTGCGCCGACGCCTTCCTCGCACACTACAAGAGCGGCGACGAGCTCGTCGCCATCCCCGCGGCCGCCAATGACTTGGAACGCATGGTCACCAAACACGTCGGCGTGGGCTCGTCGCCCGCCATCACCGCCTCATCCCAGGCCGATGGCAAGTCGGAGGAGTCGGAGAGTCTCTGGGAGTTCCACCGCGCGCTGGGCCCGAAGTTCTCCGCGCGCAACTGCGGGGAGATCAAGGCGTTCATCGACCTCGCGTTCGTCGACGCCAAGCGGGTCAACTCGCTGGTGAAGAAGCAGTTTAATAGGCCGCGCCCAAGCGAGGCCGACCCCAAGCACCCCAAGCAAAACCCCTCGTTCCCCAGCGGGCACGCGACCACCGCCGGACTCCGCTACAAACTCCTGGCGGCCGTCAGCGAGGCTTCGCCCGATGCCGAGATCGAACTCTTCAAGCAAGGTTGGTTCATGTGCTATGAGCGACTGGTCGTCGGCGTGCACTATCCAAGCGATATCGCGGCCGGTTTCCTGCTGGGTGAGATGGTGGCCGATCATGTGCTGAAGCAGGCCGCCGCGGATCCGAGCGGGGAAGCGGGCAAGGCGCTGCGGGCGGCGAAGGAGCAGTGGAGGGCGGTAAAGGTTGGGGGGTGATGGGGTGGGGTTGGGGTGGAGCGGGGGTCGGCGGCACCCTTTGGGGGAGGGGGGTGAAAGGCTCAATGTGCGGGGGTGGGGCGGGGGGCTGGTTATTGTTCGTGCCCGAAGCGCCGATATCCCATGCATGAGCACGAATCGACCCAATCCCAGAGACGATTGTGACCCCAACACGGTCGCGGCGATCATGACGCGGCACGTGATCTGTGTGACACTCGACAACACGCTCAAGGCGGTGCGCCAGTTGTTTGAGACTCATCGCGTGCACCATCTGCCGGTGCTGGATCAAGGAAAGCTTGTCGGGATCGTGTCCGACCGCGACATGCTCCGGGCGATCTCCCCCGGCGTCGACAAGCCCACCGCCAGTGCGCAGGACCTGGCGACGCTGGGCAAGCACGTGCATCAGATCATGAAACGGAACGTGCTGACGGCTAGACCGCTGATGTCGGTCGCCGAGGCCGGACAGCTCATGCTGGCACAGAGCGTGTCGGCGCTGCCTGTGCTCGATGGGGATGGGCGGTGTGTGGGCATCGTCACGAGCCGTGACTTCATGAAGTGGTGCCTGGCGTCGGGGTGCTCGGTGGGGAAAGCGGCCTGAGGCAAAGCACAAAGCGGCAAGGGATAAATCAGTCGGGCGCGGGTGTGGAGTGGATGCGGTAGGCGACGATGCCGGCGAGTGTGGTGCACAGGATGCCCCACGACAGAAACGCCTCGGGCATGGCGATCGACCACACCGAGATGATGACCGTGCCCGTCGCCCAGACGAACGCGAAGGGTGTGGCCAGACAGGCCGTCGCGGCCCAGGTCAAAGCGTGGCGGCGATTCTCGCGCTGGACTCCGAGGTTGCAGACAATCGACGGGGCGGCCAGCAGGAAGAACGCCAGGGCGAGCGCACCCTCTTCGGTGCCGGCGATGCCCAGGAACTGCGGGAAGAGCGAGTTTGAAGGGCTGATCGGAAGGAGCGCGGACCAGTACGAGAGGCGTGCCGGAAGGCCCGAGCCCAGGCCCGCGTGCTGCACCATGATCACCAGCGCGGCGATCAGTGCCGTCGCGGCATAGGACGTCGCGAACGTGGACCCCAGCGTCATCACAAGCCGGCGCCGCGAAAGCCCGCCGGGGCGTGCCAAGGCGCGGACGGCCCGATCGTTGCGCGTGATCAGGCCCAGCACAAACTCGCCGCAAGTCAGCAGGTGGAGGACACCCTGCGGCGGGTCGGCATCCCAGGGCGAACCGAAGCGGGCGGCAAAGTTGCCGATCAGGGCCCGTGTGCCGCACTCGGTGCACAGAGCCTCGACGGGAGTTGTCAGAGGAACGCCTTGTTCGACGCGAACCGTCGCGTTGCCGCAGGCCGGACACTCGAGCGACGGCTCGGGGTCGTCGCTGCGGCGCGAGGCGAGCTTGGAGAGGCCTCGGAGGTTCATGCGGGGGAGAGTACGGAGGCAGCCAAGTGGTCCATCGCACACGGGGCGCAAGTAAAGGTGGTGGAGTCGTGACGCCAAAGGCACTGACCGCCCGTGACCCGATTGGTGGCCGTGGACGTCCGTGGGGCGGTCAGTGGTACCGGATCGGTTGGAGCGGTCGGAGGTACCGGACGGGGAGTTGGAATCGCTATCATGGCGGCGTGACGGAGTTGAAGCCATCTTCGGTGCGTTCGGGGCCATCGTGGGCGTCGCGGTTCACGGCGGTTGCGCCGCTGGCGGCGCTCGTGCTACTGGTGGTGGGGTTGTCGTGGTACAGCCCGGACTTTCGCAAGCCGGAGAACTTTGTCAACATCGTGAATCAGTGGTCGTTTGTGGGGATTGTGGCGGTGGGGATGACGTATGTGATCATCCTGGGGGGGATCGATCTGTCGGTGGGGTCGATGGTGGGGCTCTTGGCGGGGCTGGGGATGTGGTTCATGCGGCGGGCTTCGCTGCCGCTGACGGCAGAAACAGGAGGCGAGGCCGGGTGGGGATGGTCGGCGGGGGCGGCGCTGGCGCTGGGGCTGGCGATCATGCTGGTGGGGGGGCCGTTGCTGGGGATTTTGAATGGATTGCTGGTGGCGGTGGGGAGGTTGCCGGCGTTTATTGCGACCTTGGGTGGGCTGGCGATTTACAGGTCGGTGATACTGGCGATGGCGAAGGGGTCGGAGATTCCGCCGAGTGTGGAGATGTTTGAGAAGATCGGGTCGGCGAAGACGGGGTTGACGCTGCCGTGGATTGAGAGTTCGCGGGGGAAGCCGTTGGTGGTGACTGTGTCGATCTTGGCGTTTCTTGGGTGTGCGGTGGTGGCGGAGATTGTCTTGCGGCGGACGGTGTTCGGAAGGCGGGTGATGGCGGTGGGGGACAACGCTGTGGCGGCGAGGTATGCGGGGGTGAGCATCGGGTGGACGACGACGATGGTGTACATGATCTCGGGGCTGATGTGCGGCATCGCGGCGGTGCTGAATGCGAGCCGCAATAACTCGGTGAGCTCGTCGCAGGCGGGGCTGATGTGGGAGCTGGACGCGATCGCGGCGGTGGTGATCGGGGGGACGGCGATGCGGGGGGGGAAGGGGTCGGTCTTGGGGACTGTGGTGGGGGTCTTGATGTTGGGGGTGATCGACAACATGCTGGTGATTCTGGATGTGAACGACCACATCCACGGGCTGGTGAAAGGCGTTATCATCATCGGTGCGGTGCTGATGCAGCGTTCGCGCGGCACGCGGTAGAGAGTCTGAATTCAACACTTGGAGTGAGCCATGTCCAGAATTTTCGCCTTGGTTGCGGTTGCGGGTTCGATGGTGGCGGCGTCGATGCTCATTGGCGTGTCGCCTTCGACAGCGTCGGTTGAGACGCCCCTTGTGCAGCCCGCGAAGAAGAAGATCAAGATCGGGGTGTCGGTGCCCGCGGCCGATCACGGGTGGACGGCGGGTGTGGGGTACTGGGCGAAGAAGGCGATGGAGCTTTACCCGGATGTGGAGTGGGTTTATGCGGCCGCCAACACGCCGGATAAGCAGATCGGCGATGTCGACACGATGCTGACCAAGGGGATCGATGGGCTGGTGATCCTGGCGACCGAGTCGGCGCCGCTCACGCCCGCGGCCAAGAAGGCGCACGAGGCGGGTGTGTTCATCGTCAACGTCGATCGCGGGTTCCTGGATCCCGTGGCGGACATCTTCCTTGAGGGTGACAACAAGGCGTTCGGGCGCAAGAGCGCGCAGTTTGTCGCGGAGAAGATGAAGAAGGAGGGACGAAAGAACCTGGTGATCCTGACGGGGATTCCGTGCACGGTCGATACCGATCGCGTGACGGCGGCCCTGGAGGTCTTCAAGGGCTATCCGGAGATCAAGGTACTGGGGCAGCAGCCGGCGATGTGGAACCGCGAGAAGGGGATGAAGGTCATGGAGAACTTCCTGACCAAGTTCGACAAGATCGACGCGGTGTGGGCCCAGGACGACGACATCATGATGGGGGCGATCAAGGCGATCAAGGATGCGGGTCGCGAGAAGGAGCTCTTCATCGTCGGCGGGGCGGGGATGAAGGAAGCGGTGAAGATGGTGATGGATAATGACCCGATGGTGCCGGCGAACATCACGTACCCGCCGAGCATGATCGCGGCGGGGGTGCAGCTGGCGGTGAGCGTGCTGAGGGATGGGAAGAGGGAAGAGGTCATGAAGTTCATGCCGCGGCACTTGATGCTGGACGTGGAGCTGGTGACGCCGGCGAACGCGAAGGCGTTTTACTTCCCGGATAGTGTTTACTGATCGCCCAAGGAAAGACGTTTTTAACACGGAGGACACGGAGGGGCACGGAGGAAGGCAGGGTTGAGTGAAGTGAGGGGAGTGGAGAAGGCGGAAGGCTGAAAGTGAAGGCGGAAGGCGGAATCGATTCAGCCTTCAGCCTTCAAGTTCAGCCCTCTGCCTTGTCTTCCTCCGTGTCCCTCCGTGTCCTCCGTGTTTCAATTCTTCTGATCGTCCGGACGGCTGAGGCGAGCACCATGGCGAGGCATGTTGTGATTGTCGGCAATGGGCTGGCGGGGTCGCTCCTGGCGGTGCTGATGGCGCGCGCGGGGTGGCGGGTGTCGGTGTATGAGAAGCGGGGGGATCCAAGAGCGCATGGGTATGTGGGGGGGCGGTCGATCAATCTGGCGCTGTCGGTGCGGGGGCTGACTGCGCTGGGGGCGGCGGGGCTTGAGGAGAAGGTGCGGGAGCGGGACATCATCCCCATGCCGGGGCGGATGATCCATGCGGTGGATGGGAAGACGATTTTCCAGCCGTACAGCAAGGATCCAAAGGAGGCGATCAATTCGGTGTCGCGCGGGGGGTTGAACCTGACGCTGATTGAGGCGGCGGGGGCGTGTGCGGG
>CAYHQQ010000044.1:0-35393 GCA_964358855.1 uncultured Phycisphaeraceae bacterium
TGATCATGTCCGTCAGGCTCTTGAGCGGCCGGTTGGACGAGCCTAGGACGGGGCGGCGGCAGCGGTTGTTGTCGAAGAGCGCATCCACGGCCTGCTGGAGCATGCGCTTCTCGTTGCGGATAATGACCTCGGGGGCGTTGAGGTCCATCAGCTTCTTGAGCCGGTTGTTGCGGTTGATGATTCGACGGTAGAGGTCGTTCAAGTCGCTGGTCGCGAAGTTGCCCGACTCCAGCAGCACCAGGGGGCGCAGATCGGGCGGGATCACCGGCACCACGTCCATCACCAGCCACGTCGGGTCGTTCTCGCTCTTGCGAATCTGCTCCACGAGCTTGAGGCGCTTGGAGAGGTCCTTGATCTTCTGCTTGCTCTTGGTCTCCGACAGGTCCTGGCGGATCTGCGTCGCCAGCTGCTCGAGATTGGTCTTCTCGATGAGCTCGCGGATGGCGTCGGCGCCCATCATCGCCTTGAAGGCGTTGCCGAACTTGTCCACCTTCTCGCGGTGCTCATCCTCGGTGAGCACCTGCATGAACTTCAGCTCGGTGTCGCCCGCGTCGGTGACCACGTAGTCCTGGTAGTAGATCACCTTCTCGATGTCGCTGGTCTTCATCCCCAGCATCGTGCCCAGACGGCTCGGCATGCTCTTGAAGAACCAGATGTGCACGATCGGGCTGGCCAGGTTGATGTGCCCCATGCGCTTGCGGCGCACGCGGGAGTGGGTCACCTTGACGCCGCAGCGGTCGCAGATGATCCCCTTGTACTTGGTCCCGCGGTACTTGCCGCAGGAACACTCGTAGTCGCGCTCGGGCCCGAAGATCCTCTCGCAGAACAGCCCGTCCTTCTCGGGGCGGTACGTGCGGTAGTTGATGGTCTCGGGCTTCTTCACCTCGCCATAAGACCACGCGCGGATGTCGTTGGGCGACGCGAGCGTCACCTTCACCGCGGAGTAGTCATTTACGCGTTCATAGACGGTCTCAGCCATGGTCGTGTCCCTTCGTGCTGTCGAGGCCCGTGCCTCGCGGTCTCTGTCGATCTCATTCGTTCGCCGGCATCCCGGCCATCCCGCCACCAAATCCACTCTCGCTCGTCCCCGCCGATCCCCCACCGTTCTCCAGAGCCTTTCGCTTCTGCTGGGCAATCAAAGTCGCCTCAGCCAAAATCCTTTGCCTTTCCTCCGCGAGTCGGTCCAGTCGCTCCTGGATAGTGCCGCCCTGTTGCTGCCTCTTCTTCCACGCGTCGATTTGAGATTCGACTCGCGTGAAGGCACCGATCCCGCACGCCACGTAAAGAGCCGACCAATTGGGCTGGCTCACCGAGAGAAGCACGAACACTCCGACAACCGGCACCACGAAGAGCAAACCCTGAAGTACCCTCAGCGCCATTGCTGGGTAGTTGTTCGATGGTTTCCCGTCGACAACTCGCACGAGCGGGAACTGGTCCGTCGTCGAATCGCAAACCACGAACAAACCTCCGAACACTCCGTTGATGATGACGTGCCAGAGGGCCGCCAAGCCGCCGATCGCGATCGATCTCCAAATCACTCCTGAATCGAGGACAAAGTCCTGAAACGCCCAGGCGGCCACAGAAATCACGGGGAATGCAATCCCCGCGAACATCCATCGTCGCCGCATTGACATTGGGACTTCCACCATGATTCAACGTCCGATTCCTCAAAGCAGGCTTCCGCCCTCGGTCTTCATTCCACCGCGTAGTCCGGAACCAATACAACACTCACCCTGAACTCCGTCTCAGCGGCGTCTTCGATCGACGCCAACTCGCCGACAAACGCCTGGGCCGCGACGTTCTGATCGTGTGGCCTCACATAAACCGTCACCTGATCGCCGTCTTCAAGACGCCGCCCCGATACGGCAAGTGAGATGCCACTGCGTCTGACAAACTCGTCGAGCTTTCTCGACACAAACTCTTCCACTTTGGCAGGGTCAATACTGATCATCGACTCCCTCCGTTCGCACGTTCAATCAGGAGAAGATCCCGCAGGGCCTCGCGCCGGGAGCCCTCGTCGAGCAGATTTCCGGGCAGGTAGTCCGCGATGACTCGATACTTGTAGAGACGGCGAATCGCCTGGGAGGCCTCTCGCCGAGCGGCAGGATTGAGCCCAGTCATCGTCTCTTTGACGAGCCGCGGCAGCTGAGCATGGCTCGGGTTGCCTCGCCCACCAAACGACTTGAGCCCTTGACCCCACAAGCGCGCGGTCATCATCGAGTACGCTGCGTAATACGCGCGACTTACGCTCGACCGCTCTTCGCCTTGATGAACAAGACGACGAGCGACCGTCGCACTCTGCACCGCGATGTCATTCCAGCTCAACATGGATTACAAAAGGCTCCCACCTTCGGTCTTCTTCTTCTCAAGTGTCACGTTCAAACCAAGACCCTTGAGCTCGTTGCACAAGACATCGAACGCGACGGGCATCCCCGCCTCGAGCTTGTTGGTCCCCTTGACCATGCTCTCGTAGATCTTCGTGCGGCCTTCCACGTCGTCGGACTTCACCGTCAGCAGTTCCTGCAGGATGTACGCGGCGCCATAAGCCTCCAGCGCCCACACTTCCATCTCGCCGAAGCGCTGGCCGCCGGTCCGGGCCTTGCCGCCCAGGGGCTGCTGCGTGATGAGGCTGTAGGGCCCGGTCGCGCGAGCGTGGATCTTGTCGTCGACCAGGTGGTGCAGCTTCAGGATGTACATGTAGCCCACGGTCGTCTTCTGGTGGAAGATCTCGCCCGTGCGCCCGTCGATGAGCTGGATCTTGCCGCCGCGGGGCATCTTCGCCAGGAGCTCGCGGTGGTGCGGGAAGGTTCCGGTTTTCTCGTAATGGGCCAGCTTGGCGTCGACGTGCTTGTTGGCCTCGTCGATCGCATCGTGGACCTGCTCCTCGCTGCCGCCGTCAAAGACCGGCGTGATCGCCTGGAACCCAAGCACGCGGGCCGCCCAGCCCAGGTGGGTCTCCAGCAGCTGCCCGACGTTCATTCGGCTGGGCACGCCCAGCGGGTTGAGGCACACGTCGACGGGCGTGCCGTCTTCCATGAACGGCATGTCTTCTTCCGCGACGACGCGGGCGATGACGCCCTTGTTGCCGTGGCGTCCGGCCATCTTGTCACCCACGGACAACGTCCGCTTGGTGGCCAGGTAGACCTTCACCATCTCCAAGACGCCGCTGGGGAGCTCATCGCCCCGCTTCATGTGCGTGACCTTGCGGTTCTTCTCGTTCTGGATCGCCTGGATGCGGGGCCAGAACTGCGAGTAGAGCCGCTCGGCCTCAACCCGCGTCTCCTTGGACCCCTTGAGCCACTTGAGCTCGAACGTCTTGATCTGTTCGAGAATAACTTCGGGGATGTCGCTGGCGCCCAGCTTCTGACGCGTGTTGGGGTCGACGATCGGCGTTCCGACCGCGTCGTTCATGAACTGCGCCATCTGCCGGAAGAGCTCGATCGCCTTCTTGTCCATCTCCGCTTCAAAGTCGGCGATGTCCTTCTTGAGCTGCTTCTTCTGCTCCTCGTTCATGTGCAACCGGCGGCTGAACTTCTTGGCCCCGATCACCACGCCCTCGACGCCCGCGGGCACCTCGAGCGAATCGTTCTTCACGTCCTCGCCCGCTCGGCCGAAGATCGCGTGCAGCAGCTTCTCCTCGGGCGTCAGCTCGGTCTTGGCCTTGGGGCTCACCTTGCCGACCAGAATGTCGCCGGGCCCGACGTGCGTCCCGAGCGTCACAATGCCGCTCTCGTCCAGGTTCCGCAGCATCTTCTCCGAGACGTTGGGGATGTCCCGCGTGAACTCCTCGCGACCCAGCTTGGTCTCGCGGATCTCGACGTCAAAGGCGTCGATGTGCACGCTCGTGAACGTGTCGTCCTTCACGAGGCGCTCGTTGATCACGATCGCGTCCTCGTAGTTGTACCCGTCGTAGGTCATGAACGCGATCAGGATGTTCTTGCCGATCGAGAGCTCGCCCATCTGCGTGCTCGCCCCGTCGGCGATGATCTGGCCCTTCTCGACCTTCTGCCCCAGCTTCACCACGGGCTTCTGGTTCTGACAAGTGCGCTCATTCAATCCCGCAAACTTCCGCAGGTGATACTCGTCGGAGTTGTCGACGATGATCCGCTGGCTGTCGACCGCCGTCACAATGCCCGTGTTCTTTGCACGAACGATCATGCCGCTGTTCATGCCCACCGACTTCTCGATCCCCGTGCCCACGCAAGGCGGGTCGGTCTTGATCAGCGGCACCGCCTGACGCTGCATGTTCGAGCCCATCAGCGCCCGGTTGGCGTCGTCGTGCTCAAGGAACGGAATGAGCGCCGCCGAGATACCCACGATCTGCTTGGGGCTGATGTCCAGGTAGTCGACCTTCTGGCTGTCGATCTCCGAGAGCTCGCTGTTCACGCGGGCCAGAATCATGCCCTTCTTGAGCTTGCCGTCGGTCTCCAGCGCATCCGCCGGGGCCAGAACCGCCTTCATCTCCTCGTCGGCACGCAGGTACACCGTCTTACCGGTGACCTTGCCCTCGCGAACTTCGCGGTAAGGCGTGCGGAGGAAGCCGTACTCGTCGATCCCGGCATAGATTCCCAGGCTCGCGATCAGACCGATGTTGGTGCCCTCGGGCGTCTCGATCGGACAGATTCGCCCGTAGTGCGAGATGTGCACGTCGCGCACTTCGAAGCCCGCACGCTTGCGGTTCAAACCGCCCGGCCCCAGGGCCGACAGCCGGCGCTCGTGCACCAGGCTTGACAAGGGATTCGTCTGGTCGACGACCTGGCTGAGCTCGCTCCTCCCGAAGAAGAAGTCGATCGCGCTCGAGATGCTCTTGGAGTTCACGAGGTCGGCGATCTTGGTCAGCTCCTCGGGGTCCTTGACGCTCATGCGCTCCTGAACCGTCCGCTTGAGCTTGAGGAAGCCCTTGCGCAGCTCCTCGACCGCCAGCTCATCGAGCGTCCGCAGACGCCGGTTGCCCAGGTGATCGATGTCGTCCACCACCGCCGCCGCACGCCCGCTCTTGGCGTCGATTCGATTCGACCGCAGGTCCAGCAGATACTGGATCACCCGCAGGAAATCCTCCGACCGGATGAACATCTGGTCCTCGGGCGTGTTGAGATCGAACTTGCGGTTGATCCGGAAGCGCCCCACGCGCCCCAGGCGATAGCGGCTGTCGTCGAAGAACTTCTCGATGAACAGCTGCTTGGCCTTCTCAACCTGCGGCGGGTTTCCCGGGCGCAGCTTGCTGTAGATCTTCAGCATCGCCCGCTCGTACTCGGTGTCGGCCTCGAAGAGCTCGAGCTTCTCCTCCGCGATCGTGTTGAGGATCAACACGTCCGACGGATTCTGAATGACCTTGATGGTCTTGAGGCTGCTGCCCATGATCTTGGCCGCCGTCTCCTCGCCGATCTGGCGACCGACGTGCACGATCTCCTCGCCCGTCTCCTTGTCCACCACGCTCTCAGCAGCCCAGTGCTCGGGCTTGACGGCCTCCGCCTTGATCTCGCTGATCTCGTAGAACAACCCGAGCAGCGCGTCGGTCGTGCTCACGCTCTCATCCAGACACCGCAGGAACGTCGTCGCCGTCAGCTTGGTGCTCTGGTCGATCCGCATCGCCAGCACGTCCTTCTTGGTCACCTCGAGCTCGATCCAACTCCCGCGCTCGGGGATGATGCGCGTCGAGTGCAGGGGACGATCCCCCTCGCTCGACACCACCGAGAAGTCCACGCCCGGCGAACGGTGCAGCTGGCTCACGATCACGCGCTCGGCCCCGTTCACGATGAACTCGCCGCCGCCCATCATGATCGGGAACTCGCCCAGGTAGATGTCCTCCTGCGCCATGTCGGGGCGACCCTCGCGCTTGAGGATCACCGACACCTTGAACGGCCGGCCGTACGTCAGGCGCAGCTCGCGGCACTCATCGGGGGTGTATCGGGCCTCCTCGAGCGTGTAGTTGATGTACTCGAGGCTCATCGTCTCGTCGTAGCTCTTGATCGGCAGCACCTCGCGGAGCAGGGCCTCCAGACCCATCTTGCCGTCGCGCTCCTCGGGCCCCTTCTCGACCTGAAGGAAGCGGCGGTACGCGTCGACCTGAACCTGCGTCAGGTCGGGCACCGGCAGGGCATCGCCCTTGCGGGTGAAGTTGCGGATCTTGGTGGGAGCGATCGGAATGTTGGGGTAAAACTTTGCCATGATCGTGTGCCTCGCGAGACGAACACGACCGCAGGCGTGGGAATATCCACGTCGCGGTCGATCGAACCGTGCTGATTCAGAGAACTTTGTTTTTCACGCCGTGCCGGATGCCGAGTCAGGTGCTGCAAGGGGAGGGAGTCGCCGCGTCTGATTCGTTCGCCTGCGGGTACGCCAGAAGCACGCCCCAAACGGCTGAACCCACCAGTATAACAGCCCCGTGCGTCCCTTGTCCATATTTTTTCACGGCAATTTTGGTGCCAGAGAATCAAGTTTCGGCCTCCCTTGTTCAGCTTGCGACAGAAATACCGTTCAATACCCGAACATGGCAGCGAGGCGAACGGTTCGCGTTATCCTGATCCCGATGATGAAGTTGGAATTCATTTCGGAAGATGTCAGTTGGTCCCGGGGACCACTCGTCAGGCTCTTCGACTACGAACGCGCGGACGCCCTCGCGCTTCGGGAGGCCTGCACGTCGCTCGCGGAAGACCGCGTCAGCGAGTTTCCGCTTCACGCTCAGCCTTGGATTCAGCCCATCGACGGATGTCGAATGATTCTGTTGAGTTCGCAAGCCAATCGCGGCGTGCGCATGCCAACGGCCGGAGAACCTCTTGTCATGGAGTACGCCGCCCAAGGCTGGCTTGAAATTGCCGACAAAATCGTTCCTCTCGATAACAGCCAGGGTGATGGATTCAATTGGCTCACCGAAGACGGCGACGTGGCAGTCCTCGTCTCGACGGATGGCTCGTGGTAGCGAACAGTCGGGCGATCTGATCGAAAAAGCACAAGGCCCGGTTTCCCGGGCCTTGTGATTCGATCTGAATTCTCAAATCTCAGATCTGAAATTTCAAATTTGAAATCTCAGATCGCCGCATCGGCGACTCAGACGAGCTCGACGGTGCCGCCCGCGTCGGTGACCGACTTCTTGAGCTTCTCGGCCTCGTCCTTGGTCAGGCCCTGCTTGATGGGCTTGCCCGGAGCGTCGCAGAAGGCCTTCGCCTCGGCAAGGCCCAGGCCGGTGATCTCGCGGACGACCTTGATGACCTGGATCTTCTTGGCCGCGTCGACCGCCTTGAGGATGACGTCGAAGCTGGTCTTCTCCTCGACCTTGGCCGCCGCCGGAGCCGCTGCCGCGCCGCCGCCGCCGCCGGCCGCCGCCTCGATGCCGTACGTCTCTTTCATGTACTTGCCAAGGTCGACCGCCTCCTTGAGGGTCAGGCCGGAGAGCTCATCGCCCAGTTTCGTGATCTTGGCATCAAATGTTGCAGTGTCAGACATGGGAACCTCACTTGGATTGGACACCCGGAATCTCCGGGCATCGGTTGTTTCACTCCAGAGGGGCCGAACACTTCGGCCTTTAACCCGGCGGACCGGGCCAGTGGAGTGCGAAACTCAAATCAACAAACCAGAACGCTCACCCGGCCAAATCGCCGGGAACAAATTTCGAATCAAACCGCCGCTGCCGGAGCCGCCTCGGCCGCCGGCGCCGCCTTCTCGGCCTTCTCCTCGATCGCCTTGATCAGGCCGCCGACAGTGGCGCCCGGTCCCTTGACCTGGCCCATGATCGTGCGTCCGGGGCTGACCACGAGCGTGACGATGTTGGCGATCGCCTCGTCCTTGGTGGGGAACTTGCTCAGCTCCTCGACGCCCTTCTTGCCCGTGAAGACAAGCCCGTCGAGCACCGCGCCCTTGAGCTCAAGGGCCGGCATCTTGGCGACCAGCTTCATCACCTCGCGGGCGATCTCGACAGCGCTCGTGCCCCCGAACGCGTACGCGTTGGAGCCCGTGAGCATGTCGGAGAGCTTCGAGAGCGGCGAGCCCTCCAGCGCCTTGCGGGCCAGGTGGTTGCGGACCACCGACACCCGGATGTTCTGCTTGCGCAGATTCGTCCGCAGCGTGTGCTGGTCCTTGGCCTTGAGGCCCCGGATGCCGATGAGCATCCCGTCGCGGGCATCGCCCACCCGGGCCTTGTACTCCCGCATCATCATCGTCTTGATCGACTTGGACATGGATCGTCCTCACTTCTTCCACCAGGGCCACTGGCCCGGGCGGCAATTGTTCAATGCCAACTATTCAAAGCCCGGTACTCGACGCTCACTCGTGCTCGACGGCCTCCGCCGACACGTGCTTGATCTGCACGCTGGGCGTCATCGACCCGCTGATCACGATCTTCCTGATGTACGTGCCCTTCACCGTCGACGGGCGGATCTTCTCGATCGTCTTGATGAAGAAATCGATGTTCTCCGAGAGCGCGGTGTCGGCGAAGCTCAGCTTGCCCACCACCGCGTGGATGTTCCCGCCCTTGTCGGTCCGGTACTCGACCTTGCCGGCCGAATACTCCTTCACCGCGTCGGGAACGTTCGTCGTCACCGTGCCCGCCTTGGGGCTGGGCATCAGGCCCTTGGGACCCAGCACCTTGCCCAGCTTCGACACGATTCGCATCATGTCGGGCGAAGCGATGGCGACGTCAAAGTCCATCCAGCCCTTCTCGATCTCCGCCACCAGCTCGTCGGCCCCGGCCTTCACCGCGCCGTTGGCCAGGGCCTTGGGCGCGATGTCGCTCTGGCAGAACGCGATCACGCGCTTGGTCTTGCCGATGCCCTTGGGAAGGCTGATCGACCCGCGGAGCGACTGCTCCGCCTGGGCCGTGTCCACGCCAAGGTGCATGCAGATGTTGACCGTCTGATCGAACTTCGTCGGCTTGAACTTCTTGAGCGCGACCACGGCCTCGGCCGTCGTCACCGCGTCAACCTTCACCAACGGTGCGTTCGCCTTGCTTCGCTTTGAGATTCTTGGCATGTGTTAGCCCTCCACCACGGTGACGCCCATGGAACGGGCTGTGCCCTCGATCACTCGCATCGCCGCGTCGATGCTCCCGGAGTTCATGTCCTGGAGCTTGCCCTCGGCGATCTTCTTCACCTGACTCTTGGTGATCTTGCCGACCTTGGTCTTGTTGGGAACGCCCGAGCCGCTCTCGATCCCGGCCGCTTCCTTGATCAGGATGCTCGCCGGCGAGCTCTTGATCTCAAGCTCAAACGACTTGTCGTTGTAGACCGTGACGATGCAGCCGACGATCTTGCCCTTGATGTTGGCCGTCGCCGCGTTGAACTTCTGGATGAACTGCCCAGGGTTCACTCCCTTGGAGCCCAGCACAGGACCCAGCGGTGGCGCGGGTGTCGCCATGCCCCCAGGGGCCATGATCTTGAATTGTTGTGTGATTTCCTTCTTGGCCATCTTTCCTCACCTCCCACCTCGCCGCCTCCGGAGGCCCCGCTCCCGCATTCGCGGGTCGCTAGAGCCGGGGCACTCGCCCCTGTTTCCGTCGGTCAGTCGCCCCTGGCTTGGGGCGGCCGGCATGGTGGTTCAATCGGTTCCAGCCAGGATGTACCCGCCTGGCCTTCCAAGTGGGGCCAAGACAATAGGCAACCACGCCCAGCCAGGCAATCTCCGTCCACGCTTCATTGGTTGCCGCACCCGCCCCCAAACCAACCCCGTTCCGCCCGCCGAGCCCTACTTGCTGGGCTCAGGAACCGTCTTGGGAGCCGTCGGAAGAGGCGGTCCCACTGGTGCCGCCGGCGCGGTCGTGCCCGGCGCCACGACCCCCGGGGTCGCCGGAGCCATCGGAGCCGCCGGAACCGGCGCGTGCGTGCCTGCCGCGGGTGTTCCAGGCACCGGCAACGTCTTGGGCCTGGGCTTCAAAGCCGCGGCCATGCGGTCGTAGATCTCCCTCTCAAGCCCGCCCTCTTTCGCCCTCTCAAGCATCTTCAGCGCGTTGGCGTTCTTCCCGTCGGCCTGCATCGCCACCGCCACCGCCAGCCATCCCGACGGCAGCTTGCTCTTGAACGAGTAAGGCGTCAACTGCGTCACAATCGTGAGCAGCCGCGTCGAATCCTGCCCGCCCTCCTTCACGTCGTACACCCGATCCGCCAGCGTCGGATCACGCCGGTACGCATCCCGCAACAGCGCCGCCCCGTCGTCGATTTCCTTGTTCTCAAGAAGGCAAAACGCCAGCTGGCGCGTGACCTCCATGTCGTCACTCTTGGTCTTGAGGTGCTCTTTGTAGTGCTTTTTGGCCTCGACGAAGTTCTTCTTCACCATCGCCGCCTGGGCCAGCTCAAGCGTCGTCGGCGGCGGAGGCGGCGGCACCTTCACTTCGGGCTGCGCCGGAACCAGCACCGGCGAAATCCCCGGCAACAGCGCCGGATCAATCCGTGGCCCCAACCCCCTCACCGCGTACGCCGGCTGGTAATAGCTCGACGAAGATCCGTACGAATAACCCGAGAAGTCATTCGACCAGCTCCCGCCCGTCGAACACCCCCTGCCACCGCCAAAGGCCCAGCCCAAACCACCGCCCCCGATATCAACGTTCCAAGACCAGTTCCCACTCGAGCCCGACCCGTGGATGCTAAACCCGCCGCCGTGGTGGTGCCCCGAGCCCGGTTCGGCCATCACCGAGCCAGTCATGGCCGACCCCGCGCAGAGGCCAAAGGCCAGCGCCAACCCGATTGATGCGTGCAGAGCCATGTTCTTCTCCCGACAATGCGACCACGAACACCCAGCGTGCCCCTTGATTATACGTTTGTGCCCTACCCGAGTTCCCGCTTCGCACCCGCAGGTCCGATACGCTCCAGTCTCATGAGGTACCACACCCCTATCGCATGCTCGTTCGCCGCACTCCTGCTCCTGGCCCAGTTCGGGTGTCTGGGGCCGTCCAACTCCGCCCGCCTCATGTCTTCCCAGTCACAAACCGAACTCGCCACCGACCTGACCACGCGCGTCTACTCCGGCATCGACCGCAACACCGCCGATTTCTACCTCACCAATCTCCCCCCCGAGGCCGCCCGCCCCGGCACCGACCCACTCACCCTCACCGGCACGCTCATCCATGTCCATCTCTTCCTGCAGCCCCTGGCAGGACGAACGCCCCTGGGCTCCGACGGCTGCAACGTCACCGTGCGCCAGCTCGTGCTCTCGGGCGGTGAGGCGGGCATCTACGCCGGCGGCGCGTTCATGACCCCCCGCGACGCCGTTGGCTCACAGACCTCCGGCGGGCGCTTCACCCACGCGACGCTTCAGCTCCTGGCCCGCACAAAAAACTTCAACGACCTCCTGGGCCCCAGCGAGATGTCCGCCGAGTTCAACGCCGCTCGCAACGAGCCCGCGGCCCAGGCCTGGGCCGATCTGCTCACCCGCTCGATCGCCCTGACCAAAAAGCCCTGAGCCCGCCCGCCCTCGCGCAGCCTTCGCACTCGACGCGTCCATCACCCCCAGGGCATCATCCCGGCGACGCGTACACGTTTGGATTCGTGCGCTCCATATAGCGGCTCGGGTCGCGCATCGGCGTAAAGCCAAACTTCGCGTACACCCCGTGCGCATCACGCGTCAACAGACAGAACCGGCGCAGCCCCTGCAGCCTCGCATCGCCCAGGATGCTCCGCACCATCCACGTGCCCAAACCCTTGCCGCGGTATTCGGGCGCCACAACCACGTCGCACAGATACGCGAACGTCGCCTGGTCGGAGATCACCCGCGCAAAGCCCGCGACCTCCTGGCCTCGAGCCGGGTCCAGCACCGCCCAGCACAACGAGCCCTCGATCGACCGGCGCACCACTTCCAGCCCAATCCCCTTGCACCAATACTGCTGCGTCAGCAGTGCGTGCACCCTCTCGACTGGTATCCCGCCGCGATCGGTGACCAGCGACAACCCACCGAGATGCTCGGGTAGTCTCACATCACACGGATTCTCAGGCGTCACGGCGACTTGGACGCCGGCTTGCCCGCGTGCCGGACGATCCGCCCCGTATCGAGATACACCAGGTCCTCGGCGATGTTCTTCATCAAGTCGCCCACACGCTCAAGCTCACGCCCAAGCCGCGCAACCAGAAGCCCGATCGCCAGGGCCGAATCGCTCTTCCCCTCCGCCTTCATCATCTCGATGACCTCTTCGGAAAGCCGCCGGTCGAGCTGATCGATCACCGTGTCGTTGTGCGTCACCTCAATGGCCGCCGCCACGTCCTCGTCCAGCACCGCCCGCAAAAGCTCGTGGCAGATCACCGGCACCCGCTGGCCAAGCTCGCGCAGCGAAGTCGGCCACACCGGCACCACCCCCGCGGGCAGATTCTTGGAGATCCGCGACGTCATCTTGGCGATCCCCGTCGCGTGGTCCGCCACACGCTCGATGTCCGCGTTCACCTTGAGAATGAACGCGATCATCCGAAAGTCGCGGGCAAAGACGTGCTGCAACGCCAGAATCTCGAACGATTCCTGCTCAATCAGCACCTCTTCCCGGTCCACCTGATCGTCCTCGGCCCGCACCAGCTTCGCGCTGGCCACGTCCAGCGACCACAACGCGTCAAGCGCCGACTCGAGCATCCCGATCGCCTGCGTCGCCTCTCGCACAAGCCGACGCTTGAGCTGGATGATCCGCCGCTCGAAAACATGGTGATGACCGGTCGATGGACCGGACGAGCCTTGGTCCTGCGGGCTGGGATCGGTTTGCGGCATCGTGAAGCGAATCCTCCTGCGCGCAGGTTACCCCCTGCGCGATTCAGTGTAGGGGACCAGCCAGCCGCGTCAGCGCCTCGCGGTACCGCGACAGCGTCCCTGCCACCACCTCGCCCGGCAAGTTCGGCCCCGGCGCCTGCTTGTTCCACTCTCCCCGGGCCCCCAGCCCCTCCAGATACTCCCGAAGATACTGCTTATCAAAGCTCTTCTGCGGACCACCCGCCTTGTACGTATCCGCCGGCCAGAAGCGCGAGCTGTCAGGCGTCAACGCCTCATCGACCAGAATCGGTTCGCCCCCGCCGTCCTCTGGAATCCCAAACTCAAATTTCGTGTCCGCGATGATGATCCCCCGGGCCAAAGCGTGCTCCGCCGCCGCCGCGTAGATCGAGAGGCTGATCCCCCTGAGCTTCTCCATCATCGCCCGCCCCACAAGCTCGCACGCCCGCTCAAACGAGATGTTCTCGTCGTGCTTGCCAAGCTCCTCCTTGGTCGCGGGCGTGAAAATCGCCTCCGGCAACCGGGCGCACTGCAAGAGCCCCGCCGGCAGCCTCACCCCGCACACCGCACCCGTCGCCTGGTACTCCTTCCAGCCCGACCCCTCCAGGTACCCCCTCACCACGCACTCAATCGGCACCACACGGCACCGCCTTCCGATCATCACCCGCCCCGCCAGCTGCGCCGGCGTCGTCCCCCCGGGCAAGTGTGCCGCGCTGGGCACATCCGTCGCGCTCGATGAGATGAGGTGGGTCTGGCAAATCCCCCGCGACTCAATGAACCGCAGCCAGAAAACCGACAGCTCGGTCAACACCCTTCCCTTGCCGACGATCGGCGTGGGCATCACGACATCAAACGCCGAGATCCGGTCGGTCGCCACGATCAGGAGCTGCGCCCCGCCCCCGCCCGCCTCGCTCGCGCCCGAGAGGTCGTACACATCTCGCACCTTCCCCCTGCGAACAAGTGGGAGCCGCAGATTCGTCGTCAGCACCGCTTCGTCATCGTGGGGGGGAGCCGTCATCGCCATGCCCCAGCATAGTGGGGCAACCGCCCGCATCAATGCTCGAACCGCCCGCCCATTCGATTGGACTGGAATCCGCGGACGCCTCGGGGACCGCCGCATGCCCCCGCCCCTCCATGATCGACGCGAACACCGGCCCGATGCCCCGCCGGCACCCCATGCGGTTGCATCACTTGAGCCGGTCCTTGGCGATCTCGTCGTACATCGAACCCAGGCTCCGCTTGAGCCGCTCGGGGGCCCCGAGCTTCCCCAGCACGCTCGCGTCGAGCTTGAGCACGTCCATCCGGTTGACCTGGCGATCGATCGCACCCGTCACCAGCTTTCGCAGGCTCGCGAAGTACGCGATCTGCGTGTCCACAGCCTTCACGTCCGTCTTCCCCTTCGCCCCCCCGATCGAGCACACGACGATTGTCTTCGCGTCGCACTTACTCTTGATCGTCGCCAGCGCCTTCTCCCAGCCCGCCACGCTCGCCCCGTCGAAAGGCTCCAGCGGCGCGTACTCACCCGGACACACCAGCCCGCCCACGCACACCACGTTCAGCTTCGGCAATCGAACGATCAGGTCGTTGTCGGTCATCGCCGGCCCCACCGGCGTCACCTCGATCTCCACGCCGCCCACCGTCCACTTCGCCTCCGCATCGATCGTCTTGGTGGGCGCAAACTCCGAGGGCTTGAACTGATCCTTCTCCCTGTAGATCGCCTTGTACTCCGCGCCCACCTTCGCTTCGACCGCCTTGCTCGCGCTCTTCTTCTCAAAGAGCCCCGCCTTCATCTGCGACAGATACAAGTTGAGCTGCCCCTCGATCCGCGCCGCCGCCTTGGGATGCCCATACACCGGCACCGACTTGGCAAACTCCCGGTTTCCCCCCGTTGCCTCCGCGTGATGGCTCGTGATCACGACCCGCTCGACCGCAGACGACGCCTCCCCCACCTCTCGCTTGAGCGTCCCCGCGTAAGGCGCTGTCTTCGTGTCGATCAGCACCGTCCCCTCGTTCGTCTTGATCGCCACCGAGTTCCAACCCACACCCACGATCATCCGCACGTCCTTGGCGACGTCGACCCACTCGAAATACGTGTCCTTGGGCGCGCTCGCGAATTGGACCTTTGACCATCTGGCTATTTGGCCATTGGCGCCATCGCCCCCCCACAGCACCGACCCCGCCGCCACCGCCCCAGTCGCCAGAAATCCACGCCGCGAAAGTTCAAGACGCTCCATCGATCACCTCCAAGGGCGTTTTCAGCCCCGCGAGCCTATCATTGGCCCCCTTATCACAAGGCAAGGGCCCGAACAGTCCCCCACCGCACGATTGCCCTCGATCTGGAATCCGACCATGAAAGCCACCGACCTTCGTCCCGGCCTCGGCGTCAAGATGGACAACAAGCTCTTTGTCATCACCGGCTACGAGCACCGAACCCCCGGCAACCTCCGCGCCTTCATCCAGCTCAAGATCAAGAACGTCATCAACGGCCAGATCATCGAGAAGCGCCTGAGCTCCAACGACGACGTCGACGTCATCGACCTCGACCGCCGCGAGATGGAGTACCTCTACTCCGACAACACCGGCGCCACCTTCATGGACTCCGAAAACTACGAGCAGATGACCGTCCCCGCCAGCGTCCTGGGCACCGCCCTCAAGTTCATGCGCCCCAACGCCAAGGCCGTCGTCATGCTCTACGACGGCAACCCCGTCACCATCGAGCTCCCCTCGGCCGTCGAGCTCACCATCGCCGACTGCCCCCCCGAAGTCAAGGGCGCGACGGTCACCAACCAGACCAAGGACGCCGAGATGGAAACCGGCCTCATGGTCCGCGTCCCCGCCTTCATCAAAAACGGCGAGACCATCAAAGTCTCCACTGCCGACGGCAGCTACCTCTCTCGCGCCTGAGCCATCGGCGCCCGATCCTCAACACGACGGCCCGCCATCCCGTGATGGTGGGCCTTTCTCTTGGGCCGCCGCCCTCTCGCCCCCCGCAACGCGACCCCTCCTCCGGCGGTTTCACTGTTCATGCCCACCCCCTCCGATTCCACCGACGCCCCCAAACGCTCCCTCTTCCGCCCCCGCAACATCGTGGTCGCGATCATCCTGGGACTCGGCGTGGTCCTGGGGCTTGAGATCTACCACATCGCGACCCTGACCCCCGGCAAGCCCGGCAAGTTCAACGCCGACATGGTCAAGCTCATCGAAGACGCACAGACGGACACCAAGGGCCAGCCCAACGCCTGGGACCTCTACATCGAAACCACCGGCCTCTACGCCGATTTGGCCAAGCCACTGGTCAAACGCCCCGAGCCCGCCGATTGGCCCGAGACACTCTCCTGGCCTCCATCGCCCGAAGAAGCCGCCGCACCCACCGCCGGCCCCAAGGAGCTCGCCGAGTACCGCGCCGTCCTCAAGATCTACCAGGACTCGCCGCTCTACGCCAAACTCGACCAGCTCGCCGCCGCCAAGCGCTTTGTCCGCCCCATCCCAGATGGCAAGCTCATCGACCTCCTCATCCCCTCCCTGGGCCAATCCCGCGGCATCGCCCGCCTCTCCAAAGCCCGCATGTACTTTGCGGCAGTCGACGCCGACGCCCCCGAGTTCGTCCGCGCCGCCACGCACGCCCTGGCCCTGGCCGAGGTCTGCAAGAAACAATCCACGCTCATCGAGCATCTCGTCGGCGGCGCCATCGATTCCCTGGTTGCCTCTTCCATCCGCGACGCCGCCCGCGACCACACCCTCTCGCAAGAGACCTGCCGCGAGCTGCTCACCCTCTTGAACACAAGGACCACCAGGATCGACGCCATCCGCGGCCTCAAAGGCGAGCACCTTTTCGCCAAGGACACCATCGAGTGGACCCACACCGACGACGGCAAAGGCGATGGCCTGCTCATCCCCAGCGTTCTCTCAAGCGTCACCGTCGCCGCCGGACAATCCAGCCAGCCGTCCATCCCTCCCGCCATCACCAACTTCGCCACGCTCGTGCTTCCGAGCAAAAAACAGTCGCTCGCCGTCTTCAACGAGTTCTACACGATCGCCGAAAGCTACGCCGCCGTCCCGCTCCGCAGCCGCGACGCAGCCAAGTCGCCCAACGCCTTCGTCGAACGGATTTCCAGCCGCTATTCCATCGTCAAGGTCATGGTGCCCTCTCTGGACCGCTACGTGCAGGTCGCCGACCGGTGCGACCTTGAGATCGCCGGCGCCAAAATCATGCTCGCATTGGAGCTACACAACGCCGCCCACGCGGGCTACCCCGCCACCCTCGCCGAGCTCGACCCGCCGCTCTCATCGCTGAACCTCCAGAAGATCTGGATCAACGAGATCGTCTACAAACCCTTCAAGCCCGGCGAAGACCCCACTCCGCCCGGCACCCGCTCCTACCTCCTCTACTGGATCGGCCTCGACCGCACCGACGACAAGGGCCACTCCGACACCAGCGGCAAGTCCGACTCCGCGTGGGACCCAGCCTCACGCGGCTTCGATTTCCTGCTCAACGCGCCCAAGCCGGTTCTGCCACCCGCGCCCAAGGATTGACGACGCAAACCAATCGCTTGTCGCCAACGCTCGCTTTCGGTACCCTGTCTTTATGCTTCGACGCGCCAAGACCGTCCCGCCCGCCAGACGCTCTTGGTTTCGCCCGCGCAACATCGTCCTGCTCATCGCCTTCGTCAATCTTGTCTGGCTTGGAATCTCGTTCCTTCGCATCACGACGCTCCAGCCGGGCCGTCCGGGAAAGTACAACGCCGAGCTCCTCAAACTCGTGGAAGATGCGCAGAGTGACTCCGCGGGGCAGCCCAACTCCTGGAACTCCTTCATCGAGGCCACGAACCTTTTTCGCGACACCTACCACCCTTTGATTGACCTTCCCAAGCCAGAAGGCTGGCGACGAATCTTCTCCTGGCCCCCATCGCCGGAAGAAGCGAGCATGCCCGAAGCCGGCGACCGCGAACTCGCCGAGTTTCGCAAGGTCATCAAGCTGCATCAGGACGCCGGTCTTTACAAACGGCTCGACGAGCTCGCGCTCGCGAAACGCTTCGTCTCTCCCATTCCAAGCGGGAAACCCATCGAGATCGGGCAGCAGTGGCTCGGGGACTCGCGCGGAATCGCCCGCCTGTGCAGGGCGCGGATGCACTTCGCGGCCCTCGACAACGACCAAACCGAATTTGTCCGCGCCGCCGCTCACGCCCTGGCCATCGCCGATATCTGCAAGGCGCAGGCCATGGTCATCGACCAACTTGTGGGAGGCGCTATCGACGCCCTGGTCTTTGCGTCCATTCGGGAGGGCGCACGGGACAACGCCCTCTCCCAGCACACTTGCCGCGAGTTGCTCGCGCTGTTGAGCAGCCGCGGAAAAAAGTTGGACGTGTTCCGCGGCATCGACGCCGAACGGCTCTGGACACGCGACGTCGTCGAATGGACCCATTCCGACGATGGCAACGGTGACGGACGCCATCTTCCGGTTTCAACCGACCCGGGCGGCTCCTTCGCGCCCTCCTCCAAGCCGCCCCCCCGCTTCAACATCGAGAATCTCGCGTCCATTGGCAAGCCGACCAAGAAGCAGACCACCCAGGCTCTCGACGAGTTTTACGCGGTCAGCAGGAAGCTCGCGCACGCAACCCTTCGCGAGCGCGCCACGATGCAGACTCCGGCCCAATACCTAGACACCCTTCCAAAGAAATTTGTGGTGGTCAAGGTGCTGGGGCCTTCGCTGGAACGATACATCAAGGTCGCCGACCGAATCGAGCTCGAGCTCGCGGGCACCAGGATCACGCTCGCCCTCGAACTGCACAACATGTCCCACTCCGGTTACCCACTCTCACTGTCAGTCCTCGACCCCCCCCTCGCCACGCTCCACATCCCCGGGTCCTGGATGCCCGAGATTGTCTACAAGCGCTTCCAACCCGGCGAAGACCCCGCGCCCCCGGGTACACGCCCCTATCTCCTCTACTGGATCGGCCTCGACAACACCGACGATCATGGAACCGTCACCGGCAAGTACGAGGACGGGAGCGAGGACGCGTGGAATGAGAAGGCCAGCGGGTGCGATTTCGTCTTCAACGCCGCCAAGCCGCTTCCCAAGCCACCCGATCCCGACGACGAACCGGAATGAACGCCTCGGCCTGAGCGAACGATGGTGGCGCGCCTGCGCCATCCACCGAATCGACCTCAAACGGTCTCGCTCGCCTACTCCAGCGTGAACCAGTAGACCTCCACCCGCCGGTTCCTGGCCATGTCGGTCCCCGCGGGCTCTTCCCACCCGCGTCCGATCGTTTCAATCCGCTTGGGATCGATCTGGTACTTCTCCATCAGCACGCGCCGGATCTCCGCCGCCCGGTTCTTGGAGAGCTCCATCGCCTCCAAAGACTTCTTGCGGACCAGCGCCTCGCCCCCCGCGGTGCGATACTCCGCGAGCTTGTTGTTGTCGACGTGCCCGCGAAGCACCACAAACGAACCCGGCGAAACCTGCAGCAGCTTGCGGATCGCCTCCAGATTGCCCAGGTTGGCCTCCCCGGCCAGATCCAGGTTCGCCGAGTTGGGCTCAAACAGGAATCGGATGTCCTTGGAGAGCAACGGATCGCTCTCAAGCCCGCTCGTGCGCGTCGCCGTCGGGTCGCCTTTGATTGGGCCGATGACGATCTTCTCGTTGTTGTAAAGGCCCGACGCGGCGAGCGCTTTGAGCGGCTCGCCCGAGAGGAACCGCTCGCCGTCGACGGGGTTCTTGATGATCGAGTTCCCGTACGCGAGCACCGACGACTGGTAGATGCCCCCAAACGACCCCGCCATGTCGATCGTGCCCGCGAAAAACGCCAGGTTCTCCGGCAGGTTCGACAGATGCACCTTGCCCAGCTCCCGCGCCGTCCTGGCCGCGTCCCACCCAAACGCCTTGCCCACCAGGCCCGCGTGCACCTCTGGCTTCTCGCGGACCATCCGGTTGCCCTCCAGGGTCCCGTCGACCAGCCCAGCCAGGATCTTGGGGTTCGCCTCCGCAAACCCGCGATTCACCACCATCAAGTCGGCGATGATCAGGAGATTGCGGTTGGTCACCAGCACCTTGGCCTTGCCCCCCGACTGCTGCACCGTGTCGGTCGTCGCCGGGTCCCACGTCACGCACCCCGACAAGCGCGGCGCCGCCGTCTTGAGATCCTCCGCGAAAATCTCCGCCGCCTGATCCCCGTCCTCCGCGAACACAAGATTGATCGCGTCGGCGCTGGGCGCACTATCCAGATCGCTCAACGGCACCACCGGCGCCCCCGCCTCCTGCGCCAGGAAGCGCAGAAAGAAATCCGCCTCCGTGTACTGCGTCGTCACCACGATCTTCCCCTTGAGATCGTTGATCCGCTTGATTTCATTGGGAACCACGATCCCCGTCGCCCCGCGCGAGAACCCGATCTGCACCGGCACCACCGCGCCAAACTGCCTCCCGAATACCGCGAGCACGTCCGCCGTCGTCGCCGTCACCCCCACCTTGCCCGCGTTGAGCCGGTTCCACCCCTCGTCCTCGGCCAGCTTGATCCGCACCAGAAACCCGTGCTTCTTCATGAACACCGACTCGGGGTTGGGCTCCAGCCCCCCGTTGGCCGCGATAATCCCCGCATACCCCGCGTACGCCGACAGCTCGACATCAACCGTGTTGTCCTTGAGCTGATACACACCCTGCGGCTCGAGCGTCACCACCGGCTCGGGCGTCACAAGCTTCAGATCTTTCAGCGATCCGCCCGCACCGCCCGCGCCAGGCGCCGCCACGCCGCCTTGCGTCCCCCCCGGCAGCACCATCGGCCTGGTCTTGAAAACATACATCCCCGCCGCCAGCAACCCGCCGATCATCAGCACCGAAAGAATGATCCCCAGCGGCGTCAGCTTCGATTGATTCTCTTGCATCGTGCTTCCCCTTGTCGATTTGCCCGCCATCGGCGGACCCGTCAGTTTCCTTCCGAGATCATCGGCGGCTCATCCGCGAGCAGCCCCGCCACCGTGTCGTTCAGCCCGGCCTGCTCGCGGATCCACTTGGTCGTCCCCTCCAGCGTGTCGGCCGCCCGGTCCACGCGCGCCGCCGCCGCGTCGGGCGTCGACGAAACCAGCGCCTCCTCGCGAACAAGCTCGACGTGATTCTCGATGCGGGCAAGCTCCGACTCGATGTGCTCGAGCCGGTCGTGCCCCTCTCCGTGCCGCTGCAGCCGGCGCTGCAGCACCTCCCGCTGCGATGCCAGACTCTCACGGAGCTCCTCGGGAAGCGACTCATGCTTCAGTCGACGCGTCAGATCCTCGACCCGGTCGAGAATGCCCGGCATGCTCTGCTCCCCATCCCCCGCTTCCTCGAAAACTCTTCGCATCGAGTTGCGCATCACCAGCAGCTGCAAATACGCCCACCGAAACGCCGCCAGGCTCTCCGCCCGCGCCGCCGCCCCCATCGTCGAGCTCGCCCGCACCTCTCCCAGCACCTTGCGGCACCGAAGATCCAGATCCATGAACCGCTGCCGCTCGTTCGCGCTGAGTCCCGCGACAATCCTCTGGATCTTCCCCTCCGTGTCCACGTTCCCCCGCAAGCGATGCCTGGCCTCCACAAACGCCCGAAACCGCGCGCTCGTCACGCACGACAGGAGGTACGCCCCCTCCAACGCCGCCCCCACAAGCCAGAATCCCGGATTGACAAGCCCAAGCACCCCAACCGCCGCCAGCCCAACCCAGTTGGGCGGAACCGGCATGCCGACAGGCCTTGCATTGAACGCGGACCAGAAGTAATCGCGGAGTCTTGCCATCGCTGGGCATCATGATATCAGGCATCGCCCACCGCCAGCGCCCCTCGCGGCAACCCGAGTTTCGCTTTCCCCGTTCACTCAGCCAACAATTCATGGTCACCGCGTCACCGCGTCACCGCGTCACCGCGTCACCGCGTCACCGCGTCACCGCGTCACATCGGCTTCTTATCAATCGTCACGTCATACACGTGCAGAAGCTTCTCTTTGTCAAAAATCATCTCCTGCCTGCTCTTGCCCACGATGTCGTACTGCGTCGTCAGCTCGATCGCGTCCACCGGACACGCTTCCTCGCACATCCCGCAGAAAATACACCGCAGCTCGTCGATCTCAAACTTCTTGGGGTACTTCTCACGATCATCCCAAGGGCTCTCCGCCGCCTCAATGTGAATGCAACGCGCCGGACAGATCGTCGGGCACATCATGCACGCCACACACTTCACTCGCCCCTCTTCATCCCGGTTCAGCCGATGCACCCCCCGGAAGTTGCTCGCGTTCATCCCGCCGTCTTCCACCGGCAGGTGCTCACGCCTCACCTCCGGATACTGCATCGTGCGGCTCGTCCGCCCCGCACCAAAGCTCGTGAACAGGTGACGCATCGTCGTCCCCAGCCCCTTGAACACCTCACGCATGAACACCGCCTCAACGCGGGTCATCGGCTCGGGATTGATGTGCACGATCTCGTCTTCACGAATAGCCATGGGGCGGACTATATCAGCGTCAGTTCACGGGTGGCATGCTTCCCCTTCAGGGAAGCATGTTCTCGACCCGGGTGGCATGCTTCCCCTTCAGGGAAGCATGATCCCCGATTTCCCCTTGCCCCCCGATTCAGAAACCCAGCCCCACCAAGCCGATACAATGTGCCATGGGTCGCTCGCCCAAACCCTTCTTCGACCTCCCCATGAACTCCGGGGCACGCACCCCCGCACGCCCAGCGTCCTCGCGCCCCAGTGGCCTCGTCGAACCCAAAGGCCCCGTTCGCACCAATCTCCCCCCGATCGACGCGCCCGAAGCCGCCGACTCCCCCACAAAGCCCATCGAGTTCTCCATCAGCACACTCTACTGGGCCGCCGCCGGAATCATGATCGTCCTCCTGGGCGTCTGGATCTTGGGCGTCAAAGCCGGCAAGTCCGACGCCGAGCGACGCCTGGGCTCCCAGCTCGCCCAGCAACAGCCCGAATCTCCCGCCGTCAATCCCAACGCGCCCTCCAACGTCGAACCGCCCCCCCTCAACCCAGAGCCCGCGCCCGCTCCCAAAGAGCTGCCACGCGGCACCTCCACCCCCTCCAGCCTCTCCGACATCTATACGGCCTCTGGTTGGGTCCAGCTCGATCCCCGCCAGGACGCCCTCAACTACCTCCATCTCGCCACCCTCCGTCGCGAAGACGCCATCCGCGCCGTCGACTATCTCGCCTCCAAAGGCAAATCAGCCCTCGCCGTTCCTTCCAAGACAGTGGATCGCTCGCCCCAAGCCTCCAAGAATCCCCTCCTCTTTGTCTACCTGGCGACCCCCCTGTCGCGGGATCAGTATCGGGACGCGGCCCAGCGCACGCGGATCGAGACCGAGATCCGGCAGATCGGTCAACAGTGGGTCAAGAGCAAGGACAAGGGCGGCGTGCCCAGCGACTTCTCCAAGCCCCAATGGGTGAAGTACGAGAAAAACTGAATCGCACCCAAACGGGCCCGCGACACGGAGATAGAGCAATGAGTCTTGATCGATCCCTCAAAGTCACCGCCAACATGGCCGGCAAACGCAGCGTCCTCAAGCGCGAGGAACGCGTCGCCAAGCTCATCGTTGACAAAAAGTTCGACGCCTCCAAGGACAAGGTCCTGGGCATCGCCAAAACCCTCGTCGGCAAGAAGTAAAGACAAGGCATCAGGCACTTGGCACTTGGCACTAGGGGAAAGACATCCCTACGGTGCCGGTTGTCGTTTTTGATGCTCGTCGGAGAACGCTCATGGACATCGACACCCTCATCTCCGCTCGCTCCAAGTCCATCAACGGCTCGGGCATCCGCCGCGTCTTTGAGATCGGCGCCACCATCCCCGCCGCCGACAAAATCGACCTCTCTATCGGCCAGCCCGACTTCGCCGTCCCCCAGCCCCTGCGCGACGCCGCCTGCCGCGCCATCCAGGAAGGGCGCAACGGCTACCCCCTCACCCGCGGCATCGCCGAACTCCGCGACGTCATCGCCGCCCGCATCAAGCTCGACCTGGGCTGGTCCGTCGGCCCCTCCGCCCTCTCCTCCTCGCCCACCGACCCCGGCATCCTGGTCACCTCCGGCACCACCGGCGCCCTCGTGCTCGCGTGCATGGCCCTGCTCAACGACGGCGACGAGATCTTGATCCCCGACCCCTACTTCGTCCTCTATCCCTACCTCACCACCTTCACCAACGCCAAGGCCGTCAAGTGCTCGACCTACCCCGACTTCCGTCTCACCGCCGCCCGCGTCGAGCCGCTCATCACGCCCCGCACCAAGATGATCATCTTCAACTCCCCCAGCAACCCCTGCGGCGTCGTCAGCACCGAACAAGAGTGCCGCGACCTCGTCGACCTCTGCCGCCGCAAAAACATCATCCTCCTCAGCGACGAGATCTACGACGAATTCTCCTTCAGCGAGAGCCGCACCCAGGCCTTCGTCAACGACCCCTCGCACAAGTCCTGCCCCAGCCCCGCCCGCGTCAAGGGCAGCGAGGACTGCGTCCTGGTCATCCGCGGCTACGGCAAGACCTACGGCGTCACCGGCTGGCGCCTCGGCTACGCCCTTGGCCCTCGCCGCCTCATCGAGGAAATGACCAAGCTCCAGCAATACCTCTACGTCAGCAGCCCCCATCCTCTGCAGTGGGGCGTCCTGGATGCCTTCAACGTCGACATGTCCGGCCACGTCGCCGACTACCAGCGCCGCCGCGACCTCGTCGTCAACACCCTCTCCAAAGTCACCGAGGTCCCCATGCCCGGCGGCGCCTTCTACGCGTTCGTGAAAGTCCCCGACCGCTTCGGCGACGAGTCAAACCGCGGCGAGAACCTCTTCCAGGCCGGCGTCAAACGCAACCTCCTCATCGTCCCCGGCCGCACCTTCAGCCAGCGCGACACCCACTTCCGCCTCAGCTTCGCGACCTCGGTCGACAAACTGACCCGCGGGCTCGATGTGCTCGTCGACCTGATGAAGTGACGTGCTGGTGGCAAGAATGATCTCGGTGGCAAGGATGATCCGCTTCGGTCATTCTTGCTTCCGTGCCCGGATACCTCCCTGATGCCATATCATTTGGCGAGCGGCAGATGACGCGAAACGGAGACTCAACCATGGACTTCAAAGGCTATGTTGACAAGGGCTGGATCAAGCCAACCGAGCCGATCACGCTGCCCGATGGCACGCCGGTGACGTTCAAGCGTGCACGTCCCCAAGCCGCTACGAATACTCCAAGCCGAATTGAAAAGTCAAAGGCAATCAGGGGCTGGAGAGCGCGCTCGCTAAAGGAATTGGCGAGCGAACAGGGGGTCGGGCCGCTCAAGAGCCTCGACCAACTCGCAGGCGATTGGCCTAAGAATGAATCGGTCGATGAATTTCTCCGGTCTGTGCGCAAGGGCCGCAAGTGATGGACGCGGTACTGCTGGACACCGATGTCTTCTCGTTCATGTTCAAGCGGGACACGCGAGCACAGTCCTACCTCGTCGATGTCGTGGGACAGCTCCCATGCCTGTCGTTCATGACAGTCGCGGAATTGACACGATGGTCGCTCCAGCACAGGTGGGGCTCCAAGCGCAAGGCCGAGCTTCAGGCAAGAATGGTCGGATGCGTTGTCATCGAATACGACCCGCCGACCGCAGAGGCTTGGGCTCGGATCTGCGTTGAACGCCTCCGGGCCGGCCGCCCGATCGCCTGCGGCGACTGCTGGATCGCTGCCTGCGCTGTGCGGCACGACATCCCGCTGGTGACGCACAACGCAAAGCACTACGCGGGCATCCGCGGACTGCGCACCATCTCGCACGCGAAATAGCCCTCACAATACGGCCATCACGCCTCAAGCCCTTCTGCCTGCTGGCCGAAAATCAACCATCAAGTGGTTGAAAATCAACCACCAAGTGGTCAATAATCACTCATGCTCCGCCGCAACCTCGAACCCCAGCTCAAAGCCGCCCTCGCCGACACCCCCGTCGTCCTGGTCCACGGCGCCCGCCAGACCGGCAAGACCACCCTCACGCAAAGCCTCACCGCCACCAAGCCCCCCCGCCGCTACCTCACCCTCGACGACGCCACCACCCTCGCCGCCGCGACCTCCGATCCCGCGGGCTTCCTCTCCGCCCTCGATGGGCCCATCATCATCGACGAAGTACAACGGGCCCCGGCCCTCTTCCCCGCCATCAAGGCTGCCGTCGACAAAGACCGCAAGCCAGGCCGCTTCCTCCTCACCGGCTCCGCCAACGTACTCCTGCTCCCCAAAGTGTCCGAGTCCCTCGCCGGCCGCATCGAGATCATCACCCTCTGGCCGCTCTCCCAAGGCGAGATCCAAGGGCGATCCGAAAGGTTTATCGACAGCGACTTCGCCGCCAAACTCCCAACCTCGCACACCGACAACTCCGGCCCCTCCCTCCTCGATCGCATCCTCCGTGGCGGCTACCCCGAACCCCTCACGAGAAAGGACCACCAGCGTCGCTCCGCCTGGTTCGCCTCCTACCTCACCACCATTCTCCAGCGCGACGTCCGCGACCTCTCCAACATCGAGGGCCTCTCCGACCTCCCGCGTCTCCTGACCCTCATCGCCTCCCGCACCAGCGGCCTCTTAAACTTCTCCGACCTCTCCCGCAGCCTCTCGCTCCCCCAAACCACCCTCAAACGCTACTTCGCCCTCCTCGAAGCCACCTTCCTCATCACCACCATCCCAGCATGGTCGAGCAACCAAGGCCTCCGCCTCTCCAAGTCCCCCAAGCTCATGCTCGCCGACACCGGCCTGGCCTCCCACCTCCTGGGCCTGGACAAAGACCGCCTCAAGTCCGACGGCAACGCCAAGGGCCCCCTCCTCGAAAACTTCGTCGCGATCGAGCTCCTCAAGCAATCGACCTGGAGCAAGACCAAGGTCAAGCTACTCCACTTCCGAACCGTCAACGGCAAAGAAGTCGACCTCGTCCTCGAAGATGCCGCAGGACGCCTCGTCGGCATCGAAGTGAAATCATCAACGACCGTCGACAACGGTGATTTCAGCGGGCTCCGCGCGCTCAAGGAAGTCGCGGGCGACAAGTTCCTGCGCGGGATCATCCTTCACGACGGCGCCGCCACCGTGCCGTTCGACAAGCAACTCTCTGCCATGCCATTGTCATCCTTGTGGACGCTCTAAGGCTCGCTCCAATGGATGCGAATACCACGTCCAAGGCCGGCTCTCGTCACCTCGCCGCCACTCAAGTCAACGAGTCGGAAATTCGACGAGCGACTCAATGGCATTTGTGAAGCAGCATGAGGTATATATACCTCCTCCCATCCCGTCTGAATTTCGTGTCGAAATTGGCTCCATTGGCGGCAGAAGCGGTTCGTCACGGAATAGCATATCTGGTGTGGTATATATACCACACCAGACCACGCTCGCCATGGCTCTCGCGGGACTCACGCCGAGGCTGAGTCTTCGAAGCCTCGGATGGGGTCAACCGGGGTCAGCGACGGTCAGAGGGGCTCAACCTCAAACCATCACGCGAGAGGTTCCGGTTCACAAAACCGGGAAGGATCACTCCTCTGCGCTGGCATGATCCATCGAGTCATGGGATCGAACTTGGCACAAAGCAATTCCATCCGGGTGAGGTACAAAGACAACTCCTGACTCAACAGATCCGGATCAAGATGCAGCTTCTTCTTTCGGCACGCGTCTAGGAGTACCGCCGGAGTATCGCGCAACCGCTGGCCCAGCAACGAAACCAGTTCCGGCAGCGACTTGCCTTGCCACTCATGTTCCTTGATGAGCCAGTCAACGCTGATCCACTCCCGACGACGACCAAACATGACGTACTCAACTGACATTCCCTCGAACGAGCCGAATCTCGCATCCACGCGCCAGAGGAAGCTCAGACACTTCACGCGAGAGTCGAGACTGTGCAGCTCGATTCCTTCAGCCGCCTGCTTCGAGAGGTAGTAAAACAGGAAGTCGAACTGCTCTGTCGTTGAGCCCTTGCTCTGACATCCCGTTTCAATAACTGCAGTCATGATCTCGATCGGATTGAGACACTCCGCCTCAACTCCCAAACCCCCCAAACTGCTTCGTCGTCATCTTCGCATCCTCCATCACAAACAACCCCACAAGCCAGTCCCCCACCAGATACGGCTTCACCCCAAACCTCCCCTCCATCACCCCATACGTCGCCAGCTTGTCGTCCTTCGCCACCGTCCCGCCCAGGTGCACCTCAATCGCGTCGTACGGCGTCGGCGGCGTCCCAATACAACACCCATCCCACTGGTTGAGCATCCCAAGCAGCTCCTTGGGCTGCTCCACATACAGCGGAAACGCCACATACCCATTGATCCGCACGTACTTCCCGTCCAGCATCGTCACCCGCCCGGGAATCTTCTTCATCCCCTTCCGCGGGTCGTACGTGTCCTGCACCGACACCAGCATCTCCCACGTCACCTCGTACGGACTCGCCGCCGTCCCCTCGCCCTTGATCGTGTACTTCCCATCCACCAGCGTCGTCCCATCCGCCTGCTTCTCCAGCTTTGCCTCCGACTCGGTCTCCGCCTTCGCCTCCATCGCCTGCGTGCTCTCGGGAGTCTTGGGCTTGGCGTACCCCATCGCCGCGAATCTTGGCGTCCCCGCGATCGCCCCCGCCGCAATCGCACGCGCCGCACTCGGCACCGGCGTCGCCGCGCCCGTCACCATCCCCACAACCTCCCCCTCCACATTCACCACCGCACACCCAGATGGCGTCTCCATCACCGGCGCCGACAAAACCACCGTCGACCCCAGCTTCACATCCACATCCTCGCGCCCATAGATCGGCGCAACCCGAAGCCCCTCGGTCGTCAATGGCCCCACCACCGCCACCACCTCGTCCGCCCCAACGCCCCGACTCGCCAGCCTCGCCACCACCGTCGTCTTCACCGCAATCGCCAGCTTCACGCTCGCAAACCCGCGCGTCGCGTCATCCGCCACAAACCCGATCGTGTCGATCAGGTCCCCGCTCGCCATCCCGATCCTCACGTTCGCCGCGTCGCTCAGCACCTCGCGCCCCACCACCGCCAGATCCGCCGCGATCAAAAAACCCATCGTCTGCGCCAAAGGCGAGCCGTCCGGCTTGTACGAGTGCGCCACCACGATCACCGGCGTCAGCTTCTCCGCGATCTTCGCCGAAGGAAACGCGTCGTCCGACGGCACCCTCACGTCCACCTTCGCCGGCGCCGCCACGCCCCCGCCCGTCTCAATCGCCGGCACAGCATCCTTGCCCGGACTCGCCTCGACCGGGACTGTCGCTGGCTTGGCCACGCCCTCACGGTCCTGAGCAACCGGTGCCTTGGCCGCCGCCTCCGCCGCCTTGGCCTGTTCCAACGCCTGCTGCATCGCGGCCTGCGCCGCCGCACGAGCCGCCGCAACCCGTTTCTCGGCCTCAAACTTCGTGTACACAAAGGAGCCCGCAGCCACAAGCACAAACGCCGCGATCATCGTCCAGAACGACTTCATATCCGCTCCTTCCAACCACCCCAGCCCAAACCACCCCAGCCCAACGGGCTCTCGCCCACCAAGTTTATCCCACCGGCCTCAGGTTCTTCGCCACCGGCGTCCCGTACGCCATCATCGCCGGTATCACCCCCGCCACCGCCCCAAGCAGCACCGTCCCCAGCACCAAGAGCGGCACGATCTCAACCGACGGCATCGGCTCAATCACCAGCCCCACCCGCGCCCTCATGATCTCCGCCGTGATCGCCGCCCCGCCCATCCCAAGCAAAACACCCGCCACCGCCCCGATCATCCCCACGATCGCCGCCTCCGTCACAACCAATCCAAACACCCGCGGCCTGCTGCACCCCAGCACCCGCAGAATCGCAATCTGCCGCCTCCTCTGCTCCATCGAGTTGTACAGCGCCAGCATGATCGCGATCCCGCTCGACACCATCACCACCGCCGCCATCCCCACCAGAATCTGATCCACGTTCCCCACGATCGCCATCAGCTTGTTGATCTCCTCCGCCGGCTGCGCCACCTGAATGCTCGCATCACTCCGCAGCATCGTGAAAACCTGCGCCAGGTTCGCCGGCACATCCGACCCCGCCCGCGTGATCAGCCGCAGGTACACACCCGTGATCTTGCGATCCTCGTCCGTCAGATCCGCCATCGTCGGCAAGGGCTCATCGGCATGCTCATGATCGTGGTCGTGCTCCTCCGCCTTGGGTGTCTCGCCCTTGGCGATCGCCGCCGCCTTGGCAGCCTCCGCCTCCCTGGCTTCCTCGAGCTCGTGCCGATCAAACGCGTGCATCAGCCAGCTCGCCTCGATCCGGCAGAACAGCGCCCTGTCGTGCGCGCTCCCCGTCGTCTCCAGGATCCCCACCACCGTGTACGAGAACTTCGTGTGCACGTGCCCGGGCTCACGCGACGTGCTCGCCCCGTGCGTCAGGCTCAGCTTGTCCCCCATCTTCAATCCCGTCGCCCGCGCCGCCTGGCTTCCCACAACCACATCCCAAAGCCCCGCCTCCCCCTCGCGCATCGCCGCCCCCGCGGCAAACTTCCAGGGCTCCCCCGGTGTGGGCTGAAACTTCGTGAACAGCTCCGGACTCGTCGCCAGCACCGGCTGCCCTCTGAACGAATCCCCGATCTGCGTCGCGATCGCGAACTCCAGCGGAAACCGCCGCGTGATCTCCTGGTACTTCGCCCACGAGATAAACCGCCTGGGCGGGTTCGCGTAGTACACGCTGTTGAGCACCGACACCATCGGACTTGCGTCCGCGCTCACCAGCATGTGCATGTTCCCGCTCCCACGGGCAAACGCACGCCGCCCCGAGTCCCGCATCACCAGCAGCGTGAAAAGCAGCGCCACCGCCACCGCCACCGTCAGCGCGGTCGTCACCGTCGAGAAAAGCCTCGCCCGCATGCTCCGCCTGATGATCGTCCAATCGGTCATCGCCATCGCGTCACCTCTTGCCCGCGCGGTTGAGTTCCGCCAGCGCCTGCCGCCGCTCAAACCTCGCCGCCATCCCCGGATCATGACTCACGCACAAGAGCGCCGCACCCCTTGCCCTGCACGCCCCCTGGATCAGATCCATCGCAATCGCCGCGTTCTCAGGGTCCAGGCTCGCCGTCGGCTCATCCGCCAGCACCAGCGCCGGCCCGCACGCCACCGCCCGCGCCACCGCCACCCGCTGCTGCTGCCCCACCGACAGCTCATCCACAAGCCTGTCGGGCGTCTCGATCCCCAGCCCCTTGAGCGCATCCACCGCCCGCGCCAAATGCTCCCGCGCCGGGATCGTCGAGAACATCAAGGCCGCCATCACGTTCTCCGCCGCACTGAACCCCGTCAGCAGATTGAACGACTGGAAAATCATCCCGATGTGCCGCCCGCGAAACAGATCCCGCGCCGCCCCGTGCAGCGTGTCCAGCCGCTCCCCGGCCACCACCACCGAGCCCGACACCGGATCCAAAAGCCCGGAGATCAACTGCAACACCGTGCTTTTGCCGCTCCCCGATCCGCCCGTCAAAAGCACCTGCTCTCCCCTTGCAACCGCCAGATGCGCGATGTCCACCACCGGCGTGCCCGGCGTGTACTCAAACTTCAGCTCTTTAAGCTCCAAGGCCGCGTCGTGTTCCACTCAGATTCCCCGCTGGGTCCAGCCGCCCGGTCGTGACGGGGTCTGTCGTTCCACGCCCTTTCACAAGAAGCGCCGACAAACTTCACACGAGCAGCACCAACGATAGCGTCCACCCGCCCCGCCCACCGGATACCATCCTCCGCACATGGCGACCCCTGCGGAACCCTCAAACGCCCCCGATGACCAATCGCTCATCGCGGCGGCCCACAACGGCGACCAATCCGCCCTCGCCACCCTCCTCACCCGCCACGAATCCCGCATGTTCGGCCTGTGTTTCCGCATCGTCCACCACCGCGAACTCGCCGCCGACCTCTGCCAGGATGCCATGGTCAAGATCATCAACGGCCTCGACGGCTACGACGGCCGCGCCCAGTTCACCACCTGGCTCACCCGCATCGTCATCAACGTCTGCCTCTCCAAACTCAGGTCCGAGAAGCTCCGTAAACATGCCAGTTTAGACGCCCAGTTTGGGGGGTCCTCCGGTGCCACCGCCTCACAATCGGACTCAACCTCCTCACTTTCCAGAACGATCAGACAAAGCCGGGAACAAACGCCCTCCTCACGGGTCGAAGAAAACGAGGGAAGGCAGGCTCTTCTGACCGCCCTTTCCAACCTGGACCCCGAGCAGCGAACCATTCTCTTGCTGCGAGATCAAAGGGGACTGGACTACGACGAGATCGGCGATGTTCTGGGAATCGCCGTGGGGACAGTAAAAAGCAGACTCTTCAGGGCCAGGGCCGCTCTCCGCGAAATGGTCGAGCGACTCAGCCCAGACCAGGACCGCGACTCCAACAGGCCCGGAATCAAAGCCGCCAAGGATTGAACAAACAAACCTCCGAACGACGCTCCCCGAACCACGCTCCAAACCTCGCCCAATGAACCTCGCTCAATGAATCTGGACCTCAACCAACTCCCGCAGGGCCTCGACGAATCAACGCTCCTCGCGCTGATCGAAGGTGACCTGCGTCCCTCCCTTGAGAACGAGGTCCGCAGCAAGCTCGCGGCCTCGCCCGAGCTCACCGCCACTATCGACCGCATGATCGCCGATCGGCGCACCCTCTCCCTCTTGCCCGCCGTCCCCGTTCCAAGTGGTCTCGTCGAGGCCGCCATCGCTCAGGCCCAGCGCGAGACCATGACCAGTCTCAAGCTCGTCGAGGCCGAGCCAAGCCCCATCGCGATTTCCACAAGTTTTCGCACACATCAGGGCTGGTGGACCAGGTCCAAGGTGGCGGCCGCCCTGCTCCTGGCCGTCGGCTCACTGGTCGTCTACACGACCACCAGAGGCTCCAAGCCCTCCGGCAATCCACTCCCAGTCGACCTGGCTCCGCTGACCAACAACACGGTTTCGCCCAACCGGCCCTCAACTCCCCAGCCCCTGCTGGCGGACAATCTCCCCGGCGTCGATCCCACGCCGCCAGCGGTTCCCTCCGATGACATCCCAGACACGCGCCTCGCCGTGGCCCCTGCAACCGGCCCCGTGGTCGTGTTCCCAATGCTCCCCGCCCAGACCAGCGAGGACCGTCTCCAGCGCGCTCTCGCCCTCGCCCGCGAAGGGCGCCTCGTCGTCCGCGTGATCGCTCGCACACCCGCCGCGGCCCAGTCCGAAGTGGCGGCCCTCTCCTCGCGCCGCGAGTCGGGCCGCATCTGGACCCTCAATCGCGAGGCGCCCGCCGAGATCATCGCCGCCGTCGCCCGCCCCGCCGCCCAGCCCTCCCCGCGCCCACAGGAACCCGTCCAGCCGCTCCTGGCCGACTCGCAGTGGCAGGTGCCGATGCGGCAGATGTTCCGCGTCGATCCCTCGCTCCCGACCTACGAAACCCCGCAGCAACGCGAGAAGGTCTGCCTCGCCTCCGTCTCGCCCAGCATCGGCGCGCTCCAGTCGCTCCAGACAGTGCTCACCGAGCGCTTGGGAGCCGTCGAGTTCGCCGAACTCGCCTCCTCCGCTCAGTCAGCCCAGGCCCCCGCCGTCACCGCCGAGTCTCTGCTCTGGTGGACCCAGTCCCCCGCGCTGTGGTCCGCCTGGATCGACGTCCCCGTCGTCGTCGAAGGCCCCTGAACCCTTCTCCGCTCCCCCACTCCACTCCCCCACTCCGCTCCTCCCCTCCTCGCCCCCTCCCCCGCATCCAAGCGGGGGGGCGTCGCGAGTCTGTGGGCGCGAACCGACGGCGAGCGCATCGCCGATGCGTCCACAACACACCCACCGCCCCTGCCTTCTTTGTGCTTTGTGCTTTGCGCTCAGCACCCATCACGCCGAAGCCGACGCGCTCGCACTCGCCGGCCTGACGCGCGGCGCGTCCATCTGCACCATCCCCGATCGAATCGCGATGCGCGCCAGCTCGACCCGGTTGGTCACCCCCAGCTTGGTCCCAAGCGACACCCGGTGCCACTCCACCGTCTTCTCGCTGCGATGCAGCAGCTTGGCGATGTCCGCCGTCGCCATCCCCTGACCGATCAGGCACAGGATCTCAAGCTCCCGCGGCGTCAAACCCGCCAGCCCGCCCAGATCGTTCACCTTCGCCTGCACATACTCGGCATCGCCAACCGACGAACGAATGTCCTCCGCCAGCGCCGGACGGCACACCATCAGCACCCGCTTGTTCCCCGCCGCATCCGCCGGAAACGCCCGCAGACTCGTCCGCCGGCGCACGCCCGCGAACGTGTGCTCCACCACCATCGACACACCCGTCTCCGCCACACGCCGGAAAAAACCGACCCGCTCGTTCGCGAAATCCGACGGCAGAAAGTCGGTGTACCTCTTGCCCACAACCTCACCCACCGTGAGATTCACCATCCGCGCCGAAATCTCATTGGCAAACAGAATCGTGCCGTCGCGATCCAGGAGCAGCACGCACGCGCCCGCGTCCTCGACCAGCGCGAGCCAACCCACGGCCTGTTCCGGCGCAACTCCAGCGCCCGCGTGATCGTCGTTGCCCGGATTCGTCATCGTGCAAACCCCTGAATCACGAGTCCCGTTTCCCCCCTTCGTCCAGAGTGGGATTCGAGTGATTACGCTGAAAATAGGGACACTTCCCCACCGGATCAAGCGATCTGTGCGGGCCGCCATTGAATTCTCCCCGCCGCCTTTCACGCCCCTGGGAGCCTCCCAAATCGGGCGAATCCGCCAGAATTCAGGTACCCTGCCCCCGATGAATCTCCCCGCGGATCCAAGCCCGCCCTCAAATCCAGCCCCTGCACCAGCCCCCGCGCAGGCCTCCACTCCCGCCCAGGCTCTCCCGCCGCCCAACCCCAAGCCCGTCCCCGCGCCCCCCATGGCCGGCCGCTGGTGGGGCAAGGGCCCGTCCACCACCGACGCCCAGGAATTCCTCCGCGGCCCCCTCGACCGCGTCTCGGAGTTCTTCCGAGCCTGCCGCATCTTCGCCGAGTTCATCCGCGGCTTCCGCCGCCTCCACTTCGTCGGCCCCTGCGTCACCGTCTTTGGCTCCGCCCGCTACCCCGAAGACCACCCCTACTACAAACTCGCCCGCGAAGTCGGCACCGCCATCGCCCGCCTGGGCCTCACCACCATGACCGGCGGCGGACCGGGCATCATGGAGGCCGCCAACCGCGGCGCCAAGGAAGCCGGCGGCCCCTCCATCGGCTGCAACATCAAACTCCCCAAAGAGCAAAAGCCCAACCCCTACGTCGACAGCTTCGTCGAGTTCCGCTACTTCTTCGTCCGCAAGGTCATGCTCGTCAAGTACAGCTACGCCTTCATCTGCATGCCCGGCGGCTTCGGCACCCTCGACGAACTCTTCGAGATCGCCACCCTCGTCCAGACCAAGAAAGTCCAGAACTTCCCCATCATCCTCATGGGCTCGGCCTTCTGGAACCCCATGCTCGCCTTCGTCAAAGACACCCTCGCCGCCGGCAAAACCATCGACCCCTCCGACCCCGACCTCCTCTTCATCACCGACTCTCCGCAAGAAGCCATGGCGAGAATCGTCGAAAGCCTCGAACACACCATCCCGCCCAGGAAGCCCAAGCGCAAGCTGTGGTTCCTGGGAGAATGAACGTCCTCCTCCCCCGCTCCGCGCGGGAGGTGTCGCTCTGGCTAGGGTGGCATGCTTCCCCTTCAGGGAAGCATGATCCCGTGGTGCCCGCATCCTCTTCTCTTCCCGCGCTCCGCGGGGAGGTGTCGCTCTGGCTAGCCCGGATTATTCACGTTGATTTGCGGTTCGTCGTCGCAGCGGCGTTTGAC
>CAYHQQ010000045.1:0-33942 GCA_964358855.1 uncultured Phycisphaeraceae bacterium
CGCTCCCGTCGCACAAACTCCGCTGCCCCCTCCCCGGCCGCCACCGCCCCCACCCCAGCCCCCGCCGCCGCTCCTGCGACAGGAACCCCCGCTCCGCTCGCCGCCGCAACCTCACCTTCCCGCCCCGCCCAGGCTCAAAGCCCCGCGCCGCCTGAGGACCACCCGCCACATCCCGCGCAGCCAGATTCCAATCCCATCCCGCGCGCAGACCTGCTCCGCCCTCTTGTCGAAGCGCTCCCCGCCCCGCTGGAACTCCCTTGCGTCGAGCCGCCGCCACCTACGTCGCGCGCCGCCCAACTCGTCCGCTCCGCCGGAACCTGCCCCGCCCAACCCAGCCCCCGTCGTGGCACGCACGAGTCGCGCCAGCAGGAATACCTCTCGACAATCCTCGCCGTCCTTCATCGATGGCCCCACCTCGCCCTCAGCGGCTAGAAACCCCTCCCCCGCGGCCAATTCAGCCATCAGGCCCGCTCCAATCGGCGCATTGGTTGCCCATTGGCCGCACCCCACTTGTTACCAACGCGTGACAGTTCGCACCTCCTCCCGGCGGTATGTTTGTCCGATCGATTGCACAAGGAGCACGTCCATGCGAACTCTCATCACCGCGTCCCTCTTCGCCCTCGCCGCCGCCGCCCTCGCCCTCGGGCCCGTCGACAACCCGCCCCTCGCGGGCAACCTCGCAGGCCTCTCCGCCGGCGACGCCGCCGCCCTCGCGAGCGTGGACGACCTCCGCCGCGCGGGTCCAGAGGCCCTCAACGCCTTGCTCGACGAGAACGATCGCCATCCAGGAACCGTCTCTCCCGCGACCATCGACGCCGTCGCCGGCCAGCACGACGCGTCGTGGTCCAGGCTCTTCTGGTACACCGACCTCCAGGCCGCCCGGGCCCAGGCCAAGTCCCAGAATAAGCCCATCCTCTACCTCCGCCTGCTCGGCAAGCTCACCGACGAGTACTCGTGCGCCAACAGCCGGTTCTTCCGCACCGTCCTCTACGCCAACACAAACGTCTCCGCCCTCCTCCGCGACCGCTTCATCCTCGTCTGGGGAACAGAGCGCCCCGTCCCGGTCATCACCGTCGACTACGGCGACGGCCGCGTCCTCAAGCGAACCATCACCGGCAACAGCGCCCACTACGTCCTCGACGCCCAGGGCAACATCGTTGATGTCCTCCCGGGCCTTTACGATCCAGTCGCATTCGCACGGATCCTGACCGCCGCCGCCCAGGCCGCCACATCGACCATCATCGAGTCCCGCCGCTCCTACTGGCAGCAGTCGCAGGCGACCCTCGCGAGTGAATGGCGACGCGACACCGCGGCACCCACTCCCGCTCCCTCGCTCTTCTCGCCCGCCAGGCCCAACGCCGACGCCGCCATGCCCCTCGCGCCCTCCAAGGGCGAGGTCGAAAGGCCCCTGGTTCGCGCCGTCCTTCCACCGGCAGCGCGCCAAGTCGCCGCCCAGCCCGCGCCCAACGCCGCCGCCGCAGCCGGCCAGGCCAAGGGAAAGAGCATGGCCGAAGGTCCCGTCATCCGCAGGCTCTCACGCGAGTTCGCGGAGGTGCTCGACGCACGCAACACCGACGACGCCACGTGGAAGGAAGTCGCAAACCGCCATCTCGCCGACGCCAGGCTCGACGCCTCCAGCATCGCCCTCATCCGCTCCCAGAACCCCACGGCCTACGCCGACGCGGCCGCGCTCGCCAGGGTCATCGAACAGTTCCAGCGCTCCATCGCCGCCGACACCGTGCGCAACAACTACCTCTTCCGCGCCCAGATCCTGGGATGGCTCCAGGCCGCCCCGTCGCCCCTCGAACTCGAAGCACTCAACCAGCGCGTCTACTCCGAACTCTTCCTCACCCCGCGCACCGACCCCTGGCTTGGTCTGGTCCCCGAATCAACCTACACCGCCCTCACCGACGACGGATGCACCACCCATTGACCCCGACCGCCAACGTAGACGCGAAGCGGGCAGTTCCCTGTGAACTGCCCGCTTTGCTAGACTCACCGCGTCCCATGTCCGCTCCCACCCTTCCCAATCATCGCATCCTTGTCATCGAGGACGATTCCGCGATCAGAAGAGGCCTCGTCGACGCCCTCCGCAGCGAGTCGTTCGGCGTCTTCGAGGCCGCCGCCGCCAAGCCGGCCCTCGACCTGGCTCTCACCGCCGATTGCCACCTGATTCTCCTGGACCTCCTGCTCCCCGGCGGCGACGGGCTCTCGATCCTCAAGGCGCTCCGGGCCGCCAGACCCACCCTCCCCGTCATCATCCTGACCGCACGCGGCGACGAGTCCGACCGCGTCAAGGGTCTCGCCCTCGGCGCCGACGACTACGTGGTCAAGCCCTTCAGCATCCGCGAGCTCATCGCCCGCGTGCGTGCCGTGCTCCGCCGTTCCCCCGCGCGCCCGCTCGATGTCGCCCGCATCCGGTTCCAAGGCTCGGGCCTGGAGATCGATCTCTTGCGTCGTGAAGTGCGCCGCGGCGACGCCCCTCGCCAGGAGCTTTCGGAGAAGGAGGTCGATCTCCTGCGATATCTCGCCTCAAACCCCGGGCGTGCGATCTCTCGCGACGAACTCCTGGCCAATGTCTGGCAGCTCGAGCCCAGGGGCGTCTCCACCCGCACCATCGACATGCTCGTCGCCCGCCTTCGCGAGAAGCTGGGCGACCCGGGCGATGAACCCCGCCTCCTGCTCACCGTCCGCGCCATGGGCTACATGCTCGCGTCGGGCGCCGTCGCCTCCGGCACGCAAGGGGCTTCGCCGTGAAGCGACCCGCGCCCATCGGACTCGCCTTTGCCGCCGCCGTCGCGACGCTGCTGGGCGTCATGGTCTTCTTCACCACCAAGGTGCTCAGGTTCGAGCGCTCCATGGGCGAGGCCCAGGCCAGCGCGGCCCTCGAGGAAAACGTCCGCCTGGCGCTGTGGCGCATGGACTCGGCCGCCGCCCTGCTGCTCAAGTCGGACTCCGCTCCCGCCACCCTCACGCCCAACAGGAACGCGGCGCCTCCACAGCAGAGCAAGGGACCAGAACGATTCGAGCAGAGCCAACAGTCGCTCATCAGCCGCCAGGAATTTCAGCAGCGCGAGTCCATCGCCCAGGCCCCCACCGCCGACTGGCGGGCCATCGAGCCCATCCTCCTCAACAGCATCGCCGACCTCCTGCCCGGTGCCGCTCTCGAGCCCGTACGCCCGGGCGCAAAGAACCCCGACGACACACGCCTTCTCGCCTCAATCCCCGCGCGCCTGGTCGTGCCCGCCTCGGCGCTCCCCTCGCTCTCACTCCCGTGGAACACACCGCTTCGCGTCTCATTGATCGTCGCGTGGGCCTGCTTCGTGCTCGCCGCCGGCGCCGTGGGATGGCTCATGGCCGGAACGCTCGCGCTCAGCCGTCGCCGAGGCGACTTCGCGTCCGCCGTCACCCACGAGCTCCGCACGCCCCTCACCACCTTCCGCATGTACGCCGAGATGCTCTCCTCCGGCATGGTCCACGACCCCGCCACCCGCACGCAGTACCTCAACACCCTGGTCACCGAGGCCGACCGCCTCGGGCACCTGATCGAAAACGTGCTGGCGTACTCGCGCCTCGAGAATCGCCTCTCCAGACGCCACGCCCAGACCCTGACCGTCGCCCAACTCCTCGACCACGCTCTCCCAACCCTCCGCCGCCGCGCCGATCAGGCCGGCCTCGCCCTCGATGTCCAACTCCCCGGCGCAGAAACCTCCACCACCTGCCGCACCGATCCCTTCGCCGTCCAGCAGATCCTCCTCAATCTCATCGACAACGCCTGCAAGTACGGCCTCACCCCCATCGAGCTCAGTGTTCGCACCCAGGATCAACACCTCGAGCTCAGCGTGAGCGATCGCGGCCCTGGTTTGCCCCCCGCCGCCAGACCCTTCACCGCCTTTGGCAAGTCCAAGTCAGATCCCGTGCCCGGCATCGGGCTTGGCCTTTACCTGTCGCGAAAGCTGGCGCGGGACCTCGGGGGCGAGCTCTCGCACCTGCCGGGGTCGCCGGGCGCGACCTTTGTCCTGCGCCTGCCGCTCTAACGTCCGCTTCGTTCGGATCGTTGTCCGACTGGGGCGGACAAACCCCTTTTGCCGATAGTCGGGGGCATGCCCGTACTCATCAACGACGATCTCAAGCCCACCACCCTCCAACAGCGCACGTGGACCACCTGGCACATCGCCGCGCTGTGGATCGGAATGGCCGTCTGCATCCCCACCTACACGCTCGCCGCCGGGATGATCGAGCTTGGCATGAGCTGGTGGCAGGCCGTGCTCACCGTCGCCCTGGGCAACTGCATCGTGCTGATCCCGATGGTGCTCAACGGGCACGCGGGTGCCAAGTACGGGATCCCCTTCCCCGTGCTCATGCGTGCGAGCTTCGGAACCGTTGGCGCCAACATCCCCGCGATGGCGCGGGCCATCGTCGCCTGCGGATGGTTCGGAATACAGACGTGGATCGGCGGCGACGCGATCTACCAGGTGATCGGAGCAGTGGGCTGGATCGATATCACCAGCGACCGCGCGTCGAACATGCTGGGCATCGGCCTCACGCCCTGGCAGGGCGTGTGCTTCCTGGCGTTCTGGGGCATGAACGTCTACTTCATCTGGAACGGGATCAAGGCCATCAAGTGGCTCGAAGCCTGGGCCGCCCCATTCCTGATCCTGGCGGGACTGGTGCTGCTCGCATGGGCCATGTGGAAGGTCGAGTCGGTGTCCAAGCTCTTCTCGCAAGGGTCCAGATTCACCTCCACCGGTGAGTTCTGGAAGACCTTCTGGCCTCAGCTCACCGCGATGGTCGGCTTCTGGGCGACGCTCTCGCTCAACATCCCCGACTTCACACGCTACGCCAAGAACCAGAAAACCCAAGCCTGGGGCCAGGCCCTGGGACTGCCAACCACCATGACCCTCTTCTGCTTCATCGGCATCATGGTCACAAGCTCCACGGTCATGATCTACGGCCACGCGATCTGGGACCCCGTCGCCCTGGTCGTGCGGTTTGGATCCCTCCCGGCCATCATCATCTCGCTCGTCGCCCTGAGCGTCGCAACCCTTACCACCAACCTCGCCGCAAACGTCGTCAGCCCCGCCAACGACTTCGCCAACCTCGCGCCCCATCGCATCTCCTACCGCACCGGCGGAATGATCACCGCCGTCATCGGTATCGTCATGATGCCCTGGTATCTCTACAACAACCTCTCGGCCTACATCTTCACCTGGCTCATCGGGTACAGCGCCCTGCTGGGTCCCATCGCCGGGATCATGCTCTGCGACTACTTCATCTTGCGCCGCTCCCGCCTCGACGTCGACGCCCTCTACGACGCCAAGGGTCAGTACTCCTACACCAACGGCGTCAACTGGCGAGCGGTCGTCGCCCTCGTGCTCGCCGTGGCGCCCAACCTGCCGGGTTTCATCAACGCCGCCTCGGGACGCAAAGACAACCCGCTCTTCCCGCCCGCTTTCGACGTGATCTACGGGTACGCATGGTTTGTCGGGCTCGCGCTTGGCGCGGTGATCTACTACCTGCTCACGCCGGGGAGGCCCTCTCCAGCCCCGCCCATCCGCTGAACGTCGCAGTTCGATCGCGCCGCGGCGGCGCACGGTGGAATCACTGCTCTTTCGTTCCGGGACTGCCCCGGCCACACGGACAGTTCCCGTATCCGCGCCGCGAACCCCACACACCGATCAAGCAAAGTTCCCCATTGAGTGCTCGCCATTGACAGGCCATGCTCCTTTCAGACAGGCAGATCGCGGGCGTTTCCGCGTTGGACCCAACACAAAGGAGGCCGCCATGACGGTCGCACTCACCAGATCCGATGCTCAGATCAGGACCGACGTGCTCAACGAGCTCAAGTGGGACAGCACCGTTGACGAGACCGAGATCGGCGTGCAGGTCAAGAACGGGATCGTGACGCTGACAGGCAACGTGAACGCCTATCCCAAGAAACTCGCCGCCCGCGACGCGGCCCACCGGGTCAACGGCGTGCTGGACGTCGTCGACAGCGTGGCGGTCAAGATCCCGGCGATCTGGGAGAGGACCGACGAGGACGTTGCCAGGGCGGTTCGCACCGCGCTGCAGTGGAACGTGCTGGTGCCCGACGACCGCATCGCCACTACCGTCTCCAAAGGCACGGTCACGCTCCAGGGCGTCGTGGACTCGTGGATGCAACGCTGGGACGCGGAAGTTGCCGTGCAGCGGATCACCGGGGTCCGGGGCGTGATCAACCAGATCACCATCTCGGCCAAGCCCGCCAACCCGGTCGAGATCAAGCGACAGATCGAAGCGGCGCTCGAACGCCAGACCGAGCGTGAGGCCAAGCGCCTGGGCGTGTTCGTCCACGACGGCGTCGTGACACTCACCGGCACGCTCCGCTCCTGGGGAGAGAGGAACGCCATCGAACGGGCCGTCTGCCACGCCCGGGGCGTCCGCCGCGTCGACGACCAGACAACCGTCGACCCCTGCCGGTGATCCGACGAGCGGGCCACCAACGGGGCGGCCCGCCGGATTGGCTCCAACCCACGAGCCGCACTCAAACCCTCTGCGCGAAAGGAATGCCATGAACCTGCTCCCATGGAAGAAACGCACGCCCCTCGATGGAACTCTCGCACGCCTTCGTGACGAGATGGAACGGACCTTCGATCGCTTCTTCACCGAGCCGCTCGGCCTGGCCTCGTTCGAGCTTTCCGGCACGCGCGCCCAGACCTGGATTCCGCCGCTCGACGTGAGCGAGACCGATTCCGAAGTCACCATCCGCGCCGAAGTGCCCGGCATCGCCATCAAGGACCTGGCCATCTCGGTGGCCGGCACCACGCTGACCATCGCCGGAGAAAAGGAGGAAAGGAAGGAGAAGAAGGAGGAGAACTTCCACCAGAGCGAGTGCCACTTCGGATCCTTCCGACGCGTGCTCGACCTGCCTGACCGGGTTGACGCGGGAAGGGTGACCGCCGAGTACGACAACGGGGTCGTGACGGTCCATGTTGCCAAGAAGCCCGGTGTACAGGCTCGCCAGGTCGAGATCAAGCCGGCGGGCGAGACCAGGCCCGCGCCCGACGCCAAGCCCACGCCCAGAAAGATCCCTGTGGGTGTCTGAGCCCGCGCGGGAGAGAGAGAGGAGAGAGAGAGGAGAGGGAGAGGAGGGGAGAAGGGGGGAGGGGCCACGACGTCCGGCTCTGGCGCGGCGCAGGGCCGCGCCGGGGCCGCGCCGTCAGCGGTTGTGTTCCACCGGATTCGCCCTGAGTCACCCAAGGAATTCAACGATGAACAAGTTCACCCTGTTGGTCGCGGCGGCTGTTGCGACATCGGCCCAGGCCCAGATGACGCCCGTCTCGCGCAGCAGCTGGGTGTACGCCTGGGAGCACACCATCACGCTCGGTCACGAGGAGGGCTTTGTGAGCGACGAGCGCTCCTCGGCCGGATTCGAGCCCATCAACTGGAACATCGGCGCGGGGGGGTACACGGCCATCCAGCAGTCGGCCATCACGCCCGCGGCGATCGACGTTGTTGCCAGGGCCTATGGAACGCCCGCGTCGGCGCTGGGATACGGGAGCGCGATCTCGACACAGACGATCGTCTTTGATATCGGCGCGATCTCGACGTTCCGGCTCGAGGGCGGGACGGCCCGCTTCATCGGCGAGGGGCGAATGACGCTGACGGGTCCGGGGGTTGACATCCTGGCGAGCGTCGAGGGCTTCCAGCAGACGCCCTTCCTGTTCGAGGGGACTCTGCTCGCGGGGCGGTACACCTTTGAGGTCTACTGCAGCGCCGACTGGGGCTCGGTCGACGCGCACCTCACGGTCGTCCCCACGCCGGGGACGATCGTGCTGTGCGGCGGGGCGACAACGCTCTGGTTGGTTCGCCGGCGGCGGGCGGGCGGCTGAGGCGCCGGCCCCGGGCGGGGTCTTACTTGACAACACGACGAAACACCATGGCCTCACCAAAGGCCTTGGTGTCGTCGCCCAGTCGGGCAATCAGATCGCGTACCTGTTCGGTCGTCGCGGTGACCATGGCGACTTCGGTGCCGCCGACAGGAACTCGATCGTGCGCGAAGGTCTCGCCCCGGGCGGACTTCTCGAGCCACGCGCCGTCGAACGTCCAGACCTTGAGCTCGCTTCCATCGCGAGAGACCTTCATGATCTGGTGAACCGGGATCGCAAGGAACCCGTACCGCTGCACGAGCTGATCGCGGTCGGCGCGGGCGAGGAACAGGTCCGCGTAGCGTGCGCCGCCGATCTCGGTGAGGGTCAGCTCCAGACTCAGCGAGGTCGCGCTCTTCACGCCGCTCTGCACAGTGAGGGCGACGGGGTAGGCGCCGTTGACGGGTTGGTCGATCACGGCCCGGCTGGTGGTGGGTCCGGTGGAGACCCACTCACCGACGAGTCCGGCGTCCTGGATGACTGCACCAGGGGCTGCGGCCGTGTGGAGGAACGGCGTGTTGCACCCGCCCGCGAAAGCGAAGGCCGCGACGATCACTGCAAGAATCGGCTTTCGGTACAGCATGATGCATCTCCGTGGGGGTGTCGGATCGCCGAACGCGACGGGTTGACGCGTCGACCTTCCGTCACTCTCCCCGGGGCGCACGAGCGTGCATCGCCGGGGCGAGGACGTGCGGGGCCGCGCGGGATTGCGTGGATCACACCAAAACCCGCGACAACCCGTCAGGGCGGTCGCGAGATCTCTTCCCCTTCAATCTCCGGCGGCCAGCAGCTTCTCGCCGCGCGCCGTCGCTCTCCCCTCCATCTCGATCGAGTTCGATGCTCGCCGGCGCATCTCCCGCTCGGCCTGAGCCCAGTCGGAGACGGCATCGCCCGGAGAACCGCTGGTGCAACGAGCCCTGTAGACCTCGTAGGCGCGGATGCGGATTTGCTCGGGCGTGACGTCCAGACGGGCACGTTCGCCCGAGTTTCGCGGCTGGCGAGCGGGGGCGTGGGCTTTCCCGGTCGAGTTGAGGGTGATGGTGCTGGTGGCGCTCATGTGATTCTCCCTTGAATCGAGTGCGGAAACCGCAGGCCGGCACGGGGCCGGCGACGGTGTTACTGGTGCGAGAGCGACGCGAGCAGATCAAGGCTCGTGATGATGCCGATGGGGAACAAATCGGCGTCGGTCACGATCACGCGGTGGACGCGCTTGTCGGCCATGATGCGCGCCACCTCGGCGGCCGTCACGTCGGGCGAGACCATCAGCGGATCGGGGGTCATGATGTCGTCGACGCACACGAGCGGCTCGGGCATGGCCTCGCTCACATCATCGTCACCCTGCTCAGACAGGACCTCAAAGAGGAACGCCGGCGGGATCTCGTCGGTTCCCTGCGAGCACCGGCGGATCAGGTCTGTCTTGGACACCACCCCGACGACCCGGCCCTGCTGGTCGATCACGGGAACGCCGGAGATCTCGTGCTCCTCAAAGATCGTGGCAAGCTCGCGGAGTCTGGTGGCCGGCGTGACGCACACGGGGTCGATGGTCATCACGTCTCGGGCGGTGAGACTGGCTTTGGCAATTCTCATGGCAACTCTCCAACCTGCGTTCAAACGGGAACAGGCGATGAACTCATCCTTCCATCAATCCGGCGACGTTGCTACGAGGAAAGTTGCTTGATCCAGACACCCCCGGGGCCAATCGCCCCATCGCGCCCCCGGCGACGTCCGGCCGGACTTCGCGCCCGACCAGTTCGCACGCCGTGCGGCATGTCCGGACGCGGCTCGACCTCGCTCGCGACTTTTTGCCGGTCCATGTATCTTGAGCCGGGGTCGGATCGACCTCTCCATATAGGATCACGTGTGCACCCCCCCGTCCATGGAGATCGTCCGAATGAAGCCACGATTCACCGTTCCGACCAGCCTGATCGGAACACTCACGGCAGCGCTGGCGATGGTTCCATCCGTGATGGTGCGCGCCGACACCATCCACGTCCGCGAGGGCGCGGCAGGTGCCGGAACCGGCGCGTCGTGGGTCGACGCGTTCCCGCGGCTCGACATCGCGTTGTCCGCGGCGAGCGTGGGCGATGAGATCTGGGTCGCGGCGGGAACATACACCCCTCCCACAAGCCCCATGGGATTCGTGCTGCGATCGGGCGTGGGCGTCTACGGCGGGTTTGCGGGCAGCGAGACTCTGCGATCGCAGCGGAACGCCGCCGCCAACTTGACCATCCTGGGCGCAAACGGCTCGCGCGTCCTGGTGGCCGACGGCGTGGACGCCGCGACGGCGATCGACGGCTTCTCCATCGTCGGCAGCGCCGTCGTCCAAACCAGCGGCGGCGGGCTGTCGTGCGTCGGCGGGAGCCCGACGATCACGAACTGCACGTTCGCGGACAACACGGTCTCCTTCGCGCACGGCGGCGCGATCTATCTGCTCGACTCAAGCGCCTCGATCACCCACTGCACGTTCACGGGCAACCTGGCGTACCAGGGCTCGGGCGGGGCCATCTTCGTGGACGGCAACAGCGTCCCCACCATCCGCGACTGCACGTTCACCGGCAACGAGACGGTCTCCACGTACGGGCAGACCGGCTTGGGCGGGGCGATCCAGCTCTACACGTCCACGCCCGTCACCATCGAGCGGTGCGTGTTCGATGGGAACATCGCCCGGCCCTTCGGCGGCGGCTCCTACGAGATCCCGCGGGGCGGGGCGATCCACTCGTTCTGTATCAACAACGACCCACGCCCCACCACCACCATCCGCGAGTGCGTCTTTCGCAACAATCAGGCGGCCTACGGCGGCGGGGTCTTTGTGTGGAACCCGTCCACCATCCTCAACTGCACCTTCGACCACAACACCGCGTTCAACTACGCCGGACAGGGCGGGGTGACCGTCGGCGGCGAGGGCGCGGGGATCTGCGCGCAGTGGACCACCGTCACGGTGCTCAACTCCACCATCGCCAACAACACCGGGGGAGAGTCGGGCGGCATCTCGGTCTTCGAGTACCTCCCCAACTTCCCGGCGCTGGCCAGCGTCCGCAACTCGATCATCTGGGGGAACATCGCCACCGGCCAGGACATCAACGTGCGTGACCCGAGTTTCAACGGCCCGTTCTCAGCCAGGAACTCGTGCGTCCAGCACCTGTTCTCCGCCGACCCCGGTGAGGACCCCATCGACCCCGCGAACTACCCGGGGTGCATCATCACCAATCCGCAGTTCGTGAGCGCCGTGGGCGGGAATCTCCGACTGCAGGCCGGATCGGCGTGCATCGACAGGGGCGCCAACGCCTTTGTGCCCGCGGGAACACCGACGGACCTGGACGCCAACGCCCGCATCGTGCGCGGCCTGGCGGGACCGGGCGCGAGCACCGTCGACATGGGCGCGTTCGAGTTTGGCGCCCAGCCCTGCGTGCCGGCGATCGGCGTGCATCCGCACGATGCGGCCATCTGTCCCTCCGGCACCGGCACCTTTTCCGTTACCGTCTCCGGCACCGGGACACTGGCGTACCGCTGGCAGGTCCAAAGTCCTTCCGATCCTGGAACGTGGATCCCGCTCACCGACGGCGACGTGATGTTGGACGGCGAGTTGTTCGCCAACATCTCGGGGTCGCAGAGCGCCGTGCTCGTGGTCAGGCACTCCATCGGGCACCATCAGAACGCGCAGTTCAACTGCGTCGTGACCAACGCGTGCGGCAGCGTCACCAGTGACGGCGCGACGCTGACGATCTGCGCAGCCGACTTCGACTGCGACGGCACGGCGGACTTCTTCGACTACGACGCGTTTGTGAACTGCTTCGAGGGCCTCTTCTGCCCGCCGGCCAAGACCGCGGACTTCGACGGCGACGGGACGGTGGATTTCTTCGACTACGACGCGTTTGTGGTGGTGTTTGAAACGGGATGCTGAGGGCGCGAGCACGATCGACAGGGCACGCGCTCTGTTCGACAGTCGACGCTACCTTGCGGGTGTGGCCGGCCGCAAGGCCGACATGAGACGCTCAAGTTCTCCCAGCCGCTCGAATTCCTCGGGCGGCATGTGCTCTGGACTCCCCGCCAGCTGGAGGAGTTCGCGAGCTTCGGTGGCAAATGCCACGGCGGGTGGCGCGCCCTGGGTCGAGACGTTGGTGACTCGAGCGGCGATCAGCAACGCGTCAATCAGGTCCAGACGGTACATCGAGTTGTTGGGCTCCTTCGCCATCCAGACGCGGATTGCGGCGATGGCACCCGACGCGAGCGAGGCCGCCTCGCCCCGGCGGCCGCGTGCGGCGTGCTGCAGCGCCAGCGCGCCGTCGGCCTTGGCGATGTGGCGAATTGCGCTGTAGTTCGGCGTTTGCGCGGCGAGCAGAGTGGTCATCACCGCCCTGCACTCCTCGTACTTGGCGACCGAGGTGTCGAGATCAACACGTCCGAGCGCCTCAGCATGGACGCCGAGCGAACACCCAAGCAGGTCGGTCCATCGGGTGTCGGTCGGGGCTTGGGCGACCAGTCCGCGAATGATCTCCTCGGCTCGCGCGAACGGGGCCTCAAACGCCTCGCCCGCGCGCCCGCGTAAATCGCCGTCGCCCACGAGGCGATACGCCAGATCGGCCCGGCGCCCAAGGTCACCGGGGGACGCTCGGACCAGACTCTCGCTCAACTGGAGCGATCTCGCCATGAGCGGGGCCGATTCCTCGCGATTGAGCACCGCATGCGCAAGCGATACCGCGACGTGCGCCACACCGCTCTGGTGCGCGAAGCTCTCTGGCTGCATCGCCAGCACACGCTCGCCAAGTTCGTACGATCGCCGGATGAGCTTCAGTGCCTGATCGCGGTGCCCGGCGTTGGGCACGCCCGGATGCCCGGTCACCATTCCCAGGCGCAAGTACGCTTTCGACAGGCTCCAGAGTGTTTCGGGGTCGTCGCCGGTCTCGCCGGCGAGCCTCTCGAGGCGTTCCTTGGCCTCGCCGGCGAGGAACTGCTGGGCCTCGGCGACGCTCGAGAAGGTGTTGAGTTTCCCGCACAACTCGAAGACCAGCTCGTCGGCACTCCGTCTGATCTCAACCAAACGCGTCTGGGCCACCTGCTCGGCCCGCAGGGCGCGGGCGAACTGCCACGCCGTCGTGCCCAGGCCGATCGCCAGCGCCAAACCCGCCGCGGCGAGCTCCCGCCATCGTCGTTTGGCGAAGACACGCAGCAGATAGCCCGCGCTCGCGGGCCTGATGATGATCGGATCGCCCCGCAGAAACCGGCCCAGGTCCTCGCGCAGCGCCCCGGCCGATGAGTACCTGCGCGCGGGGTCCTTGTCCAACGCGGCCAGCACGATGAGGTCCAGGTCTCCGCGCAGCTCACGCCGGATGAGGCTGGGGCGCAGGGGCTGCTCCACGCGCACGGCCAGCATCATCTCCAGGGGTGACTTGCCCGCGGGATTGATAGGGAGGCGCCCCGTCAAGAGTTCGTAGAGCACAACGCCCAGTGCGTAGACATCGCTTCGCGTGTCGGCGGCGTCGCTCATGGCATCACGGCTCTCGATCGTGGGGCTGGTGTTGCTCTTGGGAGCGGCACCACCAACCTGCTCGGGGCTCATGTACGCGAGTGTCCCGGGGGCGATGCCCGGCTGTGTCAATGAGTGGGCGCCCATGCCCCAGGCGTCGCGGTCGACGATTCGAGCGACGCCGAAATCGAGCACGCGGGGCTGCCTGTGCTCGTCGACGAGGATGTTGGCGGGCTTGAGATCGCGATGGATGACGCCGCGCTGGTGGGCGTGCTCAACGGCGTCGCACACGTTGCGCATGAGCTCAATCCGGGCCGCGATCGACAGGCCAAGCTCATGGGCGTGGCGCGTGATTGAAACGCCCTCGACCAGTTCCATCGAGAAGAAGGGTCGGACGATCGGGACGCCGTCCCGGCTCATGGTCCTGATCTCGCCCGCCTCGATGACCCTGGCGATTCCCGGGTGGTCGAGGCGCGCGAGGATCGTCGCCTCGATCTCGAGTCGCTTGATCGCACGGCGCGACGCGAGCCCGGCGCGGATGACCTTGAGCGCGACGGCGCGCTTTGGGCTTTCCTGCATGGCCCGGTAGACTTCGCCCATCCCACCGCGGCCGATGAGCCGCTCGATGGAATATCCGCCCACGCGCTGGCCGCCGCTGAGCGTCTGTGGCTCGTCCTCACCCTCTTGAAGCGCCGTTCCCGGCAGACCCTGCGACGAGTGCATCGCCCAGGCCGGACTTTCAAGCGCATCGCCCGCAGCGGCGTCCACGGCCAGGAGTTCCTCGACCTCGCCGCGAAGATCGAGGTCATCGATCATTGGCGTCGCGGCGTCGCCGGTGCGCGCGGAACCCTGGGCGACGAGTGCGCCCCGCGCCTCAAAGGCGTCGCCAAAGGCCTGCTTGAGCTGGTTCCATCGTTCCGCGTTCACTTGGACGTTCCATTCCGACCTTTCGCCACGTCGCCCGCGGCGTCCCCCGTGGATGTCTCCATGTCTCTCATACGTCGAAGGAGCCAGGCGCGTGCCAAAGCCCAATCACGGCTGACCGTTCGCGCCGAGATATTGAGCGTGGTGGCCACCACGTCGATGGGCTGCCCAAGGTAGACACGCAGGCGGACAAGTTCGGCCAGGGCGGCGTCCTGGGCCGCCAGTTCGCGCAGAGCCTCTGCGAGGGTCAGCACGTCCACCTTGCCCGTCATGTCGCCGCCCTGCAATTCACCCGTGAGCGCGTCGAGATCAAAGCCCGACGCGTCGCCGCTTTGGGCAGGCGCGTCCTTGAGTTCACGGCGTGTCCGCCTGCGCCTCGCCGAGTCGATGAGGAGCTGTTCCATGGCCCGGGCGGCTGCCCCGAAGAAATGGGCCCGACACTCCCATCGCACGCTCTTGGCGTTGCCATTGAGCCCCCCGAAGAGCTTTACGTAGACCTGGTGCACGAGTTCGGTGGCGGGCACGGCGCCGGATTCCCGCTGGAGCCGATGCTGCGCCATCCCGCGCAGTTCGGCGTAGACGACGGGGAACAGATCGTCGTGCGAGAGCAACTCACCCGCGCCGAGCTTGTTTACGAGCCGTGTGATCGCCCCCTGGTCGCTCATCGCTTCCCCTTCCGTGGCCCTGGTCCGCAGATTGCCCGACTCTCCAGAGCGGGCTTCTCACCAGCTTTCTGCGCTCAGTCACCGGGCCTAAACGTATCACAATCAGGCCCATATCCGACAATCTGACCGATCTCGATGAAATTCTACCGGAATTCGTGGCACACCACAAGCTCTCATCCGCATGGGGTAGGTGGGTGCAGGACCCGCACAGGGGCGGGGGTTCTCCTCCCTCTCCGTCGACTCACACGCGGGCGACGGGGGGTTTGTACTGCGCACACGCGCCCGACACGACGAGCCCGCTTTTCTGGCCCAGGCAGCCACGAGGAGAAGTGAACATGAGAGATCACCCAAGACCGTCATCCGCCAGCGTACGGCCCAGACTTCTTGTGGCCCTGATTGCGGTGCTTGGGTTGTGCGTGGTGGCACCTGGCGCGGCACTCGCGCAGTCGGTCGCGTGGAACCAAAGGGTGGTGAGCGGTCCGACGGAGCTGGTCACCGCGATGGCCTATGACTCGGCTCGCGGTGTCACCGTCCTCTTCGGTGGCAGAAACCGTAACGGTGGGGGTGAGTTCAGCACCTGGGAATGGAATGGCATCACCTGGGCACTGCGGTCGATTAGCGGTCCCTTGGGACGGTACGGCCACGCGATGGCGTACGACGCGACACGCGGCGTGACCATCCTCTTCGGTGGGAGCACCGCAAGTGGCGGCCGCACCAGCGAAACGTGGGAATGGGACGGGACCACTTGGACCCAGTGGTTTGTCAGCGGCCCCTCGCCAAGGATCAATCACTCGATGGCCTTCGACGCTGCACGCGGTGTTACGGTCCTTTTCGGTGGGCAGACCGATAGTGGTGGCGTCAGCGACGAGACGTGGGAATGGAACGGAACCACCTGGACTCAGCGGATTGCGAGCGGCCCGTCTCCAAGGCACTTCCACGCATTGGCGTACGACGCGGCCCGCGGCGTGACCGTCCTCTTCGGGGGAGCCCCTGCCGGCGGGATCGCGGGAGACACATGGGAATGGAACGGTACCGTTTGGACCGAGCGGGTCGTCACCGGCCCATTGCCGGGGCGGTACGGGCACGCGATGGCGTACGACACAGCGCGCGGAGTAACCGTTCTCTTTGGGGGCTTCGGCAACTTCTACAGCGCGGAGACTTGGGAATGGAATGGGGTTGTCTGGACTCAGCGGGTGGTGAGCGGACCCGAGCGGCGTACCACTCATGCAATGGCCTACGACTCGGCTCGAGACGTTGCCGTTGTATTCGGCGGTGATACGCAATTCGGTGTCAACGGCGAGACCTGGGAACTCTGCGTCGCTCCATCAGTCGCCTCCCAACCCTCCGCTCTAGCCGTCTGCCCGGCCGGTACGGCGAGTCTCTCGCTCACCGCCTCGGGGAGTAGCCCGCGCACGTACCGCTGGCAGGGGGAGGTCAATCAGTCGCCCGGGACGTGGCTTGATATCGCGGACGGGCTTTGGCCCGGGATCGGGACGTTCTCCGGAAGCGGCACGGGCACGATGACGATCTCGGGCGCGACGCTCAATGCGGCCGGGCAGTACCGCTGCGTGGTCGCCAACGCGTGCGGTAGCGTGACCAGCGACGGGGCATTGCTGACGGTTTGTGCGGCCGACTTCGACTGCGACGGGACGGTTGATTTCTTCGACTACGACGCGTTTGTGAACTGCTTCGAGGGCATGTTCTGCGCGCCCGACAAGACCGCGGACTTTGACGGGGACGGGACGGTGGACTTCTTCGACTACGACGCGTTTGTGGTAGCGTTTGAGGCCGGGTGCTGAGTCGAATGCCCAGTCCGGCGACCACGGGGCAGGGTCACGGTCGAGAATCGGGCAAAGAGGCCACACTGTCTCGGTACTTTTTATGTAGAATCGGTGGCACACTCCGCCCGTTCGAACGCGTGGATGATCAGAGTCTGGCCCGTCCGGTCACGCCAAGGCCCCTCAACTCCGGCATCGCCGCCGGGTTCCAATTCCGATTCATCAAAGGACCAAGCGATGCACCGCAAACTGTTGGCCAACTTTCGTGCCGCCCTTGCGATCCTTTTGGCTCCCCTGCTCATCGCCCCGGGTGTCATCGTCCTTGGGTCCGCGCGCGCGGTCGCTCAGGTGTCCGGGGCGAACGCTTTGGCCGACGAAGTGGCAAATCGTGAGCCACGCACGTGCGACCTGCCCGATCAGGCCGACGACCTGGGCCGTTCCCTGTGGGCGGCCAATCTCTGGCCCGGAGGAGTGGTGCCATACCAGTTCGATGCGAACACCTCGGCGGGCAACCAGAGCGCGATGCGTCTGGCGATGGATGAGCTTGAGCGGGTGGCGTACGTCCACTTTGTGCCGCGAGCGGGCCAGGCCAATTACCTTCATGTCCAGGACAGCACCGGCAACAACTCATTCGTGGGCATGATCGGCGGCGGGCAGACCGTCAACATCTATAACTGGAATTACAGGTTCATCATGTGCCATGAGCTGATGCACGCCCTTGGGGTGTACCACGAGCAGCAGCGGGCGGACCGGAGTGTCTACATCACGGTCAACTACGGGAACATCCAGGCAGGATGGAGTTCGAATTACGACATTCGGTTCATCGCCGCGATCCAGGGATCGTTCGACTTTGACAGCGTCATGCTCTATGGGGCGTGCAGCGCATCGATCTGCTGTCCGGCGAACTCCAACTGCGATTGCGCATCGAACTGCTGGACGATGACCGCCAAGCCGGCGTTCGCGCAGTTTCAGGGCCTGATGGGCCAGCGCACGCACCTGAGCACGGGGGATGTGGCGGGGCTTGTGAGCCGCTATGGTGGGCCGACGTGCCCGGCCTTCACGCGGCAACCGACCAACGTTGTGGCGAACGCCGGTGCGGCCGTGTCATTCTCATCGATCGCGTCGGGGAGCCCGGCACCGACCTATCGCTGGCGGCGCAACGGCTTGACTCTCTCCGATGATGGTCGGATCGTGGGATCGACCACACAAACGTTGACGATCAACGCGATGGTCACGGGCGACGCGGCGTTGTACGACTGTGTGGCCACAAACTCGTGCGGAAGCGCGACCTCGGACCTCGCGGAGCTCTTGGTTGGCTACCCCAACGTGTGGACCATCGCACCCGCGCCCGGACCATCGGCACGGACGGTGCACGCGATGGCCTACGACTCGGTACGCGAGGAGGTGGTGCTCTTTGGGGGTGACACCGGCACTGCCAACGGCGAGACCTGGGTAAGGCACGCGGGGCAATGGACCCAGCGGTTGGTCAGTGGCCCTTCCCCGCGCTTCCACTGTGCGTCAGCCTTCGACTCGACCAGGGGTGTGACCATCCTCTTTGGAGGCATCGCGTCGGGCACCAACGGCGAGACGTGGGAATGGAATGGAACCGCGTGGACCCCGAGGATTGCGGCCGGCCCGTCGGATCGCTTTGCCACAAGAATGTGCTTTGACTCCGGGCGTGGCGTCACTGTTCTCTTTGGAGGGTGGACCGGCACCGCCAATGGAGAAACATGGGAGTGGGATGGATTGACGTGGACCCAGCGTGTCGGGGGCGGCGGCCCCTCGCCGCGCGTAGCTCACGCGATGGCCTACGACTCGGGCCGCGGTGTGACCGTTCTCTTTGGTGGCGAGACTGCGGCGGGCGTGAACGGAGAAACCTGGGAATGGAATGGGACCGCGTGGACTCAAAGAACAGTCACCGGGCCCTCGCCGCGCGAATCGCACGACATGGCCTATGACATCAGCAGGGGGAAGGTCGTCCTGTTCGGCGGCGACACCACCGCGACCAACACGACCAACGGCGAGACATGGGAGTGGGACGGTGCGGTCTGGAAGCAGGTGATGATCAGCGCCCCTGCGGCGCGACTCGGCCACAAAGTGGCGTATGACTCGGTGAGCCGTGCAATCGTTCTCATGGGGGGCCGCACGGGAACCGGGGGAAGTGACATCGACGGCGAGACGTGGGAACTGGGCGAGCCATGTGTGGTGCCCTCGGTTTCCTCCCAACCAGCGGCATCCACAGCATGTATCGGCGGCACTTCCTCCTTCGCCATCGCTGCCACGGGCAGCAGCCCGCTTTATCGCTGGCAGGGCGAGGTCAACCAGTCGCCCGGCACGTGGCTTGACATCGTCGACGGCACCTGGCCGGGAATCGGCACCTTTGCCGGCTCGGGCACAGAAACGATGACGATCTCTGGCGCGACGCTCAATGCCGCAGGGAGGTACCGCTGCGTCGTCACCAACGCCTGCGGCAGTGCCACCAGTGACGGAGCGATGCTGACGATCTGCGCCGCCGACTTCGACTGTGACGGCACGGTGGACTTCTTCGACTACGACGCGTTCGTGAACTGCTTTGAGGGCCTCTTCTGCCCGACCGACAAGACCGCGGACTTTGACGGCGACGGCACGGTCGACTTCTTTGACTACGACGCGTTTGTGGTGGCGTTTGAAGCGGGGTGCTGAGGGAACTGAAGGCCTGTGATGTGGATCGAAGCCAAAAGGGTCGTAGACGACGGGGCTACTTCGAGCTCTACTTCGTGGTCTGGCGGGCCCAGTCGGCGAGGTGCGATTTCTGGGCGTCGGTAGGTTGGGGGAGCGGCTCGAGAATCCAGGTGGAGGCGCCCGGCGTGTCGGACGGGGCGAAGCGGAGTCCAAACCAGTCGAGGGCCTGGGCGTAGTCGAGTTCGTCGGTTGAGTCGAGGGCGCGGTGGAACCAGTCGGAGAGGTCGATGGCGGCGACTTCGGAGGCGCAGGCGAGGAACTGGCTGGGGGTGAAGCCTTGAGCGCCGGAGTAGCGGGTGTAGGCGAGTCTCATGGCGTCGTCGAGCGATCGGGCGCCGCTGGTCGCGGCGCGGATTCGGGCGTCGAGGAGGAAGCCGACGACGGGACCTTTGAAGTAGTAGCTGATGGTCTTGGTCGGATCGTTGCGGACGCCGGAGGTGCTGCTGGTCCAGACCTGCTCGGAGGCTTGCGAGAGGGTTTGCAGGAGCCGTCCCGGTGATTTCTGGAGTTGTGAAATCTGTGAGGAGATCTGGCGCAGCAGGCCCGGCTCGGTGCTGAGGCCGGCGCGGCGGACCATGAGGTCGCCGTAGTAGTTGGTGAGGCCTTCGGAGATCCAGAGGCTGGCGGTGGTGGGCGGGTTCTCGTAGTCGAAGGGCCCGAGCTCGATGGGACGCAGGCGTTTGACGTTGAAGGCGTGGAAGTACTCGTGGCTGACAAGGGAGAGCCAACCGTGATAGGCGTTGGTTGTTTCCATGGCTGTCGGGCTTGAGGTGACCAGCGTGGAGTTGAGGTGTTCGAGGCCGCCGCCGCCGGGGCCGAAGGCGAAGAGGAAGACGTAGTGATCGAAGGGGAGTTCGTTCCAGCCCCACATGTCGCGGGCGGCGGTGACGATTTTGGCGAGGTCTGCGACGGGGCGCTGGGGCTTCCAGGGGCCGTGGTCGCCGATGGAGACGAGCTCGTGACGGCTCTTGCCGACGTGGAATTCCCGCACATCGAAGGTGCCCACGGCGATGGGGCAATCGACGAGCGTGTCGTAGTCGGGAGCGGAGAAGCGGGCGGGGGCGTGATCGATGGGCTTGAGACCGGACTTGGCGTGTTCCCATTGCGGGGGCAGGACGATGGTGACTTCGTAGGGGCGGGCGTGATCGAGCGTGGTGATGAAGGTGGCGGGGCCGTTGAGGATCGCGCAGTCGGGGCCGACCCAATTGGTGGTGACAAACTTGCGATCGCAGAGGAGGGAGTAGGTGAGGACGACGGAGGAGGCGCCGTTGGTCTTGACGTGCCAGCGGTTGGGTTTGGGTTTGTCGACGGGGAGTGTGGACCCATCGGGAGCGGTGATGGAGAGGTCTGTGACTTTGGCCGCGTGGTCTTCTTTGTGGTAGAAGCCGGGTGACCAGACGGGGATGAACAGGTCGAGGCTTTGGGAGCCTTGGGTGGGGATGGTGGCTTTGATGTGGGCGAGGTGGGATTCGGGAGCGGGCATGGAGATGGTGTAGGCGATGGGCTGGGGGTCGCTGGTTGTGCAGGCCGCGGGGGCGATCGAACACCACGAGGCGACGACGGACGCGGGGAGAGTTCGAACGAAGTGGTGGATCGGCATGGCGGGCTCCAAGCGAGACAACAGAGTCCAGAGCCCTGGCCTCCGCCGCAGACGCGTCGGGGCAACACCAGGCCGGCTGTTCGGACGATCGTACGGCCGGATGACCGGGATCGCGATTCGCGGCGTTTGTGAACTCGACACCCATTGGATGTGTGTTGGCGCGGTATAGGTGGGGGCGGCCGGGGTATGGCTGTCCCATCACCCACCCACTCCCGCGACAAGCCGATCGGGGCATCGATGCAAGAGCGGTAACCGCGGGGGAATGTGGGCGTCGCGTCAGAGGGCCCGGGCTCACCTGGGATGGCGTGATGGAGGTGCGGTGTTGGAATCTCGGACGAAGGGTCGCACGGGTGCCAACGGCAGGCGTTTGGGCGGCCAGGATGCCTTCCACAGCGTCAACAGCATGCTGACACGGGCCGTACGAGAAGAATAATTGCGACCGGAATATCGGAATTTGTCTTCCAAAGAGGGTGGCGATGCATTAGACTGGGGATCGAGAGCCCGCGACGTTCGTGGGAGCAGAGACAACTGGGAAGCCCGGCCGATTCCGACCGGGTGACCGACCATCGTCATAGGCGTTGGTCACAGGAAGAGAGAGACGCATGAAACTTCGAGTGATTTCGGCGGTTATCGCATTGGCAGGACTCAGCGCGGCGGCGCAAGCCCAATGGTCCGATGGGTTTGAGGCGTACGCGGCGGGGAGCAACCTGCACGGGCAGGGCGGCTGGAAGGGCTGGGACAATGATCCGGCCCACGCTGGAACGGCGAGCAACACGATTGCCCGCACGGGAAGCAATTCGGCCCGGATCACGACGCCTTCGTCGACGGCGTACGGGGACGACCTGACGCACGAGTACTCGGGGTACACGACGGGGCAGTGGAACTACACGGCGTACCAGTACATTGCGAGCAACACGCCGTCGGGCGCCGGTCGCAACACGTACTTCATCCTGATGAACACGTACGACGATTTCGGTGCGGGGACGACGGATCGCTGGAGCCTGCAGCTCAAGTTCGATCTGTCGAACAACACCGTGTACGACGATGCGCTGGGCGGGGCGGGCTCGCCGGGCACGGCTTTCCTGGCGATCGTGCGGGACGCGTGGGCCGAGATCTCGGTGGACATCGATCTTGATGCCAACACGATGGTCGCCCGGTACAACGGGGCTGTCGTCATCAGCACTTCGTGGACGCGGGGCACGGCGGGCGCGCAGCAGGCGATCGAAGCAGTCGATCTCTACTCGAGCTCCACGGGCCCGGTGTTTTACGATGATCTGGCGTTGACGCGAGTTCCGGCTCCGGGCGCGTTGGGCGTTCTGGCGCTGGGCGGCCTGATGGCGGGTCGTCGTCGTCGCGCATGAGTTGAGGCAGGTCGGAACATCTGAATCGAACACGGCTCGGCGTGCAGGCTGAAGGCAGCAGGCGCGCCGAGCTTTCGCTTTGGGCGCCGGGGGGGGGCGGGGAGGCACAGACCCGTGCAGCGGATTACACTCTCGGGAGTTCCCCAACCCCGAACCGGAGAAGTCCCATGTCTGTGACGCGCCGCCAGTTCCTGGAAACCGCCGCGGGTATTGCTGCATTCGCCGGGCTTGCCGGCGCGGGACGGTCGGCCCCTCCGGGCGGGGCGGCACCCGCGAACAAGCCGAGCGAGAAGCCCGCGGAGCCGGGTGAGAAGGGGGCGGCGAAGATCCCGCTTGAGGTGCGGAAGTTTGGGGCGACGGACATGAATGTCACGGTGCTGGGGTTTGGGGGAGCGGAGATCGGGTTCCAGCGGACCGAGCAGGAGATCGTGGCGAAGCTGCTCAACTCGGCGCTGGATGCGGGGCTCAATGTGATTGACACGGCCGAGTGTTATGCGGGGTCGGAGGAGGCGATTGGCAAGGCCGTGGCGGGGCGGCGGAAGGAGTATTACGTCTTCAGCAAGGTCGGGCACATGGACGGGCGGGGCGGCAACGATGGGTGGACGACGGCGTCGATCGAGCGTTCGATCGAGCGGAGCCTGGAGCGGCTCAAGACGGATCGCATCGATCTGATCCAGTTGCACTCGTGCTCGAAAGAGATTCTGGTGAAGGGCGAGTGCATCGAGGCGCTGGAGAACGCCAAGAAGGCGGGCAAGGTGCGGTACATCGGGTACAGCGGGGACGATGCGGCGGCGCTCTTCGCGGTGGAATCGGGGCGGTTTGATGCGCTGCAGACGTCGGTGAGCATCGCGGACCAGCAGGCGGTGGAGCTGACGCTGACCAAGGCGATCGAGAAGAAGCTGGGCGTGATTGCCAAGCGGCCGATTGCTAATGCCGCGTGGCGGCACGACGCGGACCCCAAGGGGAACAACGGCGAGTATTGGAAGCGGCTGCAGAAGCTTGATTACGCGTTTGCCAAGGGCGAGAACCGGAAGAATGAGGGGCCGGAGGGGACGGCGGGGGTTGCGCTGCGGTTTACGCTGGCGGTGCCGGGGGTGCACGTGGCGATCGTGGGGACGACCAAGCCGGAAAGGTGGAAGCAGAACGCGGAGCTGCTGAAGGCGGGCGGGGCGTTGCCGAAGGAGCAGTACGAGGCGATGCGGGCGCGGTGGAAGGAGGTTGGGGAGAAGGGGTGGATTGGGCAGACGTGAGGGGCGGCGACTCCTTTGAGTGCCGCGGGGTGTCGGCTGGTGCGAGTTTTGGGTGCGTTCGGGCGCGATCTGTGCAAAGAAACGATCTTTGCGCAGCGGACTCGACTAAGAAGCGATCGTTTCCTAGACTTCATGACTAAGAAAGGAGCGTTTCATAGCGATGCGCCGAACCACTGGAACTTACCGAACGTCCACCACGGCGGGTGAAGCGGTTGATGCGTTCGTGCCGCATCCCTTGCCCCCGGCGGACCCGGCGCTGGTAATGGCTGGGGAGATCGATGCGCTGCATGCCCAGGCGATCACGGGGCTCGCGCGCTTGGAAGTAGCGGGCCGAATGATTCCCAGCACCGGCTGGTTTCTCTATGGGTTTGTTCGCAAGGAGGCGGTCATTTCGTCGCAGATCGAGGGCACACAGGCGACGCTTCGCGAGGTGGTCACGTTTGAGGCGACCAAGCAGACCAACGTGCCGCACGACGTCGAGGAGGTCTGCAACTACGTCGATGCGATCACGTACGCTCGCGCCGAACTGGCCAAGCCCAAGGGGCTGCCGGTGAGCGTCCGTCTGTTGTGCGAGTCGCATCGGCGGCTCATGCGTGGCGTGCGAGGCGCGGACAAGGCGCCCGGGGAGATCCGCAAGACCCAGAACTGGATCGGCGGCACGCGCCCCGGCAATGCCAAGTTCGTCCCGCCGCCCCCTGAGCACGTGCTTGAAGCCATGACGCGGCTCGAACGGTGGATTCACGGCAACGATTCGCTCCCGCCGCTCATCAAGGTGGGCTTGGCGCACGTTCAGTTCGAGACGATCCATCCGTTTCTTGACGGCAATGGACGGATTGGGCGCCTGCTGATTGCGCTCCTGCTCGAACATTGGAAGCTCATGCCGGTGCCGCTGTTGTACCTGAGCCTCGCGTTCAAGCGCCGGCAGAGCGACTACTACGCTCGCCTGGCCGCGGTCCGCACCGACGGCGATTGGGAGGGTTGGACGACGTTTTATCTGGAGTGCGTGCGCGAGGCCGCCGACGACGGGGTGGATGTGGCTGGGCGACTGTTCGAGCTGATGGGCAAGGATCGTCGGCGGTTGGCGGCCGCCAAGCGCTCGACGGTCGCGGCGATCCAGCTTCTCGATGTGCTCCCGGAACATCCGGTTGTTACGGTGCCGCGTGTGGCCAAGCTGCTGAAGATCACTGCGCCGACGGCTCGGAAGGCCGTGGAGATTGCGGTGGAGGCTGGCGTGCTGCGGGAGACGAGCGGAAAGCAGCGAGATCGGGTGTTCGCGTACCACAAGTATCTTCAAATCCTGACGGGGGACGAGGATTGAAGGTCGAGTGACCTGGGACGGTATCACGGGGGTCGGGCTGAGGCGTTTGGTCTGCGGCTGCACCCATGGCAACACCCGCCCGGAACGACAAGACCCCGCCGAAGCGGGGTCTTGGGAGGGAACTTCCCGATCGGATTCAGGCCATGCATTTGGAGTCCGTAGGGTCTGGGCCCGCAGCTTTCTGGGTAACGATCTTGAGTTGCCGGGCCTGGGCATTGCCAAGGAATGGGCTTGGATCGCCGTCCAGTGCCAAGCGACCCATGGGTAGTTCACGAGCTCCGACGCCGACGGGTATCCAGCGGCGTGCCGAGGCGCCGCCTCGAGCAAGCCGCGAGCTGGGTTGACCGGCTGGTTACTTGGCTGTCTTGCCCATTTCGCGGCAGGCTTTGGCGCAGTCGCGGCAGGCCTTGGCGCAGTCGGTCATGGCGTCGCCGGTGACTTTGTCGCACTCGGCGGCGCACTGGTCGCAGCATTTGGCGCAGCACTCGGCCATGGCGGCGGAGAGTTGGCTGTTGCGGCTGACGAAGGACATGCACGAGGCGCAGCAGTCGGCGCAGTCGGTGCACAAGGCCGCGAGGGTCGCGTGCTCGCCCTTGCCTTGCTTGGCCATGTTTGTGCAGTGCTCGCTGGCTTTGCCGCAGGCGATGGCGCACGCGGAGGTCATTTTGATGCAGTGGTCCATGTGGTCGCCGGTCGGGGAGGAGATGCGGGCGTTCTCGGCGGACCTGCCGAGGGCTGAGGGGGCGGTGAGGGCGAGGCCGGCGACGGCGATGGCGGCGGTGCAGAAGAGGCAGGCGAGAGTGTTTCGACAGACCATGAGGAGCTCCTTGCTGACGGTGCACTTGGCACCTGGGGTTTGGCCGAGGCTCCGACGGAGCATGTTCGGCTTGTTCAAAGACTCGGAAGGAGCGCGAGCTCGGTCCGAATGCACTCTCCTCGAAGGGGCGGACCCGGCGCGCTTCAGACGGCGCGTTAGCGAGCCGCTCGCGGGTCTTGGCGCATCGGCGACGACCCAATCTGAACGGGGAATGGTCGGAGTTGGGATGCGACGAAGCCAGAGCGGATAGTTCCTCCCTTTTGGCCTGGCACCTTGGAGCGGTGGCGGTTGGTCCCCCGTTCGACACAGCACGTTCAACCGCGGCCTCCACTCCTCCCAGCGACACAGAGTTTGAGAGGATCGAGCGAGGCGTCGATCCGATTCGTCGTCCACACGGTCAGCGATGTTCTGCAGGGCCCCGGACACGTGCCGCGTTCAATGCTGGAGTGGCGAGAATTTTCTTGCGGCCAGGGTGATTATGGAGTACAATGTCCGTAATAAACCGCGGCGATCGTGTGTGGAGGGTCGAATGGGAAATACAGGCAGACACGTCGACGCCACGCACTTTGTTGAACGTGGCCCCACACCCGAACCAAAGCGCATGCAAAGGGGTTTCAGCATGACACGCGTCACACTTGCTCGGCCGGCTCTCGTCCATCTCGCCCTTGCCGGACTCACCATCGTCGGCGTGGCCGCGCTTGTCCTGGCCGCCGGGCCACTCAACCCGCCCGCGGGGGCGGTGACGAGCACGTATAAGACGCTGAGCGAGGTCGAGCCCCGTACGGCGATAAACGTGACCAACACGCCCGGCGTGGCGGCGGCGCTCTTCCGCATCGCCCAGCCCGGCTCCTACTACCTCACCGGCAACATCACCGGCGTGGCCAACAAGCACGGGATCGAGATCATGGCCAGCGGCGTGACGCTGGACCTCAACGGCTTTGAACTCGTGGGCGTGGCGGGCTCGCGCGATGGAGTGAGCGCGACCTCGGCCGAACTGACGAACATTGCCGTGGTGAACGGCTCGGTGCGCAACTGGGGCGGCGATGGAGTGGACCTTGCGACTTCGGGGGTGATCAATTACCGCGTGGTGGGCGTGCTGGCCAGCGGCAACGATGGTTTCGGCATCGCCACGGCCAGCGGCGGCACGGTCACGAGCTGCTCGGCGTACGAGAACACCGGCCATGGCATCAGCACGTCCAACGGGAGCATGGTGACCAACTGTTCGGTGACGATGAATGGCGCGAGCGGCATCAGCACGGGCAGCGGGTGCGGGGTGTTGAGCTGCGCGGCGCTGCTGAACGCCGCCAGGGGGATCACTGTCGGCAGCGGCTCGACGGTGGCCGATTGCACGGCGCAGCAGAACGCTCTTGACGGCATCGTGTGCACTTTCAACTGTGTGATCCGCGGCAATACCTGTTCGTTCAACGGCACCGGGGGCGACGGGGCGGGCGTGCACGCGACGAGCAGTGCCAACCGCATTGAGGGCAACACGTGCACCAGCGCGGACCGCGGGATCGATGTGGACGGGGTGCGGAACGTCATCATCAGGAACACCTGCTCGGGCAACACGAACAACTGGGATGTGGTTGCCGGCAACGTGATCCTGGTCGTCAACGCCGCAACGGCCGGGGTGGTCACGGGCAACTCGGGGGGCGTGGCGCCGGGGTCGACCGACCCGAATGCGAATTTCACGTACTGATGGGAGCCTCTCCCCGCGGCGGGTGGCACCGAAGTTCCGTGCCATCGAAGTCGCGTCGACTTCGATGGTCTTGGACCTGCAAAGACATCGAAGTCTCAGAGCCGACTTCGATGGCACGGACTGGGAATTCTCATCGCCGCTGGAGCGACTTCGATGCCACCCGCCGCCGGTCGGCGTGCAGGCGTTCCACTCCCGCCGTCGCCACGGCCCCATCCGCCTCCGCGACGGCGACCTGTTGTTTGACGTCGACGTCCTCAAGGTAGATCAGCGTGTCTCCCGCCTTGACCCGATTCCCCTGATCGACGGCGATTCTGGTGATGAGCCCGGCCACCTTGGGGCCGATGATCGCGCTCACGCGGGCTTCGTGGCCGTGATGAGCACCGCGGGCATGGGCAGGAGGTATCTCGGTTCGGCATCGTCCGCGATGCGGTGGGCGGTCACCCGCTGCCTCATGTGGTCGCGGATCCTCTCTAGCGCCGCGGGCGTCTGGGCTTTGAGCAGGCCCGAGGTGCGGACGCCCGCCTCCAGCATGATCTGGAAGAGTGCGTCCGGGTCCGCCAGCACGAGCGTGATGGGGAGCGTTTGAAAGCTGGCGCTTTCAAACCCGATGCCTTCGAGCACCCGTCGTGCCTCGTGCGAATCGGCGAAGCGAAACATGGGCGGGCCGGGCGGCACCCCGATGTTCGGCACGCCGTGCCTCTCGACCGCGTCCAGAACGATGGCGAAGGGCACGGTCTGCGGCGGCGGCACCCACACGGTGAACGCCAATCGCCCTCCGGGGCGTAACACTCGGAAGTCCTCTGTGATCGCCCGGTCGGGATGGGCCAGGTGGAGCACGCCGAAGTTCATGAGGACAGCGTCGAACGCGCCATCGGGCACGTCCAGATGCTCGGCGTCGCCCTCCTTGAACTCGACGCCCGGCCACTTGCGCCGTGCGAGCGCAACCATCTCGGCCGCGAAATCCACCCCCAGCACGCTGCCCCCTCGTGCGGCGGCGGCGGCGGTCGCATAGCCCGGCCCGCACGCCACGTCGAGCAGCCGCATATCGGGACCAGCGCCCACGGCGTCGAGCATCGGCGCGATCGACTGTCCGGTCGCACCGACGAATGCGGCGTCGTACCGCTCGGCGACCTCGCGCCACCCACGGTGCTCGAAGATCTTGAACGGTTGGAATGCAGCGTCGGTGGTGTCAGTCATCGTCGCATCGTACGGTTCGGGCGAGGGCGGGGAGCCTGTGGCGGTCGTGGTCATGCGACGGATCGTGTCGCGAGTGGCTTGGACCTTGGGTGCGGGCCCACCGGGGAATAGCGCATTCCGCCGAAGGCTTCCTGGGAGCAACCCTGGCGTTAAACTCGTGGGGGCGTGGACCAGAGAGCGCGAGAGTCCCAGAGGGTGGCCGCCGGTGGGCCGGAGCAACCGTGGGGCTGCGGTCGGACCCCGAGATTTGGTTTCAAGACCGAGAGCGCGGCGGCCGGCCAGCGCACCCGCTCGGGCGTCGGAAACCTCCGTCCTGAGGGGACTTTCCGCACATCGTCCCGGCCACGGCGCGCTGCGTCAATTCGCCCGACCCGTAAACCAAAACGCCCTCGCGTTTCCGCGAGGGCGTCGGTAACTCCCCGAGTAGGACTCGAACCTACAACCTGGCGGTTAACAGCCGCCCGCTCTACCATTGAGCTATCGGGGACCAAAATACGGGCCAAAGCCTAGGCGGGCTCTCCCGAGGGTCAAGATCGGCGTTTAGTCGGCTGTTCGCAAGGGGGAGGGAGGGCTATAGTCCCCTCTGCCCGTTGATGGGGCGATAGAGGCGTTACAGAGCGTCTCGCAGGCACGGGCTGGAGCGGATTTGAAGGCCGAGGGATGGTTTGAGGACCAGACGGCGGCCTTGGAAGACGATCTCAGAATCGGGACAGGATCGGGACAAGTTCAGGACCAGCTCAAGATGGGCTCAGGACAAGGATCACGACGATGAAGAAGGACGCACACCCCAAGTACTACCACTCCTGCAAGGTTTTCCATAACGGGCAGGTGGTGATGGAAGTCGGCGCGACGGTGCCGGAGATGCACGTTGAGGTGTGGTCGGGGACGCACCCCTTCTTCACGGGTAAGCAGACGTTTGTCGATGCGGCGGGACGCGTGGAGAAGTTCCAGCGCAAGTACGCCGGCAACTACTTCAAGAAGGAAGAGGGCAAGCCCGAGCCCAAGAAGGACGAGAGCAAGCCGGCGGGATTCCCGACGGCCTGAGAAGAGTTTCAGCACAGATCATTCAGCACGCCGGCGCGAGTCGGCGTGCTTTGTTTTTGAAGGGGAGGGAATGCGAACGCGGAGATGCGGAGGGGAGCGGAGGGAGACGGAGAGGGAGAGAGGGTTTGAAAGGCAGTTTTTAACGCAGAGAACGCAGAGGGACGCAGAGGGGGAAGGCGCTTGGCTTTGCGGGTGACGGGCGGGCGTTTGTCGTGAGCCCCTGCGAGGCTCACGGCTTTTGTCGACCAGTGCGGCGTGGTTTGCCTTTGGGCGATGATGGCACGAGAGGGGTCTTCCCGGGCAGGGGCCAGAGTCTTGGGTAGCGTTTGGCGGCCGCCTTGCGGTCTTGCAGCGCGAGCCAGAGCGCGAGCGCCGCGGCTCCACCAGCGAAAGCGCCCAAGGTGCCTGCGGCAATCCAGTTTTCACGGGTGCGAAGGAGGATCGATTCGCCCGGAGCGTTTGGGTCGTAGAACACTGGGAACGACGAGCCCATGGGAAAGCGGTTCATTCCGGCGCTCACTGCCGCGTGGTGCGACAACTTTTCGTCGAACTCGACGGGGACGTGGAAGGCGAGCCGACTTCCGCGGCGAAGCACTCCGTCGACGGTGAAGTCGTAGAAGACGACGGTCTGATACCGGGGCGAACCTCTGCTGCCGCCGTTCCCTCGCGCAGAACTATGGGAGATCACCGTCGCGAGGGTGCTGGGCCAGTCCAGTGAACATCGGACTCGCCATTCGTTCCACCCGAAGTACGCCGCGCCTCCAAGGAGTGCGAGGGCAAACAGGATTGCTATTCGGGTAGAGAATCCCGTTTGGCCCCCCCAGAGACGGGCGCCGAATTCGTCGGTCAAGTCGTTTGCCATTCGTTTATCCGGCTATATGGATAAAGCACGCCTAGGATTGGGGCATGTCGACCCCGTTCCTTGATCGTATCGCTCGCGGCATCGTTGTCTTTGATGGCGGCATGGGCACGCAGATCCACAAGGTGGATCTGTCGATCGAGACCGATTACTGCGGGTGCGAGAACTGCACGGATATTCTGGCCAAGACCAGGCCGGATGTGATCCAGGCGATCCACGAGCGGTATTTGGAGGCCGGGGCGGATGTGGTGGAGACCGACAGCTTTGGGGCGAGCAAGCTGGTCTTGGGGGAGTTTGGGATTGCGGAGCGGACGTATGAGCTGGCGCGGGCGGCGGCGGAGGTGGGCAGGGCCGCGGCGGACAAGCATTCGACCAAGGACAAGCCGCGGTTTGTCGCGGGGTCGATGGGGCCGGGGACCAAGCTGATCACGCTGGGGAACACGACGTGGGAGGCGATGCTGGATTCGTACCGCGAGTGTGCGCGGGGGCTGATCGATGGCGGGTCGGATGTGATACTGATCGAGACGTGTCAGGATCTGTTGCAGGTGAAGTGTGCGATCAACGCGGTGCTGGCGGCGCTGAAGGAGCGGGGAAAGACGCCGCTGGATGTGCCGATCATGGCGAGCGTGACGATCGAGAGCACGGGGACGATGCTCTTGGGTTCGTCGATTGAGGCGGCGGCGACGGCGTTGGCGGGGTATCCGCTTTTGTCACTTGGACTCAACTGTGCGACGGGACCGACGGAGATGGCGGAGCATGTGCATTGGCTGGGGAAGCACTGGAGAGGGAGTGGTGCGCTGGGCAGGGCTGGCAGGAATCTGTCGGTGATGCCGAATGCGGGGTTGCCGATTTTGCATGAGGGGCGGACGGAGTATCCGCTGCAGCCGGGGCCGTTTGTTGAGGCGATGGAGAGGTTTATTGAGCAGGATGGGGTGAACATTGTGGGCGGGTGCTGCGGGACGACGCCCGAGCACATCAAGCTTTTGAGTGAGTGTGCGGAGAGGCATAAGAGAAAGGCAAAGACGTTTAACGCAGAGGGCGCAGAGAGCGCAGAGAAAGGCAGGGGAATTGGTTCAAAGGCAGGGAACGCGAATCCCTCGGTGATCTCTGTGCCCTCTGTGGTTCAATCGGATTTGCCCAAGGGCGCGACGTCGCTGTATTCGGTGACGGATTACCGGCAGGACAATTCGTTCCTGATCGTTGGGGAGCGGATGAACGCGTCGGGGTCGAGGGCGTTTAAGAAATTGCTTGAGGTTGAGGACTGGGACGCGATTGTGTCGCTTGCGAAGGAGCAGCTGCGCGAGGGGGCGCATGTGCTCGATCTGAACGTCGATTATGCCGGGCGGGACAATGCGGCGGATATGGCGGAGGTTGTCAAGCGGGTGGTGCGGCAGGTCGATGCGCCGCTGATGCTCGACTCGACGCAGCTCAAGACGATTGAGGCGGGATTGAAGCATGCGCCGGGGAAGTGCATCATCAACTCGGCGAACTTTGAGGATGGGGAGGCGAAGTTTGACGAGGTTTTCGCGATGGCGAAGACCTACGGGGCGGCGGTGGTCATCGGGTCGATCGATGAGGACAAGCAGGCATCGATGGCCAGGACGGCGGAGCGGAAGTATGCCATTGCGGCACGCGGACTGAAGCGAGCGGTTGAGAAGTTTGGGATGGATCCGGCGGACATTCTGTTCGATCCGCTGGTGCTGCCGATCTCGACGGGGATGGAGTCGGACCGGCGGTCGGCGCTGGAACTGGTCGAGGGAATCAAGCGGATCAGCAGGGAGATGCCCGAGTGTCAGACGGTTGTGGGGCTGTCGAATGTGTCGTTTGGGCTTTCGCCGGCGGCACGGCTGGTGCTGAATTCGGCGTTTTTGCATGAGCTGAGAGAGGCGGGGTTGACGGGGGCGATTGTGCATGCGGGGAAGATCTTGCCTCAGAACAAGATTCCCGATGAGCAGTGGGCGGCGGCGTTGGAGTTGATTTATGACCGGAGGCAGCGGGTCGCTGACGCTCCCGGAGACCCACTCGCTAACGCTCGGGGCTCGTTGAAGGCAGGGGACCCGCTCGGTGACGATCGGGGCTCGTTGGATGCGGGCTCGTTGAAGGCCGGCGTTGATCCGCTCTCGGACTTCATTGATCTCTTCAAAGATGCGACGGTGGAGGCAACGAAGAAGGAGGTGAAGAACCTCACGCTCGAGGAGCAGTTGCGGGCGCACATCGTGGATGGGGAGAAGCGGGGGCTGGCGGAGACGATTGCGGCGGCCTTGGTGAAGTACAAGCCGCTGGACATTATCAATGATCATCTGCTGGATGGGATGAAGACGGTGGGCGAGTTGTTTGGGTCGGGGAAGATGCAGCTGCCGTTTGTGTTGCAGTCGGCCGAGGTGATGAAGATGGCGGTGGCGTCGCTGGAGCCGCTCATGGAGCGGGCGGCGGGGCAGACCAAGGGGACGATCGTGCTCGCGACGGTCAAGGGCGATGTGCACGACATCGGGAAGAACCTGGTCGACATCATCTTGACGAACAACGGGTACACGGTGCACAACCTGGGGATCAAGCAGCCCCTGGGGCAGATCATGGCGGCGTTTCATGAGCACAAGCCCGATGCGGTGGGGCTGAGCGGGTTGCTTGTGAAGTCGGTCAATGTGATGGAAGACAATATCGATGAGCTGAATCAGGGGGCGGACAAGCCTCTGTTGATTCTGGGCGGGGCGGCCCTGACGCGGCATTACTGCGAGGGGCACCTGCGGCCCAAGTACAAGGGCGAGTGCTACTACGGGAAGGACGCGTTTGACGGGCTGCGGATCATGGATCTGATCACGGGGGGGAAGACGGGGCAATTGGCGACTGAGATCGAAGAGCGGCAGAGCAAGCGGTCGAAGGCGGAGGAGACGATTGTGGCGTCGCGGGCGGCGAAGATTGCCGACGCCCAACGAGCCCCGAGCGTGAGCGAGCGGGTTGCTTCGGCACGGTCGGATACTTCGGTCACGAACACTGTTCCCACGCCGCCGTTCTGGGGGTCGAGGGTGGTTGATGGGCTTGAGCTCAACGACATCTATCCGTTTATCAATCCGGTGGCTCTCTTCCGCGGTCAATGGCAATTCAAGAAGGGTGCGATGTCGGATGCTGAGTATGAGGTGATGATCGAGGACAAGGTGGTTCCGATCTTCAACCGGCTCAAGGAGCGGTGCAGGGCGGAGAAGATTCTGCAGCCGAAGGTTGTGTATGGGTATTTTCCGTGTAATGCGGATGGGAATGATCTGGTGATTTACGGAGCCCCCGGCGCAAGCCGGGGGGAAGCCGTGACCAACGGGTCATCCGCCCCCCCCACCCCCCGGCTT
>CAYHQQ010000046.1:0-33060 GCA_964358855.1 uncultured Phycisphaeraceae bacterium
GCCACCCCCGCCAAACTGGTGGACACGAGAGACCCAGAAATGAGAAACCCAGATTTGAGAAACCCAACTCAAACCAACGAAAGCCCCCACCCGAACACCCGATCGGCCGCATCATATCGGACGCACCACACTTTGCGTTGCTGTAGCACGGGAATTTCTGCGCCCTGAGTGTACGCTGTCAAGTCTTTGTTCTTGCCGAACTGTAATTGAGACCAATTCTCAACACATTCTCACAATTGACCACACCGTTCCGCCGCTGGCGTTCACCCCTCCTAGCGTTTCGCCAAACCTAATCTGAACGAACCAAGCAGGCTCATGCCACAACCCCCAAAAACCAACATCCTCGTCGAACTCCTCCCGCGGCTCCTGGGGCCGATGGTCACTGGACTGGCCGTATCTGTCTCGATGTGGTGCGCCTGGGTTGTGTTGCATCACCCGGCGGTTGGATTGCGGCCACGCGTCTCGGGCCCGATACTTATTGTGATTCAGGTGCTCGCCTTGGCCCGTTATTCGTCCCGATGGCGGTCGTCGGTCCATCCGGTGGCCACCACGCTGCTTGGGGTGGTCACGGGTGCCTTTTCAGGGGTCTTCAATCTCTGTGCCCTCAGTTCGATCCTGGTCGAGCAGTCGAGTCCGGCAGGGGGCATGAATGTCACGAATCAGTTGCTCGCGGGTGGTGATCGCCCCTCGCTCTGGATCGTGATCCCCGGCTATCTCGCACTGAGCCTCGCCATGGGGCTCGTCGGCGGCGCCATCGCTCACCTGGTGTCGAGCGATCGTCCGACAGCTCCCTCGACCCCGTCCGACTGGCTCGGGCGTCTGGCCCGAATCACGCTTGCTGCGGTCTTTCCGCTGCTCATCTTGGGGGGATTGGTCACCTCGACGGGGAGCGGGCTGGCGGTGCCCGACTGGCCCACCACTTACGGCGGCAACATGTTCCTCTACCCCATCAGCCTGATGGCGAGCGACAGTCATGTGTACGTCGAGCACAGTCACAGGCTCTTTGGCGTGCTGGTGGGCTTCTCGACTTTGATCCTGGCTCTGATGGCCACCCGCGTCGATGCGAGGCCCTGGGTCTGGAAGTGGGCGTGGGCATGCTTCGCGCTTGTCTGTGCACAGGGTGTTCTGGGAGGCCTCCGCGTCTCGATGCCCACGCAGACCAAGGCGCTCATCCACGGCGTGCTCGCCCAGCTCATCTTCGGCATGCTCGCGGCCCTGGCGGCCTATCTCAGCGATGCTTATCGGGCGCCGACACCCTCGTTCGTTCCAGGTGATCGCGCTCGGCGCACCTGGGCAACCCTCACGCTGCACCTCCTGATCATCCAGCTCATCATGGGCGCGATGTATCGGCACACCGGACAGGTCCACGCCCTGTACACCCACATCGGACTTTCGCTGCTCGTGCTCGCCGCGACGGTTGTGGCAGGCGCCGTTGCGTCCAAGCGTCCGTCGGACGGCACCCCGCAGACCGCGATTTTCGGCAAGGCCGGACTCTTTGTGGGCTTTGTCGTCGCGATCCAATTCATGTTGGGCGGAGGAGCCTTCTTCGCCGTGCCGCCGGGCAGCCACAAGCCGGTCCCCTCGGCGAATGAGCTGCCAAGTGTGGCTCCCGTTGAGAGCTGGAAGCCTCTGGTCCGAACGGCACACCAGGGAAACGGGGCCCTTTTGCTCGCGGGTGTGTCGTTCCTGGCGGTCCACTGCCGAAGACTGCCCCGTACAAAGCCCTAGTCGCGATCGGCCCTGTTCCGTCGCCACACGAGCAGCCGATGCTGTACGCGGCTCTTGCACGCGCGGGCCGGTGCTGCGATACTGAACGTCGAGTCGGTGCGGAATGTGCGAATGCCGCAATCGCGAGGGCGTGATTCCGTTGAATAAGAGACGGGCCGTCGGGTGCCAAGCGCGAGGGCCGTCCCGGGAGTAGTCCAACCATGCCGATGCAGCCGCAAACGCCGCCGACCGAATCGCCCGCGACCAAGGCATCACCCTCTTCCAAGTCCAAGCCCGACCAGGGCGGGGCGAGGATCAACGCGTCGATGTCACCGATCAAGCCCGAGAACTTCGGGTACGACCAGGCACGGCATCTGCTCTGGCGTGCCGGGTTCGGGGGCACTCCGCGACAGATCCAGGCGCTGGCGTCGTGGGGTCCTGAGCGGGCGGTGGAGTACTTGGTCAATTTCGATCAGGTGCCGGGCGAGGGCGTGAAGGACGGCACGTTCGACAAGGACATCATGCACCCGCCGACCGCCGAAGAGCGGGCGGCGCAGGCCGAGGCCCGCAAGAACCGCGACGAGGAGAAGCTCCAGCAGCTCCAGGCCGAGCGGCAGAAGCGCGAGCGCCGGGACCGGGTGCAGATCGGCGAGATGCAGAAGTGGTGGCTCAAGCGGATGATCGAGACGCCGCGTCCGCTCGAGGAGAAGATGACGCTCTTCTGGCACGGGCACTTCGCGACCAACTATCGCACGATCGAGAACAGCTACCACATGTTCATGCAGAACGAGATGTTCCGCAAGCACGCGGTGGGCAATTTCTCGAACCTGATGTTCGGGATCATCCGCGACCCGGCGATGATCGCGTACCTGAACAACAACGACTCCCGCAAGGGCAAGGCCAACGAGAACCTCGCCCGCGAAATCATGGAGCTGTTCAGCCTTGGGATCGGGTCGTACACCGAGAACGACATCAAGGAGGGGGCCCGGGCCCTCACCGGCTACACGTTCAACGACGACGCGTTCACCTTCAACAAGGGCAACCACGACGACGGCGAGAAGACCATCTTCGGCAAGCGAGGCAAATTCGACGGCGATGGCTTTGTCAAGCTGATCCTGGAACAGCCCGCCGTGAGCAACTACATCACCCGCAAGCTGTACCACTTCTTCGTCCACGAGCTCCCGCCCCTGGAGCGGGCCGAGGACTCCAAGCTCGACGCGTCAATCAGGGGCTCGATGCGAGACCTGGCGTCGACGTTCCTCCGCAGCAAGTACGAGGTCAGGCCGGTGCTCAAGCGGCTCTTCCTGTCCGAGCACTTCTATTCACCGGCGTTCATGAACGAGCAGATCAAGGGGCCGGCGCAGGTGATCGTCGGCGCCATGCGAAGCCTTGACACGCCCGTGCGCGATCTCTCGATCCTCAACGATGCCCTGGACCTCATGGGACAGAACATCCTCTTCCCGCCCAGCGTCAAGGGCTGGGACGGCGGGCGAACCTGGATCAACACCAGCACGCTCTACGTGCGCCAGAACATCATGGCCTTCCTCATCACCGGCAAGCGCCCTCAGGGCTACGACCCCAGCGCCGAGACCGAGCGGTACGACCCCATGCCCCTGCTCTCAGAGCTCAAGACCGCCGAGCCCGCCGCCATGAGCGATCCCGTCAAGGTCGTTGACTACCTCCTCAAGCTCACGCTGGGAAGCACGCCCGCGCGTGCCCAGGAGCCGCTCCTGTCCTTCCTGGCCAAGAACGGCAACCAGCTGGGTTCGGACCACGTCCGCGGCCTCTTGCTGCTGATCACCGCCATGCCCGAATACCAACTCTGCTAGACTGAACCGTCACGCCGCTCTCGCCCGCCAGTTCCGGATCCAAACCATGTCAAACCACGAGCACACCATCTTCTCTCGCCGCCGATTCCTGGGCAACGGTCTGACGCTCGCGTCGGCCGCGGCCGCCGTCCCCGCGTTCATCGGGGGCACGGCCGACGCCATGCTCGAGCGCATGCTCACGGCCGGGCTCACCAGCCTTCCGGGCGTTCCCGACGATCACATCCTGGTCGTGGTGCAGATGGGCGGCGGGAACGACGGGCTCAACACGGTCGTGCCCTACGGGATGGACGCGTACTACAAGGCCCGCCCGGGCATCGGCGTGCCGCAGGCGCAGGTGCTCCAGCTGGCCAACGCCAGCGGGGTGGGGCTGCATCCGGGTCTCAAGGGGCTCAAGGAGATGTACGACAACGGGATGATGGGGATCGTGCAGGGCGTGGGGTATCCCAACCCCAACCGCTCGCACTTCAAGAGCATGGACATCTGGCACACCGCCGAGACCAGCGGCACGGGCGATGGCTGGATCGGCCGGTACATGGACTGTGAGTGCTGCGGGTACGGCAGCGGTGAGTCGGGCAAGCCGGCCAAGCCGGCGGTCGACACGGGCGGCCTGCCGGGCATCGCGATCGGAAGGACCGCGCCTCTTTCGATGCAGGGACGGGCCGCCAAGCCCGTGAGCTTTGAATCGGCCGACCTCTTCCGCTGGTCGGGAGAGGACATCCACGAGGCGCTCCGCGAGCCCTACCACGCGATCAACCGTCGGGGCGAGTCCAAGGAGATCGCGGCGGACTCCAACGCCGCATTCCTGCTCCGCACCGCCTTGGACGCGCAGGTGGCCAGCGACACGATCCGCAAGGCCGTCGCCCAGCAGACACTGGCGACGTTCCCCAACAGCGGGCTGGCCAGGGACCTGTCGATGGTGGCCAAGATGATCCGCGCCGGTCTGAAGACCAAGGTGTACTACGTCAACCTGGGCAGCTTTGACACCCACGCCGGCCAGGGCGGCGCCAACGGGCGTCACGCCAACCTGCTCACGCAGTGGAGCGACGCGATCAAGGCGTTCTACGCGGACCTCAAGCAGCAGGGCAACGACGGGCGCGTGCTGACGATGAGCTTCAGCGAGTTCGGGCGCCGCGTGAGCCAGAACGCCAGCCAGGGCACCGACCACGGCACCGCCGCACCGCTGTACCTCTTCGGGCCGATGGTCAAGCCCGGGGTGCACGGCGAGCATCCGTCCTTGACCGACCTGGATCAGGGCGACCTGAAGTACAAGGTCGATTTCCGCAGCGTCTACGCGAACATTCTGGAGAGCTGGTTCAAGGCCGACAGCAAGCCGATCCTCGACGGCTCGTTCAAGGGCTTCGAGGTCATGAAGAAGGCGTAGGACGAGTCAACGATCGTCGCGAGTGAACCCTCGTCAACGAGCCCCGAGCGTCAGCGAGTGGGAACCCGCTCGCTGACGCTCGGGGCTCGCATTCTTCGGAGGCCAAGAAAGAGCGATGACACTCACGATCGCGGAACTCGCGGGGTTTCTGGGACAACCAGCAGAGGTTCTCCAGGCTGCTCCGCCATTCAGCGAATGGACCTTTCGGAGAGAGGTCGAAACGGACCCTGATGTCCCACGCATTTACTATGAGTGCGAGCGTGAAGGCTTTGAATTCACGTGCGACAATCATGACCGTGCGAGCACTCTTTTTCTTCATACTTGGGGCCCTCGCAGATTTTTGGTTCCCCTGCAAGACTTGAAATTGGCGTCGTCGCGTCAAGAAATTCTTGATCGATTTGGAACGCCATCGAAGAGCAGAGGCGGAACGAGCCATCCAATCCTTGGGAAATTCGGGCCATCGGATCGATTTGTGCGAGACGGCTACGTCCTTCATGTTGAGTTTCGTGATGATGCCGATGCAATACGTCTCATCACACTGATACGTCCAGATGTTGTGCCGTAAACCCTCGTCAACGAGCCCCGAGCGTCGGCGAGCGGGTTTCGATCTGGGCGCTTCGAAGTGCGCGAACGAATAGCCGCACCACGCGGCTGTGGGTGGTTCGGGTAGGCGAGAGGTGTGGGTTTGCGCCGAGTGGTGGCACCCGGAGCCGTTCGCTGACGCTTGGGGCTCGTATTGTTTGGCATGCGAATTCGAGACGTCGCTGCTGCTCTCTTGGCCACTGGCGTGGCCGCCTTCTGGGCCGGGCGACTCACCGCGCCCGCCGCACCAGCGCCGGCCGCTGCGACATCGACAACGGTGCAGCAAACGGGCCTCTTCACCGTGACCAAGACCGTCGACGGCGACACGGTGCACGTGACTCAAGCGGGGATGGAAGAGGTTGAGAAGGTGAGGCTCCTGGCGATCAACACGCCCGAGCGCGGGCGCCCTTGGTACGCCGAGGCGACGGCCGCGCTGGCATCGCTGGTGCAGGACAAGTCCGTGCAACTCGAGCCCGAGAAGCCCGGCAAGCTGCAGCGTGACAGGTACGGCCGCTGGCTCGCGTACATCATCGTGGACGGCAAGAACGCCAACGTGGAGATGGTGAGGCTCGGGTGGACGCCTTACGACAGCAAGTACAGCAGCGACCGCTACGAGAAGGAGATGCGGGCGGCGGAGGAAGAGGCACGGGCGGCCAAGCGCGGCATGTGGTCTGGGAAATAGGAGAAAGGCAATTCACCACAGGGAGCACCGAGGGCGCAGAGAAAGAGATTGGAGTTTGAATTGGTCTTGCCACAATCAACGCAGCACGCAGCACGCAGCACGCAGCACAACTCCTCCTCTGTGCTCTCTGTGCTCTCTGTGCCCTCTGTGGTGAATTGTCTTTTCTTGCTCAGACATGTCCCGCGGACTGCCACTGTTTGATCGCGTCGATGGGGTGGATCAGCATGATGACATTGGTCGTAAGGTTGTCGCGCATCGTCAGCAGGAGGCCGATCTCGATGGCGACGAAGAGCGCGAGCGAACGCCAGAGGCCAATCCACCGGGCGACATAAACGCCAAGGATGCAAAAGAGCACGTCGCATGTGGAGTTGACCACGCTGTCGCCCAGGTAGTCGAGCGACATGGTGGACTCGCGGTAGCGGTTGATAATCAGGGGCGAGTTTTCCAGGACTTCCCAGGCCGCGGCGATGGTGATGGCGCCAAAGAGCTTCCAGTCGAAGGAGAGGCGTCGTGCGACGAGACAGAAGAAGCCGTAGAAGATGAGCCCATGTGTGAAGTGGGTGAAGCTGTAGGGATCGGCGATGTGCTGGGAGCAGTGGGGGGTCCACACGTCGGAGATCCAGGGGCTCCAGTCGCGCAGGGCGCAGTACCAGATGCGGCCTTCGATGCGCATGGCGACGATCATCGCGATCACGACGACCAGGCCCGCGATCCGTGGAGCGCTGAGGAGAGAGGATCTGGCAGGGTTGGATTCGTTGGTCACAAGTGGTCTCAGCCGATCCTGTCGCGCCCGTTCATGTATGGGCGGAGCGGCTCGGGGATGTTGACCGAGCCGTCGGCGTTCTGGTGGTTCTCCAGCAGCGGGATGAGGAATCGCGGGCTCGCCAGGACGGTGTTGTTGAGGCTGTGGCAGAACGTGATGTCGCCCTTGGCCGGGCCGCCGCCGCCCGCGCGGTAGCGAGTGTTGAGCCTGCGGCACTGGAAGTCGTAGAGGCGGCTGGCGGAGTGGGTTTCGCCGTAGGCGCCTGTGGGTGCGCCGCCCTTGGCCGCGACCTCTCCTCGTCCTGGCATCCAGCTCTCGATGTCGACCATGTCGGCGTTCTTGGGGCCAAGGTCCGCGGTGCAGCACTGCAGGAGGCGGTAGGGGATGTGCAGGCTCTGGAGGATCTGCTCGACATAGCCGATCATGGTCTTGTGCCACTTGCGGCTCTCGGCCTCGTCGGCCTTGCAGATCACCACCTGCTCGACCTTGTCGAACTGGTGGATGCGGTAGAGGCCCGCGGTGTCGCGACCGGCGGCCCCGGCCTCGCGCCGGAAGCAGGTGCTGACGGTCACGTACTTGATGGGGAGCTGGGATTCATCGAGGATCTCGTCCATGTGGATGCCCATGAGACCAACCTCGCCGGTGCCGGTAAGGAACAGGTCGTACCCCTCGGGTCCGCCCGTGCGGCGCTTCTCGTCGACGAGGTACGCCTGCTCGCGTCCGGCGGGGAAGAAGCCCGTGCCGATCATCGCCTCTTCTTTCACCAGCACCGGAACGCTCATGGGGCGGAAGCCCTGCTTGTAGGTCATGAAGTCGACGGCGTAGCGGAGGACGGCGTGGTGGAGGGCCATCCCGTCGCCCGAAAGGATGTAGGAGCGCGAGCCCGCGAGCTTGACGCCCCGCTCGAAGTCGGCGAGCCGTAGGTTCTTGACGATTTCCTGATGGTTCCTTGGAACAAAGCCGCGCTGCGACTCGAAGGACTTGGCTGTGTCAAAGCCGGGGGGATTCCATCTTGAGACTTCGACGTTGTCGTCGGCGGAGGTGCCCAGGGGGACGTCCGCATCGGGCGGCAGCGGGACGGCCAGGAGGATGTCGTTGATCTTCGGATCGAGCTCGGCGAGTTTGGATTCGAGTTCCTGGACGCCGGCCTTGCGCTGGATGGGCTTGGCGCTGAGGGACTCGATCTCCAGCTCGATGACGCGGGCTTCTTCGCCGTGCTTGCCTTTGAGCTGGCCCTTGAGCTTGCCGATCCGCGGGCCGATTTCTTTGGCCTCGCGATTCTGCTCGGCCCTGAGGTTCTCGACCTGCGAGAGGAACTGGCGTTTCTGGGCGTCGAGAGTGATCAGGGTGTCGATGTCGACCTGGATGCCCTTGGCCTTGGCGCCAAGAGCGAAACGGGCGGGATTCTCGCGGAGCTGTTTGAGGTCGATCATGGTGCCCAGTGTAGCTTTGGGACGGCAGGGGGGCTGGATTAAGTGGCATCGCCCTTCCAGGCGATGTTCCGGACCGCCGAACACCGGGCGGAAGCCCGGTGCCACGGCCGAGGCAATCAGATACACTCTGGTTCGTTTGTGCCGGGGATGTGAGCTTTTTTGTTTCTGGTCTTTGGAGCGATCCCCATGGGGACCTGGTATCTCAAGCCGATTCGTGGATCTGCGGCGGTGGTGAAGCTCGGCAAGGGAAAGGTATCGATCGGGCGTCACCCCGACAACGTGGTCCCCATCACCGACGATCTGTCGTCGCGCTTTCACTGCGAGATCGAGGAGGTCTCGGCGGGCACGTTCGTGCTCAAGGATCTTGGCTCCAAGAACGGGACCAAGGTCAACGAGGCCAAGGTGATGGAGAGCAAGCTCAAGGCCGGGGACGTGATCCGGGTGGGGCACCACGAGTTCCTGCTCGAGAACGATCTGGTTCCCGACGACAGCGCGGGTCTTTCGGACTCGGCGATCGAGGCGGCCGAGGGGTCGCTGGTGACCAACGCCGACGCCAATCCGATGGCGTGGACCGCGACGATCAACGAGATGATCGAGAATCTCCCGCCCAAGTCGTCGGTGCTGCCGGAGGTCACGATCATCGACAGCTCGGGCAAGCCCAGCCAGGCGCTCTCGGGGAGCAGCGACGGGCCGGCGGCGGTCAGGCTGCTGCTCCACGCGTCGCTCAAGGCGCGGTCGACCGATGTGCACATCGAGCCCAAGCAGGAGACGTATCACACGCGTTTCCGCGTCGACGGGCAGATGATCACGATCGTCGAGTTGCCCATGCGGGTGGGCGAGCTTTTCTTCGGGCTCATCAAGGCCGCGTGTGCCATGCGGGTGGCGGGGCGCGACGCGGTGCTAGAGGGTCACTTCTCGGCCAAGTTCGGGGAGCGGCGCGTCGAGTACCGCGTGAGCTTCACGCCCAGCGTGTACGGGCAGAAGCTCGTGCTACGTGTACTCGACACCATGAACGCGCCCGGAAGCCTGACGGAGATGGGCATGGCGGGGTACATGGTCGACCGGGTGCGAAGGACGTGCGCCCAGGACCACGGGATGTTCCTGACGTGCGGGCCGACGGGTTCGGGCAAGACGACCAGCCTGTACAACGCCCTGCGCGAGATCGACCGCGAGGCCCGCAACGTGGTCACGATCGAAGATCCCGTCGAGTATCAGCTCGACAACATCACCCAGATTCCCATCGACGAGGGCAAGGGCAACACCTTCGGCGGTCTCCTGCGCAGCGTGCTGAGGCAGGACCCCGACGTGATCCTGGTGGGCGAGATCCGCGACGACGAGACGGCCCGAACCGCGATGCAGGCGGCCATGACGGGGCACCTGGTCTTCTCGACCGTGCACGCCAAGGACACGATCAGCGCGATCTTCCGCCTCTTGGACCTCAAGGTCGAGCCGTTCCTGGTGGCCAACTCGCTCGACCTGGTGATCGCCCAGCGGCTGGTGCGTCAGCTCTGCGATCACTGCAAGCGCAGCGTGCCGGTGGCGCCGGGCGTCTCGACGCGCCTGGGCAAGTTCATGGGCGGCAAGAGCGAGATGTACGTCTCGACGGGGTGCCCCAGGTGCCTTCGCACGGGCTACCGCGGGCGACGGGCGATCTTTGAGCTCCTGGAGTTCAACGACGACCTGCGGGACGTGGTGCTCAAGAGCCCCACGATCGCGGACATCAAACGGATCATCGAGCAGGGCCTCTTCACGACCCTCGCGCAGTTCGGCTGGCGCCTGGTCGCCGAGGGCACGACAACGCTTGAAGAGGTCGATCGTGTGGCCGGGCAGGGGTAAGGCAGAGGCACCAGGCACTGGGCACTGGGGAAGAACAAAGAGGCCCGGAATCCGAGGTGGATTCCGGGCCTCGCTCTCTTATTGCCTTTCCCTAGTACCTAGTGCCTTGCGTTTCAACATCCCGCCTCGAACGCCACCACAAAGGCGTCGTAGTCGAAGAAGTCGACGGTGCCGTCGGTGTCGAAGTCGGCGGCGAGGCTGCCAAACTCGAAGGCCGCCACGAACGCGTCGTAGTCGAAGAGGTCGACGGTGCCGTCCTCGTCGAAGTCGGCGGGGCAGTACACGGCGAAGACGCCGTTCTCCTGCCCCGGGCCCTCCAAGGCGACGACCTTGACGATCCAGCGCCGCGGAACCTCGATCGCGTCGAAACCGCCGAAGACGATCCCGTCGGGGCCCAAGAGGCCGTGGTTGGTGGAGATGATGTGGTGCGTCTCGCCGCTGAGGGGCGCGTGTCCCGGGGCCGTCCGGACGACGAGCGTGCCGGCCAGAACGATGTCGCTGGAAACAGTGTGGAGGTTCGGTGTGAACACGAGGTTTGAGAGTGAGTGGATGTTGTCGTGCGTGACGCTATCGAAGATGTCGATCTCGGTGCGCGTGGTCGAGTTGAAGAAGGTGTCGCCGTTGAGGAAGAGCGCTCCGCTTGAGCCGGGGGCACCGGGTGAGAGGGTGGCGCCGTTGAGATGGACCTGGGCGACCGAGCCTCCTCCGATCGTGCCGGTCCCCGAGACCAGCCCATTGACCGTCAGCCCGCCAAAGCACTGGATCTCGGGGGCGGTGCTCACATCGGCGTTGGAGAAGCTCACGTCGTGGACCGCCGCGAGAGCGTGGGACTTGAGCTGGACGTAGATGCCGTCGCCGACGACGATCGTCCCCGCGGATGCGAAGCCCGTGTCGCTCACGGGGTTGCCCATGGTCAAGTCGGCGGTGGCGGTGATGACCGAGCCCGCCAAGGCGTTCACGCTGGTGGCGCCCGAGAAGAAGCCCTCACCGGTGAAGCCCCCGTTCGACCCGAACGTGATCGCCGTGCCGGAGATCCCCTGCCCCAGGCCGGTGACCATGCCGTTGATCTTGAGGCCGGTGCCGAAGGCAACGAGAGTGCCCGAGTTGTCGATGGCGGCGTCGATCGTGCCCTCGCCCGAGAGGACCTTGTCCACGAGCAGCGTGAGGCCGAGCGATGAGACGATTCGTCCGGGGGCGTTGACGGTGCAGTTGCCGATGTGGCGGGCGGAGCTGTTGCCCACGGTGAAGGTGTGATCGCCGACGCTGATGACGCCGTCGTTACGAAGTGAGCCGACCGACAACGGTCCTGTGAGCGTGATTGTCGAGCCGCCGGTGGGCTGCAAGAGCCCCACAATGGTCCCCCTGAAGAAGAATGGGGCGACACCGGAGGTGACGACGTTGTTGGCGTCGATGGTTCCGCCGGCGAGGGTCAGGGGGCCGGTACTGTGCACGAGCTGATCGGAGATCAACGTTCCGCCCGTGTTGATGGTGAGCGACCCGCCACTCCAGATTCTGGTGTTGATCCCGCCGACGATGACCCCGCTGGTGACGGTGACAGTGCCGGAATTGGGGCTGCCATTTCCGATGGTCATGGAGCCGGTTCCGCCGGGGCCAGAGATCGTGCCGCCCAGAGCGAGGGTTCCGGTGACGTCGATCGTGGTGGCGTTATTGGTGGCGAACACGGTTCCATCGCCCGTGGCCCCGGCCCCGACCTGGACGGGGCCGCAGGTGACGTGCCCGGAACTTCCCAGCGTGAGGGTGCCCGCGCCGTTGTTTCCGAGAGTCAGGATTCCGGGGCTGGCGATGGCAAGGGTGGCGCCCAGCTGTGTCTGAAGCTGACCTGAAGACCCCGCCAGATCACCGACGACGACATCGCCGGAGGGAACACTGAGCAAGCCGTCTGACAGGACACCGAGCGCCGCCGCCCGAGTCGTTGCGATGGTGAGCGCCCGCGATCCGGCGGCGGCCGAGAGCGTGGCGGTGGAGTTGTCGAGCAGGAGGAAAGGATTCTCGCCGGCACTTCCGGCATTCATGACGAGCTGGTTGTTGGGGACGGTGAGCACGCCACCGATGAGCCTGATATTGCCGCCCAGGTGGCTGAGCACGCCGTGCGCAGCGTCGACGGTGAGTGAGGTCGTACGGAGGCTGCCGCCATCACGAACGACCAGCGTGCCAGTGCCGCCGACGGAATCGCCCACGAAGGTGTTGCCGACGACGGTGATCGACGAGCCGTCGTTGGCGGTGAGGGTGCCGGTACCGGCCGCGGAGCCGGTGAGGTTGTGCCCGATGTGGAGGTTGCCGCCGACATCCATGGTGCTGTCGGTGGCGGCGCTGCTGGCGAAGGTGGCCGTGCCGGTAAAGGTGGCGGTGGGGGCGATGAAAGCGTCGTCGGCAATGCTCACGAGCCCCCCGGCGGAAACGTTGAGCGATCCGGGGCCGGTCTGAGCGACAAAGAGGTCGCCGTTGGTCGCGTCGAGCGTGACGAGCTCGGAGCGAACGCCGCCGCTAAGGCCGGAGACCGTGATGAATCCCTGCGAGCCCGCGAGGCTCGCCAGAGTGACCGCGCCGGTGGAGCGAAGGCTGGCGCCCGAGAGGATGCTGATGGTGCCGTTGCCGGTGTTTCCGGCCTTGACGCCGTTTGCGCCCGTGGAGATCAGATCGGTGGTGGAGCCCGAGAGGTTGAGGACGGAGGTTGAGGTTGCGTTGGTGCCCACGGAGATGTTGGCGGAGCTGATCGTGCCGGCGGTGAAGGTGACTGTGGGAGTGGTGCCGGCGTTGAGGCCCAGGGTGAACTGGCCCGTGGCGGTGTGCGGAGCGAGGGCCGAGAGCGAGATCGTGCCGACGTTGAAGTTCAGCTGGGCGGAAGTGGGAACGCTCGCCGGGAACGACACGGGGTACGTCCCCGCGAGATTGAAGTTCAAGACGTCTCCGGCGCCGGGAAGGCCCACGGGGTTCCAATTGCCCGTCGTGCCCGCCGAACCTCCCGCGGCGTTGTTCCAAAGGAGCACCGTGTTTGGACCGGCCACGGCAACCGAAGAGAGTGCCAGACCGGCCACGGCAGGGAGCACGAACGGGCGCACGAGTCGGGAGGGCGTGTTGGTCATGGGCAGGACTCCTGGGGCTTGGGTGCGGGTGTGGGGCGCGCCGGGGATCGGAGGGTGCTGGAAGCGGCCGGAAAACGTGCTGTCTCTGTGCCCGCCAAACCGGTACAATGAAGGGCACCCACTCTCGCACCGCACCGAATCGCGACAAGACGGCTCATGTGATCCCGGGGAACCGTCGGTTTTATGGAAAGCGACGTCACAGGACTCCTCAAGCGACTCTCGGATGGGGATTCCCGTGCGGTGGATGTTCTGCTTCCGGTGATCTACGACCAGCTGCGGGGCCTGGCCGGGTCGTTTCTCCGCCGGGAGTCGCCCGGACACACGCTTCAGACGACGGCTCTCGTGCACGAGGCGTACTTGAAGCTGGTCGGGCAGGACCAGGCCAAGTACGACGGGCGAGCCCACTTCTTCGCTGTGGCGGCCCAGGCGATGAGGCGGATCCTTGTCAACCACGCCCGTGATGGCAATCGCCTCAAGCGAGGCGGGGGAATGCGCCGAGTTGAGCTCGACGAGTCGGCAATCGTCGGGCCCGCCGAAGACATGGATCTGGTCGCGCTCGACGAGTCGCTGGTCCGGCTGGCGGAGCTCGACGAACGCAAAGCGCGGACGGTGGAGATGCGATTTTTCGCCGGGATGAGCATCGAGGAGACCGCGTCGGCGCTGGGCGTGGCACCGGCGACGGTCAAGCGCGACTGGGATTTCGCACGGGCCTGGCTGTACCGCGACTTGTCGCGTGGAGAAGCGGATGAACGCACGACGGGCGGAGATTCTGGCAAGGGCTGAGGAGCTCTTCCACACGCTGATGGAACTGCCGGCCGCTGAGCGCAAGGAGTCGGCGATCGCGGCGTGCGGGAGTGATTCGGAGCTTCTGGGGGAGGTGCTCTCGCTGGTTGGGGCGGCCGGCAAGACCGACTTTCTTGCACAGCCGCTGGCGAGCGTCGAGGGACTGTGGAAGACGGCGTCGGAGAGCGAATCGACCGATCCGCTGCTTGGGCGATCGATCGGCGAGTACCAGATTCAGTCGCGGCTTGGTGCGGGCGGCATGGGGGTGGTGTATCTGGCCCGCCAGCAGAACCCGGGTCGCGAGGTGGCGCTCAAGCTGATGCGGCCGGGCGTGCTCAGCCCGACGCTGATCCGCAGGTTCGAGCACGAGGCCGAGATCCTGGGGCGACTCCAGCACCCGGGCATCGCCCAGATCTATGGCGCGGGCAGGGTCAAGACGGAGATGGGCTCACAGCCTTACTTCGCGATGGAGTACGTGCGGGGCATGCCGCTCCTGGAGTATGCCAGGGACCGCGGACTTGTGCTCGCCGAGCGGCTGGAACTGATGGCGTCGATCTGCGACGCGGTGCAGCACGCGCACGCCAAGGGCGTGATCCACAGGGATCTCAAGCCCGCCAACATTCTGGTGGAAGAGAGCGCCCAGGGCGAGGGCACAACGCACGCCACGCAGAGCGGCGCGCGGGGCACGGGCACCATCAGGCCCGCGCGGGTGCAGCCCAAAATCCTGGACTTTGGCGTGGCCCGGGCAACGGAATCGGACCTCTTGCTCACCTCGCAGACAACCGCGGGGGAGATCATCGGCACGCTCCCCTACATGAGCCCCGAGCAGGTGCGGGCCGACCCGGCGGAGATCGACACCAGGTCGGACGTTTACGCGCTGGGTGTGGTGATGTACGAGCTCTTGTCGGGACGATTGCCTATCGACCTTTCCGGGCGTTCGCTGGCGGAGGCTGCGCCGATGATCCTGGACCGCGAGCCCCTCTTGCTCGGGCAGATCGATCGGGCGCTGCGGGGCGATATCGAGACGATCGCCGCCAAGGCGCTCGAGAAGGACAAATCCAGGCGTTACCAGTCGGCGGCCGAGATCGCCGAGGACATCCGCAGGTCGCTCGCCGACGCGCCGATCCTGGCACGTCCGCCCACGACCATGTACCAGCTTCGCAAGTTCACCAGGCGTAATCGCACGCTCGTGGCGGGTGCGCTGACGGCGGTGACGCTTCTGGTGGCGGGCGTGGTGGGCACCAGCATCGGGCTGGTGCGGGCCAGAGACGCCAAGGTCCGGGCGGAGCTTCGCGAACACGACGCCAAGGTGGCGGCGCTGCAGGCCGAGAACGCGACCGACTTCCTGGTGACCATGCTCACGTCGGCCAACCCGCTCGTCTCGCGGGGGCGCGCGCTGACGGTGCGGGAGCTGGTCGATCAGGCGGCGGCCCGCGTTTCCTTCGACCTGGCGGCCCAGCCCGAAGTCGAGACCAAGACCCGCGTGGCGTTGGCCCGCACGTATCTCTCGCTCAGCGTGCTCGATCGCGCGCGGGAGCAGGCCGATCGGGCCTGCGAGATCGCCGAACGCACGTTCGGGACCCAGAGCATGGAGTACAGCCGGGCTCTCTCGGCCAAGGCGGCGGTGGCCCTGACGGAGAAAAAGCGAACCGACTCGATCGAGCTCAGCCGCTCGGTCCTGGATCTGCGATTGCGGCTGGTGCCCGAGACCGATCCGCTGGTGGCCAGGGCGCGGGTGGACTACGCGCTCGCGCTGATCGACCAGGTACGCCACGAGGACGCGATCGCGGAGCTGCGCAAGGCCCGGGCGGTGCTCCAGGCGAGCAAGGACTCCGACCTGGCACGCTGCGTGACCCTGCACGCCGAGGTGCTGATGAAGTCGATGACCTACCGCAAGAACGTGGGCGAGGCCCAGGCGATGCTCGACGAGACGCTGGCGGACTTCCGCGCCCAGGGAGCGGTGGGGGAGCCGCACGCGGCGACCATGCTGAGCTCCTTGGGGATGGTCTACACCCGCGACAATCGCCCGGCGGAGGCTGAGAGAGCGCTGCGGGAGGCCCTTGAGATCAGGACGCGCGTCTTCCCGCCGGGGCATCCCGCGCTGTTTGCGATCAGGCTGCGGCTCGTCAGCGCGATCAGAGATCAGAAGCGACTCAAGGAAGCCCGCGATCTGGTCGTGCCGATCGTGGATGAGGAACGCAAGGCGCTGGGGCCCGAGAGCCCCGACCTCCTCAACGCGCTGACGATCGCCGCTCGCATCCACGCTGAGCTGGGCGACACCGATCGCGCGATGGAGACCTTCGCTGAGGCCGCCAAGGTGTGCAGGGTTCTGAGCAACCCGGTGCAGCTCATTGTCACGCTCCAGCTCTGGGGCGAGGCCTGCAACAACCTCAAGCGCCCCGAGCTCGCCGAGCCTGTGCTTCGCGAGGCCGCGGAGACGGCCCGTTCGTCGGGGCGTCGGGGCCTGTCGCTCGTGCTCATCCTCGAAGCGCTGGCCGACTCCATCGGGGCGCAAGGGCGCCATGCCGAGGCGGCAACCGTGCTTGGCGACGCCCACGCCATGGTGAGCGCCGATGCACCCGAGTCGGACCTGTGCGCCGACATTCTTTTGCGATGGGGCGGCACGCTGGCGGCGGCCGGAAACCTGCCCGAGGCGGAGAGACGCTACCGCGAGAGCCTCAAGATCTGCCAGACGCTCAAGGAGGAGAAAGAAGCCAAGGAGGTCGAGCTTCTCCTGGCCGACGTGCTCGAACGCCAGGGGCGAACAGCCGAGGCGGCGGCACTGAGGGCGAGTTCCTCCAAGTGAGTTCGCATCGCTAACGCGAGAAGCGACGCCCGAGCCCCTCGTCGCCGTCGAAGCTCGATCCGGGGCGCGGAACAGGGTGGGGTCTGGGCGGCGTGGGGGCAGGGTGGTTCACCGGCGGCTTCACGGGGCGAACCGGTGGGACGGGAGTGGGCTTGGGCGGCTTACCGATGGGCTTGGGGGCGACGGGGAGGCGACCCCCAAGGCCCTCCACGTCGCCCCTGGCCACTCGGGTGCCGATGAGCTGATCACTGGTCCTTGAACTTGTGCGACCGGCGAGAACGTCCTGCGCGCCTTCGTGGGAGAGACCGGTGCGGGCGCGAAGGGCGAGTGTGTCGTGTTCCTGCGAGACCGAGCGTGCGAGTTTCATGTGTGAACTCCATGGGAGTGCGTCGGCGTTCTATTCCTTGAACGCAGGGCGAGTATCTCGCTCACGCGCGAACGGCCGATGGCGAGCGGGTTCTTTGGAGTGCTCGATGGTTTCGTGTGCCCATCGGAACCCACGGGGTTGATTCTCGAGTCGGATAGTGTATACTAACATGTCGCGAGTCGCTCGCAAGGAGCTCCAGGATGCACGCGAAGAGCAGCCCAACATGCGCTTCCGTTCTCAAGGGCCGGGTGGCGAAAGCCCTGGGAATATTGGGGCTGGTGGTTGCGGTCACGATGGGCGGATGCGGGAGTTCCCCGTCGACAAGTGAGGAGCGTGCCCTCTTTCGCCAGAACATGGATCGGCTCGACGTGGCGGATCAGATGGCCGCACGCGGAGAGGGGCACGAAGCGGCGAGTGTCGTGCTCGGCGCGTGGGACCATGCGATCAATGACGACCTCGTTCGCGGCGAAGTAACGGAATTCAACCTGCGCCAACCAACCGCGGATTGGCTCTCGCGGTGGCAGCCCGAAGCCCGAGAAGAGCTCCGCGACGGCCTTGTGATACGGCACGATCAGCTGACGGCGTCGATGAAGACCAAAGACCTCGAGAAGGCGAGTATCAATGCGTGGTGGGGGCTGGGAGAACTGTTGCTCGACGAGAGGGCTCGCGTTCTTCTGACCGCGGACGTTGTCGCGGATGCGCAGGGAGAGAGGAACGTGCGCCGTGTTCGCCAGGTCCTCAACGGCGCTCGCTATCTCGCCGAGCGTGCGGGGAGGAAGGATGTGGTCGACACTCTTGATCCCGATGCGGGCGAGCTCGTGCTGCTTGGGTTTGAGGGCGTGTTGGATGTCGCCCTCTTTCCATTGGTCCCCATTCTCGGGCCGATGGCGGCGCCGAGGTAGCCCGAGACGGGGTCATTCGAGGACGCGCGTGCAATCACACCAGCAGCGTCGCGGGCTTCTCGAGGAAGCCCTTGACGGTGTTGAGGTAGGCCGCCGCCATGGCGCCGTCGACGATCCGGTGGTCGCTCGACATCGTCATGGTCATGACCCAGCCGGGGACGACCGCGTTGTTGCGGACGACGGGCTTCTGGATCGCGGCCCCGACGGCCAGGATCGCGGCGTTGGGCGGATTGATGATCGCGGTGAAGTGATCGACGCCGAACATGCCCAGGTTGCTGATCGTGAACGTCGAATCACTCATCTCGTCGATGGTGAGCCCCTTGGTGCGGGCTTTCTCCGAGAGCGCTTTGGACTGCGAGGAGATCGAGCGAAGGCCGATCTGGTCGGCGTTGCGAACGGTCGCGACGACCAGGCCGCCGCCCTTGGACTCGTCCAGGGCGATGGCGATGCCGATGTTCACATCGCCGAGCTGCTCGATGTTCTCGTTGCCGGGCGTGCCGACCCAGCGGCTGTTGACGAAGGGGTGCTTGTGCATGCCCAGGGCACAGGCCCGCACGAGGAAGTCGTTGACCGAGAGCTTGACGCCCTGATCGGCGAGCTGCTCGTTGAGCTGCTTGCGGAGGTCCATGAGGGCGTCCATCGCAACCTCGACGGTGACCTGGTAGTGGGGGATGGTCGTCTTGGACTCGACCAGGCGCTTGGCGATCGTGCGCCGCATGTTGTTGAGGGTGACGATCTGGCCGGTGAGCTTGGAGCCAAAGGCGGGAACCATGGCGGAACCGGGCGTTGCCCGACCTAAGCCCACGCCTTCCAAGGCGTGGGAATCGGCGCCCCGACCACCACCCGTTGCCATCGCTCCTTCGACGTCCTTGCGGATGATTCGACCTGAGGGACCGGTACCCTGGACTCGACTCAGATCGACACCGGCCTCGTCAGCGATCTTTCTAGCAAGAGGTGACACGAAGATCCGTCCACCATCGCCATGAGCTCCATTGGCCGGAGCGTCCAGAACCGCTGTACCCGACGAGCCCCGCGCGACAGCGAGCGGGGCCTTGGTCGAACCAGCCGCCGCAACGGCAACCGGTACCTTGGCAGTCGCTGGCGCAGCCGCCGTGGCTCCGGCCCCACCCGCGTATTTCGCCTTGACCGCTGCGACATCTTCACCCTTGACCGCGATGACCGCGATCAGCGTGCCCACGGCAACCTGTTTGCCCTCTGGCACCGCGTGAAACGCGAGCGTTCCGGAGTCAAAGACCGCCTGCTCCATCGTCGCCTTGTCGGTCTCGATGTCGGCGATGACGTCCCCGGACTTGACAGCCTGGCCTTCCTTCACCGCCCAGCGCACGATCGTGCCGGCTTGCATGGTGTCGGAGAGGCGGGGCATGGTGATTTCAATGGACATGTCGTGAATTCCAGTGGTGCGGGCTATCCGAGGAGGATGGTACGGCGTCGAACGGCCTCAAGGGCAGCCTCGCTCATGAATGGCCAGAATGAGATGGGTTCTGCGGACGCCGGTTGGGATTTACGCAGGAGCTTCTCTCGCACGACCTCCCACCCGACACTGACGAGCATGCCGACGAGGAGAATGAGGGTCACCGCGACTAGCAAGAAGCCGGACAACCCTGCCACGGTTTGTGAATGAGACTGAGCGCCGAGTGCTGCAAGAACCACAATTGCCAACATGCCGGTCCAGACACCAAAGGCCCAGAGCGGGCCTGAATTGCGATTCTCGCGAGGGAATGGCGCGTCTGAATGCAGAAAGAGCAGACACCGCAGGCGAGCGGCTTTGCCCTCAGCATCCGGGCGATAAGCCGGATCGGTCATTCGGTGTGTGCGGAAGGCGCTGCAATACTCGTCGACAGCCCAGAAAATTCCCTCGGCCCCGTCATCAACGCCATGCCGCTTGCACAAATCCCACCAGCGATCCTCGTATTCAACGTTGGTCATCAGGCCCGCGAAAAAGTGCCTGAGCAGCTCCGCATAAGCCCTTCGCAGCGGAATGTTGACCAGACCCGCTTCCATGCTCAACCCTTCTTCTTGCTCTTCTTGCCCTTGCCGTGCCCGTTGCCATTGAGTTTGAGCGGAACGACCTCGCTCACCAGAAGTGCATTCACGAGCTTCATCGACTCAAAGTCGTCAGTCTCAAAGACGAGAAACGTCGAGCCCACCGCGACCCTCTCGCCGTCCGACTTCTCCCGCAGTGGCCCAAATGTGATGCGGTCGTGGTGTGGGACGTGGTATTCCGTGCCATTGACCATCTGGATCGCGATACCCGATGGGTGCTCGTGCAGAGACTGTCGGATGCGTTCGAGTTCCATCGCTGATCCCAAATCAACCCTTCTTCTTGCCCTTTGCCTTGCCGTGCCCATTCCCATTCTTCGCGTGCCACGGCAGAATCTCGGCCACCAGCATCGCGTTCACAAGCCTCATCTCAAGCTCCGGGGGCTCATGCACGACAAACGAAGTTCTGTGCATGCTCTTGCGTGACTCGGGTGTCGTCCGTGGCGGGCCGAGCCAGATGTAGTCCCGATGCGGAATCAGGTATTCCTTGCCCGTCACCATCCGGATCTTCACGCCGTCGGGGTGCTCGTGCAAAAACTGTCTGATCGCTTCGAGATCCATCGCCGGTCCCCTTACTGGCCCAAGGTCTTGCGCACCGCCTTCACAATCTTGCCCTTATTGGGCAGGTATTCCATTTCCAAGCCCTTCGCGTACGGCGTCGGAACGTCATCGGTATTCACACGCCCGGGCTGAGCATCGAGAAGGTCAAACCCTCGCTCAACCACCTGCGTGATCACTTCGCTCGCCACGCTCGCGAAGGGCCAGCTCTGATCGACCACGACAATGCGGCTCGTCTTCTTCACGCTCGCCAGGATGCTGTCAATGTCCAGCGGCTTGATCGTTCGCATATCCAGCACATCGCACGTGATCCCGTCCTTGGCAAGCTCGTCGGCCGCCTCGATGCAAAAGTTCACCGGCCTGCCGAACGACACGAGCGTGCAGTCGGATCCCTCGCGGCGCAGATGGGCCTGACCGAAGGGGATGTAGTACTCCTCGGCCGGCACGTGCGCCTTGTCGCCCAGCATCCGCTCGCTCTCGAGAAAGAACACGGGGTCATACTCGCGGATGGCGGTCTTCAAGAGGCCCTTGGCGTCGTACGGGTTGCTGGGAATCGCGATCTTCATGCCCGGGACGTTGCTGTAGAGCGCTTCAACGCACCAGGAGTGGGTCGAACCCAACTGGCCGCCCGCGCCGTCATTGCCGCGGAAGACCACCGGGCAACCCCACTGGCCGCCGCTCATGTAGAGCATCTTGGGCACGTTGTTCAAGATCTGGTCCGCCGCCACGAGGCTGAACGACCAGGACATGAACTCGATGATGGGCTTGAGGCCGTACATCGCGGCCCCGACCGCCAGGCCGGCGAAGCCGTTCTCGGAGATCGGCGAGTCAATAACCCTTTTGGGTCCGAACTCGTCGAGCATGCCCTGGGAGATCTTGTACGCGCCGTTGTACTGGGCCACTTCCTCGCCCAGCAGGAAGACCCTGGGGTCGCGGCGCATCTCCTCGCTCATCGCCTCGCGCAGGGCCTCGCGATACTGGATGATCCGCTCGGTCCCGGGGAGGGGATCAAACGGCGGCAGCGGCTTGCTGAAATCCGGCAAGGGCAGCTTGGTGCGGGGAAGAATGGCGTCGGCGTACGGGCTCAATGTAGCGGCGGTTGACACTTCGGGCATTCTCCGGCGGAGGATGGGAAATCGGCTCGCGATGGTCGCAAAACAGCCTCTAAGCCCAATAGTAGCGGCCCTTTGGACCCCCTTCCTCCATTGATCGTCGTGCTCCGAGAAGTCGGAGCGATGAAACGTTCCGACGAGGTCGATTTGGGTCCCTGGCCCTCGCCTGCACGCCCACATCCTGGGCCCTGGCACGTTATCATGCCCTCCGAACGGCAAGGGCCGCGGCGAGTCGGAGGAGTCGCGCACGTGAACGATCCAGCCATCCAGGTGACGCAGCTCCTCGCCCTGGCCCGCGACGGGAACTCTCGCGCCACCGACGAACTCCTCCCGCTCGTTTACGAAGAACTCCGGCGGATGGCCCGGGCGCATCTCTCGACCGAACGCGTCGGGGCGACCCTCCAGCCCACCGCCCTCGTGCACGAGGCGTACATGAAGCTCGTGGGCGGCAAGGACGTGAGTTGGAACAGCCGCGGGCACTTCTTCGGAGCGGCGGCCCAGGCGATGCGGCGGATCCTGGTCGATCGCGCCCGCACCAACAACGCGATCAAACGCGGGGGCAACCGAGAGCGTGTCGAACTGGGCGATCAGGTGATGGCTGTCGAGCCCGGGGCCGCCTCGATGCTCATGATCGACGAAGCGCTTGGCAAGCTTGAGGCCTACGACGCCGTCAAGGCCCGCATCGTGATGCTCCGCTTCTTCTCCGGGCTCACGATCGAGGAGATCGCCATGGCGATGGACATGACGGTGAGCCAGGTCAAGACCTCGTGGGAGTTCTCCAGGGCCTGGCTCCACGCCCAGCTCAAGAAGATGGAATCGAGCTCGCCCGATGCCGGTGCGGCCTCATGAACGCGGACCGGATGCGTCTGGTCGAGCAGATCTTCACCGAGGCATCCGCGTGCGACAACGCCGCCGCCCGCGACGCGTTGCTCCGCACCCGCTGCCGCGACGACAGCCAGCTTCTCGACGAGGTCCGGACGCTTCTTGAGTGTGCCGCCGAGGGCGACGGCGTGCTCGATCAGAGCGCCCCCAAGCTCGTCGACATGCCCGTTCCCGGCGAGGATCCCTCGCTGCTCCCCGCGGGCACGCGGGTGGGAGCCTACATCATCCGCTCGGTGCTGGGCATCGGCGGCATGGGCGTGGTGTACCTGGGCGAGCAGGCCAGGCCCAACCGCACCGTCGCGCTCAAGGTCATCCGCCCTGGTTTCGCGACCCAGAGCGTGCTCAAACGCTTCGAATACGAGGCCGAGCTCTTGGGACGACTTCAGCATTCCGGAATCGCCCAGATCATCGAAGCCGGGGCGGCCCAGACGCTCTTTGGGATGCAGCCGTTCTTCGCCATGGAGCTCGTCCATGGTTTGCCGCTGACAACCTTTGCCCGCGACCACAAGTTGGGCGTTCGCGACAAGGTCGAGCTGATGGTCAAGGTGTGCGAGGCCGTCGAACACGCGCACCAAAGGGGCGTGGTTCACCGGGATCTCAAGCCGGCGAACATTCTCGTCAACGCCCAGGGGCAGCCCAAGATCCTGGACTTTGGCGTCGCCCGTGCGACGGGCGGGCGCGAGGCCGAGCACCGCCTGACGCTCATGCGAACGGGCGAGCGGCAGCTGGTGGGCACGCTCGCGTACATGAGCCCCGAGCAGGTCTCGGGCGACGCCTCGGCGATAGACACGCGCAGCGACGTGTACGCGCTGGGCGTGGTGCTCTTCGAACTGCTCTCGGGCACGACGCCCTACGAGCTCGACAAGCGATCGCTTCCCGACGCGGTTCGCATCATCCGCGACGAGGATCCAAGACTCCTGGGCAGCGTCGCGCCCTCCTGCGGGCGTGACCTGGAGATCATCTGCGGGCAGACGCTGGCCAAGGCGCCGGCCAGGCGGTATCAGTCCGCGGCGAATCTGGCGGCGGATCTCCGGCGGTTTCTCGACGACGTGCCGATCCTGGCCCGGGCGCCGAGCCTCTCCGATCACGTGCGGAAGTTTGCGCGTCGCAACACGGGAGTCTTCGCGGGTGGACTGGTGGCGGTTGCGGCGATCGTGGCCGGCGCCGTCTTCGGCGCGGTGCAGTACGCCAAGGCGGTCACCGCCCGGGGCCAGGCGGAGGAACGGGCCAAGGAGGCCAGCCGCGCAGAAGCCAAGGCCGTTGCCGAGCGCGATGCCAAGGAGCGCGAGACCGCCAATCTCAAGAACACGCTCAAGTTCACGCAGGACGCCGTGTTTGCCAAGGCCTACGAGACAATGCCCGACCAGGGGCGCGCGGTCTCGGTGGTCGACGCTCTGCGCCTGGCGCAGGAGTCGATGGCCAAGGAGTTTTCCAGCGACCGCCTGAGCGAGGCGAGGTTGCGTTTCTACAGCGCGCTCATCTTCATGTCCAACAACGAGATGGACGCCTCCCTGGCGGCCGCAGCCCGAGCCGCCGAGCTCCTTTCCCAGATGGGAGAGGAGCGATTCGAGGAGGGCCGGCCCGTCGAGCAGCACGTGATCCGATTGCTCGCGCAGCTTGGACGCTTTGACGAGGGTGACCGGCGGGCGAGAGAACTGGTGGCCAAAGTCCGTGCCCGAAACCCGACGAACGATCTCGCGGCGCAGGCGACCTTGTTCGTGGAGTCGGGTCGATTCGATCTTGCCGAGCGCGTCCTGCGGGAGCAGTTCACCGTCGTCCTTGACGATCCGAGCATCACGCCGCTCAACACGTATGTGCAGACGCGCCGGCTGGGGGCGCTCCTGGCCCTTCTTGGTCGCATCGACGAGTGCGAGAGTCACTGGAGCGATCGGATCTCGGCGTGCAAGGCTCACTTTGGGGGGGGAGACGAGAAGCCGGCGACGACGCAGTTCATCGCAACCTGTGCCGATCAGCTCGAGGAAGTCGGTGAGTTCAAGCGAGCTCTCCCCTACCGGCGCCGTGTCTACGCGGTCCTTCCGCCCGAACAGTGGATCGCCCGCAACATGGCCGGCCCCTTCCAGCTTGCCGCGACGCTGCGCGCCCTCCGCGAGCCGGCCGCCACCATCGAGGCCGCCGAGTTGACGGGCTCTCTTCTGGCGCACACCCGGGCAACGTACGGTGTTCGCTCGACGCAGCTCCATCAGGCGACCGCCTCGCACATCCGCTCGCTCGTGGCCGCCGGACGCACCGGCGAGGGCGTCGAACTGGCGTTGACCGCCATGGCGACGCTCCACCACGAGTCGGGCGACTGGGAGTATCGGGTGTCGGACGTGCGCGAGGCGGCGAGCGAAGCGATGTTGGCGGCGGGGCGCGCCAAAGAGTCGCTGGACCTGGTGCAGGCCGAGTTCGCCCGGCGCGCCCGCATCCGCGGGCGCACCCATCCCCTCACGCTGGAATCCCTCAAACTCATGGGCAAGGTCATGGGCAAGTCCGGCCGGTCGGGGGAGATCGGCCCCCTCTGCACCCAGGCCGTCAACGCGCAGCTTGAGATCGGCACGATGGCGTCGGTGGCCACTCTCGCCCTTGTGCAGGTATGCGTCGACACACTGCTGGAGGCGGGCGAGTGGGGTGCGGCCGAGGGGCTGGCACGCCGTGCATTGTCGGAGAAGCTCGCCGATCCCGGATTCATCCGCAAGGCGATGGTCGACCTGCACAGCTCGATCGCCACCGCCGTGGCACAGACCCGGGGCAAGGCTCCCGCGCGGGCTGAGCTCGAGCTCTTCGCCGCGCAGCTCCGAGCGACCTTGGGCGAGGCTCACCCGTGGGCCAAGCGCGTGGGCGATCTGCTCGCCGGGTCCCTGGCCGAACGCTGACGCGCTCGATGCACGTGCGCGAGGGCCGGGTCCGGAAATAATTCTCCTCGTGCATCGCCGGACGCCGCGTGATTTCCGCACGTCGAGGGAACGCCGGATGGCACACGCCACCCCAATCGCACGCCCAGACACGGAGACACACCATGAACGCCCGAATCGCCGCCGTATCGTCCGCCCTGACCTTGGCCGCCCTCGCCGGCAGCGCCCACGCCGACACCATCTACTGGAACACCAACGGTCCCAGCACCGCCTGGGGAAACCCCGCCAACTGGATCGGCGGGGTGGTTCCAGGCTTCAGCGATTTCGTCGTTATCACGCCCGGCGCGGGCCCGCAGATCACCGGCTTCGTCGTCATCAGCGGGCTCTACATCCAGCCCGGCGGCGGGCTGGTCGTCCTCAGCCAGTTCAATGTCAACGGCGGCGCTTCCATCCAGGGCACCATGTCGATCGCCGGACAGCCCGCCCACTTCTACCACCGCGATGACGTCAACCTCGAAGGGCGTATCACGCTCTGGTCGGGCGGAAATGTCTCACGAATGAACGGCGGCACCGGCGTCTTGACCGTTCGCCCCACCGGCTCGATCGTCGTGCCCAACTACGACACCAGCGGCGTGATCCTGGGCACCGCGATGCAGGTCGACGGCCTGATCGACGTGCAGTCGACCTACCCCGTCAACGTCGGCCGGTGGGTGAGCGAGACCAGCGACAACACGTACATCTCGATCAACTCGGGCGGCACGCTGCGTTACTCGCACTCGGGCTCGATGACCGCCACCGCCTACCCAAACCAGTCCTCGCCCTACATCGTCAACGCGGGCACCATCGACATCGAAGGGCTCCTCTCCGACGTCGTCAACTTCTCCGCGACCCTTCCCGTGTTCAACGCGGGAGTGCTCCTGGTGAACCAGCCCGACGTGCACATCCGCAGCTCCTGGGACATCACCCCCGACGGCACGCTGACACGCGGCCAGTGGGCCTGCTCGAGCTTCGGCCGGGTCTTCTTCGACAACAACACCCTCAACTCCGTCGGCGCCGGGGCCTTGGTGTATCTCACCGGCTACGGCTCGACAATCTCAGGCCTGGGCAACGCCCGCGAGAACGCCGGCACCATCATCCTCGACAACACCGCGTCGATGTACTTCGCCCCCCCCGGCGGCACCTTCACCAATCACGGGCGCATCCAGATCGGCGAGCGGTCGACGCTGAGCACTCTGAACCAGTTCTACAACGCCCACGACGCCACGATCGACTGCTGGATCACCGGGTCGACCCCGGGCTCCTACGGCACGATCAACGCGGGTACGGCGGCCTTGGCCGGCACGTTCAACGCGTACTTCGGTGCCGGGTACCTCAACCCCAGCACCGGCGACATCCTCCAGGTTGTGAGCTCGGGCAGCTGGCTCTCGGGTCAGTTCGAGACCGTCAACATCCTCAACACTCCCGCCTCGGTCCGCACCGAGTACGACGTCAATGCCGCCAGGCTCGTCGTGGGATGCCCAGCCGATTTCGACGGCGACGCCAGCGTCGACTTCTTCGACTACGACGCCTTCGTGAACTGCTTCGAAGGCAACGCCTGCCCGGCCGCCAAGACCGCCGACTTTGATGGCGATGGCACCGTCGACTTCTTCGACTACGACGCCTTTGTCGTCGCCTTCGAAACGCCCTGCTGAACGCAGGTTCGACGTCCCCGACCAGCCCACACACCCAGCGCAATGGACGCCCCGCGTTGTCGGGGCGTCTTTGCGTTTCCAGCCCCGCTCGCCCACGCCCAGCCGCAAATTCGCGCCCGGAATTCCAACATTCGTCGCCGCAGTCGCCCCCGATTCCGCACGCACTTGGGGCCTCGGGCCCCTATCCCGGGCCCGCCTCTCACCTGAAACGGAGCTTCCCATGAATGTTCGCACCGCCCTTCTCGCACTCGTCTCGATCGCCGGAACCGCCCCCGCCGCCACCATCACTTGGAACATCAACGGCCCCGATTCGCTGTGGACGAATCCGGCCAACTGGATTGGAGGCAGAGTCCCGGGCGTGAACGACTACGTCGAAATCCCCGCCGGAGGCACGCCGCTCGTGACGGGCTACGTCGGTATCCGGGACCTGCTCGTGCGCGATGGTGGGGGACTTGTGATCCTGGGCCAGTTCTACGTCTACGGCTCGGCTTCCATCCATTTCTGGGGCACGATGTCGATCGCCGGCTCGGGTGCCGAGTTCGTGCACCAGGACGACGTCCACAACAACGGCACCATCACCATGTGGTCGGGCGCGGGCATCGGACGCCTGTGGAACGGCTCGGGCTCGTTCATCGTCGATCCCTCGGGCAGCATCGTCATCCCGGCCTACGACTCCGGCGGGGTCACGCTGGGGACGTACCTCCAGCTCAATGGGTACCTCCAGCACGATTCGAACCAGCCCTTGTGGGTCGGTCGGCGCAGCGCCAACTGGGGCGACGCCACGTACATCGCGATCCAGGACCACGCCCTGATGGAGTTCTCCGCCAGCTGCGTCGTGGACTCCACGAACTACGCAGGACAGACTGCGCCCTACATCGTCAATGATGGAAGTATCTCCGTCATCGGGCTCACCTCCGATGTCGTGACGTTCTCGGCCGGCCTTCCATTGCTCAACGACAAGTACGTCGTCGTCGACAAGCCCGATCTGCACATCCTCAACTCGTGGGATGTCTCGCCCGATGGCACGCTCGTCCGCGGAAGATGGGATTGCCGCCACTTCGGGCGCATCTTCCTCGACAACACCACCATGAACGCCGTTGGCTCGGGCGCCACGATCGCCATGAGCGACCCGGGGTCCATGTTCGTGCCGCTGCAGCAGGCTCGCCAGAACGACGGCCTCATCGTGCTCAGCGGCACCTCCGCGTTCATAAACCCCGCGAGCCATGCTTTCTCCAACCACGGAGACCTCATCATCGACAGCAACGCGACGGTGGGCATCAACGGCCAATTCGACAATGCCCCCGGCGGATCCCTGACCTGCAACATCGCCGGGAGCACGCCTGGCTCCTACGGCACGATCGTCGCCGAGAGCGCCACGCTCGCTGGCACCGTCAACGCCCGTTTCGTGGACGGGTACCGGCCCTCCCGGGGCGACAGCCAGACGGTCGTGGCCGCGAGCCAGTGGCTCTCCGGGCAGTTCGATGCGATCGATGTCTACTTCACCTCAGTCCCGATCGAGGCCAGTTATGACCCCACGACCGCAACACTGGTCGCCGGTTGCATCGCCGACTTCGATGGCGACGGCACGGCCGACTTCTTCGACTACGACGCCTTCGTCACGTGCTTCGAGGGTGGCTTCTGCGTCGGGCGCTCCGGCGGAGACATCGACGCCGACGGCGTCGTCGACTTCTTCGACTACGACGCGTTCGTCAGGGAATTCGAGGCCGGTTGCTGAACCTTGACCTCGACCGAAACACACGCACGCAGGGGAGAGGCTCGGGTTCGTCCGGGCCCTTTCCCATTTTTCGACGAGCGGCCCCAGTCGGTGGGCCACTCTCACTCGGTCTTGTCATCGGTCGCCGCCAGGCGAGCTACCCCTTCGCCCCGTCGACCGCTTCCTTCCTCAAGGTCGCGATCTCGGGGTGATTTCGGTAGAACCCGTCGTAGTCCAGCCCATACCCGACCACAAAGTCGTCGGGGATGTCAAAGCCAACATAGTCCACACGCACCTCGTGCCCCCCTGCTTTCCGCGCACTCGGTGGCTTGCGGAGCAGCACACAGCACCGCACACTCGCCGGCTTCTGCTTCTCGATCAGCCCTCGCACCACCGCCAAGGTCTGCCCGCTGTCGAGAATGTCATCCACGATCACCACGTGCTTGCCCGCCAGGTCCTTGGGCAGCTCGCTGGCGATGCTCACGCCCTTGCTCTCCATGCTCTTGCCCGGATAGCTCGACACCGCCACCAGCCGCAAGGACAGCTTCAGGGGCAGGCACCGGATCAGATCCGCCGTGAACACCAGCGCGCCCGTCAGGACTGGGATGATCACGATCTGGTCGGGCGAGTGCCCCGAGGCCGTCAGATCACGCTCCAGGTCCTTGGCCAAGGACGCCCCCAACTCGGCCACCCGGGTGGCGATGCGGTCGCGGCTCACGAGCGTTTTGTCAAGGTCAAGGTGCATGGATGGCGAAAGGGGCTCCAGAACCACCATTCTAGCGAGTCAGCCGCCAAACGCCCGGCCGGGCGGTGGGACGGCCCAACGCAAAATAGCACTTGCAAGCCAGAGGCCTGCCCTGTATCTTCAGACGCGGGCGTGCCTCCTGTCGGATGAACGAAGTCCGCGGCCTGCCACAACGTGTGGCCGCCAGAGCCCAGCCAATGTCGCCCGTACCCGGTTTCCTTCCTTCAGGGCGTTCGAGACAAAGCCGCTCGCCCGCGTCCTCTTGCGAAAAGGATCGTCACCATGATTGCCGCACTCAAAGTCGCCTCGGTCGCGGGCCTCGCACTCCTTGTCGGCAAGGCCAGCGCCTTTATCCCCTGGACCAACCCCAACATGAACGCGGGAAATTACTACATCTCCGGCGGCGGCTCCGACAACGGCCTCTGCGGAAGCCCCATGCTCGTCAATGCCGGCACCACCCTCGTCTACTTCCCCTTCCAGTTCTCCACCGGAATCTCCGGTGGCGGCATCTCTTCCGTCGGTGACCGCGACACCTTTGACCTCGTGGACGCTCCCGGCTCTGGTTACTCCTTCACGTCGATCAGCGTCGCCGAGAACGGAACCTATTCAACCAGCGGCGCCGGGCAGGTTCTCTCCACACCCGTCCTCACCGTCACAAATCTCACCACCCTCGCCGTCTTCACGACCAACCTCACCGTCAACTACAGCGGCGGAATCTGGGTTGCCCTCGGATCGGTCAACATCACCGGCTGGACCAGTGGTGAATTCCTCAGAGTCGAAATCTTCAACACCCTCACCGCCACAACCTTTGGTGGTGGCGATTCCGCTTCCATCGACAAGTCCACGGTCCAGCGCGACGAGCACGGCGGCCTCGAAGTCACCATCGTCCCCGCGCCCGCGTCCATCCTGCCTCTGATCGGCGCCCTCGCCCTGCGCCGACGTCGCTGATCGCCGCAGCCGGCGAGCCCACGCAATCGAAGTTCGCGCATCAAAAAACCCCCTCGACCGTGTCGAGGGGGCTTGATTCAATCTCAGATTTCAATCACCGACTGACTCAGTGGCTCGAACGCTTGGGGCCCTTGCCCGCTCGCCCGAACGTCCCGCCGCCCTGACGGGCCGTCGGATGCAGCGGCCTGCCGCCGCCCACCGGACCCGCACGCCGCTCGCCATGCTTGGCCGCAGCCGGGCTGGGCGTCGAATGCCCGCCCGAATGCCCGTGCGCCGCCGCCGGACGTGCTGTCGGGTGCGCGCTTCGCGTCGGATAGCTGGGCTTGCCCATCGGACGGTTCGGCCTGGCCGAGTAACCGCCCTCAAAGCTCCGCGAACGCCGCTCAAGACGCTCGTCGCCGCGATCCTCTTCCGAGTCGCGAACCTCGCGAACCGGCGGGGGCAGATCGGGAAGCTCGTTGACCAGCGGGATCCGCTTGCCCGTGAGCCGCTCGATGTCCCGCAGGAGCCCGCGCTCCTCGCGATCGCAGAACGAGATCGCCACGCCCTTGGCTCCCGCGCGCCCCGTGCGCCCGATGCGGTGCACGTAGCCCTCGGGCTCCATCGGCAGGTCGTAGTTGAACACGTGCGTGATGCCGTCGACGTCCAGCCCGCGAGCGGCCACGTCCGTCGCCACCAGCACGCGAGCCTTGCCCGAGCGGAACGCGTCAAGCGCCCGCTCGCGCTGACCCTGGGCCTTGTTGCCGTGGATCGCCTGCGTCGAGATGCCGCTCAGGATCAGCTTCTTGCTGAGCTTGTCGGCCCCGTGCTTGGTCTTGGTGAAGACCACCGCCCGCTCGACCTTGTCCTCGCGGAGAATGTGCTCGAGCAACTGGTGCTTGCTCATCTTGGGACACATGTAGAGCTTCTGCTCGATCAGGGCCGTCGTCGCCGCCACCGGCGTCACGGCGACCTTCACCGGATTGCGAAGCAGCGAGTCGGCCAGGTGCATGATCTCCTTGGGCATCGTCGCCGAGAAGAGCATGGTCTGGCGACCGGTGCCCTCGGCGCCCGCCGCGGGCAGAGCCGACGCGATCCGCCGGATCGGCATGATGAAGCCCATGTCGAGCATCCGGTCGGCCTCGTCGAGCACGAAGATCTGGATCTCGCTGAGGTTGACGTAACCCTGCTCCATCAGGTCCATCAGGCGCCCGGGGGTCGCGACAAGAATGTCGATCCCGCGCTGGAGGGCCTTGACCTGGTGATGCTGGCTCACGCCGCCGAACACGATCGTGCCGGTGAGCCCGGTGTTCTTGCCGTAGGTGCGGAAGCTGTCACCGATCTGCGACGCGAGCTCGCGCGTGGGCGAGAGGATGAGCGCCCGGGGGAGCATCGGCCCGCGCCGATTCTTCTCCGCGGGGGCCTTCATGAGCCGGTCGAGGATCGGCAGCGCGAACGCGGCCGTCTTTCCCGTGCCCGTCTGGGCACAGCCCAGAAGGTCCTTGCCCGCCAGCGCGGGCGGGATCGCCTTGGCCTGGATCGGCGTGGGAACGGTGTACTCCTGCTCAACGAGCACCGACAGAAGCTGAGGCGAGAGCCCCAGCGTGTCAAACGTGCCCGCATCAGCCGACGCATGCGGCGTCTTAGTCCCATGAGTCCCATCGGTCTCATGAGTCCCATCAATCACGCGCGGGAAGTGGGGGGCGTGCGGCTTGTCGTGGGTTTTGGTTGACTGGGAAGGAACGACGGAACCTGCAATGAAAGACTTCAAACGAAAACAACTCCTTCGTTTCCGGCTGCTCGGCCCATCGTGGGCGCAGCTGGAGGCGAATATTTCGGGCGATCCTTGCCCAACCAAACTGGGGGTCAAGAGAGGCCGTACTGGGTTACCGCGAGGGAACATCCCAAGCGGGGCGGAGCATCTCCCCGCGGAGCCATCGCCACAAGGCGAGGAGCGGTTCACGGAGACGCTGCCAGCAGATTCCCAGAACGATTCAAGGTCCGTCGCCAAAGGAGGCATGACGGGCCACCAAGAACACTGAGGCCACTGGCTGCCGCAAGTATAGGCACACCAAAACCGTCAGAGCCCGACGCGCCAGCGAGGGTTCGCGTACGGCCGCCATTCGTGTTACTGGACGCGAAACCTGGCGACTCGAAGCCTCGGCGGCCCGGCGATGACTCCCAGCTCAGCCTCCCCCCTCAATCGCCCGCACCAGTTCGTCGTAATCAAAGAAATCCACGCTCCCATCATGGTTCACATCGGCCTCAGGCCCCCCCGTGGTCTCAAACACCTCCAGGAACCGGGCCAGATCCTCCCCATCCACCACCCCATCACAATCCACA
>CAYHQQ010000047.1:0-32167 GCA_964358855.1 uncultured Phycisphaeraceae bacterium
CCAGACAGTTCCTGCCAACAGAGCCGCGAGCGTCAGCGAGCGACGCCCCAGACAGTTCCTGCCAACAGAGCCGCGAGCGTCAGCGAGCGACGCCCCAGACAGCCCTTGCCGACAGAGCGAGCGTCAGAACGCGATGGTGCCGCACGCACATCGCGAACCGACTCGCTTCTCCGTGAAACTATTGCCGCGAGAACACCGCCATCGCGCGGAGAGTCTGCGCTCCGAGCGAGCACGTCGATTACGGAGCTTTCGTCGCTCGCTGACGCTCGCGGCTCTGTTGGCACGATCGATTCAAAAAGACAACCGCGGCCTCGAGAGGCCGCGGTTGTGAAAGTCAGACGAGGTCGAGCTGCGTTCAGCGACGACGACGGATCAGAGCCAGGCCGCCCATGCCGAGCATGGCCATGGAACCCGGGGTCGGGATCCGGATGATGATGCCCTGAACCTTCTTCTCGATGAAAGCGAAGCCGCCGGGGCCGCCGCTGATCGCGATGAGGTTGTTGTTCAGGACGAGCTGAACGTGGTTCCAAGCCGGGGGCGAGAGGGTCAGGTCGATCGTCGCGCCGAGGCTCCAGTTGCCCAGACCAGGAGTGCTGTTGTTGTACTGCTGGTTGGTGTTGGCAACGCGGAAGTTGTTGAGGTCGGTGATGAACATGGCCATGTCGGCCGTGACGCTGCTGCCCGCGCCGCCGACGCCGTAGTCACCAAACTCGGTGATCGAGATCGAGTCGAAGCGCTGGCCCAGGTGAGCGAGCAGCTCGACCTGGAGGCGATCGGCCCGAATGTCAGCGCCGCCGTTGACCGACTGGGCGCGGAAGGTGCTGGGGAAGAACACAAACGTGTCTCCACCGACCAGAATCGGGCTACCGAAGTAACCGTTGTCTGATCCACCACCAAACCAGTCGAAATTCGTAGCGGTACCGTTGGTGTTCGTCCACGGCACGAATGCCTGGGCCGAACCGACAATGGCGACGGACCCAGCGAGGGCCAGAATCGCAGTAACCTTCTTCATCTTCAGTCTCCTCCTTCGTAGAAAATCTCTCTCACCCTACCGCAGTCTAAATCATGCGCGAAAACTCTCTCAAAACTTGCCGAGTCTGCGGAATCGACTCAGCCAGTATAACGGTTCATTTCGCCGGCACAAGTCCTCTTGATCCAACTTTGGAAGATTTTTCGATTTCTCTACGAACCGCCACAAATAGGGACCTGTCTTGCCCATCGTCGCTCACACCGAGCGACGACGACGAACAGCAGCCAAACCACCCAGACCCAGAAGAGCCAGCGAGCCGGGGGTGGGCACGATCTGCACGCTCACCGCGGAACCCGAAACCTTCTTCTCGATCCAAACGACCGAATTCCCGATCGAAATCGCGACCAGGTTGTTATTCATGACCACACGCATGCGGGTCGAACCCCATGCGGACGAGTCAACGCCGGCCGTGCCGGACCAGTTGCCGATGCCCGAGGTGATCGGTGAAGCGGGCGAGGTGACCAGGTTGTCGGTCAGGGTCCCGCCGCCGCCCGAAAGGTCTGTGACAAACAGGGTGCCGCCAGCCTCAACGCTGCCCGAGCCGACGATGCCGTAATCGCCGTACTCGGTGATCCGGATATCGCTGAACGAGAAGTTGGCGTGGGCAGTCACCTCGAACTCAAGGCGATCGTACGTGATGGTCGACCCACCACCGACGCTTTCAGCCCTGAAAGCCGAGGGGAAGAACACAAACGTGTCGCCACCGACAACGACGGGGCTTCCGAACAGACCGAAGTCCGAGCCACCGCCGGACCAGTCAAAGAAGCCGGCGGTTCCAGTCGGGTTCGACCAGGGCACAAAAGCCTGAGCAGAGCCAGCGAAAGCGGCAATCGCCGCGCCAACGCACAAAACAGTCGAAATCTTCATGAGTCTCGTCTCCCTCTCTTGGGTGTCTCTCGAATGCGGAAACCAATCGATCCCTGCGCCTCCTGTCGGAATGGGCGGAAAGCCAGTCCGAGCGCAGAGATCCTCTCCTCGTACCCCGTCAGTCTACCCCTCCTCGCGGATTTCGCAAGAGGGAATCCCAAGTTCTTCAAATAAAAAAGCGTGGAACGGTGGCATTCCGGCAAAGCACGACCCGGCCGCCGTCCGAATAAAAAACCAGCTCCGCGGGGAGCTGGCTTGATAGATCTCTCAAAACCTCAACATTTCGGCCAAACGACTTACCGGCGGCGACGGACGGCCAGCAGCGAGCCCAGACCCATCAGGGCGGCCGTGCCGGGCGTGGGAACCAGCGTGATCGAGAATCCGGCCGCGAAGACCTTCTTCTCGATGTACGCCGCACCATTGGCTCCGCTGATCGCGATCAGATCGTTATCGATCACCACGTGCAGCCTGGTCCAGCCGACGAAATCGAGTGCCTCGACGCCCGACCAGTTGCCAAACCCGGAGGTAATCGGCACGCCAGGGGTGGTCACCAAAGCGTTGAACATCGTGGCGCCGGTGTCCAGGTTGGTCGCGATCAGCGATCCAGCGGCCGAAACCGATGAACCGGCACCGATCACGCCGTAGTCGCCGTACTCGCTGATCCGAATGCCGCTGACCTGGAAACCAGGGGCCGCAAAGAGATCAAACTCAAGCCGGTCACCCACAATGGTGACGCCACCGTTGGTGCTCTGCGCCCGGAACCCGGCGGGGAAGAACACAAACGTGTCTCCTCCGACGACGGTGGGGCTGCCAAACAACCCATCGCGTGAGCCACCGTTGGCCCAGCTGAAGGTGCCGGCGTTGCCGGAGGGGTTGATCCAAGGGACAAACGCGAGCGCCTGACCGGCGCCCAAGACTGTTGCGGTGGCCAAAGACCCCGCGATGAGCATCGAACGAATCTGCATAACGAAACTCCTCCCTCTCGAAAAGTGTGCATTCCCTGCCAGTGGCAAATAGGCCACAGATTTCAGGATTTGCCACCGATTTCCTGAGGACCGGGGAGGAATATTTGAAGAAAAGTTCAGGCGGCGCAGTCTGCACCATCTGCGCAGCGGGCGACTGACTCATAAGTGTTTCAGTTATAACGCGTTACAGTCCATTTCCCCACCCCAATCGCCAGCCGCGGAATAGTGCTCAGTATCCCGCCGGGACGCCGCCCTTTCGAGGGTCACTCACCGCGTCCCAGCCCGTACTTTCACCCTCGATCCGGCGAATCAGCTGGACCACCCCAACCCACCCCGTCTTCTCCCGACTCTTGAGCTGGTGCCCCTTGGCCTTGAGTTCCCGGACGAGTGCGTCCTCGTGCAGCGGCCTCTCAAGCTCGAGCTCTTCGGGCATCCACTGGTGGTGGAACCGCGGCGCAGAAACGGCCGCCAGGGCCGTCTGGTTGAAAGCGAGCACGTTCAGCGCGGACTGCAAGGTCCCGCTGATGATCCTGGGGCCGCCCGATGCTCCGACCACAAGCCGAACCTTCGGCGGGCCACCGGCCGGACTCTGAAGGACGATGGTGGGCGACATACTCGAGAGGGGTCGCTTGCCCGGCGCGGGCAAGTTTCGGTCGGACTGGGTGAGTCCAAAGGCATTCGGCTTGCCGCGGCGGGTCAGGAAGTCGTCCATCTCGTTATTGAGCACAAAGCCGAATTCCGGCACCGCCAGCAAACTGCCGAACACCAGATTGATCGTCTCGGTGCAGGCCACCGCGTTGCCCATGGCGTCCACCACGCTGAGGTGGCTGGTGCCGTGGTCCTCGGGGATTTGCGAGAGCCCATAACTCGCGGGCGCCTGCACACGCCCGAAGTCGATCGACTTTCCGCGGGCCGCGAGCATGGCGGGGTTGAGCAAAGCCGCCAGGGGGACGGGGCTGAACGCCGTGTCGGCGAGCCACCGCGCGCGATCCGCGAAGGCGTGCTTGGAGGCTTCGGCCACGAAGTGGATGTAGTCGGGCGAGTTATGGGCGATGCCGCTCAGATCCGCGACTCGGGCATCGAGTGTCGCAAAGACCTGTGCGAGCACGATCCCGCCCGAAGAGGGCGGGGGCATGGTCAGAACCAGGTCGCCACGAAAGCCAGCCGAGAGCGGCGGCTGTTCGACCACCGTCTGCGCGTTCAGGTCCGCCATCGTCATTCCGCCGCCGGCGACCACCGGGTTGTTGGCGATATCGCCCCGCACGGCCGCCACGATCGCCAGGCCAATAGGCCCCTGGGTGAACGCGACCACACCGTCGCGCGCCAGCAGGCGCAGCGCCTGCGCCTGCTCGGGCAGGGTGATCACGTCACCGACTTTGACGCTTCCATCGCGGAGGAAACGATGCCAGACCCATGCGAATCGCTCGCGACGGGCGGGCTCTTTGGCGTACCAAGGCATGACGTCGTCAACGACTGCGGTGAGGTACGCGGCGTCGACGATGAACCCCTCCTCGGCGGCCCTGATCGCCGGCGCCAGCACGGTCGCGCGGTCGAGTGTCCCGTAGCGTTCCAAAGCGGTCAGGAGCCCCAGCATCGTGCCGGGAATGGCCACGGCGGTGCCGCCTTTGGTGCTCGAATCGGGCGAACCTCCGGCGGCGTCGAGGCGCTCGTAGCAATCGGGTGTTGCCCAAGCTGGGGCCTGCTCTCGGTAGTTCAGGCTGACGTCGAGCGGGAGTTTGAGCGCGGTGTTGGGATGGGAACTGAGGTGGATCACCATGAATCCGCCGCCGCCGATGCCGCATGAGAAGGGGCGGACGACCGAGAGCACGAAGCTGGTGGCGACGGCGGCATCGACGGCGTTTCCGCCCTTGTTCAGGATTTCGAGGCCTGCTTGTGACGCAATGGCGTGGTCGGCGGCGACGGCCGCATGGGCGAAGCGCCCGGCGGACGCGGGGACCTGAGGCTGTCCCGCGAGTGTGGGCGCCAGCGCGAAGGTCAGAACGCACGCAAGTGAGCCGATGGTGGAGCGAGCCATGGGACGCCTCCTTGAGAGAAGGCTCATCCTACCGAATCGCGAAAGGCACACCGCGTCCTTGCAAGAGGCTTGCGAATCCAGCGAGGGCGTGGTCAGGCGTACCGAATCGGCCCCAGTTTTCTGGAGCGGTCGACGTACCGCTGTAGATTGACGCCCGGGCAGGCGCTCTTGCCCAGCTCACGGTGCGTGAACACCCGATTCACGGGGACAGTGAATCGGTGCATCTGCTGCGTGACGAAGGAGTCGAGGCTCGCGATCTGCTGGGGCGTGGGCGTCTGGCGTGTGAAATCGCCCAGGAGCATGATGCCCAGGTTGTGCTCGTTCTGATCGGCGACGTGGGCCCCCTGGTAGGCGAGCGAACGCCCTTCCCAGATTCGCCCCTGGGGATCGATCATGAAGTGATAACCGATATCGCCGAAGGGCTCGGGTCTGCGGTTGATGTGCTCGTGGCGAATGTTGACCAGGCGCCTCTTGACGTCGGCTGCGGAGAGCAGGTCGGAGTTATCGATGGCGGCGTGGTGGACCGTGATGCGCCGGATGCCGTTCATCGGGTGGACGCGGCTCTGAATGATGCCCGCGTTGATCCACGCGCTGCGAGGAATGACCCCAGGAACGGGCCCGATCGCGGCCTGTGACGACGTCCCACCCGAGGCGGGCTTGGGAACCGGGCGTGTGGGGTACGTGTCGGGTTTGGTGGGGGGCGTGGGCCAGAGTGGACCGGGCGCGTTGGCCATACTGCCGCCCGAAGCACACCCGGCCAGCCACGCGAGCAGACCGGAGGCGGCCCCGATCTTGAGTGCGGCGCGGCGGTCAAAGACCCTGGGATCGGGTGAGCCATTGCCGGGATGGTCGGACTGATTCATGTCTACTCGCCCTGCCCTTTCGAGACGTGCCCACGGATTCCCAACGCCACAGCACCCGGATATCGGCTCGTCTGGATGGAGTTCTGCACAGGCCCGGCCAAGGCTAGGCAACCATCCGCTCAATCTGGAGTCTGGACGCGACGGAGCCTACAAGTCGGTCCGAATATCGGGGCAAAAATGGAGGTATCCGATGGCCAACAGCGAGCCGGCGACGCGGGTTTCAGGGGTTGTGGCCGACGTTTCGACACTGTGGCAGCAGTACGGGCCCATGGCGATGGACTGGAGCGGGCGGATCCTGGCCGCGATCGTCATCGTGGTCGTGGCTTGGATCGTGGCTGGTTCCGTCCGGCGGCTGGTTCGCCAGTCGACGGGGCGCACGCACCTCGACCTGACCATTGCCAAGTTTCTGGCCAACGCCGCGTGGTGGGGAATCCTGGTCCTGGCGATGGTGACGGCAATGGGACAGCTGGGGGTCCAGACGGCGAACTTCACGGCGGTCCTGGCCGCGACGGGCCTGGCGATCGGCCTGGCGTTCCAATCGACGCTCTCGAACTTCGCGTCGGGTGTGATCCTCCTGGTCTTCCGCCCTTTCAAGGTTGGCGACGCGGTGAACATCGCGGGTCAGGCGGGGAGCGTGAACGAGGTCGGGCTGTTCATGACGGAGATCGACACGGCCGACGGGCGACGGATCGTGCTTCCCAACTCGCAGATCTCGGGGAACGTGATCGAGAACACCTCGCACCACTCGCGAAGGCGAGCGGAGGTGATCGCGTCGACGATCTACGACACCGACCTGGACACAACGCGAGCGGTGCTCGAGGCGGCGGTGAGACGAGTGCCGGGGATCCTGACCGACCCGGCGCCCGAGGTGGCGATCACGGCGATGTCGCCGGCGAGTGTGCAGTGGGCGGTGCGGGCGTGGGCGACGCGCGAACAACTGGGCGTGGTGCAGCAGCAGCTCTTTCGTGAGGTGAAGTCGTCGCTGGAGGCGGCGAAGATCGCGGTGCCCGTGCCGGTACCCGTGCTGGTGGTGCAGAAGTGACCTACAGCGTGTTGAGATCGATCGAGTCGCCCCACTTGGGTCGATTGGGCGTCGCACCGAAGATCCCCGTGAGCTTGTTCGCCAGCGTTTCCCGCGGCATGTCTTCGCCGTGCGTCAGGATGAACTTGGGCGGGGTCTTCGCGGGCGAGGCGCCCTTGACGGCGGTTGCCCAGCTGAGCAGCTCGGTCTGCCCCGCGTGCCCCGAGAAGCCGTTGAGCGTGTGGACCTGAGCACGCACCACCACGGTGTCGCCCATGATCCGGATCGTCTCGGCCCCTTCGACGAGCTGACGCCCGATGGAGCCGTGGGACTGGTAACCGACGATCAGGATGTGCACACCCTTGCGCCACACGTTGTGGCGCAGGTGGTGCAGGATTCGTCCGCCGGTGCACATGCCCGAGGGTGCGACGATGATGTTGCACCCGAAGTTCGAGTTGAGTTTCTTGGAATCCTCGGCGGCACTGATGACCTTGAGGTCGGGCATCGACAGCGGCGTGCCGCCGGAGTCGAGCAAGGCGACGGCCTCGGCGTCATAGAGCTCAACGTGCTTGCGGTACACCTCAAAGGCCAGGGCGGCCATCGGGCTGTCGACGAACACGGGGAACGCGGGCACACGGTTGGACCGGCGCAGTTCGGCGAGGTGGTAGACCAGCTGCTGGCACCGGCCCACGGCGAACGCGGGAACGAGCACGCGCTCCTTGTCCCACACCGCCTTCATGATGATGCCGGTGAATTCCTCGATGGTCTGCGGCATCGGACGATGGTCGCGGTCGCCGTAGGTTGATTCGAGGATCACGATGTCGGCTGCGGGCGGGGGCTCGGGGTCACGGAGGATGGCGGTGCCCTTGTGCCCGATGTCGCCCGAGAAGACGATGACCTTGGTGACGCCCTTCTCCTGGACGGTGACCTCGATGCTTGCGGAGCCGAGCATGTGCCCGGCGTCGAACCAGCGGGCGCGGATGCCCGGGGCGACCTCGACGCTGTTGCCCTGCTTCACGGACTTGACGAGCGGGGGCACGAGCTGAGCGTCGGCCTCGGTGTAGAGCGGCTCGATGGGGGGACGGCCCTCGCGGGCGAAGCGGAAGTTGGTCCGCGCCGCGTCGGATTCCTGCAGGCGGCCCGAGTCGTTGAGCATGATGGGGATGAAGTCGCGGGTGGCCTCGGTCGCGTAGATCGGGCCCGTGTAGCCGTGCTTGGGGAGAAGAGGGAGGCGGCCGATGTGGTCGATGTGGGCATGGGTGACGAGCACCGCGTTGAGGGATTCGGGGCGAAGGGGCGGGAAGGTGAGGTTGCGCCTCCACTCGTCGCGACCGCCCTGGTGCATGCCGAAGTCGACGACAATCCGAGCCCGATCGGTCTCAAGCAGGTAGCAGGACCCGGTAACTTCTCCCGCGGCTCCGAAAAAGCTCAGTTGCATGGTCCGAGTGTAAACAAACCGCGCCGAGTTCGCCCGAGAGGGCCGATTGGGCGTGACAGGAGCGGCCAGGGACTGATAGAATCGGGTGATGGTCCCCAGCCACGCGACAAGTCGAACGAACACTGAAACGCCCGCGACGGTGGCGGGCGTTGTGCTTGGGCCCGGAATCGCGGTTCCGCTGGATCGCCTGCAGTTCACGTTTGTGTCGAGCTCGGGGCCGGGCGGGCAGAACGTGAACAAGCGGGCGACCAAGTGCCAGTTGCGGGTGCGGCTGGGCGACCTTGGGCTGAATGACCGCCAAACGCATCGGCTGAGCGATCAGGCCCGCGGGTTGATCACCACCGACAGCGAGCTTGTGCTCAGCTGCGACGTGAACAAGTCGCAAGAGCGAAATAAGGCCGAGGTGCTCGATCGGCTCCGCGAGATCGTGCTCAAGGCGATCGTGGAGCCCAAGAGGCGGATCGCGACCAAGGTGAGCAAGGGCGCGAAGCGCCGGCGGGTTGAGGACAAGCGGGCGAGGTCGGCGACCAAGCAGCGAAGGTCGAATGCAGAGGACTGAGTTGAGCAGGACTGAGGACTGAGTAAAGACAAGAAGGCAGAAGGCGGAAAGTGAAGGCTGAAGGCGGAATCGACTCAGCCTTCCGCCTTCAAGTTCCGCCTTCTGCCTTTACTCAGTCCTCAGTCCTGTTCAACTTGCCTCCGTCCCCAGTCCTGTTCAACTTGCCTTTGCCGCCGCGTCAAGGGCCAGGATCTCAAATGCAATATGTGCCGCCAGGAACGCGGTGATCCCCGTCGGGTCGCGGTCGGGGAGGACTTCGACCACGTCGCCGCCGGCCACGTTGATTCCTTTGAGTGAGCGCAAAAGCGTGAGGGCCTGGGCGGATGTGAAGCCTCCGACGCTGAGGGTGCCGGTGCCGGGGGCGTACGCGGGGTCGACCACGTCGATGTCAAACGTGATGTAGGTCGGGCGGCCCTTGAGTGCGGCCGTGAATGCACGGATCGCCTTGTCGCCTTCCCTCTCCCACTGCGAGTAGGGCACGATCGTGACGCCCTTGCCTTTGGCGTAGTCGAGATCGGTGCCGACGTTGAGCGGACCTTTCACGCCTACGGCCAGCATCGCCTTGGGGTCGACGATGCCGTCCTCGATGAGGCGGAAGAAGGGCGAGGCGTGCCCCCACTCCTCTCCCCAGACCGATGGGACGGTGTCCAGGTGGCTGTCGAACTGGATGAGGGCCAGGCCGCCGGCGGGGCGGCCAAGCCGGTCCCATGTCGCGGCGATGTTGGCGTAGGCGATGCTGTGATCGCCGCCCAGAGCCATGAGCTTGGTGCGGCCCGCGTCGGCGAGGCCGCCGGCCCAAGTTCGCACGCCCGCGATGTTCTCCTTGCAGGAGTAAGGGGCGACGGGCGCATCGCCCGCGTCGGCGAGACTGAGGACGGTGCAGACGTCGACGGCGTGCTCAAGGTGGAACCGCTTGAGATACTGTGACGCCTCGCGGATCGCCCTGGGGCCAAAGCGGGCGCCGGGCCGATACGTGACACCCGCATCGTGCGGCACGCCAAAGACGGCCCAATCAACGGGGCGATTCGCCGGCGCGACATCCTCGAGGCGCGGATAGCGCCCAAAGGTGCAAAGACCGGCGAAGCGAGGCGACACACGCGGGTTGGGGAGAATGGTGCCCATGGGCCCAGTGTATATCAACGCATGGTGGAAAGGATCATCCTTGCCACCGAGCCGCCTCCACGCTCGCCGGCGTTTGCGCCAGCAGCACGCTCGCAAGGGCGCTCGCCGGACACGGCTCCAGCGCATCGATCCACGCGCGAATGAGGCCCAGCTGCGAGCGGGCGATCTGCATCGCCACCAGGCGCACCGGGATGGCGAAATTCGTCCCAGCGAGTTGCCGCTCCACCAGATCCGCGAGCGCCAGCACGAGCTGTTCGCCCGCATCGCCCGTCATCATCTCGCGGGCCATCCGGCGGTTGTCCCGAATGTGCTCGAGGGTGCCAGTGATCGCCGCGGCTTCGCCGGTGGGCCCGGTGGCTTCGGCCAGCGGGGCCAGCACGTGCAGGGCCGAGCGGCGCAAGAGCGCGTCCTTGTTCTGGAAGTGCTCGTAGAACGTCGAGCGGGCGACGCCGGCCTCGCCCGCGATCTCGGGGACGTTGGTCGCGCCGTAGCCGCGGCGGAGCACCAGACGGTTGAACGAGGCGACGATCGCGTCGCGCGTGCTCCTTACCCGTGAATCCTGATTGCGACGTGGCACGCGGGCTCCCAGTGGGCGAAATCGGTCGGACAAATGGGCGATCGCGCCCGACTTCTCCATCCGGCGAGGCGTGCTGCGTGGACCGGCGCATCGTGCGGACAGAGACTCTCATCTTACCGGAGACCCAGCGCCCATGCCCGAAGAATCCCCCACGCTCCCGCCGTCCGTCTCAACCGCCCACCGTAACGCCGCGGTCCTGCTCTTGCTGGGCTTTGCGGTCACCATTGCCGCGATGGCGATCCACCCCGTGGCGCACACGCACGAGCTCGACGGCTTCCTGCGGGAAATGAACGAGGGGCAGCTGCTCAACCGGGGGGCCCACGCGCTGGCGATCGCAGGGATTTGCGTCGTGTTCTGCGGGTTCATTGGGCTTGCGGACGCGATGGGGTTGCGATTGGCGGCCGTCCGCTGCGGGCTGGTGGCGATGGGCGTGGGTGTGGTCGCGCTGATCGCGGCGGCGACGATCAATGGGCAGATCCTGACCAACGTCGCTGTCCGTTACGCGGAACTGGAGCCCGCCAAGCAGGAGCCCGCGCGGGCGCTTCTGGTGTTCTGCATGGCGGCGAATCACGCTTGCGATCACCTGGGCGTGATCGGCATGAGCGCGGCGGTTGCGTTGTGGTCGATCGTGTTTCTGTCGCGCGGACGCAGCACGCGCACGCTGGGGATCCTGGGCGTCATCGGCGGCATCATTCCGGTCGTGGCCCTGCTCGCCGGGCAGTTGCCCATGACCGTGCACGGGTTCGGCGCGTTTGTGCTGGTGCAGGCGGTGTGGGGGGTCATGGCGGCCTTGTGGCTGTTGCGCGGCGGGCGGCAAGGATGAACCCGTGGGCTCGACTTTCGTCGCGGGCACCCGCCGCAGGCTTTGGTTTGTATTTTCGGACCATTTTATCGATTATTCTGAAAGCAGCCTCGTTTCTGGCCTTTCTTGGTAGTACACTCGAAAGCGAGGCCCGATCTGAGTGCCGGGTCGTCACTGGGATTTGCGTTCCAGCTGGAGATTCGGAACATGACCCTGATTTGCTCAACGGCATCACGTTCTTTAGCAGCATTACTGGCGGTCGGTGTCGTGCTCGGGCTCAGCGCCCACGCCCGCGCCCAGCACCCCCAGCACATCAGGCCAGTCCCGCCCGTCCCGGCATGGACGCCGGGTGAGCTTGAGATCAGCCTTTCCGCGATCCCACGGACCCAGTCCATCCTCGCGGGCGCCTCCACAAACGTCTGGTCGTACACGGGCTTCCTGGTCAATGGTGCTCCGGGCTCGCTGGTGCCCGTCGCCAATTCCTTCCTCGGACCGACCATTCACGTCCTGCGCGGGCAGCATGTGACCATCAATCTCAGCAACCAGCTTGGGGAACCCACCGTCACACATTTGCACGGCCTGGATGTTCCCGCGAGCGTGGACGGGCATCCTTCCATGGCATTTCCCAGCGGCACCACGAGCACAGTTTCCTTTCCGGTGCTCAATCGCGCGGGCACGTACTGGTACCATCCTCACCCGGACATGACAACCGTGGAGCAGGTGCAGATGGGACTGGCCGGGTTCTTCCTGGTGCATGACGCGGAGGAAGCGCGGCTCAACCTGCCGAGCGGCGCGTTTGACGTGCCCGTGTGCATCCAGGATCGCACCTTCGACGCGAGCAACCAGTTCGTCTTCAACCCCAACATGCTCAACGGGTTCTTCGGCAGCACGATGCTCGTGAATGGGGTGCCGAACTACGTGCACCAGACCAGCTCACGCGTTCACCGGCTTCGGCTCCTCAACGGCTCATCGAGTCGCATCTACAAACTCGCGTTCTCCGACGGGACTCCGATGGTCGTGATCGGGAACGACGGGGGGCTCCTGGCGGCGCCCGAGACCAAGCCCTACCTGATGCTCTCGCCGGGTGAGCGGGCCGAGATCTGGGCCGATTTCCGCGGCCGCCCCGTGGGGACCCAGATCGTGCTGAGGAGCCTGCCCTTCTCGGGAGCCGGCACAAGCCAGGGCGTTGCGCTCGACGTGTTGCGGTTTGAGATCATTCAGGGCGTCACCGAGAATCGCACGCTGCCGGCCACCCTCTCGGCGATCACGCCCTACCGGCTCCAGGACGCCGTCAACGCGAGCACCCCAAAGACCTACGCGATCAACCTGATCACCAGCGGCGGGATGCCGAGCTTCACGCTCAACGGCGGGCTTTTCTCCATGTTCGATGTGGCCGCGAACGAGATCGCTCGGTGCGGGACACTCGAGGTCATTCGTGTGACCAACACCGCGGGGGCGATGCAGATCGCCCACCCTATCCACTTCCATGGGCGGCAGTTCCAGATTCTCGACCGCACCGTCACCGCCGCGGGACTCGCCAACTGGAACACCGTGAAGGACGGGTACAACAACTCGGGTTGGAAGGACACGTTCATGATCATGCCCGGGGAAACGGTCCGAATACTGCTTCGGCACGGTTCCTACCCGGGCCTGTTCCTCTACCACTGCCACAATCTGGTCCACGAGGACATGGGCATGATGCGCAACTTCCGCCTCGACCCGTGATCGCGGTCACTCATCGCCCGGGCTGGAATTGGTTGGGAATGCGGGGCGTTTGTGGTGCAGGCGGTATGGGAGGTGATGTCGGCGCTGTGGCTGCTTCGCGGCCGGTGGCAAGGATGATCGCCGGTGGCAAGGATGATCCCGCTTCGGGTCATCCTTGCGGGGTGATTCGTACGCACAGCGCCATCCGCGACAACGCTCCTCATTCACCTCATCCTCGCTTCGTTATACTGGAGATGTGGCATTCACGCGTTCCCACATGCGCCGCGGCCTCTTGTATCTCCTCGCCGGCCTGGCGTTGAACGCGGTCGTCGGCGCTGCATGCGGCGTGCGGTTGAATCTTAGAGGGGGGTATTCGCACTTCCCGGAGACACACCTCTGGCGATTCCGTGAGGCCACCACGGGTGAGGGTGTGGGGTCGATCGAACTGGTCGTGTTTCCCTTCGGCGGCGTCACTCGCTACGACACACGCATCGACCCATGGTTTCCCGGCACAAACGATGCCCAACACATCTCGAGATTTTTCGGCTCCATTCCAGACTGGGGAAGGAAGCACCTATACCCGTGGGGTACTTCCGTATCCTGGCCCTCGTCGAAGCTGGAAGACTGTCGAGGCGCTGTCTCCTCCGGTTGGCCATTCGAATCGATGTGGTGCCAGTTGAGCGCCCCCTCGCCCTTTCCCACCAACTCGCCTCCGATGCAGCCGACCGTCTTTGGCGCTTTTCGCATAAGCAAGACCGGCCCCGGCGGATACGAGCATGTTCTCCCCCTTCTGCCGATCTGGGGCGGCCTCTTCGCCGGTGGACTGCTGTACGCCCTTGCGATTGCGACCCTGGTAGAAGGGCCGCGCTTCGCAATCCGCCGCGCTCGCCGAAACAATCGAAGACGCAGAGGCCAGTGCGTCGCATGTGCCTACGACCTCGCGTCACTTCCCGCCGATTCCCCGTGCCCCGAGTGCGGAAGTGTTCGAGCAGGATGATTCGCACGCACAGGCTTTTTCGCAAGGATGACCCGAAGCGGGATCATCCTTGCCACCATGCAGCCTTGCCGGCTACTGCCCCTGTGCCATGCTGAAACCGCGGACGCCGTCGAAGGTGCGGAGGAGTTCGTAGTTGGCGATGGTGAACGAAGCCGCGACCTTGATCAAGAGGGCCAGGCAGGCCTGCTGGTCGACCGGTGACGCGGCGTCCTTGAGCTCGAATCGCACGCGGAGGTAGTCGACGCACTCGGTGTAGATGCTGCCGGTGGGCCAGACTTGTGTGCCGCGGTTGGAGATGAGCGTGAGGCGGAAGGGAGTGCCTTCGCACAGCCTGCCCATCGCGTCGGCGATCTTTGCGGGCGGCTGCGTGGTGTCGATGTAGAGGTCGCAGCCGACAACCTGAGCCTTCATCTCGGTGAACGTGCGGATGAGCTGCTGGGTCGTCGGCCTGGGGGCGCGAATCATGCAGTGCTGGCCGGCCTCGGGGACTTCGACCGACGGGATGCTCTGGGGCTTCTTGCCCAGGCGGTCGATGATCGCCTGCGTGAACGCTTTGGTGCCCACGGGCGGGATGACCTTGCTGCCGAAATCGCCGGTGTGGATGCCGGACTCCAGGGCCGCGAGCAGAGCGTTCTCGATATGAGCGGCCTCCTGATACAGGCAGAGGTGCCGCAGCATCATCAGCCCCGAGAGCACCAGGCTCGTCGGATTCGCGATCCCCTTGCCCTGGATATCCGGTGCGGTGCCGTGGACCGCTTCGAAGATCGAGATGTGGTTGCCGATATTGGCGCTGGGGGCGAAACCCAGGCCCCCGACCAGGCCGGCGCAAAGGTCGCTCACGATGTCGCCCTGAAGGTTGGTCAGGACGATCATCTGGTACTGCCTGGGCTTCATGACCAGGTTCATGCACAGGGCGTCGACGATGACGTCGGCCTTCTCGATCTCGGGGTAGGCCTTGCCGATCTCGTGGAAGCGCTCCAGGAAGAGGCCGTCGGTCAGCTTCATGATATTGGCTTTGTGCCCGCAGTGCACCTTTTTGACGCCGAGCTTGCGGGCGGTCTCGAAGGCGAAGCGGTGGACCTGGTCGCAGCCGGGTGCGGAAATCAACCGCTTGCACTCGACGACATCGTTGGTGAGGCGGCGTTCGACGCCGCCGTAGGTGTCCTCGATGTTCTCGCGGACGACGGAGAAGTCCAGGTTCATCCCGGCCTTGGTGTAGACGGTCTCGACACACGGCAGCGTCTTAAAGACGCGGAAGTTCGCGAAGGCGTTCCACATCTTGCGGGCGGTGACGTTGATCGACTTGCCGCCCTTGCCGCTGGGCGTGCCCATGGGGCCCTTGAAGAGGATGCCGCACTCCTCGGTGATCTTGACGGCCTCGTCGGTCATGCCGCGGGTGTTGCCCTGGGCGAAGACCGAGGCGCCCATCTCGACCTCGTGGAATGTGGCGTGTTTGGTGACGCCGGCGGCCTTGAAGAGCTCGACGGTGGCGTCCATGATCTCGGGGCCGATGCCGTCACCTTTGGCCAGGGCAATCGCAAGAGACATATCGCGGGGACTCCTTGGAGTGGAACGAATCGTGGCGGCCAAGGGTAGGTGCGGCAGACCGAAAAGACATTCACCACAGGGAACACAGAGAGCACAGGGAAGAAGACAGAAAGGCAGTTGAAACACGGAGTTCACGGAGCGACACGGAGAAAGGCAGGAGGAGTTGTTTGAAGACAGAAGGCAAAGTCAACGAACAGCCGCCGACGCACACGTGCATCACCGAACGGCTCGGCAAGCTCCATTCCCACCCACTCTCTTTGCCTTCCTCCGTGCCCCTCCGTGAACTCCGTGTTTCAATTCTTAGAGTTCACGGGTAATCCTGCCTTGTACCCCGCAGCACCACGTCGCCCCAGTGGATGTGCGAGGGCTGGCTGGTGACGGTGGTCACGACGTTGGCGACATCGCGCGGCTCGAGCACCGGGCCGATCTTCTCGAAGACGCCCTTGAGCCACTCGTCGGTGTAGCCCGCGACGCCCTGGAACTCGCTGACGACAAAGCCCGGCTCGATGAGCGTCACGCGGATGCCCTTGGGACCAAGCTCGCGCCGGGCGGCCTCGGCCAGCGAGTTCACCGCGAACTTCGTCGCTCCGTACATGCTGCTGAAGGGCGAGATGTGACGACCGACCGTCGAGCCCAGCACGACGATGTCGCGGGGCTGGCTCGTCCATTTCTTGCCGTTGGCGGCGTCGTGATCGATCTCACGGATCATGCGGACGGCGGCGGCGCGGATCAGTTTGGCGGCCCCGAGCACGTTGGTCCGCACCATCGCCTCCCACTCGCTGGTGTCGCTGGTGACCACCGACCCATTGAGCCCGCGACCGGCGTTGACGACAACCAGGTTGGCCTCGCGATGGCCCGCGCCAAACTGCTCGCGGGCGGCGTGGAACATCGAATTGATCACGTCGTCGTCAGCGCAGTCGCCCGCGACGGTCGAGACATCCTCGGTGCCCAACTCGCGCAAGAGGAGGTCGAGCTTCTCTTTGCGGCGGGCGTTGAGGACCACGGTTGAACCCTGCGCCACCAGCTCGCGGGCGATGGCCTCGCCGATCCCCGCGGATGCGCCCGTCACGATCGAAATGCGGTCTTTGAGCTTCATGCGGCAAGAATAGACTACAGAGCCGCGAGCGTCAGCGAGCGAGGGGGTGTCAGTCTCGACGACATGGCCGAATCCCAAAGGACGCTGCATAAGAGTGTTTCGCGATTCTCTCTCTTCGTTGGAGCCGGATTCCGCCCCGCGCGAGGGCTTGAGCCAACCGGCTCGCTCGCTTACGCTCGCGGCTCTGTGGGTCCTAACCTCCCCGGATGTTTGGCTCCCATCTCTCCATCGCCGGGTCCATGGTCAATGCGCTCAACGAGGCCAAGGGGCTCGGGCTTGATTGCGTGCAGGTGTTCACCAAGAACCAGCAGCAGTGGAAGGCCAAGCCGCTGGATACGGGAATGGTGGGCGAGTGGCACGCGACGGTGAAGGGCATGGGCTTTGACAAGGGTGGGCCGTCCGACGCCAAAGGCCAGCATCGCGGCGGGATCACGAGTCACGCGTCGTACCTTATCAATCTGGCCGCACCAGCTGAGGAGTTGTGGCAGAAGTCCATCGACCTGATGGTCGACGAGGTCGAGCGGTGCGAGACCTTGGGCATCCCGTTTCTCATCCATCACCCCGGGGCGTACACCACGTCGACGCTTGACGACGGGCTCGTTCGCATCGCCGCGGCCTACAAACGGATTTTTGCACGCACCAAGGGATTCGCCGCCGTCACCTGTCTCGAAGGAACCGTCGGCGCCGGCTCGCAGATCGGCGGGGCGTTCGAGGAGCTCGCCAAGCTCCGCAAGCTCATCATCGAGGCGACCGGCGAGCCCACACGGATCGGCTTTTGCCTTGACACCTGCCACATGCACGCCGCCGGGTACGACATGAGCACCCGGGCGGCGGGCCAGAGCTCCATCGCCGAGTTCGACCGCGTCTGCGGCCTCGCGCACCTCAAAGCCTTCCACGTCAACGACAGCAAGGGCGCCTGCGCCAGCCACCTCGACCGGCACATGCACATCGGCGAGGGGACCATCGGCGGCAATTCGGTCAAGCCGGACGACACCCCTGCGAGCCACATCCGGCTTCTGGACTCGGGATTTGCGGTGGTTGTGAACCACCCGGCCCTCGCCGGCGTACCCAAGATCCTTGAGACTCCCAAGGAGGATGAGCCCGTGCCGGCGGGTGTGTTGGCGCTGGACACGATCAACCTGCTGCGGCTCAAGAGCCTGATGCCCGGGAACGCGAGCCTGTGGCCAGGTGTCTCGAAACCGACGACAACGCCGAAAGAGGGTTCAAAGCCCAAACTAAAGCAGACCAAACCGCGCCAAGTTGCCTCGAGGGTGCAAGAATCCAAGCAACGCCCGGTCAAGAGCCGAAAGACAACTACCGCGGCCCGTGTCGTCACTCCCAGGAGTGCGAAGGCGGGGCGAACGGGCAGACCATGACGGAGACGCGATGACCTTCTTTGAATCTTCCTATCCGACCCGACTCCGACTGACGGCCTGCCTGGTGCTCGCCGCCTCAACCCTGGGCGGTTGCACGTTCGACTACTGGAAGCCGTCCAAGCCCAACGCGAGGGAGCCGCAGCTTCTGACCTCCGACCGGGTCTCGGTGGATTCGGTGGCCCGCGGGCGAAGGCTCGAGGACCAGGGGCTCGACCGCCAGGCGCTGGCGGAGTTTGAGAAGGCGATCGAGAACAACCCGACGCTCGTGACGGCCTACATGTCGGCGGGCGACATCTACATGAAGACGGGCGAGTACGACATGGCGGCGTCGCGCTTCGGCACCGCGGCCGAATTGGCCCCGGGGAGCTTTGACGCGAACTTCAAGTACGGGGAGGCGCTGCAGGCCCTTGGGCGACTCGTCGACTCGGCGCGGGCGTACCTGCGGGCGCTAGCGATCAAGCCGACGGACCCGGTGGCCAACATGAACCTGGGCGTGGCGTATCTGAACCTGGGCGAGGCCGACGCGGCGTTGCCGTACGCCGAGCGGGCGGTGCGCCTTTCGCCCAAGAGCGCTCCGGCGCGGACGAACCTGGGCGCGGTGTACGCCTCGTTGAATCGGTTCGACGACGCGATCGCGGAGTATCTGCAGGCGAGCGAGCTCTCGGCGCCCACGCCGCAGCTGCTCATGAATCTGGCGGAGAGTCTGCGGAAGTCGGATCAGTTGGAGCAGGCGGCCAACACGCTCGAGCAGCTCGTGCGGATCGAGCCGTCGGCCAAGGCGTACGAGCGGGTGGGAGCGGTGCAGTTCAAGATGAAGAACCGCGAGGCGGCCGAGGTCGCTTTCCGCAAGGCGGTGGAGATCGACGTGAACTACTACCCGGCGATGAACGGGGTGGCGGTGTGCCTGTTGAACAAGTACGTGCTGGACAGCTCCGAGCCCGCGCGGGTTGAGGCCGTCAAGTTCCTCCGCACGTCGCTGCAGGTGGAGAAGAACCAGCCCAAGGTCAAGGAATGGCTGGCGAAGTACCAGCACGGCGCCTGAAGAGCCAACACCATGGACCGATCGCTGCTCGAAGTTTTCCCCGCGCCCACCGACACGCCGTTTGTGATCGAGCACGTCGCCGACGAGTTCACGAGCGTGTGCCCGAAGACGGGACACCCGGACTTCGGCACCGTCACGATCCGCTACGAGCCGATGGCGGCCAAGAGCGGGGGCGTGTGCGTGGAGCTCAAGAGTCTGAAGCTGTACTACCAGGCGTTTCGGAATAAGGGCATTTTCTATGAGGCCGTCACGAATCAGATTCGAGATGACCTGGCGGCGGCGATGAAGCCCAAGTGGCTGGTGGTGAGGACGGATTGGCGCGGGCGCGGTGGGATCAAGTCGGTGATTCGCGCCGAAGCGGGCGAGGTGCCGGGGCAGTGGCGGAGTTGACGTGGCATCGCCCTTCCGGGCGATGATCCGGGACCCCGAACATCGGAGAGAAGCCCGGGGCATTGCATCCGCCGCACAATGACGTCGTGCGCGGAGGGCAAGTTCTGGTGGCTGAAGCCGCCGAGGGGAAGACCGTTGAAACGGTCTGAAGAGGTAGAGGCAAAGAGAAGAGTTGAAGGCCGCGGTACCCGGCCTGAAGGCCGGGCCTACAAGCGGGCAATGCCGCTGAAGCGGCATGAAAGACAGAAGATCGGTCGTCCGAAAGCGTCGCGTTCGCCGCTTCTCAGTTCAGCTTGGTTGGTCTCGCCACAATCAATTGGTTGTGATCGTTTGAGGCGACGAACCAAGCGGCATCCCTCGCGTGGATGTAGTACTCGTAGTAGAAAGTGTCGAACAGCACCTTCAGGATCGCTTCGAGGCACCCTTCGTAAACTGGCAGGGTTCCGCCATCGTCGTTGTCAGGAATGAAAAGAAGAGAATCGAGCGTTGTCGGTGCCAATTTCGGCATCGTTTCGGCAAGCGTCGCGCGGTCTTCGTTCACGACGCTCTCCTTGTTCCGCAGGCCGTTCCACCATACCCGCGGCTCACCGGAAACAAACCGAGCCTCAATGTCGGCAAGAATCGGTTCTGCTTCTTCTTGGGTGAGTTTGCGGAGCTCGGTGGGAGGGATCGCCAGTCGGTGAATCGCGTCGTCGACTTCTGCTTCTGGGGAGATGGATGCCGCCCTGCATTCGTTCGCCCGCTTCAGTTCCTCCACACTCTTGCCCAAGCCCGGCACCACAAGGTCCGGCGCGATCTCGGCGAGGGGCGCGAGCACGAAGAGGCGTTCGTGCAAGCGGGGGTGGGGTAGCGTGAGGCCCGGCTCGTAGATTGACAAGCCGCCGTACGTGAGCAGGTCGAGGTCGAGGGTGCGGGGGCCCCAGCGTTGTTCGGTGGCGCGGTTGCGGCCGTGGGAGCGTTCGATGGTGTGCAGGGCGGCCAGGCGGTCGTGGGGGCGCAGGGGGGTCTGGCGCACACCGGCGGCGTTGAGGTAGCCCGCCGGGGGGAGGGGGCCGACGGGGGCGGTGGTGTGGTTGGAGGAGATGTGGAGGACGTGGACGCCGGGGACGGCGTTGAGGGCGGCGATGGCCTGGCTGAAGGCGGCGGCCACGTCGCCGATGTTGCCGCCCAGGGCGATGCAGGCTTCGACGGGAGTTGGGTGGGGCTGGGCCATGCCGCACAAGCAAAGCGCGGAAATGGCTTAAGGCAAATCGGCGGGCTGGGGCGGGCCGAAAAAGAGGAAGGGCCTCGGAGAGTGTCCGAGGCCCTGAAAAGTCACTTTGAATTCCAGACCAGGCTTAGTCGTCCACTTCTTCGAGGTCGCTGGTCTTGTGCTGCATCTGGGCCTTGAGGCGGAGCAGGATGCTCGAGTGCATCTGGCTGACGCGGCTCTCGGAGAGGTCGAGGGTGGCCCCGATCTCCTTCATGGTCATCGCCTCGTAGTAGTAGAGGATCACGATGAGGCGTTCGGCGCGGGAGAGGCCCTTGGTGACGAGTTCCTTGAGGTCGCGGCGCTGCACGTCGATCGCCGGGTTGCACTGGGTCTCGTCCTTGATGACGTCGATCTCGCGGACATCGCGGTTGCCCTCGCTGTTGAAACAGCGCTGGGTGAGGCTGCGCGTGTTGACGGCGTAGCTGTCGCGTTTGAGCTTGTCGAACTCCTCGCCGTCGAGGCCCAGGCGATCGGCAACCTGGTCGTCGGTGGCGAGCTCGCCGGTCTCCATCTCGATCATCTGGCGGGCGCGGTCGAACTTGTGGGTGCGCTGGCGGACCAGACGCGGGACCCAGTCCATGTGACGCAGCTCGTCCAGGATCGCCCCGCGGATGCGGGGGGCGGAGAAGGTCTCAAACTTGACCTTGCGGGCGAGGTCGAACGAGTCGATGGCGCCCATGAGGCCAAAGCACCCGGCGCTCATGAGGTCCTCCACGTCGACCTCGTCGGGCAGGCGCGTGTGGATCCGCTCGGCGTTGTAGCGCACGAGAGGGAGAAACTTCTCCATCAGGTAGTTTCGGATGTACTGCTTTCGCGGGGCCTCGTCGGGGAGCTTGGCGTACTCGCGCCAGAGACCCTGGATGGGGGCGCTCTCGAGATCGGACCGCGACCGCGAGGCCTCGGCCTGCCTGAGCAGGTGCCGTCCGGCGCTTCTGGAACCACCAACCATGCTGTGCACACCGACCTTCATGGTCGTCATCGGTCGCTCCTTGACCATCTACCGGCGGCAGTTCTCCCGGGAGAAACGCCGCCACAGGGATTTCCATTCCACGAGCGCGATCCGTGCGCCCGACACATTCATAACAACCTTTGCACCCACAATGTTCACAAATCCGTCAATGACCCGCTTTTTGCTGCACTTTGGGGAAAGAATCTACGGCCTGTACCGACTTTTCCACCGGTTCTCCAGATGTTTTCAGCCCAGACATCGCCCGAACCCGATAGCGGTTGGCGTGCTCGGACACGATCCTTTGGGTGATGAGGCCGATGGCCCCGCCCACGAGGTACATGAGCACCATGGCGAAGACCGCTCGCGTCAGCGTGACGCTGGCGGGGTTACCGGCGGCCATTCCGGCGATGAGCGCGACGATGAACGTCGACATCGCGAAGACCGCGGAGATCACTTGTGAGGGCATTGCCATCGAGGGGATCGCTCCAACACACACGAGACCAGAGCCACCCGTCCCACGAACTCTCTCTTCCACGTCCGGGCACAGAACCGTCCCCGAACCATCCGCCACGCCTTCATCGGCGGCTTGGGGCAACGACTTTCGCAGTCGCCGCGAAACATTTCACATTGGGGGCGGAATACCCGTCCCAACCCCGACGACCGATCGACCAGACCGCAATCGGCGTGCCGCGTTCGGCAGTCGCGGCTCAGACCACTTCGGGGGTGGGCTCGAGCATCCGGCGCGCGAGGCGGGCGGCCGAGGCGGCCTCGATGTTGTCGGGGACGTTTGGGCCGGCGCACGTGTACGAGATTCCCAGCCTGGCGGAACTGGCGGCGGAGAGGACGTGCCCAATGCCGCCGGCCTCGTCGAGCTTGGTGATGATGGCGCGAGACGGGGCGAGGGGCGCGAGCGAGCGGACCGCGGCGCGGGTCGACCAGTCGGAGAGGCTGGCCGCGAGCACGAGGTGGACCTCCTGGCACGACGCCGCCTGGAGCAATCGCGCGAGATGGGCGATGGGAGCGGAGTCACGCGGGCCGCAGCCGGGGGTGTCGATGACGATCAGGTCGCGATCGGCCCACTGCGCGAGCACGTCATGCGTCTCGGCGACGCTGACGGCGGTGGCGAAGGGGATGTCCATGGCGGCGGCGTAGAGGGCAAGGTGCTCGGTGCCACCCAGGCGGGCTGAATCGCACGAGACCAGGGCGACACTCCTGCCCTTGCGGTACTTGGCGAGGGCGGCGAGCTTGGCGGCGCTGGTCGTCTTGCCGCAGCCCGAGGGGCCAACCAGCGCGACCACACGACCAGAAAGCGGCGAGGCGTCGACGGTGAACGTCGATTCGATACGGCGTGAGGCGGCGAGACGGAGGGTGGCGGGGTCGGCGAGTTCGGAGGGCGAGAGTTCGTCGCGAACATGGCCCACGAGTTCGTCGGCCTGGATCGCGGGCATGCCCGAGTCGATCAGGGAAGTGAGCAGATCACCCAGGGGGCCCGAGAGTCCGACAGCGGCGGATGGACTGATCAGAGTGCGCCCAAGGAGGCGGCGAATGGCGGCCAGCTCGACGGCGATGGGCTCCGGGTGCGCGGGCGGCGCGATGGAGGGGGCGCGGAGCGGGTGCTCGACAACCTTTGGCGCGACACGAGGGCGCATGGGGGCCGCGGCGGGCTCGCTGGGTCGCTTCCATCCGGCGACGAAGGGCTGGGGGGCGGCGACCTGGCCCGCCTTGGACGCGATGCCTGCTTTGATCTCCACGAGCGTGCCGCCGGCGATCGCGACGTTGCCCGCGCGGACGATCACGGCCTGGTTGCCCAGGGCGGCCTTGACCGCCGCCATCGCCTCGGGCATTGTTCTGGCTCTGAAGGTGCGCGTGTCCATGGGTGAAACATCTCCAAGGGGGCACGGCTGTTGAGAGTCGTGCGTGCTGACTGAGAGACAAAGACTCTTTCACCGCTCTGGAGAGCGGTGCCACTAACCTGATCACCGCTCTGGAGAGCGGTGCCACCAACCTGATCACCGCTCTGGAGAGCGGTGCCACCAAAGGCACTTACGCGGCCATGGTTTCGGCCCGTTCGGGCATGACCAGGGCGACGGATTCGACTTCGATTCCCGACACGACCTCGTTGTACCCCAGGACGGCCAGGCCGGGCACATGGGGGTCCATGATCTGCTTCACCACCGCGCGGACCTGGGGGCTTGAGATCACCACGGGGAGGTGGCCCTGCTCGGTGAGGAGGCGTAGCCCTCGCCCGATCTGCTCGGCGAACCTGGCCGCTGCCCGGGCGGGCATGTTGACGGTGGTGCCGCTGGGTCCGCGATCGATGAACGCGTTGATCTGGTCCTCGATGGTCGGATCGAGCGTGACGCAGACGAGACGTGGCTTTCCGGTGCCCACTCCCCCCACTCCCCCCACTCCCCCCAACCCGGCGTGCGGCTGGGTGTACTGGTTGCAGATGGTTCGGCGGAGGGTGTTGCGGACGTACTCGGTGAGAACATCGACGTCGCGGGTCTTGGGGCCCCATTCGGCGATGGTCTCCAGGATGCTCTCAAGGTCGCGGATGGGCACGCGTTCGCGCAGGAGATTCTGGAGGAGCTTTTGGAGCTCGGTGGGCTTCATCACGCCGGGCACAGTCTCCTCGACGAGCTTGGGCGACTTCTGCTTGCACTGTTCGAGAAGGTTGCCGACCTCCTCGCGGGTCAAGAGCTCGTCGGCGTGCTTCTTGACCAGCTCGGTGAGGTGCGTGGCCAGGACGGCGGTGGGCTCGACGACGGTGTAGTTGAGCGATTCGGCGCGGGCACGCATCGCGGGGTCGATCCAGCGGGCGGCGAGGCCGAAGGCGGGCTCGACGGTGTCCTCGCCCTCGATGGGGCCTGAGGCGAGCCCCGAGTCCATGGCCATGAGCTTGCCGGGCTTGAGCGAGCCCTCGGCGATGGGGTTGCCGCGGATCTTGACGCGGTAGGAGTTCGAGTCGAGCTGCATGTTGTCGCGGATGCGGACGGGGGGCATGACCAGGCCGAGTTCGGCGGCGAGCTGGCGCCTGACCGAGGAGATGCGTTCGAGAAGGTCTCCGCCGCCGCCCGCGTCGACGAGGCCCACGAGCGAGTAGCCGACTTCGAGCTCGAGGGTGTCGACCTTGAGCAGGTTCTCGACGGGCGGGGGCGGGACGGCCAGGGGGGTGTCCTTGATGCGCTTGTCTTCGGCGGCGGCGACCTGGCGGTTACGCCGGGTGCTCCACGCGATGCCCAGGAGGGCGGCGGCGGTGGCTAGGAGCGGGATGGAGGGCAGGGGAGTGAGGGACAGGACGCCCAGGAAGGCGGCGGTGATGACCAGGCCGCGGGGCTGGCTGACGAGCTGATCGGCCAGTTCGTCGCCGAGCTGGGCCTTTGATCCCGAGCGAGTGACGATGAGAGCGGAGGCGATGGAGATGACGAAGGAGGGGATCTGGCTGGTGAGGCCGTCGCCGATGGTGAGCTTGGTGAAGACCGAGGCGGTCTGCCCGGCATCCCAGCCGCGCGAGACGATGCCGACGCCAAAGCCGCCCAGGACGTTGATGGCGGTGATGATGAGCCCTGCGATGGCGTCGCCGCGGACGAACTTGGACGCACCGTCCATGGCACCGAAGAAGTCGGCTTCCTGGGAGATGCGGGCACGGCGGCGACGGGCCTCTTTGTCGTCGATGGCACCGGCGTTGAGATCGCTGTCGATGGCCATCTGCTTGCCGGGCATGGCGTCGAGGGTGAAGCGGGCGGCGACCTCGGAGATGCGGGTGGCGCCCTTGGTGACCACGACGAACTGCACGATGACGAGGATGATGAAGATCACGATGCCCACGAAGAGCGAGTCGCCGGCGACGAAGTTGCCGAACGCCTCGATCACGTGGCCCGCGACGCCCATGGCCTCTTCGGGCGTCGCGGCGTCGGCGGTGAGGATGAGCCTTGTCGTGGCGATGTTGAGCACCAGGCGCAGGAGCGTGGCGGCGAGCAGGAGGCTGGGGAAGACGCTGAAATCGAGCGGCTCGGCCATGTACACGGTGGTGAGCAGGATGATCACGCTCAGGCTGATGTTGAGGGCGATCAGGACGTCGAGCATGGGCGTGGGAAGCGGCACCAGCAGCACCGCCAGGAGCAGCACGAACGCGACGGGCACGATGAGTCCGCGGTGGTCCTTGAGCTTGAGGAGCCACCTGGGGAGTGCGAGGGGGGGTTTGACTGCGGTTGCCATGCGTCGTTTGACTCGGGGCGTGGTTGAGAGAAGGGCGAGGTCAACTCACTGGAAACTCATCCGGCGGCTCGGGCGAACTCGTCGTCCCGCACCGGAGGGGGGCTCGAGAGCAGGGGCGGGGCGGCCTTGCCGCGGAGGCGATAGACGTACGCGAGGACTTCGGCGACGGCCTGATACTGGTCGGGGGGGACTTCGCCGCCGACGTCCACGCCGTAGTAGAGGGCGCGGGCCAGGGGTGGGCGCTCGAGAATGGGGATCTTGTGCTCGCCGGCGATCTGGCGGATCTGCATGGCCAGGACGTCGACGCCCTTGGCGACCACGCGGGGTGCGCGCATGTTGGTCTGGTCGTACTGGATGGCGACTGAGAAGTGGGTGGGGTTGGTGACGACGACGTCGGCCCTGGGCACCGCCTGGCGTGCCCGCATCTTGCCGATCTCACGCATGAGCTTGGCGCGGCGACCCTTGAGGTGCGGATCGCCTTCCATCGATTTGTGCTCGTCCTTCACTTCCTGCTTGGTCATGCGGAGGTCGCGGATGTGCTGCCAGCGTGAGACGGCGTAGTCGCCAACGCCCAGGATCAGGAGCACCGCGAGGATCCACAGGGCCAGTTCGGACATCATGCGGAAGACCTCGCGGACGCCCTGCATGAGATCGAGGACGGGGAGCATCGCGATGCGCGAGGAGTCACGGAGCAGGATCGGCCACGCCACGGCGCAGATGAGCGCGAGCTTGAGCACGCTCATGCCAGTCTTGGTGGCGCCTCGGAGGCCGAAGAGTCGCTGGATGCCCTTGATGGGGTTGAGCTTTCCAAGGTCGGGCGAGATGGGCTTGCCGCTCCAGACGATTCCGGTCTGGAAGATGTGCGAGGCGGCGGCGATGACGAAGGCTCCGCCCAGGAACGGGAGAGCGGCGGTGAGGGCGTGGACGACCGCGTCGCGGCCCAGGAGGCCCAGGTGGGCGGTGCCGATTTGGGCGGTGGCGTCGTCTTCGAGCGATCGTCGCATGAAGGTCCCACCCGCGCCGACCATGGTCGAGCCCAGCAGGATGAGCAGCACGAACGCGCCGATGAGATCGGCGGCCCCGGCGAGGTCCTGGCTCTTGGCGACACGGCCCTCCTCGTGCGCGTCGGAGAGACGGCGCTGAGAGGGAAGTTCGGTCTTGTCACCCATGTCCTCGGCCACTGTTCACTCCTGGAGTGTGTTCAAAGTCCCGCTGCCCACACGCACACGTTTCTGACCGCCTCGTGCATGGCGTCGCCGATCGCCGAGCCGGCGGCGGCGGTGCCCATCGCCATCATGGCCAGGCCCGCGAGCACCTTGGCGGTGAATCCGACGGTCATGATGTTGATCTGCGGCATGGTCTTGCCGATGGCGCCAAAGACGACGACCAGCAGCATGACGGCCCCCATGATCGGCATGCTGACGCGGATCGCCAGTTCGCACCCCGATCCCAGCACCGCGACGAGGGCGGCCAGGGGCGCCTGGGAGATCGACAGGCCGCCAGGTGCGATGTGGTGGAAGGTGCCGGTGAGCGCCAGGAAGAGTTGCTCGATCCCGCCCATGGCGACAAACGCGCCGCCGGCGAGCAGGAAGAGCAATTGTCCGAGGACGTCGGCGTCGGAGTCCATCTCGGGGTTGTAGACCCGGGCCAGGCCCATGCCCATCATCTGGCCTCCGATGACACCCGCGGAGTCCATGAGGAGCACGGGGACCGCGGCCAGCGCGCCCATGGTCCCGCCGACCATCATCTCGCCGATGACCATGGGGACGAGGTCCATGAGCGAGAGGTCGCCCACGGTCTGCGCCGACGCGGGAAGGACGGGGTAGATCGCCGCGGCCAGGGCGAGAACAAGCAGAGCCTTGGCCCGCATGGGCACGCCCACGCTCGAGAGCAGGGGAGCGGCGATGAAGAGGCCTGCCAGGCGCGCGACCACGAGCCCGAAGGGGAGCACGTGGGCCAGGATGAGCGCGAGGCCGGTCATGGCGTTATCCCACCGCTCTTTCGGCGAGGCGGAAGAGTTCGGTCGAGTAGTCGACGAGCCGCTGGAGGATCCACGACGCGAGCAGGATCATGACAACGACCATCGCGACGATCTTGGGGACAAACGAGACGGTCTGGTCCTGGACGGAGGTGATCGCCTGGATCAGGCTGATGCCCAGACCGATGAGCATGCCCGCCGCCAGGATCGGGGCGGTGAGCTTGAGCGTGACGATCAACGCCTGTCGCACGAGTTCAACGGAAGATTCGTCGACCACGAGGGGACTCCCTACGCGAGCCAGGGGGCCGCGGACTGGACGATGGGGTGTGCGTGCTGGAGGAGCCAGGAGACGGCGCCCTGGGGCGGCGGGGTCTGGTCGAAGCTGCGCATGAGGCTGCCGACGACGAGCTGCCATCCGTCGACCAGGACGAAGAGCAGGAGCTTGAAGGGCAGGCTGATGATGACGGGCGGGAGCATCATCATGCCCATGGAGATGAGGATGGCGCTGACGACCATGTCGATGACCAGGAAGGGGAGGTAGACGCGAAAGCCCATGATGAAGGCGGTCTTGAGCTCGCTGAGGAGGAAGGCGGGGACGAGGGTGGTCATGTCGACGTCGGCGCGGGTGAGCTTCTCGGGGGCGCTGGTGTCGATGCCGCGCTGGTTGAGCACCATGTAGACGCTCGACCAGTTGCCCGTCGCGTCGATCTGGGCGAACATGAAGTCGCGGACGGGCTGCTTGGCCTTGTTCCACAGGACGTCGAGCTCTTTGATCTCGCCGCGCTGGTACGGGGCGATCGCCTCGGTGTTGAGGCGCTGCACCGTGGGGGCCATGACCAGCATGGTCATGAAGAGAGCCAGGGCGGTGGTGACCTGCGGGGGCGGGATGCTCGACGCGCCCAGAGCCTGTTTGAGGAGCCCCAGGACGACGATGATGCGGACGAAGCAGGTGGTCATCAGCATGATCGCCGGTGCGACGGTGATGACGGTGAGGAGCAGCATGACCGAGAGGAGCGGCGAGATGCCGCCGGACTTCTGGTCGCTCGACGCCTGGGCGCGGCCGGTGAGCCCGCCGGGCATCGCCTGGCTCGCGCTTTCGAGAACGCTCAGGGGGTTGATGTCGTTGAGGTTGGCAGGGAGCGTGGGCACGGCGACCACGGGCCTGAGGCTCACGGGCGCCGGGCCTTGCACGGTCTGCCCGCGGGCAAGGGCCGCGCACGCGAAGACCAGAACGAGAATGAACGTTCGGACGGGATTCACGCCGTCACCTCGGTGGTGCTGGTGCGCGTGCCCAGCTTGACCTGCACCGTGGCGGTGTTGGCCCGCATGGACGCCAGGCGCTGACGGAGATCGGCGACGGCGGCGTCCTTGCGGGCGGCGTTGCTGGCGATCGAGGACGTCGCGGGGGAGCGGGGGGGCGTTGGCGTGGGCTGGGCCGGCGTCCGCACGACGGGGTGCGGGGCGCGGTTGACGGGCAGAAGTCTTGCGAGGGCGGAGGCGTCGACGCTCTCGCGGCGCTTGGGGGCGCTCTGGGGCGTCTCATCGTCGGTGGTTGAGGCCTGTTCGAGGGCGGCGTTGAAGTGGGCCGAGGGGCTCGAGCCGTCGGCGGCCGAGGCCTTGGCGATGATCGACGCGACGTCCGAGGCGTCGGTGATCTCGGTCAGGACCGACATCGAGAGCCCGCCCGACATGCGTCCAAGGCCCGAGATCTTGCTCTGGGTGACCAGGAGGATGCGCCGATCGACGCGAAGGAGCACGAGCGTGATCCCGCGTCCGGCCGGATACCTGCCCAGGACCTGCAGGATGCCGCTGGGAGCGCGCCCGCCGGCACCCAGAGCGGCGGTCAGGCTGCCGCTGAGCCTGGAGTATCGCTTGAACAGCCCCGCGGCCAGGAGCATGAGTGCGATGACGGCCGAAAGGGCGATGATCGTTTGTGTGCCGCCGAAGGAAAGGCCCGAGGCGGGCTTGGCGGCGCCGGCGCTGACGGGCGGCTGCGCCTGCTCGAGCTTTCCGAGCGGGAGGGCTTCGATGCGCGGCTTGGCGATGGGCGCGGACGGCGTGGCGACCTCGGCGGGCGTGGGTGTCGCGTGAGTGAGGGGCGTCGCGGGCGGCGTGGGGTTGCGCGGCGGAGCAAGCTCTGGGGTGGGTGCCGCGGGCACGACCACCTTGGGCTCGGGACTTTGGGGCATGGGGCCGACAAAGGAGCTGTCGACGGGCTGGGCGAGGCCGGTTCCGGCGGTGAGCGCGACGACGAGGGCCGTCAGACGCGTGGAGATCGCTCGATTGGTTCTGGGTTGCATATCGCCATCCTGGCTGGGGTTGCCGGGCCGCTCCGCGGGCCGGTGGGATCGGGACCTGGCGATCAGGCGGGCTTGGCGGTGGTGGCCGCGACCTCGCCGACCGACTGGAGAACCTCGCTGATACGCACGCAGAAGTTATCGTTGAGCACGAGGACCTCGCCCCGGGCGATGTGGCGGTCGTTGACGTAGATGTCGACGGGGTCGCCGGCGAGCTTGTCGAGCTCGACGACCGAGCCCTCGTTGAGCTGCAGCACGTCCTCGATGAGCATGCGGGTGCGTCCCAGCTCGATCTTGACGTTGAGATTCACGTTGGAGAGCAGCTCGATGGCCTTTTGCTTGTTGGGCGAGAGGCTGGCCGAGAAGTTGGGCAGGTTCAGGGGCTTGGCGCCGTCGGCGGTGGCGAGACCCAGACCGGAGCTCAGGCCGGCGACGGCCTGCTCGGCCGCGTTGAGGGCGGCCTGGGCCATGTCGCCCGCGGCATCGGTCTTGGGAGCGGTTGTTGTCGTCTCGTCGGCCATCCGTGGCCTCCCGTGGGTGTGAGGTTGGTCCCGTGCCGCGGAATCCTCCGCGGCGTGACAGGTGCATCGGGCCACCGCCCCGTGCGATCAAAGATTTGGGGGGGGCGCAGGCGACGCGCGGATTTGGCCGGTCGATGGTCCTGTAACTCGGAGGCTACCGGACCCCAGCCAGCCCCGGGAAGCAGGGTGCCTTACTCGGCGGGGAAACCGCGGCAGCGCGGGATCAGGACGCGATCGATGTAGCTGACGGTCTCGTTGTCAGCGGTGTCCTTGCCCAGGATGAGGTCGAGGTAGGCGGCGACCTGTTTGTTGATGGTCTCGAGCCCGGGCTCTTTGAGCTGGCCGAAGCTGGCGCGACGGAAGATCGTGGCGATGCCCTCTTTGATCTCCGACTCGCGTTCCTCGAGCTTGCTGGAGACCACCTTCTCGTGCTTCTTCTTGATGCGGACGGCCAGATCGGCGTCCCAGACCCATACACGCCCTGTCTGCATGTTCTGGAACTGCTCTGTGAGCAGCGGGATCTCGACCATGCTCTCCTTCTTGGCCTCCTCGCCGTGGTGGAGCGTCGTGGCCTCGGCCGAGGCGGGCTTCTTGGTGATCGCGCCGGCGAGCACGAAGACGCCTCCGGCCTCCAGGACCATGAGGGCTCCGACGATGAGGACGAGCTTGGACGACTTTTTGGGCGCCGCGACGGCCGACTCGCCGCCGCTCGCTTCTGCTGGTGCTTGTGCTTCCGCCGACATGTCGCTGCTCCCGGCTTGGTTGTGCTCGCGCCTTGGTGCGCGCTGGTGCCCTCCCTCCATCGGCAGGAACGGCGGGTGGTTGGAAGCGCAAGCCCTGCGCGATCGATCGCACGACGGGCGAACCCCGCACAGTCGATACGCCTCACATCGTCGATCACCGGGAGGCGGGTTATGGGCCTCTCGAGGTGGGGCCTGGGGCGATTGCCTCACGTGCGGCGACGGCGAGGCGGTCGCATCGCTCGTTCTCGGGGTGCTCGTTGTGCCCCCGGACCCAGTGGAAACGGATCTCGTGCTTGGCCTTGAGCTGATCGAGGCGCTGCCAGAGGTCGACGTTTTTCACGGGGGCCTTGGCTTTGGTGCGCCAGCCGTTTTTCTTCCAGCCGTCCATCCATTCTTTGAGGCCGTTGAGGACGTACTGCGAGTCGGAGTAGAGCTCGACGACCGAGGCGCGGTTGAGGGCGGAGAGGCCTTCGATGACGGCCTGGAGTTCCATGCGGTTGTTGGTGGTGTCGGGCTCGGCGCCGGCCTGTTCACGTTCGGTGCCGCTGGCGGGGTGGCGGAGGACGAAGGCCCAGCCGCCGGGACCCGGGTTGCCCGAGCAGGCGCCGTCGGTGAAGAGGTGGACGTGTGGGGGAGTGTCGGGCACGGGCAGATGGTAGTTGGGAGGAAGACCAAAGCCAGACTCCCGGGAGGGACGGCGTTACCATCGCGCGTGAGCACCCCCCCCCCCCCCCCCCCCCCCCCCCCGCGGCCCCCCCGGGCCGGGGGCGCCCCGGG
>CAYHQQ010000048.1:0-29766 GCA_964358855.1 uncultured Phycisphaeraceae bacterium
ATCTTTATTTTTTATTTATTTTTTTGGGGGGGGGTGCGGCGCCCCCGCGCGGGGACGCGGCTTTATGGGGGGGGGATCGCCAAGGGGTACGCGGCGCAGGCGGGCGTGGAGCGGATGCGCGAGCTGGGACTGCCGATCTGCCTGGTGTCGCTTGCGGGGGATGTTGCGGCGGGAGAGGCTCCGCCGGGGGCGCGCGGGTGGACGATCGTGGCGGAACCTGAGCAGCGCGGGGCGATGGCGAGGAGATTGCTGATCGTCAATGGGGCGGCGTCGACGTCGGGGGACACGTTTCAGTTTGTGGAGATCGGCGGGGTGCGGTACTCGCACATCATCGATCCTCGAACGGGGCTTGGGATGAAGGTGCGGCGATCGGTGACGACGGTGGGAGTTCAGGGCGCGATCGTTGATGGAGTGGCGACGGCGCTGACGATATTGGGGCGCGAGCGAGCGCTGGAGCTGTGCACGAGGTTTCACGTGGCGGCGATCGTGAGCGAAGGTGGGGAGGACGGGGGCAATGCTGAGACGTTCGATCCGTTTGGCCTGTTGGTCCCCGCGCCGTGACCCAAAGGGGTGGGGAGATGAGGGGGAAGGAATTTGCCGGGAAGGGCTGGTGCCGGGGAACCTTTCCCGCTAGTATGCGGTAACATAGGTTCTGACGGGGGCGTGGGGGTTTGTAGTTTGATCGGGCATCGAAGGCATGGGCCGTCGCGCTGGCGGCGGCCCAGTGGAGGAAACCAATGGCTCCGCGCAATTCCAAGACAGGACAAGAGATGCATCGCATGGGCGGGCGGCGCGCTCGCCGGGGATTCACGCTGATCGAGGTGATGATCGTGCTGGCGATTATCCTCGCGCTGGCGACCTTGGTGGTGGTGAACCTTCGGGGGACGCGTGAGGACGCGAAGAAGGACACGGCGAAGATCAACCTTCAGACGCTGGGCAAGGCGCTGGAACGGTTCAACGACAAGATCAATCGCTATCCGACGGACGATGAGGGGATCAAGGCGCTGTGGGACAAGTCGTCGATCACGGATGAGGAAGAGCTCAAGAACTGGTCGCGGTTCGTGGATCAGCCGGAGAATTCGGAGAAGGATCCGTGGGGAACGCCCTGGGGGTACAGGGCCAAGGACGAGACGTCGGAAGAGAACATCTTTGACCTGTGGTCGTACGGGCCCGACAAGCAGGATGGGACCGACGACGACATCCATCTTCGTCCGCGGAACATGGACGGGGGCGGCACGGGCGACGGCAGCGGGACCCCTACGAGCAGATAGACCTTGGAATGAGGGAAGCCCATGTGCGTCGCTCGCCCCAATCTGTGCGGTTGGTGGGACGCGGGGAAGGTGCGCGCCCGCGGGTTCACGATCATTGAGATCATGCTGACGATCGGGATCCTGGCGCTGATCGCGGGGTTGATCCTGCCGACGTTCTCGTCGTGGCGGCGGGAGGCGGCGTTTGATTCGGGGAAGGCGATCCTGGCGGATTCGATCGCACAGTGCGCGAATCTTTCGCAGCGTGATGGCGTGGCGCGGGTGCTGGTCGCTGAGGTTGCAACGTCGGGATTGACGCGGCTCTTGGTGCAGCAATTACGGGCGGAATCGCAGGGCGAGGGCGGCAATGCCGGCTCGAGTGGCGGCGACGATGCGAGCGGCGATGAGAACGTGCCAAAGGGCACGGTGCTTGTGGAGCTTGGCGTGGGGCTTCATGTGGTGGTGGGTGAGGCGGGTGACACGAAGAGCAAGAGTGATGCGGGCGAGGAGCCCGTGCAGATCGCGCTGTGCGTGGCGATGCCCGACGGGATGATCAGGAGGCCTGAGGGCACGATCAGGCTGACCCAATCTGATGGGACGGTGACGGTGACGGCGACGATGAACGCGACGCCGGGCGGCGCACCGACGCTCTCGCAGGGGACGATCGGGCTGCTTCGCAGCTCGGTGATGTCGATCGATGAGTTCACGGGGCGGGTGTCGTGGCGAGATGAGGAGATCAACAAGACGGAGGGGACGCCTCTGAGCAAGCCTGAGGGCGGCAAGAGTGAAGGGGGGGATGAGGCGTGAGGAAGCAACAGAGGAGAAGCGGGTCGGCGCTGCTTGAGGTGGTGGTGGCGCTGGCGATCTTTGTGGGGGCGGGGAGCGCGATTTTGTCGGCGACGCAGCGGGGGGAGCGGTTTTTGGCGGCGGCCTTGGCGGAGGAGCAGGCGGCGGATCTGGCGCGGTCGGCGATCTCGGCGGTGGAAGTGGGGATTGCGACGCCGCAGAGTGTGGCGACGATGGTGACGGAGGATGGCGGGGCGCCGCGGCTCGCGGTGGATGCGGAGTCGCGGGCGTCGGGGGCGTCGATGAGGGAGGAGCGTTGGCGGTTGACGGTGGAGACGGAGCCAGGGGATGAGCCGGGGTTCATGTTGATGATTGCGAGGGCGGAGAGGATGAAGGGGGATGTGGTCGAGGTGAGCCGGACGGTGAGGCAGCTGGTGAGGGCGGAGATGGGGGGTGGGAAGTGATCTGGAAGTGCGTCGCGAAATCGGGAGACACCCCCTCCGGCCTCGAAGACTCGGCCACCTCCCCCGCTGCGCGGGGGAGGAGGAAGGCATTCACACTCGTTGAAGTGCTGCTCGCGCTGGCGCTTTTGGTGGGGTTGATTGGGGCGCTTTGGGTATTTCTGGGGAATTTGCAGCTGAGTCAGCGGGCGGTGGCGGATGAGGTGGAGCGGCAGGTGGCGGCGACGCGGATTTTGGATTGTCTGGAGCAGCAGCTGGCGCAGAGCATCGCGGGCGTGCCCGGCGGAGGGGCGGAGACCGGGGCTGGTGTGACGGGCTCGGCGCTGGGGCTGAGGATTCTGGCGCGGGGTGTGCCGATTGTGGTGCAGGGTTCGCCGGATCAGCCGCTGGGAGGAGATCTGGTCGGGACGACGCTCGCGTTTGACGAGGGGTCATCGACGATGATGTTTGAGCAGAGGACGATCGGCGGGGGCGGGTCGTCGGTGTCGGCGCGGGTGGGATCGGTGGGGGCGATGAGGCTGAGGTACTTCGACGGCTCGACGTGGTCGGAGGCGTTCGACAGCGCGGCGCGGGGCGGATTGCCGCCGGCGGTTGAGGTGTCGATCTGGTTCAACAAGCCGGAGACTGAGGAGGGGGCGTTGCAGCCGAGTGTGGGGACGGGTGAGGCGGGAGAGAGTGGGACGGCGGGTGAGGTGCCGGCGGCGCTGCCGAATGTGCCCACGGTGCCGGCGGATCGGGTGCGGATTATTTCGATTCCGGATGCGGCGGCGCTGTCGGAGAAGGCCGCATGATGCGAGAGAAGGCTCGACAGTCCGGAGTGCGACGGGGGTCGGCGTTGTTCACGGCGCTGCTGGTGGTGGCGGCGGGGGCGGTGATCGGGATGAGCGTTTTGTCGGCGGGGTCGCGGGCGTCGATGGTGGCGACGCGAGCGACGGCGCGGCTGGACCAGAGGACGCTGGCGTGGTCGGCGGTGCAGGCGGTGATGGCGGATCTTGGGTCGCAGCGGGAGCAGTTGCTCCAGGGCGAGGCGCCCGCGCTCAAGGGGGAGTACTCGCTGTGGCGTGACGGGAGCAGGACGGCGACGGCGCGATTGATGGCGTTCGCGTCGGCGTCGGCGATGGATGATGCGCCGCCGGTGGCGCAGCCTGAGGGGGGCAAGCTCGACTTGAATCTGGCGGAGCGCGAGGCGCTGGTTCAGCTGGGCGTGATGGAGGAGTCGGTGGTCGACGCGATCATCGCGAGGCGGGCACAGCGGCCCTGGTCGAGCGTGGAAGAGCTGGCGTCGCTGCCTGGGATCGGTGAGACGGAGCTGTTTGGGGGCGCGCGGGGCGAGGCGGGCGAGGGAGCGAGAGCGGTATCCGTGGGGGCGCGAACGCCGACGACATCGAACTTCACTCCCCCAAGCTCCCCCACTGCTCCTGATGGGAAGCCCGACTCCACGAAGTCGAATGGGAAGCCGGGAAGCGAGCCGAACGGCGAGTCGGGCGGGAAGATGAGCGAGAAGGGGGCGGGGGGGAACTTGGGGGCGATGGCGATGTCAGCGTTGCCGCTGACGTCGGTGCTGACGGTGCACAACTTTGATCCTTCGGTGAGTTCGATGGGGGGCGGAAGGGCGGAGGGGTTGAAGGGGAGTGGAGCGGGCGCGGGGGATGATGGGGATTTGGGGGCGCGGTTGAATGTGCGGGAGGCGTCCACGACGCTGGCGGCGGAGATCGATGAGCGGTGCGGGAAGGGCGCGTCGTTGCTGCTCAAGGCGTTGAAGGATGTGCCTTTGGATGTGGCGTCGGGGACGGCGCTGGTGATGGCGATGCGGCAGGCGGCGGTGCCGGCGGGGGTGTGGCCCGCGGTGCTGGATGAGCTCACGACGACGGGCGATCCGTTTGTGCAAGGGCTGGTGGATGTGAACACGGCCGATGCGCGGGTGCTGGCGACGGTGCCGGGGATCGACGCGGCGGCGGCGACGGCGATCGTGGAGGCGAGGCACTCGCTTGGGGGCGCGAAGCGGGCGAGTATGACGTGGCCTTTGACTGAGGGGATTCTCGATCTGGACAAGTTCCAGGTTGCGGCGGGGCGATTGACGACGCGGTCGATGCAGTGGCGGGTGCGGATCGAGGCGGGGTTGGCGGGAGAGAGTGGCGGGGCGGGATCGGAGACGGAGTTGAGCGATCGCGTCGTGATCGATGTGATTGTGGATGTGGCGGATGCGCGGCCCAGGCTTGCGTACATGCGTGATGTGACGCTGTTGCCGGCGGCGATGGTGCTCAACGAGCGGTTCAAGGGAGCGGCGAGGAAGGCGGCGGAGGAATTGCCGCCGCCGGATCCGATGCCGCCCACGACTCCAGAGCCGCCGCCGCTGGCGGATGCGGATTCGACTCCCCCCCCACCACCACCGGATCCGATGCCGCAGACGCCGGTGAACCAGGCCGATAACCGGGACGCCCCACCGGTGGAGCCGAGCCGGCCAACGATACATGATCCACGAACTGGGCGGTGGACGCCCGGGAGGAAAGCGCAGTGATCAATCAGGGACGCATGGCGGTTGTGGTGGAGATGGACGGCTCGCGGCTCAGCGCGGTGTCGGCGACACTGTCGAAGGGGATGGTGGAGGTTCGTCGCTGGATCTCGGCGATGAGGCCGGAGACGGTGTCCGCGGAGGACGCGGGGGCGGTGGGCGCGTGGGCGGAGCTTGAGCTTTCGAAGGCGGGGATGGGCAAGGCGCAGGCGATTGTGTCGGTATCGCGCGGGGACGTTGTGCTCAAGTGGTTGACGGTGGCGCACGCGGGGCGGGCGACGGAGGCTGAGCTTGGTGGGATGGTGAGGCTGCAGTTGACGCGGCAGTTGACGATGCCGATCGAGGGGACGGCGATTGATTATGCGCCGATGCCTGCGGAGGCGGGGGCGGAGGCGTGGCCGGTTTTGGCGGGGGCGATGCCGGCGAACCGCGTGCAGTGGTGCCGTGCGTTTGCGGAAGCGGCTGGGCTGAGGCTCAACAGGATCGGGCTGAGGTGCTTTGGGGTGGCGGCGGCGCTGGGGCCGATGAGCCAGACGAGCGCGGGGACGATCGTGGGTGTGGCGGTGGGCTGGGGGTCGACGGAGCTTGTGGTGGTTGAGGACGGGCAGATGACGTTTGCGCGGGCGGTGGATGTGGCGCGGCCATTGTCGCGGGCGGAGCATGATGCGTTTGCCGAGCGGATCGCGGTGGAGCTGAAGCGGACGTGGATGGGGTATCGGTCGAACAAGCCTGGGGGAGCGCCGGACCTTGTGGCGGTGCTGGGCGAGGGGGATCTGGCGCATTTGGTGGGTGAGAAGTGCGGGGCGCAGCTGGAGACGGCGTCGAAGGTGGTGGGATCGCCGGCGAGTGTGAGGTTGCCGGAGGCGATGCCTGAGAGTGAGAGGTCGGCGACGGCGCCTTTGGTGGGGCTGTTGCTTGAGGAGCTGCTTGGAAGGCCGACGATTGACTTTGCGAATCCCAGGCGGCCTGTGAATCGGGCGGCGCAGCTGAGGACGGCGGGGCTGGCGGCGGCGCTGGGGGTGATCTTGCTGGGCGGGGCGGGGTACACGCTGGCCAAGAGCGCGGTGGCGGCGGTGGAGACCAAGATCACGCTGCTGGAGAATCAGCAGCGGGATCTGACGGGGGATTATGAGCGGATGCTGGTGGATCACGCGCGGCTGGGGAACTTTCAGCAGTGGACGGCGGCGCGGGTGGATTGGCTGGGGCACATCAATACGTTGTGCGGGCAGGTGCCGCAGGGTGGCGTGGCGTACGCGGAGGACGTGAGGGGGATTCTGGAATCGACGGTGGCGTTTAGTCCCAAGGGCGGGGGCAAGACGGTGCGGTATCCGGATGGGGAGTGGGCGACGGATCCGAGCGTGAAGTTTGATTTCAAGGGGAAGGTGATGGGGTCGGGGATCGCGACGGACATGCGGGCGCGGTTTCTGGTGGGCGAGCTGTACTCGGTGGAGACGATGGGGCCGGACTTGTCGGACAAGTTCTCGCTGCAGCTGCGAACGACGAAGGTGACGCCGATGGACGCGGTGCCTGCTGGAAAGGGAGAGGCGAGCAAGGGTGATGCGGGCAAGAGTGACGCGAGCAAGATCGAGGCGGGAAAGGCCAGGCCGCCGGCGGGCAAGGCGGGTGTGAAGGCTGAGCCCAAGGGGGAGGCCAAGGGGGAGGGCAAGGCGGCGGAGCCCAAGGTTGAGACCAAGAGTGATGCGAAGAAGGGGGGGCAGCCGTGATGGCGGATCCGAAGCATGTGAGGATGGGGATCACGGGGGTGGTGTCGGCGGCGGCGCTGGTGGGGCTGTATTTCACGTACGACGCGATGTACGCGAGACCGATGGGGTCGGCGCGGGCGCGGCTGATGACGGCGCAGGCGGCGGTGGACGAGCTGAACGACAAGCTGCGGGACGAGCGGGGGATCCGCAAGGAAATCAAGGAGGCGTCGAAGAAGACGCTGGGGTATAAGCAGGACCAGGTGGAGCACCGGTTCAGCGCGGGGCTGCGGAAGCTGGCGGAGAGAAATGGGATGACGCGGGTGGTGGTGACGCAGAAGGACTTTGAGAAGGCGCCCAATCCGTTGACCAGGTCGGTGGGGATGCGGCCGGATTCGGTGAAGAAGGCGCTGGTGAAGGCGCCGGACTTCTGGATTCTCAAGGGGTCGGTGCGGGGGACGGGGAACTTTGACCAGGTGCTCAAGGCGATGGCGGAGATTGATGCGCAGCCGTGGGTGCGGATTGAGAGCTTTCAGCTGCATCCCTTGTCGAAGGAGGCGGATCAGTTCTCGCTGGATCTGGAGGTGGCGGCGCCGTGGGTGCGGGATTGGTTGAACGAGGAGCTGCCGGATCAGGAGCTTTTGGAAGAGAGGCCGCAGGTGGGGTGGCAGAGGCGAGCGATCGTGGCGCGGAACGCGTTCAGGGATGCGCCTCCGGTGGTGATTGCGTCGGCGCCGCCCATCGTGGTGAAGCCGGTGGACGCGCCGGCGAACAACGGCGGTGGGACAGCACCGCCCGCTCCGCTTCCGCCGCCGCCGCCGCCTTGGAGCGAGTGGCTGTTGACGGGCGTGGTGATTGGTCGGACGACGGGGGTGCAGGCGTTCTTGTCGAACACGCGAACGAGCCAGACGATGACGGTGCTCAAGGGCGGGCGGGTTGAGGATGCGATTCTTGTGGATGGGCAGGGGGAGTCGGCGACGTTTGAGATTGGCGGGCAGCGGTTCACGGTGAAGATCAACCAGACGTTGGCGGACCGCAAGCCGTGAACCTGCGTGCTGGGGAATGAGCCCCAGGCGGATAGAGAGTGATCGAATCGAGTAGACTGGGGCGTGTCCGGCGAGGCCTATTGGGCGTCGGCGGACGGGCCTTGAGTTCGGAGGTGCCTGATGAAGCGTCGGACAAATAGCCGAGCGTGGTGGATCGCGGCGATGGTGTTCTCGACGGGGATGCCCGTGAGCGTGCTCCTGGCCAACCCCCAGAGCGGGGAGATGGGTCCGGAAGGGGTCTTTGGAACCGACAGGTTCTCCACACTCTGCGCCATGCAACCGGCGAATCCGGCACCGGCTTCTGCGCCTGCGTCGACACCTGCGTCCGCGCCTGCGCCGACTGCTGCGCCGGTTCCTGCGCCTGCGGCGGCACAGCCGCCGGCAACGCCACCGGTCACACCGGCTGCAACACCGGCTGCGACTCCGGCCGCACCCCCGGCGGGAACGCCTCCGGCGCCTGCGGCGGCACCGGTGACTCCGCCTGCAACTCCAGCGGCAACTCCGGCGGCAACTCCGGCGGCTGCACAGCCGCCGATGTTGATTCGGTTCAACTTCAAGGGGACGCCGATCGACCAGGTGCTGGATTTCTTTGCACGCGAGTGCGGGCTGCCGATCATCAATGAGACGCCGGAGATTCCCAAGGGTGCGATCACGTTTTTGTCGCCCGAGGGGTATTCGTTCGAGGATGCGCTGTCGATTCTGAATCTGAATCTGTACACGCGAGGGTTGCAGCTGCGCAAGCAGGACAAGTACCTGTACCTCTCGACGCTGGCGGACAGCCAGAAGAAGCCGGGGATGGTTGTGAGCGGGAAGTTGCCGGCGGGTGTGACGCCCGACATGATTCTGACGCTGGCGATTCCGCTGAACCACGCGCGGGCGGAGGACGTGGTCAAGCAGATCGAGCCCTTGAAGGGGCCATTTGGGATCGTGGTGCCACTGCCGACGCAGAACATGGTGCTGGTGACGGACACGGCGGCCCAGTGCCAGCGTGTGCAGGAGCTCGTGCGGGCGATCGACCAGATCAAGCCGGTGGACTCGCAGTTCAGGCTTTTCCCGCTGAAGTACTCGCAGGCCGACGTGGTGCTGGCGGCCTTGAAGGGGCTGGTTTCGGAGAAGATCGTGCGTCAGGTGCAGATGCCCGACGGCAAGATGAGGACGCTCGAGGAGTACAACATCGCGGGGCTGAACCTGCAGGCGGATCCGCGCACCAACTCGATCATCGGGGTGGGCTCGGCGGCCAGGCTTGCGACGGTGGAGGATCTGATCAGGCTGCTGGATGTGCCCGAGGCGGCGAGCGGCGGGCCCAACGAGATGGTGACGATTGCCCTGGCGAGTGTGACGGCGGAGGTGGCGGCGACGAAGCTGAATGAGCTGTTTGCGGGTGTGGCGGCGGACAAGAAGCCGCGGGTGGTTTCGATGCCGCAGGTGAGCAAGATCACGGTGATCGGGACGCGGACGCAGATGGATCAGGCGGCGTCCTTGATCGCGGTTTTGGATCCGGGGAGCGTGGATCAGTCGACAGGGGCGCCGCGGGCGGAGGTTCGGGCGCGGGTGGTGCGGCTCAAGAACATCGAGGCGCCCAAGGCCGAGGCGGTGGTGCTCAAGCTCTTGAATCAGAGGCAGCTGGCGATGGTGAAGACGGCTCCGACGCCCGATGGGAAGGGGCTTGTTGTGACGGGGCCGGGGGGCGATGTGGAGGCGGTGGAGCAGATCATCGCGGGGTTGGACGTGGCGAGCGGCGGGCAGACGGACGTGCGGATCGTGAAGATGCCGCCTTCGCTTGGGTCTTCGCTGACGGAGCGGGCGCAGAAGCTGTACGCGGACAAGATCGCGGGATTGCCGCCCGAGCAGGCGGGACCTGTGAGGGTGGAGTACGACGCGGCGAGCGGGAACGCGATTTTGACGGGGCGGAGCGAGTCGCTGCGGATGTTCAGTGATATTTTGACGCAGGCGATGCTGCTGGTGCCTCCCACGCGGACGACGAAGGTGATTGACATCACGCACGCGAAGGCGGCGGATGTCTTTGCGCCGTTGAACGATCTGCTCTCGAAGGCGGACAGCATTGATCCGTCGCGGAAGGTGCCTGCGCCTGTGATCCAGGTGATCGAGCAGACCAATAGCTTGCTGGTGAACGCGGAGGATGCGCAGCTTCTGATCATCGCGGATTACATCAAGCGGCTGGACCGGCTGGACAAGCTGGACCTGCCGGCGATGAAGCTGCTCCAGCTTCGCACGGCGGATGCGGACAAGACGGCGGCGATGCTGAATGCGCGGTACAACGAGAGGCCGCAGGCTGAAAGGGCGAGCAAGCCGGTGGACGTGAGGGCGGATGCGCCGACGAACACGCTGATCGTGTCGGCGCACCCGGATCTGTTCGAACAGATCAAGACGTTTGTGGATGATCTGAACAAGGACAAGAAGGAGGGGACAGACAAGGTCACGCAGCTGTTCCCGCTCAAGGTGGCCAAGGCGGTGGATATTGCGTCGGCGATGGACAAGCTGTATCCGCAGCCTCCGATCCCGGTGGACCGGCAGGGGCGGCCCCAGCCGTGGTTGCAGCCGCCCAAGCCGGTGACGGTGTCGGCGGACGCGGGGACAAACTCGCTGGTGGTGTACGCGGGCGCGGATCAGATGCAGTCGATCAAGGAGCTGGCGGAGAAGCTGGACCGGGTGGAATTGCCGCCGCAGGCGCAGCTTCGTTCGTTCCGGGTGCAGGGCAAGAGTCTGGACGCGGTGAAGGCGTCGCTGATGGGGATGGTGGCGCAAGGGGTGATTGCGCCCGCGCCGACGCCGGGCAAGCCGCTCATGCCGGTGGCGATCTATGGGGAGCCTTCGTCGAGCATGCTGATTGTGACGGGCGACGAGGCGGTGTTCGCGAAGGTGGAGAGCGTGCTCAAGGATCTGTCGGCGGTGCCCAACGAGAGGGCGCTGCGGGTGTATCCGATCGTGAACGCGAAGGCGGTGGATATCGCCAAGCGTGCGGATGACCTGTACAAGGCGCAGACGGCGGGCGACCCCACGGCGACGCCGGCGGAGATCACGGGTGATGAGAAGAGCAACACGCTGAGCATCACGGCCGATGCGCTGTCGATGCCGAAGGTCGTGAAGATTCTCGACGAGTTGCAGAAACAGACGGGGCCGACGCGTGACATCCGGATGATCGAGCTGAAGCTGGCGAAGGCCGGCGAGGTGGTGAAGTTCCTGACCGAGCTTGTGAAGGGGACGGAGAGTCTGAACATCAAGGGCGGGGCGGACCCGGTGTTCGAGCCGATCGAGGCGACCAATAGCGTTTTGATCGCGGCGACACCGGCGCAGATGTCGGTGATCGAGGCCTTGGTGAGGAACCTGGACGCGAACAAGACGCTCGCGAGGCCGCCCTTGCGGATCTTGAAGGTGACGACGAGCGACGCGGCGAATCTGGCGCAGGTACTGCAGGCGGCGTACAACCAGCGTTCGATGGATCAGAAGAGCAAGATGCCGGTGGATATCCAGGCGGACGCGGGGACCAACACGCTGGTGGTGTCGGCGGCGTCGGAGATGATCCCGGAGATCGAGAAGATCGTGAGCGATCTGAACGAGACGCAGGCCTTGGACAAGGCGGGGCGAGAGATCCGGATCTTCCCGCTTAAGAACGCGCGGGCGGAGGAGCTGGCGCAGACGATCGACCAGATGTTCCCCGAGCCGCCGGTGCCGCTGGACCCCAGGACCAGGCAGCCGCGGCCGGACTTGAAGCCGGTGCGGGAGATCGCGGTGCGTGCGGACCGCGGGACCAATTCCCTGATCGTGGATGCGCCGTCGAGGCGGCTGGCGGGCTTTGAGCAGATCGTGCGGAGCCTGGACCAGGCCAAGGTGCAGGCCAACTCGGAGGTGCGGACGTACAAGGTGCAGCGGGCGGAGACGGGCAGCGTTGCGACGACCTTGAAAAATCTGGCGGCCAACGGCGGGCTGCCGGGGGTGTCGCCGACGACGCCAGTGACGGTGAACGCGGAGCCGGCGACGCGGACGATCGTGGTGAGCGGGCCGAGCGAGGCGTTTGTCGGGGTTGAGAAGGTGCTCAAGGACCTGGACGGGGCGCCGGCGACGCCCCCGACGGTGGTGAAGATCTACGCGCTGAAGTTCGCGCGGGCGGAGAAGCTCCAGCCGATGCTCGAGAAGCTGCTCTCGACGCGGGTGCGGGTTGATGCGCCGGTGAACGCGGCGGGGACGCCCGACGTCAAGAGCCTGCTGGAGGTGGCAGCGGACCCGGCGAGCAACAGCCTGATTATCTCGGCGCCCGACGGCGTGCAGAAGATCGCCGAGCAGTTGATCCAGAGTCTGGACCAGGAAGGGCCGGGCGGGGGGCGGAGCGTGGTGCGGGTGGTGCCGCTGTCGTTCGCGGACGCGACGCAGACGGCCCAGACGCTGCAGCTGGCGATTCCGGCGATGGAGCTGCCTTCGGGTGGCAAGGTGTCGGTGGTGGCGGCTCCCGGAAGCAACGCGGTGCTGTTGAGCGGGCTTGAGGCCGATCTCGCGAAGATCGAGGAGTTGATCAAGCCTCTGGACATCCGGCCGGTGACGGGGGATGCGCCGGGAGTGCAGACGTTCACGATGAAGCACGCGGACGCGGCGATTCTGGCGAAGATGGTGGAGTCGCTGCTGGTGGAGCAGCAGCAGACGGATCCGCGCATTTTGCAGCTGCAGATGCAGTACGCGTCGCGGAACCGGCAGGATTTGTTCAAGAAGCCGACGATCAAGGTAGAGGCGGACACGCGGAGCAATTCGCTGATCGTGAGCGGGCCGTCGACGTCGCTGGACCTTGCCAAGAGCGTGATCGAGAAGCTGGATCAGCCTGCGCCTGCGCAGGACCGGGCGGCCAAGACGTTTACGCCGATGAAGGGGGACATCACGGCGCTGGCGACGCAGGCGGCGAAGATCGTGAATTCGACGATTGCGCAGAGCCGTGGACCGGTGGAGCTGACGCCCGAGCCCAAGACGGGGACGATCGTGGCGATCGGGACGCAGGTACAGGTGGAGGAGGCGCTGAAGGTTCTGGGGCAGCTTGAGGAGCAGTCGGCGAGCCTGCCGGCGGCGGATCTGGCGATTTTGCCATTGACCAACACGGACGCGATGACGATTGCGGGGATCTTGCAGACGGTGCTGCGCGATAAGAGTCGCTGGCCGCAGGTCTTGCTGGCGGCGGACCGGGCGGGGTTGCCTATTGCGCAGCCGACGGCGAACGCGGACCCCAAGGCCAACCGGCTTTTGATCTCGGCGCCGACGGTGCTGATGCCGATGGTGAGGCAGTTGATCCTGACGCTGGATGTGCCGGCGGGGACGGCGGCGGTGGACGTGCGTGTGATGCGGCTTGAGGCGGGCGACGCGTCGAGTGTGGCGACGGCGGTGACGACGACGCTCAAGGCGGCGACGCTGCCGGGCGAGCCATTGCCGACGGTGCAGGCGGAACTGGCGAGCAACAGCGTGATCGTGAGCGGGACGGCGCGGCAGCTGGACAAGGCCGAGGAGATGGTGCACCAGATGGACCAGTCGGCCAAGCCCGATGGGCTTGGAGTGCGGACGATCTATCTGAAGCACGCGCGTGCGGAGGCGATCAAGCCGGTGATCGAGAGCGTCTTGACGCAGGAGAGCATGCTGGACATGCTGGGGCCGGCGGCGCGGGCGCAGATATTGGCCAGGGGCGGGGCGCAGGTGCAGCCCAAGGTGCGGGTGGCGGCCGAGCCCAGGCTTAACGCGGTGGTGGTGAGCGGGCCCAGGGCGTTGCTCGATCTGGCCGAGCAGATGGTGAGCGAGCTGGACAGCGATCCGGCGGGGCGGACTGGGGAGAACAGCTCGCGGAGCGTGCGGATCATCACGGCGCAGAACGCGGACGCGGCGGACCTGGCGAAGAACGTCGAGGCGATCTTCAAGGACGACTCGACGGGGTCGCAGGCACCGACGGTGCAGGTGGACAAGAGCAGCAACTCTCTGGTGGTGCGGGCGACGACGGCGCAGCTGGTGATGATCGATGAGCTGGTGAAGAAGCTGGACGCGGCGACGCTGTCATCGAGCCGTCAGATGAAGATGGTGCCGATCGACAAGAGCAAGGCGGACGCGGGGCTGTTGGCGGAGACGATGAGGCGGATGCTGCAGCAGCGTGAGGGCGGGGCGAAGGTGGAGGTGATCACGACCGAGGAGCTGATGAGGAGGCAGAAGGAGAAGGCGGGCGGGAAGCCGGTGGCGAAAGCAAATGCGAACGCGAAGGACGCGAAGGAAGAGCGGAGGACGCGGAGAGAGCGGATTGATGGATTTGCTGGGGGAGGCTTCGCGAACGGCGTCACCATTGCTTCGGGAGAGTCTACAAACACGCTCTTAATTCCGTCTACCTCCGGGTCTTCCTTCGTGCTCTCCGCGTTGACGTCTTCTGTCTTTGCATTCCAGGCGCAGCCTGAGCCGAAGGTGGAGCCCAAGGACGTGGGGGGCGAGCCGGATGTGACGATTGCGGTGGATCCGGCGACCAATACGTTGATGATTGTGGGGAGTCCGCGGGCGACGGAGCAGTTGGCTGCGCTGGCGAGGCAGTTGCAGGATGCGTTGCCGGGTGAGTCGGCGAAGGTGCGGGTGGTGACCTTGCCGTCGGGTGTGGATCCGCAGGCGTTGTCGCTGCTTGTGACGCAGACGGTGACACAGATTGGAAGGCTGAGTCCGACGAATGCTGGGGGGTTTACGGGGCCGGTGAGTGTATTGCCGGATCCGACGGGCGGGGCGATTGTGGTGCTCGCGAACGACACGGACTTTGAGACCATCGGGGGCGTGATCGCGGGCGTGGCGCAGGTGTCGGCGGCGAATCAGCTGACGATCAAGGTGTACCCGCTCACGAACTCGTCGGCCAAGCAGGCGGTGGAGTCGATCAAGGATTTGCTCAGTCCAGCGCCGGCGGGGGCCCAGGCCAAGCGGATCCGGGCGGCGGAGGTGACGGTGGTCGGACCGGACGGCAAGACCAGCACGGCCAAGCTCGACCCGGCGCTGATCCGGGTGGCGACGGGGCCGGGCGGGGCGTCGCTGATTATTTCGGCACCGAGCGATTCATTGGCGATCCTGGACCGGTTCATCTCGCTGATCGATCAGAGCTCGGTGCAGGATCGGCTGGCGATCCGGCGGTATCCGCTCACCAATGCGAAGGCGGCCGATCTGGCCAAAACGTTCCAGAGCCTGTTTGATGCGCAGAAGCAGGGCGGGGGCGCGGCGGCGGCGGAGATGCCCAGCGCGCGGTTCATTGCGGATGAGCGGTCCAACGCGATCCTGCTCACCGCGAGCAGCACGCAGCACACGGAGTTTGCAAGGCTCTTGCTGACGGCGGACGCGACGCTGGACGACAAGGACCTGGAGCTGGCGATCATTCCGCTCCAGACGGCGACACCAACGGCGGTGGCGAAGATCGTCGAGCAGGTGATCATCGGGCGAGATCCCGCGCGCAAGGAGAAGATCAGAGTCTCGGCCGAGGAGGGGAGCAGTCTGTTTGTGGTGCGGGCGGCCAAGGAGACGATGGCGGAGATCCGAGAGCTGGTGAAGCGGATTGATACCGCGGAAGTGAACGGGCTGCCGATCCGGTCGATCAAGCTCGAGCGGGCCGATGCGCAGAGCGTGGCGACGTCGCTGACGGCGTTCTTTCGTGAGCGGGCGACGATCTCGGCCAAGCCCGGGGGGGGTGGGGGCAGGGCGACGAGCCGCGTGGCGGTAATCGGGGATCGCAAGAGCTCGACCTTGGTGGTGGCGGCCAACGACGACGAGTTTGCACAGATCCAGGATCTGGCGAAGACGTTTGACGCGCCGGCGCCGAACCAGGACACGCAGTTCAAGGTGATCGCGCTCAAACACGCGCGGGTGAACGACATCCAGACGACGGTTTCGAATCTGGTGGATGAGTTCAGGTGGTCGGGGTACGGGCGCGGGGGCGACCGCGCGCAGAACGACCAGATCTTCATCCAGACCAACGAGAGGACCAACAGCGTGGTCCTGATGGGGTCGGGGGAGATGATGGCGACGGCCGAGCGGCTGATCGCGACCTTGGACCAGCCCGACGAGGCGCGGGCGGCGCTGACGATCAAGGCTGTGGGGATCGCCAAGGCGGACCTGCGGACGCTCAAGAACGTGATCGAGCGGTCGATGGCGACTCCGGGCTGGCGGACGTGGCGCGGGCCCGACCCCGACGGCGTGACGGTTGAGATCGATCAGGGGCGCAAGAGCCTGGTGCTGGTGGGCAAGGCCGACCGGGTGGCGCAGGCGATGACGTACATCGCGGAGCTCGAGGCGGCGTCGGGACGCGGGGATCAGAAGATCGAGTCGATCACGCTGCAGCACGCCAAGGCGGACAAGGCGGCGCAGACGCTCAAGCAGTTCTTCACCGAGCGTGCTCGGGCGCAGGGGTTGCAGGAGAGCCCGCTGAGCCTGCTTGGGTCGGCGGACGGCAACGTGCTGGTGATCTCGGCGGACGAGTCGGACATGAGGACGGTGAAGGAGCTGGTGGCGCAGATCGACCAGGACACGCTGGGGAAGGATCGGCGGACTGAGATCTATGTGCTGCAGAACACGAGCGCGTCGGAGGCGGCGGCGACGCTGCGGACGCTGTTTCCCAAGGCGGGCAAGGAGGACGAGCGGGTGGTGATCACACCCCAGCCGACGCAGAACTCGCTGTTGATCTCGGCGCCCGAGAGCGGCTTTGCGCAGATCGCGGCGCTGGTGAGGCAGCTGGACGCGGCGCCCAAGCCCGAGCAGGCGAACATCAAGACGGTGACGTTGACGGCGGCCCGGGCGCAGGAGGTTGCGACGGCGCTCAAGTCGGCGCTGCCGCAGAACGTGAAGATCTCGATCACGGCGGTGCCCAGGTCCAACTCGCTGATGCTGACGGGGAGCAACGAGTCGATCGCGGTGGCGATGGAGCAGATCAACAAGCTGGACACGGAGAAGCCCAAGGCGATGAGCGTGTTCCGGCGGTTCAAGCTGGACAACGCCCTGGCGGATGATATCTCGTTCACGGTGAGGCAGATGCTCCAGAGCAGGACGCACGGGGAGGGCGAGCCCGCGCCCAGCGTCGACTACGACCGCAGCAGCAACACGCTGATGGTGGCGGCCTCGGCGGACGCGATGCCGGACATCGAGAAGATGGTTTTGTCGCTGGACGTGGTGCCCGAACACCCGCGCAAGCTCGAGTTTGTGAAGCTCGATTATGCGAAGGCGGAGCAGACGGCCAAGGCTTTGGAGAATTTCTACGGGCGGTACGCGGTGGACGCGACGCCCGCGGCTCGGAACGTGACGATTATTCCGGATCCGGCGAGCAACTCGCTTGTGATCTCGGCGGAGGAGAGCCAGTGGGAGGGCGTGCGGGCGCTGCTCAAGAAACTGGACACCAAGGAGTACGACACGGCGCAGCAGGCGACGGTGATCTCGCTGCAGCACGCCGACGCGGTGTCGGTGGCGCGGGCGATCAACGAGGGGCTGCGGGCGCCGCTCCAGGCGGAGTTTGAGCGTGAGCGGATCAGGATCGAGCGTGAGAACCGGGGGAATCGCGGGCGGGACCGGCAGGACTTTGATCCCCAGCCTTCGGTGCTGATCGACACGAAGGACATCCCGACGGTGTCGGCGGAGCCTCAGACCAACAGTCTGGTGGTGTTCGCGGGCGCGAAGATGCTCGAGAAGATCCAGGCGCTGGTGAAGCAACTGGACATGCCGGCCCTGACCAATATCAACGACATCCGGATTGTGCCTCTCAAGGCGGGCAAGCCCAGTGTGATCGCCCAGCAGATCCGCCAGCTCTTCCAGAACGCGCCGGGGGAAAGCGAACGCCAGCAGCGGACGCGGGGCGTGCTCATCGTGGGCGAGGACACGGCGGGGGCGCTGATCGTTCGGGCGCCCGACGAGGAGTTTGCGCAGATCAAGGCGCTGGCGACGAGCCTGCAGGGGGCGGTGGACGCGGGGCGGGTGCTGCCGCACATCTTCAGGCTGACCAACGTGCCGGCGGCGCGGCTTGGGCCGACGGTGCAGCGGACGTTCGCGCCCATCGCGGCGCAGATGGGCGAGACGATCGCGGTGGAGATCGAGCGTGGGTCCAACGCGCTGGTGGTGGCGTGCAGCGAGCGGTTGCTCGAGCAGGTGACCAGGACGATCAAGGAGCTGGACACCAACACGTTCGGCGGACAGCCGGGCGCCACGGGCAAGCTGGGGCCCAGCGTGTTCATCGTTGACGTGGTCAACAACAGTCCGGCGGAGATCAAGAAGCAGCTCGAGGCGATGGGCTTGACCAAGGCGCAGCCGGCGGACAAGCCGGGCGTGGTGACCGAGCCGATCACGATCGTGGAGATGGCGACCAGGCAATCGCTGGCGATTCTGGCCGAGCCTGGCGACGGGCCGGCGGTAGTGAATCTGGTGAAGGCGCTGGACGCGGTGCCTTCCGAGAGCGGCGAGGTGGTGACGATCGTGCGGCTCAAGCAGGCGACGGCGGCCCCGATGGTCGCGACCTTGACCAAGCTGCTCGACCAGTCGAAGCCGGCCAACACGCTGGGGCCGGCCTCGGCGCTGGCGGAGCAATTGCGGCGCATCAAGCTGACGCGCACGGCCCTGGCGCAGGGCGACATCGACATCGATCTCTCCAAGCCGATCCGACTGGTGACCGATGTGGAGACCAACAGCGTGGTGATCGGCTCGACGCCGGGCAACGTGGTGGCGCTGCGGCAGGTCGTGGAGATGATGGACACGCTGCCGATGGGCGACGCGGTGGTGGTGCGGATGTTCCCCTTGCAGAACGCGCTGGCGTCGCGGATCAAGGTGGTGATCGACCAGCTCTTCACGCAGGGCGAGCAGCTCAGCAGGGTGCCCGGGACGACCAGGCGGACCGAGCCTTCGACGGCGACGGGCAAGGCTTTGACGGGCGAGGTTGCGGTGGCGCTGGACGAGCGGACCAACACGATCGTGGTGGCGGGGCGAGAGGAGGCGGTGGCGTTTGTCGAGGTGCTGGTGAAGAACCTGGACAGCGACCGCGCGAGCAACTGGATCGAGCCGGTGGTGCTGGCGATCAAGCATGGGGACTCGGGGCAGATCGCGGCCAAGCTCAACGAGGTGCTGGTGAAGGGGCTGGCGACGACGCCCGAGGCGGCGGGCTTGCAGAAGCAGTACGGACGCCTGCGGATGGTGCAGCAGGGCAAGGACCCCAGCAAGCCGGAGAACCGGGTCGAGGCGGATCTGTTCGCGCCGCTCAACGGGATGGTGATCACGTCGGACTCGACGCTCAACGCGGTGATCGTCGTGGGGAGCCCGGGGAACATCGCGGTGGTGAAGGAGCTGATCGCGCAGCTGGACGTCGAGGCGGTGGCGGCGGCCAACGCGTTCCGGGTGTTTGCGCTGCAGAACGCGGCGGCGGACCGGGTCGAGCGGGTGCTGCAGGATCTGTTCACGCAGCGGGACAAGGCGGGGGCGCTGCGTCCCGACGACAAGCTGGTGATCAGCGCGGACCTGCGGACCAACGCGCTCATCGTGTCGAGCAGCGTGAGGAGCCTGACGGTGGTCGAGGCGCTCTTGCGGACGCTGGACAGCAAGGACGCGAATCCGAGCGTGTCGCTGCATGTTCTGCCGGTCGCCAGCGGCGATGTGAGGCAGCTTGCGACCAAGATCGAGCGGCTGATGAAGGAGCGGATCGCGGCGGCGAGCCGTGGGACGGGCGGGGGAGGCGGGCTGGCCAACCCGATGGACGCGTTCAGTATTGAGGCCGAGCCGAGCGATAATCTGCTGATCATCGCGAGCAGCGAGGAGAATTTCGGGGTGGTGAAGGAGCTGGTGAGCGCGCTGGACAAGGCTGGGGAGGCTTTGGCGGCGAACCAGGAGTCGGGGCTGATCCAGCTCAAGAAGCTGCCGGTGGCCGACGCGGTCACGCAGATCAAGACGATTTATTCGGACAAGGAGAACGCCAAGCGCGGGGCGGGCGCGGTGAGCCTGGTGGCCAACGAGCGGCTCAACGCGGTGATCGTGGGCGGGACGGCCAAGGACATCGACGAGGTGCGCAAGCTCGTCGAGCGGCTGGAGACGACGGAGGTCGCGCTGGTGCGCGAGCTGGACCGGATCGCGCTGCGATCGGCGAACGCGCTGGAGGTCGTAAATCTCCTGACCAACGTGCTGGCGGGGCGGAACGTGGAGGGACAGCGGGTGGGGCCCAAGCAGGCGACGAGGGTTCGGTATCTGCGTGAGGAGGCGATCAAGGCGCTGGGCCAGGACCAGCCGCCCACGGAGGCGGAGGTCGATGGTGCGATCCGGGATCTGGTATCGCTGACGCCGGACCTGAGAGCCAACGCGGTGCTGGTGAACGCGCCGCCGCAGATGCTGACTCTGATCCGTGAGCTGATCGCGGACATCGACACGGGCAAGGCGGACCGGGAGATCGCGACGTTCAGGCTTGTGAACGCGGACGCGACGAAGATGGCGGACGTCCTGCAGCGGGTGTTCACGCTCAAGCAGAACGGGACGAGCTACATCCTGGTGCCGCCCGATGAGACCGGGGGCACGACGGGCGTTGACCCGACGGGGGCGAAGGGGAACTCGACGGTGACGGCGGTGCCCGACGAGCGGCAGGCGCTGTCGATCGCGATCGATGCGCGAACGAACTCCTTGATCGTGAGCGGGACCAAGAAGTATCTGGATCAGGTGCGTGAGCTGGTGGAGAAGCTCGACAATATCGAGGCGGTGGAGCGGATCCAGATCGTGTACCACCTCAAGAACGCCAAGGCCAAGGACATGGCGACAACGCTGCAGGACATCTTCAAGCAGGAAGCGGCAATGACGACGCGAACGCTTGGATCGGGGCAGATCGGGTCTTTGGAAAGGCAGCTGGAGGCCGAGGTGACGGTGGTGGGCGACGATAATTCGAACAAGCTGGTGATCGCGACGAGCCCGCGGTACATGGACAAGGTGAAGAAGATGGTGGAGGAGCTCGACAAGACTCCGCCGCAGGTGGTGATCCAGGTGCTTTTGGCCGAGGTGACGCTCGACAGCGAGAACTCGTGGGGCGTCGACCTGAAGGTCGGGCCGTTCGGCGGCGACACGTACAACGTGGCGACGATGGGCGGCGGGCCGGGCGGGATCGCCAACACGCTGGGGGGCGGACACTTGTCGGTGTCGTCGGCGGACTTCTCGCTGCTGGTCCGGGCGCTGGAGGTGCAGGGCAAACTGCAGGTGCTCTCGAGGCCTGAGGTGACGGTCAACAACAACAAGACGGCGAATATTCAGGTGGGCGACAACATCGCCGTCGCGACGGGGTCGGAGCTGACACCCCAGGGCGGCACAAGAGCGACGGTGGCGCGGCAGGACGTGGGCATCAGCCTGGAGGTGACGCCCAGGATCTCGTCGGACGGGTTTGTGCAGATGGACATCGCGCCCAAGATTTCGTCGCTCACCAACCGGAGCCAGCAGATCTCGGAGACTTTCTCGGCCCAGAACATCAACCAGCGCTCGGTGAAGACAGTGGTGAACGTGAAGGACGGGCAGTCGGTGGTTATCGGCGGGCTGATCCAGTCGACGGAAGAGGATCGCAAGTCGAAGGTGCCGCTCCTGGGTGACATTCCGTTCGTCGGGCAGATTTTCCGCACGTCAAAGAAGACGAGCGTGAAGACGGAGCTGGTGGTGATTCTGACGCCGCGGATTGTGCCAGGGGGCGGGCCGGACTGGACGGACCGGGCGGAGGAGCTCAACTCGCAGATGCTCAACAGGTTGACGGACCCGGAGACGGTTCGCGATTATCTCAAGGGGCAGAAGATCAACACGGAGCAGCTCGAGACGGTGAGCAAGACGGCGCCGGGCGATCAGGGGCCGACGCTTGACGAACCCGCGCCAACTCCCGTTCCCGCCGATGCCAAGCCCCAGGATCCACCGGCCAACTCACCGAGGAAGCCATGACAACTTCACTTTCGAACGTGACGCGAATGCTCATGGCGTCGATTGCTGTGGTCGGCGTCGCGGCGGGGCTCGCGGGGTGCATTTCCGACCAGCCGACGAGGCCGTCGGTGCAAGGGCGTGCCCCCACGGACCCCAAGGTGACCAAGCTGGTTCTGACGACGGCGCCGCCGTCGGACACGGACTCGAATGGGTTTCCCGACACGATGAAGGTGCTGGTGCATCTGTTTGAGGAGCCGCCGGGCGGGTGGCCGCTGTCGGTGGCGGTGCCGGGGACGTTCAGGTTTGAGTTGATCGATTCGAAGCTGAAGCTGGTGACGACGTGGACGTTTGAGGGCAAGCTGTCGGAGGCCGCGGCTTTTTGGGACGACGCGGGCGCCTGTTATCGCTTTGATCTCTCGCTTCTGGAGGGTGGGCGGACCGACCGGCTGAACAGCGAGTCGTTCGACATGAAGGCGACGTTCATACCCGCAAAGGGTGGCGTGAGCCCGACGAACACGGCATCGCAGCGGTACGGGCGAACGCGGTAGGCAGCCGGACGGGGGAGGTGAAAGGCGTTGCCCATCCCGAGGTGCGGGCCTATACTCCCCGCCCTACAGGGAATTGGTCGGTATGGCCATGCAGGCCGGTGAATGCCGGCCCCAGGTGGCGTACTCGGAGCGGATTTTCGATGAAAAACAAACCTCACAAGGGTCTTCTCAAGCGGGTCCGCATCTCCAAGAGCGGCAAGATCCGTCACCGTTCGGCCAACCACAAGCACTTGCGGTCGGGCAAGGGCGGGGCAAGGCTTCGCCAGCTCCGTAAGGATCCCATCGCGTCCAATCCGGATGCGAAGCGTCTTGAGAAGCTGCTGTATCGGCGGCTTCGCGGGCGGACTCAGCCCAGGACGGCCCTTCGCAAGAGCCCGTCGCCGGCCGAGCGTCGTGCGGCACAGGCCGCGGCGAAGGCTCAGGCCAAGGCGATCGCGGCCAGCGGCCCGGCGGCCAAGGTGATGGGTCGGATGGGTCGTCAGATTGCCCGGCGCAAGGCGGCCGAGGCGGGTGCGAAGGCCGGGGTGGCCAAGGCCGGCGCGTCGAAGAAGGTCGCGGCAGGGACGAAGTAAAGACGTAGATCAAGCGGGACCTCGCGTCCCGCACAACAACGCCCGACGGGACCCAAGCCAAGGCACGGTTGCCTTGCCCCGACATTCGGACGATTCGCAGGAGTCAGGATCATGCCACGAGTACGTAAGGGCGCCGCCAGGGCCCAGGCCCGCAAGGCGATTTTCCGCAAGGCCCGCGGGTATTTCGGTTCCAACCACAGCAGCAAGTACCGCGCCCGCAACGCGATCATTCGCGCGGGCGTGTACGCGTTCCGCGATCGGCGGGCACGCAAGCGGGACATGCGGGCACTGTGGATCACGCGTATCACGGCGGCGTGCCGCATGCGTGGCACGCGGTACAGCCTGTTCATGAACGGGCTTCGGATGGCGGGCATCGTGCTCAACCGCAAGATGCTCAGCCAGATCGCGATTCTCGACCCCAAGGTCTTTGACCGGCTGGTTGAGACTGCGGTGAAGGTTTCCCGTGCGACTCCCGCCAAGGCGGCATGAGTCTCGCGACAACGATGAACTTCAAGGCCCACGGGTGAGAACCCGTGGGCTTCTTTGTTTTTGGTTGCGGGCTCGGGACCTGCGCTATCCTCCGGCGGAACACACGAGGAGTCGATCCATGGTCCACTGGTGGGCAGCCGATCTTTGGAACCGCGACCCGGTCGCGCTGATCGCCTGGACGTTCTGGTGCTTTTTCTCGGTGACGCTGCACGAGCTTGGACATGGGTGGGCGGCGATCCGGCGGGGCGATGACACGCCGATCCACACCGGGCACATGACGTGGAATCCGATCGTGCACACGGGGATGGGCGGGCTCTTGCTCTTCGCGTTCACGAGCATGATCTATGGGTTGATGCCGGTGGATCCGTCACGCATGCGGGGGCGGTACGCCGACGCGTACGTGTCGTTTGCGGGGCCCGTGATGAACCTGAGCCTCGCGTTTGTGTGCCTGATCGTGGGGGCGCTGTGGATCAAGTTTGGTGGGCGGATCGCGGGCGACCCGATCCTGGGCAACGTGATGACGTTTCTGGAGATCGGGCTGGGGCTCAACGCGACGCTCTTTCTGCTCAATCTGATGCCGGTGCCGCCGCTGGATGGGTCTCGGATCCTGGCCGATTTCTGGAGGCCTTTCCGGGAGTTTTTGGAGACGGATCCGGGCAAGATGCTGCAGTTCGTCGGGTTTATCGTGCTGCTCTTGTTCTTCAGCAGGCACATCGCGAGCTTTGCGATCGACACGGCGACCGACCTCTTGGTCTTCACGGTCAGGCTGATGGGGTGAGATTGAAGGGCAAAGGCCTTAACGCAGAGAGCGCAGAGAACGCAGAGGGATGCGCTGATGAGAGCTCCACTTGTGCGAGCTCGTGATCTATCGAAGTTCCATGACGCCGGGCTGGCTTTCGACGCCTGCGGGATCGATGGACCAGACGGCGATTGCGTCGGCGCCCTGGCCGCCAATGGTGGCGAAGGATTCGGTGGGGAGGCCGGGGCGGATGGTCCAGGCTCCGCCGGCACGCACAGCGAGCACCCACTGGCGGACGACCGAGGCTGGCGTGGTCGACCAGCGGACGGTCATGGGAGAGCCGGGCTCGACGAGCACGGTTGGGGGCGCTGCGGGCGTTGAGAGCCAGGGCATCGCGGGAGGGAGCGACCAATCGGCGTAGGGGCCTTTGGAGAGAGCGTCGGCGATGCCGCCGACGTTCTGCACGATCGTCCTGGCGGAGAACTGGATGTTGCCGCCTGCGCCGCTTGAGCGCGTGACGCCGATCTGGCGCACGATCTCGTCGGCGGGCCAGGGGGTGACCTTGGGGTCCTTTGACGGGAGCACTTTGCTCGCGTAGTTTCCCGGCCAGATCGCACGCCCACGTGGGTTCTGGGAGAGCCACCACTTCAAGAGCGGTTCGTAGGGCTGTTCCTTGGCATCGAGGCGCCAGTAGAGCTGGGGCGAGCAGTAGTCGAGCCAGCCGGAGGTGAGCCACTTGCGAGCGTCGGCGTAAAGCCTGGCGTGGGCGTCGAGCCCTTTGACGCCGGGCGGGTGGTCGGGACGCCAGATGCCAAACGGGCTGATGCCCACACGAAGGGTGGGCTTTGCGGCGTGGGCTTCGCGGCTCATGCGCTCGACGAACGCGTCGATGTTGGACCGGCGCCAGTCGTCTCGCCCGAGAGAGCCGCCGGACTTGCGGTATTGCTGCCACGCGTGCTCATCGGGGAACTGCTCGTTGCCTTTGGGGTAAGGGTAGAAGTAGTCGTCGATGTGGAGGCCGTCGATGTCGTAGCGTGAGACGATGTCGCGAACAACGCTCATCGAGTGGTCCTGGGCGTCCGATTCGCCGGGGTCGAGCCAGAGGAACTGGTCGTAGGGGCGCACGAGGTCGGGGCGGGTGCGGCTGATGTGGCTTGAGGCGGCCTGGCCTTTTTCCTCGAAGTGGCGTGCGCGGAAGGGGTTGATCCAGGCGTGGAGTTCGATCCCTCGGGCGTGGGCCTGGGCGATCCACTCGGCGAGGGGGTCCCAGAGCGGGCTTGGGGCCTGGCCGCTTTTGCCGGTGAGGAACTCCGACCAGGGCTCGATCGCGGATGGGTAGAGGGCGTCGCAGCAAGGGCGGACCTGGAGGATGACGGCGTTGAACTTGAGGGCCGCGAGCTTGTCGAGCATCGCGATCATCTCGGCGCGCTGGGTGGAGGTGGGAAGGCCGGGCTTGCTGGGCCAGTCGATGTTGGCGACCGAGGCGACCCAGACGGCGCGAAACTCACGCGGCAGGGCCGGGAGCACCATGCGGGAAGCGTCGCCGGGTTTCCATGAGACGCCTGACTTGCCTTGGGCGGGCGTGGCAGGGGAGGATGGGTCGGCCCTGAAGGGGCTGGGCGGTTGTCTGCGAACGGGCGGCGAGCTGCGGCAGGATGAAACGACAGCGACGACGATGGCCAGGAGCAGGGCCGCGGCGATGGTGGCGAGGCCCGCAGAGCGTGCGGCGGCGAATTCGCGGGAGGTCTTGGAGAGAGGACCGGTCATGGCTTACCCCACAAACGCGATGAGGCCGGAGAGTCCAGCGGCGGACCTGATCTGCACGACATCGGCGAGGGACGCGGGGACCAGGACGGTGGCGCCGGCGGAGAGGCGGGTCTCGGGCGAGCCGCGACCGACGAGGGTGCCCTCGCCCCTGAGCACCATGACGACGGCGCAGCGGCCGTCGGAAGGTCCGACGTCAACGCTGGCACCCGCGGTGAGGTTGACGCCCTCGACGGAGAAGAATTCGGTTTTGACGAGCGGGCCTTTGGTCTTTCCTTCGGGCACACGGGTGGCGTCTGGCGCGGGGGCGAAGTCGATGCAGGCCAAGGCCTGCTCGACGTGCAACTCTCGCCCTTTGCGGCCCCAGTCGAAGACGCGGAAGGTGGTGTCGCTTGGGGTTTGGACTTCGGCGACCAGGACGCCCGCGCCCAGCGCGTGGCAGGTGCCGCTGGGGAGGTTGTGGCACTCCCCCACCACTGCCGGGACGGAGATCATGTCGTCGACGGCCTTGCCGCTCCTGATGTGCTCGGCGAACTTCTCGCGGGTGACGCCGGGCTTGAGGCCTTTGTAGATGACGCTGCCGGGCTCGGCGGCCATGATCAACCAGCACTCGGTTTTGAGGTTGGCGCCCGGGTGGGCCGCGGCGTACGCGGGGCTTGGGTGGACCTGGACGGAGAGATTCTCTTTAGCGTCAAGGAACTTGACGAGCAGGGGGAAGGCGCCTTTAGGGCCGGGCTTTGCGCGCCCGTAGAGGGAGGTGCCCCAGGTGCGGACGGCCTCGCGGATGTTTCGCCCGCGGAAGCGGCCGCTGGAGATGATGGAGTGCTCGGCGCCACCGCCGCCGCCTGAGACGCTGGTGGCATCGAGGTCGGCGAGTTCCCAGCTCTCGCCGATGGGCACGGTGTCGGGGAGCTTCTTGCCGAACGCGGCGAGACGTCGGCCGCCCCAGACCTTGTCTTTGAGGATGGGCTCGAACGTCAGCGGGTATGGGGACGACATGGCGAAACTCCGTGGCACGGAAGGACGATCCGGCCCGAGCGAGTGGACTCAACGGATGAATATCGGCGGCCCGAAGGCGAGCCCATCACACGATCATGCCGGAGATGCGCGCGGAGAAGGTGACGCGATCTTTCACGAAGCCCTGCACGTCGACGATGAAGCGTTTGCGGCTGACTTTCACGTCCTGGCAGAGCAGGAGCAGATCGTCGCCGGGCACGACCATCGAGCGAAAGGTGGCGTGCTCGATGCGTGTGAAGACGCTGAGGCCGACGCCGAGCTTTCGATAGAAGTAGAGATAACAGGCGAGCTGGGCGCCGCTCTCGATCTGGAGCACACCGGGGTACATGGGCTTGCCGGGGAAGTGGCCGGCGCACCAGAACTCGTCGGCGCGGATGTGCCTCACCCCAAGCCCGCGCGAGCCGCCATCGGGGCTCGCCCAGATCACCCGATCAAGGAGCGCCATGCTGCCGCGGTGCGGATTGCATTTGCTGATCTGCTCCGCGTCCGAAAAGCAACCTGAGAGATCGATCGACTGATAGTCAAAGAGCGCACGCGACCCGGCGGCCTCGCCCGCGGGCAGCGCGTCCGCGGGCGTCATGTTGCCCACACCTGAATCAAGCCTGCTTTGCGTCATCACGTACTTCCAGAACCTTCACGCGGACTTCCTGCGCCGCTTCCTTGATGTCCTGCATCGCCTTGCGGACACGAGTGCCCGCGGCCTTGTTTCCGCCCGACCACTTGTCGACGTCGGCCTGAGCTTCGGCAACCAGCCGCTTGAGTTGTTCAAATGCTTCCACAGGACTCCTTCCGCCCGAACCGGGCTGTCCATCCCCACCCACAGAACCCACGACTACACGGCGCGATGCCGTGCGGGGACAATCATGGCAACCAAACACCCTCAGGGCAAGCCCGATCGCCAAACACCTTCACAATTCCTAGCGACACCCGAACGCGTCCAGGACCGGGGCTAGTGGACCTGGGGGAGGTACCTCTCGATCATTTCGAGGGCCCCGTGGACGTAGCGGCTGTTTCCCTCGCGGTCGAGGAAGAGGGGGACCAGGGAGGCCATGAGCACGCGGCGGACGATGGCGAGCTCGGCGTAGGAATCCTCGACAAAGAGGCCGCGTTCGCGCCGGAGCCGGGCCAGGGCCGAGACGGGCTTGATCCCGTGGAGCTGCTCGGCGTGACCCCAGTATTGACGTTCGAGGTAGACGGCGTCTTCGATCCAGTGGCCGGGGTGGACCATGGCCAGGTCGATGAGGACGCAGGCGCCGGGGCGATCGCCGCCGGCCCGGCGGAGGGCGTTTCCGGGGTGGAGATCGCCGTGGCACCAGACGGTGATGGGGCGGGCGTTCCAGCGGGCGGCGAGGGTGGGGATGGCCTTTTGGACGTGCTTGAGGGCGTCGTTCCAACGGAGGGCGTCGGCGAAGCCGCCCGCGCGGACGATGGTGCGGGCTTTGGCGACGTTGGACTCCCAGTCGACGGGCGCTGGGCGCTGGTCGATGGGCTTGGCACGGGTTGTGGCGGCGTGGAAGGAGACGAGCGTCTCGATGAGCTCCATGACGGCGGGCTGGTCGAACTGGGTCGAGAGGGGCCGCCCCTGGAGGCGTTCGACGACGAGCCAGTTCACGTCGACGTCGCCGAGAGAGGTTCCACTGGCCAGGAGACGCGGCACGACGGGAGATTCGGCCTGGCCCAGAGAGCAGGACCAGAAGTGCTCGACGGGGCCGACGGGCAGCTTGACCATCGCGCGGGTTGGAGGGCCGCCCCCCCCACTCCCCACTGCTCCGTCATTCGCGGGACTGGACTGGTCCGGGGCGCGCCAGTCGGCGAAGCCTGTGGCGGCGCCGCCGTGCTGCCAGGCTGCTCTGAACCATTCGATGGGTCCCAGGCGGGCGTCGCAAGCCTCGCGGAGCACGGATTCGTGCCGGGTGGCGAAAGAGTGGGCATCGCCGATGCCGCGGGGTTCCCCGCGAACTGCAACGCTGTGGTGATCGGCCGCATCGCCCATCAGGCCATGCCCTCCTGTCTGGTGATCAAGGTACCACACCTGGCGGTCGTTGTGCAAGGGGACTTCGCGTCTTCCGCCATTCATGCACCGAAATCACCTCTTGGGGTGTGAGATTCTCGGCCCGTGAGGTGGGGATTATTCCTGCGGGCAGGTCCAGATGTGTGATCTCACCCCCAACCGCACCCATGGAGCGGAGGACGGCCCCGAGTTGTTTGCGGCGTTTGTTGAAGAGGGCCTGGGTGAAATCGGCGAGGCCGGGGAGGTCGTTTGTGAGCGCGGTTGGCTTGCGGACGAGTTCGATCATCACGCTTTCGATCTCGGGGCGGGGCCAGAAGCACTCGGGGCCGAGGCGGGCGATCTTGCGGCCTTCGCACGCGGCGGCGGAGATGATGGAGATGGTGCCGTAGTCGTCGGAGCCCGCCTTGGCGATGAGGCGGTCGCCGACTTCGCGCTGGACGGTGATCCACATGCCGCTGCAGGCGAGGTGCTGGGTCATGAGGGCGATGAGGAGGGGTGTGGCGGCGCCGTAGGGGAGATTGGCGATGAGCTTGAAGGGGCGGGAGCCCAGAGCGGCGGCGGCGGCGCGGGAGAGTTCGCGTTTGCTCTCGAGGCAATCGCCCTGGATGACGGTGACGTTTGGGTTGGCAGCGAAGCGTTCTTCGATGAGGGAGGCGAGGCCTTCGTCGAGCTCGCAGGCGATGACGCGGCAGCCGCGGGCTACGAGTTCATCGGTGAGGGCGCCGGTGCCGGGGCCGACTTCGAGGACGAGGTCGCCGGTATGAACGCTTGCGGCGTCGACGAGTTTGCGGATGAGGTTGTGGTCGATGAGGAAGTTCTGGCCCAGGGATTTCTTGGGCGCGAGGCCGCGGGATTCGAGGAGATCGCGGATCTGGGCGAGGGTCTGCACGGGGAGTTGTAGGACGGTGCCGGTACCACTGACCGCCCCACGTTGGAATGCCATTCAGTTAAGCGAGCGTCCGAACCTGTTCGGCGCATGTGCGGCGC
>CAYHQQ010000049.1:0-29474 GCA_964358855.1 uncultured Phycisphaeraceae bacterium
CGCCCCCGAGGTCATTATCCGCAACGAGAAGCGGATGCTGCAGCAGGCGGTGGACGCCCTGTTCGACAACAACCGCTGCCGCCGTCCTGTGCTGGGTTCGTCCAACCGTCCCCTCAAGTCGCTCACCGACATGATCAAGGGCAAGCAGGGCCGCTTCCGCGAGAACTTGCTGGGCAAGCGCGTCGATTACTCGGCGCGTTCGGTCATCGTCGTCGGTCCCGAGCTCAAGCTGCACCAGTGCGGCCTGCCCAAGAAGATCGCGCTGGAACTCTTCCAGCCCTTCATCATTCGCAAGCTCAAGGAACACGGGCTCGCCGACACCATCAAGTCCGCCAAGCGCATGCTCGAGCGCCGCGACCCCGCGGTGTGGGACATCCTCGAAGAAGTGATCTATCAGCACCCCGTGCTGCTCAACCGTGCACCAACCCTGCACCGAATGGGTATCCAGGCGTTCGAGCCCACGCTGGTGGAAGGCAACGCCATCCGTCTGCACCCGCTCGTGTGTACCGGCTTCAACGCCGACTTCGACGGCGACCAGATGGCGGTGCACCTGCCGCTCAGCGTTGAGGCACAGGCCGAGGCGCACGTGCTGATGCTCAGCACGCACAACATCTTCTCGCCGGCCAACGGCAAGCCGATCATCGCGGCGTCGCAGGACATCGTCCTGGGCGTCTACTTCATGACCGTCATGGTGCCCGACGAGAGGCCTGTCGAGAAGATCCGGCACTTCGCGGGTCGTATGGACGCGATCGCGGCGTTCGAGCGCGGGCAGATCGCCCTGCACGAGCGGATCGTCGTCCGCATGGACAAGTTCGAGAAGATGGTCGACGACCAGGCCGGCCCCGTGAAGGAGCTGCCGGGCAACAAGCGGATCATCACGACGATCGGCCGCGTGCTCTTCAGCGACATTCTCGAGCCCGAGATGCCGTTCTACAACTGTGCCCTGGGCAAGAAGGGGTGCGCCCGCGTCATCGACGACGTGTACCTGTTCTGCGGGCGCCCCTCGACGATCGATCTCCTGGACCGCATGAAGGAGACGGGGTTCAAGCAGGCGACGCTCGCCGGCATCTCGTTCGGCATCACGGATCTGCGTATTCCCTTCGAGAAGACCGAATTGCTCGCCGAGTCGCAGAAGAAGGTCGACCGGATCGAGAAGAACTACGACCGCGGCATCATCACCTTCCGCGAGCGGTACAACCAGCTCATCGACATCTGGAGCCATTGCCGCGAGGCGATTACCGAGAAGCTCAAGAACACGCTCAAGGAGGATCGTCGCGACGAGGACGGCCGCGAGATCGAGACGACCAACAAGACCGGCGGCAAGCGGTATCTCAACCCCGTGTGGATGATGGCCGACTCGGGCGCCCGAGGAAATATCAGCCAGATCATGCAGCTCGCGGGCATGCGAGGCCTGATGGCCAAGCCGTCGGGCGAGATCATCGAGACCCCCATCCGGTCCAACTTCCGCGAAGGGCTCACGATTCTGGAGTACTTCTCGTCCACGCACGGCGCCCGAAAGGGTCTGGCCGACACCGCTCTGAAGACCGCCGACTCGGGTTACCTGACCCGCAAGCTCTGCGACGTCGCTCAGTCGGTGATCATCGGCGAGATCGACTGCGGCTCCAAGCGGGGCATTCTCAAGAGCGCCAAGTACAAGGGCGAGCAGATCGACGTGCCGCTGCGTGACCAGATCATCGGTCGCGTCGCGGGCGAGGACGTCGTCGACCCCAGGACGGGCGAGAAGATCGTCTCGTTCAACGAGATCTTCACCCCCGAGACCGCAAAGCGCGTCGAGGAGATCGGGCGTCCGGGCGTCATCGTCAGGAGCCCGCTCACCAGCGAGAGCAAGTTCGGGTGCAGCGTGCTCGACTACGGGCTGGACATGTCGACGGGCAAGACCGTCGAGCCGGGTCTGGCGGTCGGAATCATCGCGGCCCAGTCGATCGGCGAGCCGGGCACGCAGCTGACGATGCGGACCTTCCACACCGGCGGCATCGGCCAGCGCACGACCGAGCAGACCGAGTACCGGGCGTCCAACGCCGGGTTCGTCGAGATGCGGGACTGCAACCAGGTCCCGGCCAAGGACGACGAGGGTCACGACCTGCTCGTCTCGCTCAAGCGAGCGGGCGAGCTCGTGGTGCTCGACGCCAAGGGCAAGGAGCTCGAGAAGACCAAGGTGCCCTACGGCGGCTACCTGTACGTGAAGCCGGGCGACGAGGTCAAGAAGGGCGCTCTGCTCCTCAAGTGGGACCCGCACCGGGAGCCCACCCTGGCCGAAAAGGACGGCGCGGTCCAGTTCAAGGACATCGAGATCGGCGAGACTGTTCGCGAAGAGGATGCCGGCCGGGGCCAGAAGGCCCTGGTCGTGATCGAGCACAAGGGTGACAAGCACCCGGCGATCAACATCGTCGATGCGACGGGCAACATCCTGGACTTCCACTACCTTCCCGCCCGGGCACGTCTGGAGGTCAAGGACGGCCAGCAGATCAAGGCCGGCCAGATGCTCGCACGTCAGCCCCGCGGCTCGCAGGGCTCGCAGGACATCGTGGGCGGTCTGCCCCGGGTCACCGAGATCTTTGAGGCCCGGAAGCCCAAGGAACCGGCGGTCATGGCCGAGATCTCGGGTCGGGTTGAGATTCTGTCCGACAAGCGCAAGGGCAAGATGACCATCCGCGTGATCAACGACGCGGGGATCGAGAAGGACCACCACGTCGACGCGTCCAAGACGCTCTTGGTGCACACGGGCGACTACGTGCAGGCGGGCGATCGCCTGACCGATGGGCCGCTGGTGCCGCACGACATTCTCCGCATCAAGGGCGAGGAGGCCCTGTGGGAGTACATGCTCGACGAGGTGCAGAACGTGTACAGGGCGCAGGGCGTGACGATCAACGACAAGCACATCGAGCTCATCCTGAGCCAGATGCTGCGGAAGGTCAAGGTCGAGAACCCCGGCGACACGGATCTGTTGCCGCAGGAGGTTGTCGATCGCTACGTCTTCAAGCAGAAGAACGCGAAGGTCTCGCAGATGTACCGGGTCACCGAGGTTGGCGGCACCGATTTGCCGCTCAACTCGCTGGTGAACAAGGAAGAGATCAAGGAGGCCAACGCCCGCGCCGAATCCGTCGGCAAGGACGGGGCCAAGGCCAAGCGGGCGCGTTCGGCGTCGGCCCGCACGCTGCTCCTGGGCGTGACCAAGGCCGCTCTTTCGAGCGACTCGTTCCTCTCGGGCGCCAGCTTCCAGGAGAGCACCAAGGTGCTCACCGAGGCGTCGCTCCGCGGTGCGGTCGACACGCTGCAGGGTCTGAAGGAGAACGTGCTCCTGGGCCACCTGATCCCCGCGGGCACGGGCTTCCGCCCGTACCAGGAGATCAAGGTGCAGCTGCTCGCCGAGCCTCCGGCGTTCGAGGAGGACGACGGCGACATGGTCGACACCGTGACGATCGCCAGCCAGCCGGTGCCGCAGGTGCAGTTCCCGGCGGTGGGCATCGGGGCGGGCGTCGCGCAGAACTGACGGTGAGTTTGATGTGAATCCAAGCCCCGGAGCGAGTGCTCCGGGGTTTTTTGTTGGGTGGAAGAGCGAAGGTGGATGGAAGCGGCGCTTGTAGTGCAGGCCGATCCGACGCCGCACTTTCGTTGCATTTCAGGCCGAAGGCCTGAACGTCAATAGCCGGGGGCGAAGCCCCCGGTGAAGTGCAATCAGGTCTTGGACCCCAGCGGGGTCCGCCGTTGACGCCCCGCGCGCTTCGATACCTCTCGGCCGACCCCTGCCGGGGTCGAAATGCAACGTGCGAGTCTTCCGGGGGCTGCGCCCCCGGCTATTGACGATGAGCCCTCCGGGCTCCAAGGCACATTGCCGCTCCCGACGAAGCGGCTCGTTCTACTTCATCGCTTCCGCTAGCGTGTATTCCTTCGTTCCAGGCGCCATGGGTCCGCTCAACGACACCAAATACGCAGGTCGCCGGCACTCATAGAACGCCTCTGAGAAGAACTCGATTCCAAGGTGCCTGAGGTAGTCATCAAGTATCTCTGGGGTGAATCGATCCTTCACACGCTTGGCATTGAAATGGGACTCATTCTCAAAGTCGAACGGAGGGCCACCTGCATCGAACCTCCACTTCCCACCATCATTCACCGCGTAAATCGATCTTGCAATGTTCAATACCTGACGATCGGGACCAAGAGGCGTGTACATTTCGAGAATCGTCGCTCCGTAACGCCCGCCCCTCCCCGGAAGGGGTTTGGCCATGGTGTCATCAACTGATACCGCTTTAATCCCTCGACATCCGAGGAGCTCCGCGAGGTAGGACACCGCGCTGAAGGCGTCCGTGCCTCGCCACCCATTGTCGAAGTAGGCGGTCCAGCCACTCTGGGTCGGGAGAAAAAGTTCCCTTCTCCGTTGCACGCTCGTCAGCGGGAGAAGCTTCAAGAGCCTCGTGCGGAAGTCACCCTCGACCTTCTCAACCGACAATCGACGGCCATGTTGAGCCATGATGGGCCCTATCCACGCCACGTAGGCCTCGTGCGCTTTGACCTCATCGCACTCAAGGAATCCAATCTCATTGGTGATGGGTTGAAGTTCTCCATTGAACAGCATCTTCATGCCTTGCGCTCCTGTCGGCTCACCGATTCTATTGCGGACAGTATGGTGCCCCTCGCTTATACCGGTCAGCGTCCATCAAGCTTCCGCATCCACATGTCGCACTGCGCGCTCGTCATCACCGGCAGCACCGTCGCCCCAGTCAAGGCGGCCCTGGCCATGTACGGGCGGCAGGTGCCGCATCCCGTGCCGGCGAATGTTTCGTCGCTGAGGGTGTCCAGAGTCACGGGGATGCCGGCGGCACGAAGCTGGCGGGCGGCGTGGGCGACGACCGTCAGCGGCACCTGGCGACAGACACAGTGGGTGACCATGGGCTCTTTACAGCTTAGGGACCGGGCTCATGGCCAGGAATGCCAGTCGGGAACGTAGAAGTCGATCGCGTCCATCGCGCCGGGGCCGACGATCGAGCCGACGCCAAAGCCCTGGTGCACGATCCACTCGGGCTCGCCTTTGGTGCCCACGGCGCTGCCGTCGGCGCGGGCGGAGGCCGCCACGCCGGGGCCGCTGCGTGGGCGTTCGTGTCTGAAGGCGGTGGTGGGGGCGGGGTTGGAATTCCAGGCACCCGACGAGTACAGGAGCGGCGGGTCGAGCAGGCCCGTGTTGCCGGCGCGCGTGCCCACGGGGATCAGCGTGTCGGCAAAGACGAAGAGGCGGCTTGGGTGGCCAATCTCAAAGAGGCGGCGCCAAGGGCGCTGGCCGATCTGGTCGGCCCATCCGGGTGTCTTCGATGGGCTCAGGTAGTAGCCGTTGTAGCCGTAGGTCGTGGTCGGTTCCTTCGACGGCCCCTGGGGGCGATAGGTGCCCCAGGCTTGCGACGGGCACTCAAAGCCCAGAGCACCGCCGGCGGTGGCGCCCATGTAGGGAGAGAGGAATCCGATGGAGTGGTCGACGGGCGTGAAGGCCGAACCCTGGTCGCCCCACCAGTAGCGCGGGTCGCCGCCGCCGGTGTCCGCCTCGCTCCAGTAGGCAAGGGGCATCGCGCGATCCGCGTGGTCGCCGGCGTACATCGTCCACGCGCTCGCAAGTTGGCGAAGCCTGGACTGGCAAACGACGGTGCGGGCGCATTCGCGGGCTCGCCCCAGCGCTGGGAGCAAGAGGCCGATGAGCAGGGCGATGATGGCAATGACAACCAGCAGCTCGACGAGCGTGAAGGCTGGGCGGGATTGGTGAGAAGACTGGGAGTTCACCATTCGTCCCTTCGAAGCTCGGCGATGAGGAGATCGCGATCGTCCGCTTCGACCTGGCCGTTCTGATCGACGTCGCGCTGGCCCCAGCCCTGTTCCCACGCGTAGAGGTCCTCGATGTTCACCTGGCCGTCGGCGTCCACGTCGAACTGCGGGGGCGTGGGGCCAAAAGCATAGAGGCCCTGGGCGCCGATCGTGTAGAGGTTGGCGTCGGCGATGGCGGGCGAGCTCCCGCAAGCGGCGGCCTGCGACACGACAAAGCCGCCGGGGGCGGGAAGGGTGTTGAGATCGATCTGGGTCAGCGTCATGCAGGCGGTGCCGGTGCCCGAGCCCGAGGCGGAAGAGAGTGTGCCGACAAACGCGCGGAGTCCTGCGATGGTCGAGACGACGGGCTGGTGCGACCAGCCGCCGATCGAGAGATACTCGCCGGGATCCATCTGTCCGTTGGCGTTGGCGTCGATCCAGGTCGCGGTGCTGCTTTCCCACTCGAGCGTGGCGTGCGAGTCGTGGTCGGTGAAGAGCTGCAGTGTGGGGCGAGTGCCAAACCCCGAGAGTCCGCCGCTGAGAAGGACGCGGGGCTCGCTCTGGCCTGGCTTGGGCGGGAGTGGGATGGGAATCGAGGCCGAGCGGTTGCAGGGGACGGACCACAGGGGCGAGCCGTCTTTCGCGGAGAGTTTGACGAGATTGGAGGAGGCGGTTCCGCCGAAGAAGGAGTAGCTGGCGGCAAAGACCGCGTCGCCGGAGACGCAGAGCCCGCCGAAGAAGCCGATGTCCAGGGGGTTGGAGGAGGTCCAGATCGGCTGGGGCGTATCAGTCGCCAGGGCGTCGAAGCACATGATGGTGCCGCCAGTCAGGCCAAATTCACCGACGGTGGCGACGTAGACTCGCCCGTCGGCGCAGGCGGGAGAAGCACCGCTCGCGCCGCCGATGGGGGCGGTCCAGACGATCTCGCCGGGCTCGAACGGATTCAGCGGCGGGAGCGGGTGGTCGAGGTTGATGCAGTAGAGGTGGGCATCGATGCCGTAGCCGTCGTAGTCGGTGAGGAAGGCGCGGCGACGGCCGGGAGAGTCGTCCGCGATCACGATCGACGCGTTGACGACGGGGTGCACGAGGGCGGCGGTCCAGCTGGGATTGCCGGTTGAGAGGTCGAACGCCGCGACGGTTGAGCCGGTCGCGACGATGCACACGGCGTTACGTTCATCGATCGCGGGGGTCGAGAAGGATTCGAGCTGGGGCGTGGCGATGGTCCGCGTCCAGGTCACGTGTCCCTTGCGCCGATCGATCGCGACGAGTTTGTAGACGCGGGCGTTCGCCGGTCCGGTGCTCCCGATGGCCAGGACGTGATCGCGTGTCACCACCGGGCCGCTTTGGCCCAGGAACGTGATGGCGTTTCCGCTCTGGTCGGCCGAGACGACCCAGGAGGGAAGTCCCAGAGCCTTGGGGCCGCTGGGCCCGATCGCGACACGCGAGGCATGTCCGGCGAGCTGCGGCCAGGTGGACTGAGCGTTGGCGTGGCTCGCCGCGACGAGCAGGGCGGCGATGAACGACATCGCGGCGAGCCCGTTGCGGCCGGCCCCCCCGAGAGGCGTCTCCTCCACGCCTCTCGGGGGGGTTGATCTGTGGGTGCTCGGGCGAGCGGGGTTTCGCGGCGAGGGTGTCACGCGCGGCGCCGCCTCGTGCCGAGCACGGGAATGACGAGCGAGAAGAGAGTCGCCGGTGCGGGCACACCCGAGAAGGCGTCGATGCTGACGGGCGCGCCCGAGTTGCTCACGCGGATGTAGGAAATCGAAGTGAGGCCCAGGGCGCCGATGTCGATGCCCTGACCGCCGCCGGAGCCGTCGTACGCCGCGACGATCTCGGCGAAGGTGTGTCCCATCGGGTCAAAGCCCGGGTCGACCGCTCGCGTGAAGTCGGTGAGCACGCTTCCGGGTGCGCCGGCGTAAGGGCTTGAGAGATCGCTGTAGCCCAGCGTGGGAAAGAGCGGTCCCATGGCGGCGGCGGTGACGTTGGTCCAGTTCTGGCCGTCGGAGGAGACGGCGATATCGCCGATGCGCCCGAAGGTGCCGCCGACGATGCCCGAGGGGTAGGAGTTGTCGATGAAAAAGGCGTTGCCAAAGACCAGCAGGTCGATGCCGAAGCGGTGGGACGCGTCGTTGGTGATGGCCTGGTCGAACGAGACGACCAGCGAGCCGCCGCGACCGATGCTGACGATGTCGCCGGGGTCAAAGGGCGGGTTGAACGGGGTGACGGCCCCCGCAAACCCGAACTGCACGCCCGTGAAGCGCGTGGGCGAGCCCAACGCGGCGGCGGGGTCGGCGTAGGTCGGATCTGCGCCGATTCCCGCGGTGTACGAGACCACGTGGCCGGCGAAATTCTCGGCGCCACTGGCATGGGCACACACGACGCTGACGAGACACAACAAAGGGACTGAACGCACAAAGACATCCTCGCGGCCCGTGCCGCTGTATCCCATGCCGCTCGCGCGCAGCACAGGCCCCTGAAACAGGACGTCGGCGGTCGCGATGGTGCAGGAAGGAGAAGCCCGATCGAGGGGAATGGCGATAGGAGCTTCACCGACTGCCCTGTCCTGCTCCCCAAGGAGCGAATGGACCGCGAGGGCCGACTGGTCTTCATGGGCTTGAAAAGCCCACGATGCTCCTGGCAGGTCTTCCGGCTTCGTGCTCGGCGGATCCGCCTTCCCAGGTCCAGATCTCGCCCTCTCAAGGGTCGAGTTTGGGGGCCCAGTGGCCGGGATTGCCTCCTTCTGGAGAGAATCCCATGGATCCGCGTCGTCACACGTTACGGCGGCGCGTCCGCGGTGGAATGGGCTTTCGAACTCTGCGGCACCTGCCGCCTCGCCCGATCGCCTTCACCACACTTCCCTATTGAGCCCCGCCGACACGATCGGCGTTGCACCGGGAACGCCACCAGCGTATCAAACGGGAAGTTCGTGTCAACCCCGATCAGCGAACCCGCCGAACAATTCCCGCGTAGACCCGGCGAGGTACGGCACTTGCAATCGTCCCGAAAAACGTCCAATGCCAAGGCGGTAACGCAGAGGCCGCAGAGAGCGCAGAGAAATACAGGCAAGAGGCAGGACGGATTTGGCTTTCACCATTCCATCCTGCCCCTTCTCTGCGTTCTCTGCGTTAGCGTCTTCTCTTTAGCGAGCTGGAACTGGGATGGGTGCCGTCACTTCGAGTTGCTGCGACGGCCTGTAGTCCTGCATCGCCGCGACGCCCCAGCCGCCCTTGCGGATGGCGGCGATCGCCTTTGCGGTTGCGGCCGCTGCGGTGGCGGTTGAGATGAGCGGGATGCTCAGGCGGACGCTCGTGGCGCGGATACGCCCCTCGTCGGTCGCGTAGCCCGTGCGTGTGGGCGTGTTGATGATGAGGCCGATTTCCTTGTTGGCCATGAGGTCCAGGACGTTGGGGCGAGCGCCGCCGGCGATCTTCTGCATGCGCCGCACAGTGACGCCGCCGGCCTCGAGGATGTCGGCGGTGCCACCGGTGGCATAGATGGCAAAGCCCATGGCCGAGAGCTCGCGGATGGGCGTGAGGATGGCGGTCTTGTCCTCGTCCTTGACGCTGACGAAAATGCCGCCCTTGGCGGGGTCGGTGGGCAGGTGCGTGCCGCTGGCGAGCTGGCTCTTGCAGAAGGCGATGGGGAAGGTGCGGTCGATGCCCATGACCTCGCCGGTGGATCGCATCTCCGGGCCCAGCACGACATCGACGCCGGGGAACTTGCTGAAGGGGAAGACCGACTCTTTGACCGCGAAGCACGGAGCGGGCACGTCGCCACCGAAGATCCAGGGGACCTCCTTCGCGCCCAGTTCGGTGAGCGTCTTGCCCATCATCACCTTGGCCGCGATGCTGGGCCAGGGGGTGTGAGTTGCCTTGCCGACAAACGGCACCGTGCGGCTCGCCCTGGGGTTCACCTCGATGATGTAGATGTCGTCGCCCTTGATGGCGAGCTGCATGTTCATGAGGCCGCGGACTTTGAGCTCACGGGCGAGGGTGCGGGCGATGGTCGCGATGCGCTGGATGATCGGGGAAGAGAGCGAATACGGCGGAATGGAACATGCCGAGTCGCCCGAGTGGATGCCCGCGTGCTCGATGTGCTCCATGATGCCGGCGACCAGGGCCTGAGAAGTCGGCGTCGAGCCCGCGCCGAAATCGGCGACGATGTCGACATCGACCTCGGTCGCGCCGGCGAGGAACTTGTCGATGAGGACGGGGGCGCCTTCGAAGTCGGAGACCTTGAGGGCGTTGGAGATGAACGAGCGCAGGGCCTTCTCGTCGGAGCAGACTTCCATGCCGCGCCCGCCCAGCACATAGCTCGGCCGGAGCAGGACGGGGTAGCCCAGGCGGTTGGCGATCACGATCGCCTCTTCGATGCTGCGGGCGATGCCGGCGGGGGGACGCTTGAGATCGAGCCGGGTCAGGAGCGCGTCGAATTGATCGCGGTCCTCAGCAAGATCAATCGAGGCGACGGATGTGCCGATGATGGGGACGCCGGCGAGAACGAGGCCGTGGGCGAGGTTGAGGGGGGTTTGGCCGCCGAATTGGACGATGGTGCCACGCACGTTTCCAGACGGGTCAAGACAGGCCCATGCGTCATCGAGCTGTTCGAGCGTACCGCCCGCGGAGAGGAACTCCGTTTGGCCGACCTCTCGGATCGAAGAGTCACGCAGATCGCACGACCAGATGTGCGATTCGTCCGAAGTCGCCCAGATTTGTCCAGAGGGAACCTTGAGCGATTGGCCCGAGAGAACAACCGCCTGCGCAATCTTCGACAATTGCAGCCCCGCGGCCAATGTCATCTGATGGCGATTCTCGATTTTGCCCGACTGGTCGAAGACTCGCCCGGATACCCACAGCGATTCACCGTTGAGCCTCTCAATGACATTCACCGTGTCCTCGAGCGTCAGCGGCTCAAAGAAAAGGAGATCGCTTGTGTCGTAGTCAGTCGAGACCGTCTCGGGATTTGAGTTGATCATCACCGATTCGAAGCAGAGTTCCTTCGCGGCGAATGCGGCGTGGCAGCAGCAGTAGTCGAACTCGATGCCCTGACCGATGCGGTTGGGACCGCCTCCCAGGATGACAACCTTTTTGCGGTCGGTGACGCGGATTTCGTCGTCGCCGAAGTACTGCGACCGACCCGCTCGCTGACGCTCGGGGCTCGTTATGCCGCGTTCGTACGTCGAGTAGTAGTACGGCGTCACCGCTTCAAACTCGGCCGCACACGTGTCGACCAGTTTGTACACCGGCTCGATGCCCAGGTCCTTGCGATGTGACCGAACCTGCAGGATCGTCTCGGGCGTGATCTTGCCGAGGTAGAGATTCGCCAGCTGCGCGTCGGAGTACCCGAGCTGCTTGGCTTCGAAGAGTGTTTCGGCCGGGACATCCTCGAGGTGCTTGTAGTCGCACAGGACATCCTCGAACTCCACGAGCTGCTTGATCTGGTCGAGGAAGAACGGATCAATCTTGGTGAGCTCGTGGATCTTCTCGATCGACCAGCCCATCTTCATCGCGTATCGCACGTAGTACAGACGACCCTGACTTGGCACCGCAAGCTTTCGCGTCACCTTGTCGACAGGAATCGGCCACTCGATCGGCGAGCCGTCGGCAGTGCGGAGGCCGGTGGGGCTGGGACCATCCTTGCCAGCAACAGCCTTGCCTGGCACAGGGCTGCTCGGATCCCCCATCACATCCAGCACCAGCTGCCCGTGCTCCACCGCACGCATCGCCGTCAGCCACTTGTCGTTGCGGTCCAGACCCAGCCCAAACCGCTTCACATCCATCGACCGGATCGCCTTCTGAAAGCTCTCCTTGAACGTGCGCCCAATGGCCATCGCCTCGCCGACGCTCTTCATCTGCGTCGTCAGCGTCTCGTCGGCCTCGGGGAACTTCTCAAACGTCCAGCGGGGGATCTTCACGACCACGTAGTCGATCGTCGGTTCGAAGCACGCGGATGTCGTGCCGGTGATGTCATTGCGAAGCTCGTCGAGCGTGTAACCCACCGCAAGCTTGGCCGCAATCTTGGCGATCGGGAAGCCCGTCGCCTTCGACGCCAGCGCCGACGACCGCGACACGCGCGGGTTCATCTCGATGACCACCATCTCAAAGGGCTTGGTCCCATCCGCCCGCGCTTTGGGATTGGGGTTCACCCCGAACTGCACGTTGCTCCCGCCCGTCTCCACGCCCACCGCTCGCATGATGGCGAACGCGGCGTCGCGCATCTGCTGGTATTCCTTGTCCGTCAGCGTCAGGATCGGCGCCACCGTGACCGAGTCGCCGGTGTGCACGCCCATCGCATCGATGTTCTCGATGCCGCAGACGATGATGCAGTTGTCCTTCTTGTCGCGGACGACCTCGAGCTCATATTCCTTCCAGCCGATGACCGACTGATCGATCTGGATCTGGCCGATCATCGAGGCCGAGAGTCCCCGCGTGACGATCTCGCGGAACTCCTCGAGGTTGTACGCGATGCCGCCGCCCGTGCCGCCAAGCGTGAACGCCGGCCGGATGATGGCCGGAAGGCCGATCTCCTCCAGGAACGCCAGGGCGTCGGGCATGGTCGTGACGGTCTTGGCCTTGGGCAGCACCAGCCCGATCTTCTCGCAGATCTCCTTGAAGATCTGGCGGTCCTCGGCCCTATGAATGATCTCGCGGTTGGCCCCGATCATCTCGATCCCGAATTCCTGCAGCGTCCCGTTGTCCCACAGGGCGCAGGCGGTGTTGAGGGCCGTCTGACCCCCGAGGGTCGGCAGGACGGCGTCGATCCTGGGCCCCAGCTTGTTCTCAAGCTCAATAATCTTCCGCACGGCCTCCGCCGTGATGGGCTCGATGTACGTCCGGTCGCTCAAGGCCGGATCGGTCATGATCGTGGCCGGGTTGGAGTTGACCAGGACGATCCGATACCCCTCGGCCTTCAGGGCCTTGCACGCCTGGGCACCCGAGTAGTCAAACTCGCACCCCTGGCCGATGACGATCGGGCCGGACCCGATCACGAGGATCGTCTTGATGTCGGTGCGCTTGGGCATCGATACCTCAGTGGTGACGCCCCACTGTGGGAGTGGGGGATGTCAGGGGTGGGGGAGGTGCGAAAAACCGAGAGCGAAAAGGCTTGCTGGCGCAAACTGGCACACAATAGACGCCTCGTCGTTCACCCTCCACTTCCGTGGGGAGATTTGGGGTCGAATCTCCGTTCGAAGTGGACATCCTCGCCCATTAAAAACGCCCCAGGCTCGGGCCCGGGGCGACGTGTTGATCGATGTGAGCTCGACCGACCTACCTCTTGGGGGCCTGGGCCGGAGCGGGCTCGGATTTCTTGGGGGCGGGAGTCGAGGCGGCGGGGGCGGCCGGGGTCACGCTCTGGGGCGCCACGACCTTGGGTGTGCTCTGGGTCGTCTTCTGATTCGACTTGTCGGCGGCGTTTTGGCTGTTCTTCTGGCTGTTGTTCTGGCTGTTGTTCTGGCTTGAGTTCTGGCTTGAGGTTTGGCTCGACTTCTGGCTCGAAGACTGGCTGGAACTCTCACTCGAACTCTGGCTGGAGCTATCGCTCGCGTGCTGACTGGAGTGCTCGCTGGACGAGTGCTCCGAGTGATTCGACGAGTGGTCGCTCTTCTTGTCGCCCGAGTGGGTGCTCTTGGAGTCCTTGCTCGACTTGGAGTTCTTGGAGCTCACCTTCGAGCTTGTCGGCGAGAGTTTGGCGGGGTGGAGAACCTGGCCGTTCCTGAGGGTGACGGTTCCATCCTTGGAAACGACGGCCGTGTCCGGGACTCTTCCGGCGGCGCTGGTCTTCGTCAGGAGACTCCAGGAGTCGAACTCGGTTCCGGGGCACTGAGCGGCCAAGGCCGCGGAACCTGTGAAGAGGGCCATCACGGCTCCGTAGCGGGCGATCGATCGGACATGCATGAGCGGTCTCCAAGGCATGCCACCCAACGAACCAGGAAGGGCGGCGTCAAGGCGTCCACGTGTGACCAAGGCAGAATACGCCCGATTCGGGCCGAGCGGTTTCGGGATTGTGCCGATTTTGTACGATCGGCCAGACCGGCGATTGGATCGTGTTAGGTCGTCTTGGCCTTCGTGGCGTGCTGGCGGGCGAGATCGAGGAATTCGACGCCGCGGCGCATGTGCGGAATGACGATCGAGCCGCCGACGATGAGGGCGACGTCGAAGGACTCCCAGAGCTCTTCGTCGCTGCAGCCAAGGTCGACGCACTTGTCGATGTGGTACGCGATGCAGTCATCGCAGCGCAGGACCATGGACGCGACCAGTCCCAGGAGCTCTTTGGTCTTGGCGGGGAGGGCGCCGTCGTCGTAAGTTTTGCCGTCGAGGGCGAAGAAGCGTTTGGTGACGAGTGTGCCGCCGGGCTTGGAGTGGCCGTCAGCGTGCTTGGCGCCGGCGTCGTCCCCGAGAATGCGTGCGTTCATGCGGGTGCGGTACGCCTGGAACTGCTCGTATCGGTCCATGCATGATGGTACCGTGGCACCGCCCTTCCGGGCGGTGAGCCTTTTGCTGTCACTGCCCTCCCCAGCAGCGCTTCCTACCGTCCCCCGTGGACAAAGACGCACCAGCCCAGGTTCAGCACTACAACGCGGCCATCCGCTGGGTGGGTCTCACCGTCACCCACGCGATGGTCTTCCGTGGCGACCCCTTGGACAAAGACCTCCGCCGCACGACGGTGATGGACATCCTGGGCCGCTGGCGCGGCAACCGCGGCACGACCTGGACACCCTCGATCGCCGACCTGGACCGCCTGTACGAAGCGACGATCAAGTGGGCGGTGGAGAACACCAACGCGAGGCTGTTCGAATGACCCGACGCTTCAGAGCCCGACGCGCCAGCTAGGGAGGGCGCACGGCCACCACTCGTGCGAATCGACACCCCGATCAACGACAGATGTTTCCCGCCCCGCCGCATGTGACGAATCTTATTTCGGGCGTGCCCGACGTGATCCGACACGGGCCGCTTTCGTGCGCCCTCCCTAGCTGGCGCGTCGGGCTCTGACTACTGCCCATCCCGAACATACTTGATCGCACGGTCGATACTTTCGCCTGTCCACAGATATCGTTTGCTGCCCCCCTCGGTCCAGACGGTCTGATCGCGGCCCATGAACCCGGCATCACGCAGCGCCCTGGTGCACCACGCCTTGAACTGCGCGACCGCAAGTTCGGGTTCCACCTCGCCGATCACGACGACCACATGGATGTGTTTCGTGCGGGCGTTGACCTGGAGCAGAGTCCAGCCGCGGATCTTGCAATGACGACGGACGGTATCTTCGATCAGCTTGCGGGCTTCGGGGCTGAGCGTGGCCGGTTCACCGTCGAGCGGCTCGGTTGGTCGCTCTCGGGGCTCACCGGGTTGCAAAACTGGAGTCTTGTACCCGTTGTGATCCGCATCCACCGATCCTCGCGGGTCGCCATGTAACCAGGTGCCATAACACGTCCATGTAAGTAGGTATCCCTTTGGCTTTCCCATAGCCAAGCGTATCAGAGCCCGACGCGCAAGCGAGGGAAAGCGCACGTAAATTTATGTGCGATTCGCGCCACGGGTCTCCGGACGGGGGGCCCAAGGTTCCCTTGGCACAAAGGGCCCTTTCGCGTCAGAACCCCACGCGCCAGCATGGGTTCGCCTCGGGACATCAGCCGTTCCCCGCGACACCAACGCCCTCCGGCCGGGGGCCCACGCGTCCATCGATGCCGGCCGAGGCCCCAGGCCTTCCCTCGCTGGCGCGTCGGGCTCTGAAAGCTGTGGGCTCTTCCTACGATTCGCCATGAGCCCCAACGACACCTACACCAGCCCCCTCGCCGAGCGAAACGCCAGCCCGGAGATGCTCCGCGTCTGGTCGCCCAGGCACAAGTTCAACACGTGGCGCAGGATCTGGCTGGCGGTGGCCGAGGCGCAGTATGAGCTGACGTCAGGGCCCAACGCTTCAGAGCCCGACGCGCCAGCTAGGGTTGGCGCACGTGAACCAGTTGGCCCCGTTGACACCAAGACCCCCCGGCCGGAAACCCAAGCGTCGACCGACACGAATGGCGGCCGTACGCCCACCCTCGCTGGCGCGTCGGGCTCTGAAAGGCCACTCGTCACCAAGGAACAAGTCGAAGAACTACGGGCCGTCGCCGCTCGCGGGATCACCGACGCCGAGATCGACCTCGCCAAGAAGTACGAACGCGAGCTCCGCCACGACGTGATGGCCCACGTGCACGCCCTGGGCGATTCGTGCCCCAAGGCCAAGGGGATCATCCATCTGGGGATGACGAGCCAGGATGTCGTGTGCAATGCGGACTTTCTCATTCTTCTTGAAGCCACGGATGTGCTGGTCCACAAGGTCATCCGAACTGTGGTGGATCTGGGCGAGCAGGCTCGCAAGACGATTTCAGTTCCCACGCTGGGCTTTACTCACTATCAGCCCGCGCAGCCCTTGACAGTCGGACGGCGATTTGCGCAATGGGCTCACGATCTGCGCCTTTGTGAAGCACGTCTGTGGACTTGTTATGAGGCTCCTCGAGGACTAAGGGGCGCGACGGGCACACAAGCGTCGTTCTTGGCTCTTTTCGACGGAGACAGTCAGAAAGTACAGGCCCTCGACGGACGAGTGTTTGGGAAGCTCAAGCTCTCAATGGGCAAGATTTGGCCGCACGGCTTGACCATGTATCTCACGTTGACCACCCAAACCTACCCCCGTGTCATTGACACCTTCATCCTCGCCGATCTCGCGAGCGTCGCCGCCGTCCTCCACAAAATCGCCACCGACATCCGCCTCCTCTGCAACCGCAAGGAGGTCGATGAGCCCTTCGAGGACAAGCAGATCGGCTCGTCGGCCATGCCCTACAAGCGCAACCCGATGCGGTGCGAGCGGATCTGCGGCCTCACACGCTTCGTGATGAATCTGGTGGGCAACGCGTACGACACGGCCGCCACGCAGTGGCTCGAGCGCACGCTCGACGACAGCAGCAACCGGCGGCTGAGCCTCCCCGAAGCTTTCCTGGCCCTCGACGGGGCCCTGGACCTCATGCACAACGTCGCTAGTGGCCTCGTCGTGCACGAGGCGACGGTTCGCAAGAACCTGATGGCCGAACTGCCCTTCATGGCCACCGAGAACATCCTCATGGCCTGCGTGAAGCTCGGCGGCGATCGCCAGCAGTACCACGAACTCATCCGCCAGCACGCCCAAATCGCCGGCCTCCGCGTCAAGGACGAGGGGAGGGAGAACGACCTGCTCGAACGCCTGCAGGGCGACCGCAACTTCTGGTCCAAAGAGCAGGGCGGCCCGCTCACAGGCGAACTCGACTGGTCGACCGTGCTCGACCCGATGAACTACATCGGGCGAAGCGTCGAGCAGACCGAGCGGTTCATCAAAGAGGTCGTCGAGCCGCTCCGCGAGCAGTACGGCGATGCGATCTCGGGACTCGGCGACAGCAGCCCCAAGGTGTGATCGAAGCCCGACGCGTCAGAGCCCGACGCGCCAGCGAGGGAAGGCGTACGTCCACCATTCGTGCCCAATGACACCCAGGCCACGGACTGCGACGCAGGGAGTTCCCATAACCGACCTCTCGCGGCCACTCCCCCAGGCGGACCACTTGGGTGTGATTTGGCACGAAGGGTTTACGTACGCCTTCCCTCGCTGGCGCGTCGGGCTCTGATATGATCTCCCCATGTCCCCAGAGCTCGTCGGCGCACTCGTACGCATACTCGAGGTCAAGGATGGCAGCACCGCTGCTCACACCTGGCGGGTGGTGCTCTACACACGCGCCATGGCCGAAGAGGCGGGCGTTGATAAGTCCGACATCGCAAGGCTGACCACCGCGGCCGCCCTGCACGATGTCGGCAAGATCGAGGTGCCCGACGAGATCCTGCTCAAGCCCGGGCCGCTGTCGCCGAGCGAGTACAAGATCATGCAGACCCACGCGGCCCTGGGTCACGAGCAACTGCTTCGCATGGGCGAGGACGACCCGATCATCCTCGACCTGGTCCGCCACCATCACGAGCGCATGGACGGCAAGGGGTACCCCGACGGCCTGACGGGCCCGGAGATCCCCGATGAAGCCCGCATGTTCGCCGTCATCGACTCGTTCGACGCCATGACGAGCATCAGGCCCTATCGCCACGAGGTAGGCCCCGCGGCCGCCGCCAGCGCGATCGAGGCGATCCGGGCGGAGGTCGGCACGCGCTACTGCGACGAGCACGTCGAACGCCTGGCGACGAGCTACAAGGCCGGACGGCTCAACTGGATCCTCGAGTACTTCAACGACAGCTGCCCGGTGCCCAGCTACGACCAGTTGTCGAGGGCGACGCAGATCGCGGCACCGTGAGGGAAGTCAAGACAGGGTTCACCACAGGGGTCACAGAGTGCACAGAGAGATGCAAAGACAGAGGAAAGGAACTGAATTGAATCGATTCAATTCGATCCCGATTCTCTGCCTTTGGTCGATCTCTGTGCTCTCTGTGCCCTCTGTGGTGAACTGCCTTGTTGGTTCATATCATCTTCCATGAGCACGGACGCTCAACCTGTACCGACATCGCCGCCGTCGCCCCCACACGACCACCATGAGCTTGGCGGTGCGCTCGCCGGGGCGATCCGTGTGGTCTTCAGTTTCACGCTTCTTTCGCGGTTTGCGGGGCTTGCCCGTGAGGTGCTCAACGCACGCGTGCTGGGCGACACGCTGGTGGGCTCGGCCTTTGCCGCGGCGTTCATTGTGCCCAATCTCTTCCGACGCCTCTTTGGCGAGGGGGCTCTCACCGCGGCGTTCCTGCCCGAGTACACGCGGCTGACCAAGGACAATCCCGACCTCGCCCGCCGCCTGGCGTCGATCGTCATCGCCGCCCTCACGCTCCTGACCGGCGCAATCACGCTGGTGATCGAGGGGATCCTGTTTCTCTCGCTCTCGATGGGCTGGACCGGCAGCGATTCGATCCTCTCGGTCAAGCTGACGATGCTCATGCTCCCGATGATGCCGTTGGTCTGCATCACCGCGATCCTGGGCGGGATGCTCCAGGCCCACGGGCGCTTCGGGCCGCCCGCAGCGGCCCCGATCATCCTCAACGTCTTCATGATCGCCGGCGGGGCCACGCACTTCTTTCTGCCCGATCAGACGCGGGAGGGCACGGCCTACTGGATCGGCTTTGCCGCCGTCGCCGCCAGCATCGCCCAGATCGCCTGGTCGCTCAGCGCCCTGCGCGGCATCGTGAGCTGGACGCGAGTCTGGCACGGCGTGGGACCGGCGGCGACCACGGTGCTGCGGCGATTCGGGCCGGTTGTCATCGGGCTTGGTGCCCTGCAACTCTCGACGATGATCGATCAGCTCATCGCGATGTGGCCCGTCTGGATCGAGCCCAGCACCACGCGGGCGATCTTCGGCACCGAATCGTTCCCGCTCGATGAGGCCTCCAACGCGATTCTCAGCACCACGACCCGTTTCTATCAGTTTCCGCTGGGCGTCTTTGGACTCGCGGTGGCGACGGCCGTCTTCCCGCTCCTCTCGCGCACCGCCAGCGACCCCGCGGCCTTCGCCCACATGCTCCGGCGCGGGCTGCGGATCTCGCTGCTCATCGGCCTGCCCGCGTCGGCGGGGCTCTTGCTGGCCTCGAACGATCTGGTGAGCGTGATGCTCGCGGGGGGCAAAGAGAGCTATTCGGCCGACGGAATCGCACGGTCGGCCGCGGTGCTCATCGGGTTTGCACCGGCGGTCTGGGTCTACTCGCTCAACAACGTGCTGACCCGGGCGTTCTACTCCCAGGGCAACACAAGAACGCCCATGGCGATCTCCCTGATCAGCGTGGCGCTCAACTTAGTCTTCAACCTTGTGTTGATCTGGCCCCTGCGTGAGGCCGGCCTCGCGTGGGCCACGGCGGCTTCGGCGTCGATCCAGTTCGCGATGCTGCTGTTTCTCTGCCGCTCTCGCCTGGGCATCACCGCGATCGATCGTCCGACCCTGGGAGCGGCCGCCCGCATTGTTCTGTGCACGCTCGTGATGTCAGGAGCCGTCTGGGCAACGGGGTACTTTCTTCCGCACACCGACACGTGGGCGACGCACGCGTACCGCCTGGCGGCGATCGTCGCTGTGGGCATGGGCTCGTTCGCGCTGGTCGCCTTCGCACTTGGCCTTCCCGAACTCCGCTGGGTGACCCAGAAGGGTCCCAAGGGCGGTGCGGGGGCGTATCTGACCGAGTAACCTCTTGCCATGCCCCCGATCAACCTGACCGACAAGCCCATCGCGATCACCGGAGCCAGCAGCGGCATCGGGCGTGCCACGGCCCTGGCATGTGCCCGCGCGGGCATGCCTGTGGTTCTTGGAGCTCGGCGTCTGGATCGGCTCGAAGCCTTGGTCGCGGAGATCAAGGGCGCGGGTGGGCGGGCGATCGCGGTGGCGATGAACGTCGATCTCGAGAGCGATTGCCGGATGCTCATCGACCGCACCGTCGAGTCGTTCGGCGGCATCTACAGCGTCTTCGCTAACGCGGGGTTCGGCCTTGAAGGGGCCGCGTGCGAGCTCACCAACAAGCAGTGGCTCGAGATCATGCAGACGAACTTCTGGGGCACGGTCTTCACCGTGCGCCCGGCGGTTGAGCGCATGCTCGCGGCGGGCAAAGGACACGTGCTGATCTGCTCGAGCTGTGTCTCGAAGGTGGGCCTGCCGCTGCATTCGGCGTACTCGGCCACCAAGGCGATGCAGGACCACCTGGGGCGCGCGATGCGGATCGAACTCGCCCCCAAGGGCATCCATGTCTCGACCGTCCACCCCATAGGCACGGTCTCGGAGTTTTCCGACAAGACCGCCGAACTTTCTGGGGGCACCCGCAAGGCCATCCGCACGCCCGATCGAATGAAGCAAACGGCGGATGTCGTCGCGGCCGCGGTCGTGCGGTGCTTGCGAAGGCCTCGGGGTGAGGTCTGGACGAGCACACGGATGCGTCTGGCGCTGGCGGCGATGACGGCCTTTCCGGAGCTTGGCGATTGGTACCTCGCTCGCCGGCTTCGTAGTCGCCAATAAAAGAAGCGGGCGTCCCCTCACAGGGCGCCCGCCTTGAAACTGCTCGTGTGATCGCGCCGGCGGATCAGGCCGCGTCGCGGCAGAGACCGATGTTGCGACGGAAGGTCGCCTCGGCCTGCTGCTGGTTGACGAACTGATTGGCGAATTGGGTGTTGGCCTGGGCGTTGTAGCCAAAGCCGTTGAACCCGTTCTGCCACGCGGCGAAGAAGGGGTTGAAGCCGCCCTGGAAGAACTGGTTCCCGAAGGTCGGCTGGGTGAAGCCGGGCTGGGTGTAGCCGGTCTGGTTGAACGCGGCCTGATTGAACCAGGGCTGTCCATAGAAGCCCTGCGTGTTCCAGCCGGTGTTGAACGTGGGGACGCCCCAGGGCGTGGTGTTGAACGGAGTGTTCCAGCCGGTGTTGAAGGGCGTCACGCCGTTGCCCGTGTTGAAGCCGGGAGTTGTGTTGAAGCCGGGGGTGGTGTTGAAGCCGCCCTGATAGCCGGTGGGGTAGGTGCCGGTGGGGTAGCCGCAGTTCTGGTAGCCCCAGCTCTGCGGAGCGTACTGGCCGTTGAACTGATTGCCGAACTGGCTATTGAACTGGCCATTGAACGGGCCGCCGAATTGGGCGTTGAAGTTGGTCGGATACTGCCCGGTGAAGGGCGAATAACCCGGGGTGAAGCCGAAGGGCTGGTTCCAGCCGGTGTTGAAGCCGGGGGTCGTGTTCACGTAGGGGTTGAACCCGAAGCTGGGCGTAAAGCCGTTGAAAGCGGTGTAGGGGTTGAAGTAGGTGGGCTGATTGAAGCCGGTGGCGCCGAAGCCGTTCCACGGCTGACCGACGAACGGCACGGCGTTCTGCGGCGTGAAGCCGGGAACGAACTGGCCGGTGGGGTCGGTCTGGCAGGGAGTGGGGCCGTAGAAGTAGCCGTTGGGCCAGAAGTTGCTGGTTCCGCAGTAGGGGTTGGTGTGACCCATGCCGGCGACGGGCCCGGTGGTGGGGCCGGCGGTGGTGGCGTGGGGCGTGTTGTTCGTGGTGCAGTTGCTCAATCGAAGCTCCTTATCTCGAGTCCATCCGAGCCGTCGAGCCAACCTGGCCGAACGAACCGTTCGTCGGCAGGCGGCACGCGGATATCGGTCCATAGCGATCGGTCCATCCCTGGCCGATGCCCGGGCCGCACATCGCGGCCCGTGCAACGACAATTCCCGGAACGCGTGAGTCTTTCACCAAAAGTGGAAAGTACCCCCGGGAAGATTCCCATCGGGCAAATTCCTCCCCGACTCCAGCGGCGGAGCGGCGGCCGGGGCGACTTGGGAGGTGCCGAACAACAAATTCCGGGCCTCGCTGGAACCCGGCAAGGCGTGCGGAGTCAGATCCGGTCACGATCGGGGGGGTGCCCCGAGTCCAATACCCCCCCGGGTGTGCGGATTCGGTCAAGGTTCGGGATATATTGGCCGATCCAGTTTCCGGCAGGTTCGCGTCGATTATGGTGTACGATGTACACCAGCCAAGTGCCGCCCGATGGGCAAACGCCAAGGAGTCCGTGATGCTGACCACAAGAACGATGTCCCAGAGTCTGATCGCCGCGAGTGTGCTTTCGTTCGCGGGATCGACGTTCGCGCAGACGTCGCCGCCTTCGGACGCCAAGCCCGAGGCCAAGTCGAGCGACGCGGCTCGCGGGCTCAACGTTTCGACGCTCCGGGCGGCGCCGGTGCATCCGGGCACGCAGACGCTCATGAAGCTGATGCGCACAGTGACCATCGAGTTCAAGGACAACACGCTCGAGGACTGCATGAAGTTCCTCCACGACGTCACGGGCGTGGACATGGAGATCTTCTGGATCGACGACAAGAACGGCACGGGCCTGGCCAAGGACACCCAGATCAACGTCACCGTCAAGAACCTGACGGCCCTGGCTCTGCTCGAGAAGGTCCTCGACAAGTCCGGCAACGAGCTCGCCGGCGGCGGCGGAGCGACCTGGCAGCTCACCGACGGCGGCAGCCTGCAGATCGGCACCAAGGACCGTCTCAACAAGTTCCGTCGCCTTGAGATCTACGACATCAGCGACATGCTCTTCCAGACCACCAACAAGACCAACGTGCCGCAGTTCGATCTGCAGCAGGCCTTCCAGGGCAGCGCCGGCGGCGGTGGCGGTGGCGGCGGCGGACAGAGCCCGTTCAACAACCAGAACAACCAGAACCAGGACAACATCCCCTCCCGCGAGGAGCAGGCCAAAACCATCCGCACGCTCATCACGAGCCTGGTCGAGACCGATCAGTGGTCGGACAACGGCGGCGACGGCGGCTCGATCACCTACTGGCAGGGCACGCTGCTCATCAACGCTCCCGACTACATGCACCGCCAGGTCGACGGGTACAAGTTCTGGCCCAACTCCTCCCAGAGCGTGGGCGTTCGCAACGGTCGGCGTTACGTGATGCTCGACTCCAAGGTCCAGTACATCAGCCCGCCAACCTTCACAACCCGTGAGATCCAGGCGGTCACCGGCGGCGGACGCTGATCCACGAGGCTTTGCACTGACCCCTCCCGAACCCGCGGCCCGGTCCGCGGGTTCTTTGCTTCCCGCGTCAGCCCCCTGAAACCGTCCAACCCGAATCACTATCATGTCTCATGGAGTTCCGCGCTCCGGGAGGTATGCCGTGCCGCAAAGATTCGTCGTCGATGGTGTTGATCAGGACTCAAATCCCGTCCGCAAGTACGTCGAGGCCGAATCGCTCGCCGACGCCGAGGCCGCGGTGGCAAACGCCGGCGTCACCGTTCATTCGATCGCGCGCACGGGCACCGCTCCCGTTCCCGCGGCGATGAGCGGGCATCCGGGGGGCACGGGCGACGCCAGCGACTCGGCCCAGCCCGGGGTCGAGCAGACCCTGTGGGACGGCACGCCCAGCCAGTGGCCCAATCTGTGGCGATACCTGCTCATCATCACGATCCCCTGGGCACTCTGGGTCGCGCTGGTGATCGCCAACACTCGCATCACCCTCACGTCGCAGAGGCTGCGGATCCGTCGCGGGGTGTTCTCGACGGCGATCGAGGAGATCGAGCTCTACCGTGTCCACGACTCGGCGATGACGCAGTCGTTCATCCAGCGGCTCTTCGCCCTGGGCACTGTGCACCTCCAGACGCACGACGCCTCGCTGCCCCACGTCTATCTCGACAACATCGCTAGCGCGTTCCAGCTCCGCGAGACCATCCGCCAGGCGGTGGAGCGTGTCCGTCGCGTCCAGAAAGTCCGCGAGATCGATCTGTCTTGAGCGGGGGAGCCCGGGCGTTACGCCTGGTTGAACTTGTCGATCACGCCCGCGATGCGCGCGGGCCCGACGACCCGCGATCCGGTTTGGATCGCCGACTGGGCCGCGACCGCGAACGCGTGACGGGAGACGAGCATCGCCACCGGATGCACACCCGACAGTTCCGCCAGGTGCTCGACGACTCTTCGGTCGGTGCGTGAGAGGCCCAAGCGACGCGACATCGAGATGAACGCCAGGTCGGTCTGCGGCTGAGAAATCCACCAGCGCACGCCCAGAATCGCGACGAGCAGGAGGGCCGCCAGAATGGCCGCTCCCGTCCACGCCACGATCGCCCACATCGGCATGGGCCCGGGGGGCAGTGCATCGCCCGTCACCAGTCGCATGGGTTCATCGGCAAGAGTCCACATGATCAGGTGCCCTCCATGAGCTGGGCGCCGGGGGCGCCCTGGCGAGCCACGTCCATCATCTCAAGGCACGCCGCGGCACGAGTCCTGACCCCAGGCTCGACGTCTGTTGCGGCACATCGGCGGAGGAGTTCGACGGCCTCGTCGGTACCTGATCCGCCGCGGATGAGCCCTCCGACGCCCATGAGCCGTTCGGTGAGCCACACGCCCGCCATGCGGTGGATCGCTCGATCGTCCTCGAGCATGCGTGAGGTCGCCTCGCCGGCGATGGCCGCGGTCAGGCTGGTGGAGTCGTCGTCGAGCAGGGTCATCGCGCGGATGGCCGAGGCCCGCACCCGGTGGTGCCCGTCGCCCTTGAGCTCGATCACAGTGGCACGGGAAAGGACGCTGGGCTCCTTGCGCCTGATCCGCACGAGGGCCTCCAGAGCGTTGGAGCGAAGCCGGCCGTCCTGCGCTTCGAGGCAGCCGCGAAGCGTCGCACCGGCGCGCTCGGCATCCGCATCGCCCAGGGCCGTGGCCGCGGCGGATGCCCAGCGGAGCACCGCGGGATCGTGCGCTTCCCGCCAGCCGGCCAGGGCGGCGGGAATGAGAATGTCGGCGAGCTCGCCTCCGAGGCCAAGAGCACGGATCGTGCGGGCGATGGCCAGGCGTCGGGCGTGATCGCAATCACTCCAAAGACTTCGGGCGGCGTCGAGCGTGCCCATTCGATCGACCGCGAGCATGCGGCGGAGCGTGACGCGCGAGGCGGAATCCGACGGCGCCAGCCACGCCGCGACGCCCTGGCGGCTCCTGGCCGCCGCGATCGCTCGCACGCGCTGGTGGGGACTTCGCCCGAGAGAGTCCCAGGGCGCAGCGAGAACGTTGCAATGTGCAAGTCTCAGCGCCGCGGTACCCGCCACGCGTTGGTCGTGGTCGAATGCCAGGTCGCTCAGCAGCTCGGCGGGAACCTCGCGTGCGGCGGTGTAACGCACCTTGGGGTCGATGTCGCCCAGCAGCGAGCCAACGTACTCGTCGATCAGGTGGTGCGAGGCGCCGCTCAGGACAGCGAGCTTGATCGCGCCGCAGCGTGCGGGCCCGCTCAGCCTCACGAGCTGTGCCAACGTTGGCAGCCCGGTCCAGGCGACGCGTTTCTCGCTCGCCACGCCTCCCGCGCCGCGCACGCACTGAGCGCGCAGCGGGTTGGCCGCCAGATGCCAGGAGCGGAGCACAACCTCGTGCTCGCCGGTTTCCCTTGCGCGCCCGAGTCGATCGGTTGCAGCGGGTGAAACTTCGGAACATGCGGCGAGCCGCCAGGCCGTGTCGCGCATCTCGGGGCCGTGCGTGCCGCGGATGGCGCTGAGGAGGGCGCCGACCTCAGGCCCGTTCGCGCGGACCCAGCGCCAGAGGCGACTCTCGCGATCGTGGGGCGAGAGCAGAAGGGCCAGGGCGGCCATCACGCCCCGGCGCTGGTGGATCGCGTAGGCGCAGGCGGCACGAAGGAGCTCCTCTTCCACGATGCCGCCTGAAACGCCCGACTCCGCGGCCCTTGCGGCGGCCCGCGTGAGCACGCGCTCGGCGATGAGGCCTGCCTGTGGATCGGCGAGCAGGTCCACCGCAAGCCCCAGGTGCTCGTCACGATCGAGCGCGAAGAGGCAGGCCGCCATGGCGTGGCGGGTAGTGGGCGATGGATCGGAGGCGAGTTGAGTGAAGACGCGCGACCACGAGCCTTTGAATCCGGAGAGGAGTTGTTGCCGAATATCGGCGTCGAACTCGGGCCAGCGTCGCACGATCGCGGCGCAGGCTTGCAGTCGCGAGTCGGCCTGCGGGACCAGCAGCGCGCGTTTGAGCGCATCGAGCCAACGTCGCGGCATGGACTCGAGAGCGGCGTGGACGAGTATCGGCCCGAGCGCGGAAAGTTCCTCGCGCGAGGCGACCAGAGCGGCCTCGCGGGCCGCGGCGACGTGCTGAAAAGCGGTTCGACAGCCCGACGTGGGATGTGCGGAGATTTGCTTCAATCCGCGGGGGTGCTGAAAACGTTGCCCACGTCCAGTAGATGGTCGCGGGTGGAGAAACGACAATAGGTTGGGTAAGGTCAATTTTCGGGTAGACATTTGTGAAGAGTCCTGTAAACTCTTGCAGGCGTGATCGGTACACCGCCGTCGCTTTTGGTGATGACGAAACCAGAAGTTACTTGCTCTTTGTTTGGTTCGTTGGATTCGGCCGGATTTGGAGCAGTCGTCCGAGAGTGCGCGGCACTTTCGACCGCAGTATCGGCAGGACGGGGGAGTCGTCCGCCGAGAGTCGGGGCGAGCGAGAGAGCTTACTGGCCGAAGTCCGAGAAGACTGAGGCTGGAGATCAATGCGCATGAACGTTTCCGCCAAGCCAAACAGTTTGCAAACATACCAGGTGCTTTTTTACGATCAGGCGTTCAGCGAGGAGCGCTTCCCGATCCACCGCAAACGAATCGTCCGAGTGCCCGGAGTCGACTTTGAGGCGTGGCTCATGCCCGGATCGCACGTGCTGCGGTTCATCAAGGGCGGGGTGACGGCCTGCGAGTTTGTGACCGACCTGGATCGCAACATTCCCTCGCCGGGACTGCTCAGCGCCTTTTTGGCCGCAGGCGAGCACGAGTTTGAGCACTGTCTTGAGAGCAAGACGGTCTGCGGCACGACCGCCCAGGGGCGGGTGACGTACATGCTCAGCGTGCAGACCGAGACGCTCAGCGACAACGTGTACGGGTCGGTCTTCGAGGAGATGAGGGTCCACGCCAAGGACTCGCACTCCCTCGCCCATCACTGGGAGGACGACGCGGGCCCGTGCATGAGCCTCATCGACGTGCAGCGCCACGTCGGCCAGCTCCACGTCCAGGCGTACCACCTGGTCGCGTCGCAGGGGATCGTCCTGCGAACGCAGTCGATCTTCGAGCACGCCTGAGCGGAATCCTGCTGGATCCGCGTGAACGACCCTATAGTCCGGGCATGATGGCCTGCTGCGCGACCGGCATTCGTCGAATTATCACGCCCCGCTGAGGTGCTCTTCGCACCCGTCGGGGCCGGTGTCGTTGCACGTATCATCCACACTTCCAGACCCAAATTCGCCCGTCGGCCAAGGCCGGCGGGGTGCTGTCGACCGGATCACGCCATGAATCAACCCCAAACGCCTTCCACCCCTTCCACGCCTCCACCCGCCGGGCCCTCGGCCGAGGCCGCAAAGGGCCGCTCGTACAAGGACACCCTGAACCTGCCCAAGACCGCGTTTGCCATGAAGGCGAATCTGGTGCAGAACGAGCCCGCGAGCGTGAAGCGCTGGGCGGGCATGAAGCTGTATGAGAGGGTGCGCGAGAAGAGCAAGGGCAAGCCCAAGTTCGTGTTCCACGATGGGCCGCCTTACGCGAACGGGAATCTGCACCTGGGGCACCTGTTGAACCGGTGCCTGAAGGACTTTGTGGTGCGGAGCCGCACGATGATGGGGTTTGATTGCCCGTTCATCCCGGGGTGGGATTGCCACGGGTTGCCGATCGAGCACAAGGTGATGACGGACATGATGGAGAAGGGCAAGGCGGCCAAGCTGCAGACGATGCCCGATGACCAGCGCCGGATGATCGTGCGCCGGGAGTGCCAGGCGCACGCGGAGAAGTACCAGAAGCTGCAGCGCGGGCAGATGGAGCGATTCCTCACGCTGGCGGACTACGAGAATCCGTACCTGACGATGAAGCCCGAGTTTGAGGGCGCGACGCTGGAGGTGCTGGCGGATCTGATGTCGCAGGGTCTGGTGTTTCGCGCGCTCAAGCCGGTGCACTGGTCGATCGCCAACGAGACGGCCCTGGCGGAGGCGGAGCTTGAGTACTACGACCGTGAGGACCTGTCGGTGTACGTTGACTTTGAGGCGGCGGACTTGGACGCGGTATATGACGCGTTTGGACTCAAGGCAGAGGAAGAAGACACTAACGCAGAGGCCGCAGAGAGCACAGAGGGGGAAAATGAGGAAGCGGCGAAGGTTCCCAAGCCTGGGACCAGGCCAATGGTGCGGCCGTCGTTCATGATCTGGACGACGACTCCTTGGACGCTGCCGGCGAACATGGGGATCGCGGTGAATCCCAAATTCGAGTACGCGTGCGTATGGATGGACGGGGCGGTGACGGTAGTGGCGGCCGATGCGGTGGCGAAGCTGGTGAAGATGCCGACGGGGGAGCACACCGTCGAGAACCACGTGGTGCTGGCGACGTGCAGCGGCGCGAAGCTCCTGGGGCTGGCGTACAAGCATCCGTTCATGAAGCCCTGGGAGGACGCCAAGGCGACGGTCTGGCGCGTGGTCGGGGCGGACTATGTCACGCTCGAGGACGGCACGGGCCTGGTGCACACCGCCCCGGGACACGGCACCGAGGACTATCAGACGGGTCTGCGCGAGGGAATTCCGGTGTATTGCCCCGTCACAGCCAACGGCACCTACGACGCGAAGGACGCGCGGTTGCCCGAGTGGCTCTTCAAGGATGGCGAGGCGCGGACGCAGACGCTTGAGATCTGGGCGGCCAACTCGCTGGTGACGCAGCAGCTCAAGAGCAGCGGGCACCTGTTCTTCAGCCACAAGTTCACGCACAGCTATCCCCACGACTGGCGCAGCAAGACGCCGGTGATCTTCCGGTGTACGGAGCAGTGGTTCGTGGGAGTCGACCGCAAGACCCGGCACAATGGGGCATCGCTGCGCGATCTGGCCCTCTCTCGGACCGACTCGGGAGTGCAGTTTGTGCCCGAGTGGGGCAAGAATCGGATGCGGGGCATGCTTGAGAGCCGTCCCGACTGGTGCATCAGTCGCCAGCGAACGTGGGGACTGCCGATCCCGGCGTTCTTCACGCCCGAGGGTGAGTGCTTCATGACGCCCGCGGTGGTGAGGGCTGTGGCGAAACTTGTGCGAGAGAAGGGGTCGGACGTGTGGTTCGCGTCGACGCCGGCCGAATTGCTGAAGTATTACGACGTCGCGAGCGATCCTGACTTGACAGAGCCCCCGGCGCAAGCCGGGGGGGGAAGTGGTGGAACGGGTGGAGTATCCGTGAGCAAGCGGACGCTTGCC
>CAYHQQ010000050.1:0-1535 GCA_964358855.1 uncultured Phycisphaeraceae bacterium
CTGTCGCGCCTGCCGCACCCGGATCACCCTGCGGGCCCTGAGCGCCAGTTGCGCCCGTCGCACCGGCAGCGCCCGGATCACCCTGCGGGCCTTGAGCGCCTGTCGCGCCCGCGGGCCCTTCATCGCCTTGCGGGCCCATGGGTCCAGAGTCGCCCTGCGAGCCTTGGACGCCCGGATCTCCCTGCGGGCCTTGCGTACCAGCGGGTCCCTGCGGACCGACAGGTCCGGCCGGACCCGTCGGGCCCGAACCAGGCAAAAGGATCGCCGAGGGCGGCATCCCCTGGCCTGGAAGTGTGTACGTCAGCTGCGTGTAGTAGAGCCCGCCCACGCCGTTGGTCGTCGCCACGTTGCCGGCGACGATCGTGTTGAAGCCCGTGTCGGCCACAAGGATGTCGGCGCTGGTGTTGTCAACGATGCCCGGCCCGTTGCCCGAGCGAATCTGCGAATTGGCGATGCTCAGGCCCGCGTTGCCCTGCAGGTTCACGGGACCAAAGACGTCGGCCGTCTGGAGGTACGCCGCGCCGCCGCTCATCGCGATCGATGTCTGGACAACCGAGCTTGGCCAGAACGAGCCGCCGCGCCCCTGGAGCGTGCCGGCCACAACGACCACGGGAGTGCCCGTGCCGCCGCCGACACTGCGGAAGTTGACGTTGTCAAAGGTGACGCCCGAGCCGCCGCCGGTGTTGTTCAAGACCAGCGAGGAGTTGGTGGAAGTCGAGTACGCGACGCAGTCGGAGAGGTACAGCTGCTGGAAGCCCGAGCCGGTGAAAGTGATCGAGTCTGAGCCACCCGGCGTGGAGATATCGATCGCCTGCATGGAGACCACGCCGCTCCCGCCCGAGTAGGTCACGCTGCCCGTGAGCTGCGTGGCAAACGACTTGCCGGCCACCGCGCCCTGAAGGTGCACGCCACCCGCGAGGGTGATGTCCTCGGTGTAATTCCCGGGACGAACCAGGATCACCGTCGGATCGCTCGCGTTGTGTCCATCGCCCACCGCCGCGTTGATCGCGGCCTGGATCGAGGTGTGTGTGCCTTCGGCGGGAATCGCCGACACGACATACTTCGCCGCATCGATTCCCGCGACACCCTGGATGCCTTGACTGCCCTGAGGGCCTGCGGGACCCTGGGGACCCGTCGCACCGTCGTTGCCAGCGGTGCCCTGCGGGCCCTGAATGCCCTGAGGGCCTTGAGCGCCCGTCGCACCAGTGGCACCAGTCGCGCCGGGATCGCCCTGCGGGCCCTGGGCACCCGTTGCACCAGTAGCTCCAGTCGCACCCGTCGCTCCAGCGGCACCGGGGTCACCTTGCGGGCCTTGAGCGCCCGTTGCACCAGTCGCGCCAGGATCACCCTGCGGACCTTGAGCGCCCGTTGCACCAGTTGCACCGGGATCGCCTTGCGGGCCTTGAGCGCCCGTCGCGCCTGTCGCGCCGGTTGCACCGGGGTCACCTTGCGGACCTTGAGCGCCCGTCGCGCCTGCCGTACCCGGATCACCCTGCGGACCTTGAGCGCCTGTCGCACCAGTTGCACCGGCGACG
>CAYHQQ010000050.1:1635-29257 GCA_964358855.1 uncultured Phycisphaeraceae bacterium
CACCTTGCGGACCTTGAGCTCCAGTCGCGCCTGCCGCACCCGGATCACCCTGCGGACCTTGAGCGCCTGTCGCACCAGTTGCACCGGCGACGCCGGGATCACCTTGCGGACCTTGAGCTCCAGTCGCGCCTGCCGCACCCGGATCACCCTGCGGGCCCTGAGCGCCCGTTGCACCTGGATCACCTTGCGGACCCTGCGCACCAGCAGGTCCCTGCGGACCGACTGGTCCGGCGGGACCCGTCGGCCCCGAACCAGGCAAAAGGATGGCCGAGGGCGGCATCCCCTGGCCTGGAAGTGTGTACGTCAACTGCGTGTAGTAGAGCCCGCCCACGCCGTTGGTCGTCGCCACGTTGCCCGCGACGATCGTGTTGAAGCCCGTGTCGGCGACGAGAATATCGGCGCTGGTGTTGTCCACGATGCCCGGGCCATTGCCCGAGCGAATCTGCGAATTGGCGATACTGAAGCCCGCGTTGCCTTGCAGGTTGATCGGACCAAAGACGTCGGCCGTCTGGAGGTACGCCGCTCCGCCGGTCATCGAGATCGCCGTCTGCACAACCGAAGTGGGCCAGAACGTGCCGCCACGGCCCTGGAGCGTGCCCGCCGAAATCACGATGGGAGTGCCCGAGCCGCCGCCCACGCTGCGGAAGTTGACGTTGTCGATGATCACGCTCGATCCGCTCGCCGTGTTGCTCATCACAAGCGACGAGTTGGTCGAGGTGGCATACGCGACACAGTCGGAAAGATAGAGCTGCTGGAAGCCCGAGCCGGCAAAGGTGATCGCGTCGGAGCCGCCCGGAGTCGCGATATCGATCGCCTGGATCGACACAACGCCCCCCCCGCCGCCGCCGCTGTAGGTCACACTTCCTGTGAGCTGCGTGGCAAACGACTTGCCCGCCACCGCGCCCTGAAGGTGGACGCCCCCGGCGAGCGTGATGTCCTCGGCGTAGTTCCCCGGTCGAACCAGGATCACCGTGGGATTGCCGGCGTTGTATCCGTCCGCGACCGCCGCATCGATCGCCTGCTGAATGCTCGTGTGCGTTCCCTCGGCCGGGATCGCCGACACGACGTACCTCGCCGCACTGATGCCCGCGATTCCCTGGATGCCCTGGGGCCCTTGCACACCAGTCGCACCCGGATCACCCTGCGGGCCTTGAGCGCCCGTCGCACCGGTTGCACCGGGATCACCCTGCGGGCCTTGAGCGCCCGTCGCACCGGCTGCACCGGGATCACCCTGCGGGCCCTGAGCTCCCGTCGCACCAGTTGCACCCGCTGCGCCCGGATCACCCTGCGGACCCTGGGGGCCCGGAGCTCCTGGCACGCCCTGCGGGCCCTGCGGCCCGATCGGTCCTGGATTGAGCGCGTACAGCGCGTATGGCGCGGGAGTGATGGGCTGTCTAGGCGTCAATGTCTCCCACGTTCCAGTCCCCGCCGGCACTCTTGCCTCAATCTCCAACCATCGCCCACTCCCCTCAAACGTCCCCGCCCCAAAGTCCAGCAGCACGCGGACGAGGCCCTTGGTCACCGTCGCGCCGTTGGCGGCAAGCGTCGGCCCGATCTGGCCGCCCGCGCCCGAGTCATCCCACAACGTGAAGCGAAGATCGGCCAGGCCGTCCACCGGCGAGCCGTTCTGTGTCAGCTTCCCTTGGTACGTGAATTCCTGGCTCGTCGGGCCCGAGGCCAGCGCCGCCGAGGTCGTGCCCAGCAGTGCGACCGGCGTGGCGAGCGACCCGCAAGCCACCGCGAGCGAGAGCAGAAGGTTGGGACGGACAAAACGTGCTTGCGATGACAGCCTCTTCATTCGACGCTCCTTGAAATCACGAGGTCTTCAACGTGGCGCGAGAATCGCGGCGCAAAGCTGCCCGCGGTGCGGCACCATTCAGATGGATGCGATCGAGGTCGACACGAGTGCGGCCACCGATCAGGACATGCGATCAGACTACCAGAGCCGATGTCGAGTTACAACCGCGTTTCGCCGCAAACAACGCGGCATCCTTGAGGCATTCCGGAGCGCTCAGCCTGATTTCCGGAACGTTCCGGCACGTTCGCCCTTGGAACCACCGGGAAGCTGCCAGCCGCCGGATGCGGCTTCCGACCAGCGACTTTCCCGTGTTATCACGCTTCAGCCCCCCACCAATCCTGCCGATGACCTCTGTTGACCAGGGGCCGTCCGCGCGGCCGGCCCCTTCGCGATCACCCCGACCGGGAGAGACTGTGGATATCGCCAGCCTCATCGGCCTCTTGATCGGTGCCTCCGCCCTGGGCTACGTCTTCGTCGAGGTTTCGCACGGAAACCTGATGATGTTCTTCTCGATGGAAGGCGTGCTGATGGTCGGGTGCGGGTCGGTCTCGGTCGTCTTCATGGGCATGCCCATGGAGAAGATCAAGTGCGTCCCGGGCTACGTCAAGTCCTTCCTCTTCAACAAAGGGATGAAGACCACCGAGGTCGTCAAGCTTCTCTCGCAACTCGCCGACAAGGCCCGCAAGGACGGCATCCTCGCCCTGGAATCCGAGGTCACCAAGATCAAGGACCCCTTCCTCGCCCAGACGCTCAAGATGGCCGTCGACGGCGTCGAGCCCGCCAACATCGAGTCCACCAGCCGCATGGAGATCATGGCCATGCAAGACCGGCACAAGGCCGGCAAGAAATTCTTCGACCTCATCAAGCTGTACGGCCCGGGTTACGGGCTGGTGGGCACGCTGGTGGGTCAGGTCGGCATGTTCGGAAAGCTGGCCAGCGCCGACATCGGCGCGCTGGGCCATGCCCTGGGCATCGCCGTCGTGGCGACGATGTACGGCGCGATCGTCGCCAACGCCATCGCCGGACCCATGGGCGACAAGCTGGGCATGCGCTCGGGCGAGGAGATCTTGAACCGCGAGATGATGCTCCAGGCGGTCCTCTCCATCCAGGCCGGCGACAACCCTCGCGTCACGCTCGACAAGATGATGGCCTTCGTCCCCGCCGCGGCACGAAACCTCCTCAAGGCAGCCTGAGCATTCCACCATGGCCGAGCACGAAGAAAAACACGGCGAAGCGCACGAGGAAGGGCACGCTGGCGGCTCCCACGCCGGCGGCGGAGGCCACGGGGGTGGCGGTCACGGCGGCGGCGAGGAGCACGAGGGTGGCGCGCCCGAGTGGCTCATCTCCTTCGCCGACAACGTCGCGCTCATGATGGGCTTCTTCGTCATTCTGCTCGCCATGAACATGGGACCCAAGGCGACGGCGGTCCAGGGCGGCGAGCGCGGCGAGACCGACAACGGGGCGAAGGCGGCCGAGGACTACAAGACCGACTTCGCGATCAAGATCCGCGAGGCGTTCAATCCCATCGACATGAACTCGAACAATCCGGCCGAGGCCAGATTCCGCGAGAGAAAGCGCGAGCTCGAGGGGACCAAGAAGGAGGACGGCGCCGAGGGCAAATCTCAAAAGGCGCAGAGCGTCAGGCCCACCGACATCTCGAATCTGGGTGGGTTCGTGCTCTTCGAGGACAAGAACACCACGATCTCCAGCGCCGCCGACGCCACGATCACCGCCATCGCCAAAAAACTCCGCGACCAAAGGTGGGTCGTCGAGCTCCGCGGACACGTCAGCCCGTTCGAGAGCGGGCGAAGCCCCGAGGTTGCGATGGCGCTCTCGCACGAGCGCTCCATGCAGGTCGGACGGGCCCTGGCACGCCTGGGCATCCCCTGGTCGCAGCTGCGCATCATCGCGTGCGGCGAGGGCGACCGCGTCGTGGGACGCAGCAGCAACCACGAGGACGACCGTCGCAACCAGCGCGTCGAGATCATGGTCACCAAGGAGGCGCTCCCCGACGACGCGTTCGCCAAGGACGCCAAGTGACCGCGCCCCCACCTCCATGAGGCCCGCGCCACATAGCATCGTCCATGCCCATCAGCCCGGAACGACGCGCGCAGCACCGCCTCTGGCTCTTTGAGATCACCCAGATTCCCACCGCCGCCGGACGCGAGGACCGCCTTGTCCGATGGATCGAGCGGTGGTGCGCCCAGCGGCCCGGCGTCCTGTTGACCCGAGACGCGGGCGGAAACCTCGTCCTGTCGTTCGATCGCCCGGCCGCCCACGCGGCGGCCCCGAGCGTCTGGTTCACGGCGCACCTGGACCATCCCGCGTTCGTCGTCGAGCGTGTCGTGAGTCCCACCACACTCGAGATGTCGTTCCGGGGCGGCGTGATGGACGACTACTTTGCCGCCGCACGCGTGCGGGTCTACGACGACCGCGACGAGCCGCACGCCGGCACGGTGCGCGGCAAGTGCGGATCTAACCCGTTTGGAACCGTCTGGACCATCGAGCTCGACGCCCCGACCGACCGGATCGTGCCCGCGGACGTGGGGCGATGGCTCTTGCCTCCGGCCCAGGAGATCGACGGGTGCATCCACACCGACGCGTGCGACGACCTGTCCGCCGTGGCGGCGGCGCTGTCGGCGTTCGACGTGCTGCATCAGGCGTGGACGAGCGCCCCGGGTGAGCCTCGCCAGGACGTGCGAGTTCTCTTCACGCGGGCCGAGGAGATCGGATTCATCGGCGCCATCGCCGCGTGCCGCGAGGCGACCATTCCCGCCGGCACGCGCGTGATCGCCCTGGAGAACAGCCGCAGCTTCCCCGACAGCCCGATCCACGCGGGGCCGATCGTCCGCGTGGGCGACCGGGTCAGCGTTTTCTCGCCGAGCCTCACCGCGGCGATCGCCAAACGCGCGGAGGAACTTGGCGGCCCCGCCTCACCCACGGCATCGCAGAAGCTCACGCCCAAAGACGAGCACGCGTTCCGCTGGCAGCGCAAGCTGATGGCGGGCGGGGCGTGCGAGGCCTCGGTCTTCTGCGCATTCGGACACGAGGCCACGTGCGTCTGCCTGGCGCTCGGCAACTACCACAACATGGGCGACCTGTCGGGCGTTCAAGCCGGCACCAACACGAGCCCGCCCGCGCCCGCCCGTGAGTTTGTCGGCCTGCGCGACTACGACCATCTCGTCGAGCTGCTCGTCGCGTGCGGCGAGCGGCTCGAGGGCGGAGGCAACGTCATGGGCATGGTCGACCGCCTCTGGGGCGAGAAGGCCTCGGTGCTCGACTCTTGATGGCGAGGGGCAACCCCGGTCTCACTTGGGATCGACGGGCTTCCTGGGCGTCGCCGGATCGATGGGCGGCGAGGGCGGCTTCGACGGGTCGATGATCGGCGGCACCGCCGGCTCGGCCGGCTTCACCACCGGCGTGGCGTCGGGCGTGGCGTCGGGCTTGGTCGGATCCGTGCCCGGCGCGGGCGGCGTTGCGCCCGGCTCGACGGGCTTGTCGTTGATCGGATCCTTTTGCGGGAGCAGACTCTCGCCGGCGTGCGCCGGGAGTAGCGCCGGGTCCGTGATCCTGCCCTCGTCGTGTGGACGCTGGCTGGTCGATCCGTTGGCCTGCTTGGGCGCGCCGCCCAGGATCGGCACCGAGATTCCACTGAGGTACGCGCCCACGGGCAGCCCCACGGCCAGACCAATCACAAGACCAGGCAAGAACGCCTTCGCGAACGAGTTCTGCTGTGCCATCGTCGACTCCCTGCTGCCGCGTCGCACCAACCACCAGACCGCGGCTTTGTGACAATACCATACCAGAGCGTGAGGCGGGGACCATCCCCGCGACCCGGGCTTTGAGCGCTTCTCAGCGCATTCGCCGCATGCAGAACACCCATCGTCCGTACTCAAACACGGACTTGAGCATCGCCACCCGTCCAGATGGATAACCCCGACCAAACGCGGTGTGGAGCCGCCACCGCCAGTACGCCGAGCCCAATTTGAAGCGCGTCAGAACGCCCAGGCGAGCGAGTTCCCACAGCGCGCCGATGCATTCGAGGAGCCAGCTCAGCACTTTCATGATTGCGCGACCACCGAGCGGCACCACTTGATGGTCTCGTCGAGCCCTTCCTCGATCGAGGCGGTGGGCTCAAAGCCCAGGGTCTCTCGGGCTGCCGAGAAATCGGCGAGCGAGTGCTTCACGTCACCGCGGCGTTCGGGCTCGTAGGTCGGCTGCAGGGTTGGGCGGCCGGCGCGCTCCGCCATGAGTCTGGCGAGCTGCGTGACGCTCATGGCCCGTCCGGTGCCGATGTTCATCACGGCGCCCTGCAGTTCCTGGCCGCTCGCGCCGGCGAGCAGCGTGCCCAGCACCGCGTCGGCGACGTACGTGAAGTCTCTGGTCTGGCGCCCATCGCCATAGATCACCGGCGACTCGCCGGCGATGAGCTTCCTGGCAAAGACCGCCACCACCGCGGCGTAGGCCGAGTCGGCGGACTGTCTTGGGCCGAAGATGTTGAAATACCGCAGGCTCACCGTGCTGAGCCCGTAGCACCGCGCCCAGACCGCCAGCAGAACCTCGCCCGCCAGCTTGCTCGCCGCGTAGGGCGACATGGGCGTGGTCGGGAGCGTCTCGACGCGGGGCATCCGCGGATCGTCGCCGTAGACCGAGGAACTGGCGGCGAAGACCACGCGTTCGGCCTTGCAGTTCCGCGCCGCTTCCAGGATCCGCACGGTGCCCGTCGCGTTGACCGACCAGGTCCTCTGCGGATAGTCGATGGACTTGGGCACCGAGCCCAGCGCCGCGAGATGGAAGACCGTCTGGGCGCCCTCGGCCGCGTCTGCGACCGCCTCGTCGTCGAGGATCGATCCCTGCACGAACCTGATGCGCTCGGACTCGACCTCGATCAGACTCGCCAGATGCTCAACGGTCGAGTTGGAGAGATCGTCGATGACCGCGACGGTTGCTCCCAGCGAGACCAGCGCGTCGCACAGGTGCCCGCCGATGAAACCCGCGCCGCCCGTCACGAGCACGCGTCGCCCCTCGTAGAACCCGCGGAGCTTGTTCACCTTGTCGGCCGGAAGTCTCATATCGCCCCAAAGGATAGCAGACCGGCCTCCCGCACGCCTCATGCCCCCGCGCCCGCATGCCCGGCGGGCGCGTCGCGCCGCACGAGCCGAAAGGTGGGCTCCACGTCGACCTCCAGCACGTGCGTGGCGGCCATGCCACGACGGACAATGGCCCGTTCCACCGCCGCCGCCGAGTTCTGGATCTGCTCGATCCGCCGGGAAACCGAGATCGAATCGGCGTGCTCGCGGTAGCAGTACAGGACTCTCTGGAGGTGCCTGATCTGGGTCACCTCGGACATCCGCAGGCACAGGTCGTAGTCGGCGGACGTGGACATCGAGGTGTCGATGCCGCCCGCCAGATCGAACGCCCAGCGCCGGAACAACCGGAAGTGGAAAGTCATGAAATCGGTCAGGAGACGCAGCGGCGAGTAGGGAATGCGGCACCTGTGCCCCATGCCCTTTGGCTTGCCCTGGGCGTCGATCACCAGGTGGTCGGTGTAGACCATCCCGAGCGCGGGGTCCGCTTCCAGAAGCCCAGCGGTCTCTTCCACCGCGGTATTGACCAGCAGATCGTCGCTGTCAACCCATCCGATGAGCTCCCCGCGAGCCAGGGCGTGCGCCGCGGCGAGCGTGCGCATCGCGCCCGAGTGCTCGCGCTCAACGACGCGCACACGCCCATCGGCCGCGCCCAGCCTCCGGGCGATCGCCAGCGACCCGTCGGTCGACCCATCGTCGACGATGATGAGCTCCAGGTCGCCCCGTGTCTGGGTCAGAACACTCCGCACCGCCGCCTCGACAAATCGCTCGCGGTTGTGCAGGGTCATCAGGATCGAGATGGCCGGGGTTTCGCTCACCATCGCCATGGTACCCGCGCCCGCCGGAATCGAGAGCGAGGGCGCGGCCGGACGCCGCGCCCTCGTTTCCCGTGTGCTACACGCAGAGCACCTGATCCCTTGAATGAGTCCCGTTCAGCAGGGGGTCTCAAACGCGACGACGAACGCGTCGTAGTCGAAGAAGTCGACCGTGCCGTCCTGATCAAAATCGGCGGTCTTCCCGGGCGGACACGCGCCGCCCTCAAAGCACATCACAAAGGCGTCGTAGTCGAAGAAGTCGACCGTGCCATCTCCGTCAAAGTCCGCAGGACAGGGCGGTGCCGGCGGAAGAAGCACCGCAACCCATCCCTCGGTGAATCCTGAGGGATTGATGCCCGTGCCGCAGACCACCAGCCCGTCGTTGGAAACACCGTTGGCCCTCGTCAGGGTCCAGCCCGCCAGGTTTGACACCCCTTGCGCGACCAGCACGTCCTTGAGATTCCGCATCCCGTTCGTCGCGTCCCAGATCATCGCGACCGTGCCCGAAGCCTGGCCCGATTGCCCGACGATGACCGAGCCGTCGGCGTTGACCGCCAGGGCGTCGGAGAAGTCATCGCCCCCGTCGAGTTCTCCAAGATCGGTCAACACCCCCGACGCGACGGCGTAGGAGAAGGCGTGTGTGCCCGAGGAATACCCCCGTCCCGCTCCCACGATCACCTTGCCGTCGTCGGAGATCGCGTGGGCTTCGGTGAAGGTGCCGCCAAAGGTCGGAAGCGCGACCATCACTCCGCCCGACGACATGAACGCCACGGTTTGCCCGCCCGGCCCGGCGCTGCCGCCGACGGTCACCGAGCCATCGGCCGAGATGCCAAACGCGACCGACACATCGTCGCTCGGATCCAGAAATCCAAGCCCCAGCGGCGCGGGACCAAACCACAGGCAAGCCTCGACCTTTGGCCCCGCGATCTCACGGCTTCCAATCACCGTGCGCCCGTCGGCCGCGATCGCGTAGGCACAGGACCCCAGTGCGCCGCCCGGCACGGTTCCTCCCAGCGCCCGGAACGTGCCGTTGTGGAGCTTGTACGCCTCGCTGCCGCCCGGACCAAGCGCCTTGCCGATGACCACCCCGTTGTCGGAGATCGCGTAGGCGACGACCGGGCGGTACACATCCACGTCGTCCAGCGGCGTCATCGTGCCGCCCGCAAAGGTGAACGCCCGAGTCTGGCCGGCCGCAAACTCGGACGAGCCGACCACCGTCAGTCCGTCGCTCGACACGCCCATCGCCTCGCTGCGAAAGCTCCCTCCTGACAGGTCGCCCACGCCGGTGAACGACTGGCCCTGGGCCACCGAGGCCGCCCCGCACGCCAAGCCGCACACCGCCAATAACGTTTGCCGATTCGTCACGCCTGCGCTCCTGAATGCCTGGAATCTCTCCGTGCCACACTTTGCACCGCCGCCATAGGTATACCGCGCCGACGCCCATTTTCATTGCAATACAGGACAAATTCGCGCCTTTGTCCGGGTGTTTCCGGGGCGGGCGTCCGCTCACCACGGGCGCCGCGATTTGCGGACCCGCGCCCATGAAAAAACGCCCGTCGAGTTCGACGGGCGTGTGGGAAACGTTCAGATTCTCGGCTCGAGCTCGATCGCTCTCAGCAGGGGGTCTCGAAGCTCACGACGAAGTCGTCGAAGTCGAAGAAGTCGCTCGCGCCGTCGTTGTTGAAGTCGGAGTTGATCCCCTCGAGGCAGTTCTCGGCGTCGAAGCACTCGACGAACGCGTCGTAGTCAAAGAGGTCGACCGTGCCGTCGCGGTTGAAGTCGGCCACGCAGGAGCCGGCCGAAGGAACCCGAACGTTTGCAGTCAGCTCGTTGACCGCACCGACGGCGCCGGGCTTGAACAGCCCGATCTTGGCCTGGCCCGAGGTCGGCCCGGTGTTGGCGATCACGGTGAACGTGGAGGCGGTGCCCCAGCGCACGGCGTTGGCGTTGGCCTTCACCGCGAAGGTATCGGTGGACCACTGAGCCCACGCGCTGCCCGAGCCGTTGAACGACCACGGGGTGTTCTCGAAGGGTTCGCCCGTGTGGCTGGCGGGCGAGCTGAACGTGCTGGACGTGAAGGCCACGCCGGGCTGGTGCGGGATGCTGATCGACCGGGCGGCCCGGTTGGAGTTCAGGTTGAACAGCACGTAGACGTACTTCCAGGTCCCGTCGCCGTTGTCGATGACCTTGCACCCGAGCCAGAAGCGGGACACGATGCCCCGGTCGTCATAGTCGATGGCCGTCACGGTCACGGTCGGATCGATGGTCGCCCAGCCCTCGATCGCCGTCCGCTGCACCACGGTGCCGCCATTGAACGTGGGAACCGCGGTCTGGCTGGCGATGTTGATGCGCCGGTACGAGGCGTTGTTGAGGCCGTTGTTCCACTGCGCGTCGTCGGCGGTGATGTACTGGCCCTCGACGAGGTACTGGGCCCCGGTGTTGAGCGCGGGAGTGACGTCGGTCGTCTTCACCTGAAGACGCTTGTCGATGCTCGTGACGGCCGACTGGCCGCCGAAGGGATAGGGGTAGACGCCCGTTGTGGGGTTCACCTCGGAGCGCGGCCCGAGCCCGCCCTGGCCGCCGTTGAGTCCGGCGCCGTACGGATCGTTGCAACCGATGCCCAGCGCGCCGCCGCCCTGCGGGGGCGTGATGCAGGTGGTGCAGTTGCCGTTGACGCTGACAAACCCGTGCTTGAGCCAGCTCTGGCCGATCTGCTCGAACACGCCGTTCTTGATCCGGTACATGTTCTGACCGATCACGGGGTGCGCGTTGGTGTTCTGTGTCCACATCACCGGGGCGTCACCCTGGTTGCACGACGTGGTTCCCACGGCATAGGGCGTGATGCCGCTGTTGGCGGTGTAGATCCCGATGTCGTGGAGCGCGACGACGTACACGTCGGGCCCGACAGTCGGGGGCGGCGGGGGATCCTGGAGCGAAGCGTTGAGCGTGAAGGTGCCGCTGGCGCCGTTGTAGCCGCCCACGCGGATGTAGTACGTGTTGCCGGTGGTGACGCTCCACTGCACGCGCGAGCGGGTGCCGCAGCTGTCGTCGTTGCAGGCGAGCACGTTGCCGGTATTGCCGGGGCAACCCGAGTGGATCGAGAAGACCGAGTCGTAGTTGCCGGCGGCGCAGTTGTCGACCACCAGGAGTTTGTCGGCTGTCGCGGTGTACTTGTACCAGACGTCCTTGGAGCCGGTGGTGGTTCCACAGCCGCCGTTGCCGTCATTGGTCGCCGTCACCGTGCTGCCCGAGTAGGGCTGGCCGATGATGATGGCGATCGCGTCCACACAGTTGTTGTTCGCCGGCTGCGCCATCGCCGCCGCCGAAAGACCCAAGACCGATACCAGCCCCGCAAGACGGTACTTTCCAGACATGCAATTCTCCTGATCAAATGACGACAGAACAGTCCCAGACCGCCCTCCACGAGTGCAGAGCATACCGCGACCCAACCCCAAAGTTCCACCCAATTCTTTCCCGAACACCAAGGAATCGGACGAAATCATCCGCCCCGATGGCTCAGAGTCCGAGTTTGGCGACAAGACGTCCGAATATCTCCCTGCAAAGACTCTCCTCGTTGAAGGGCTTCTTCTCGATAGTCACCCTGGTGTGACCCTCGAACGGATAGGCCGTCACCTTCACCTTGGGCCAATCGTTGTTGGTCGGAGGCCTTGCGACCACCGTTCCCTTGCCGTCGCCCGCCTCAACGCTCAGCACCTCGTAGCGGTACTCGCGAAAGACCGCGTCGGCAGCGTGCGTCACGTCGGCGACCGAAACGCCCTCGGGCAGGTCGGCCACGAGCTCAAGCCCGTTATATCTCCCGACGACGCCCGCGCTGCCGTAACTCTTCTCGGTGGCGAGGCACGACGCCATCGAGAGGGCGGACAGTGCGGCAAGAACGGCGACGCCGATGGATCGAGTGCGCATGAGTACCCCTTTTGGTGAGCCCGAGCACGATTGTTGGCACGCTCGCCCGCCGACGGCAGGTGGCCCGAATCTGCTACGCTACCCGCCCCCAAAGAAACCGACCCTACGGAGACACGCATGTTCGACACGATCCGCCTTGCCGCTTCCCCGTCATCCAAGACTCTCGTCATCGCCCAGTTCAAGGACGCCAAGCCCGACGCCGCGTCGTTCAAGTCGCTGGGCTCCGCCGCCGCCTGCGTCGCCGAAGCCGCCAGTCGCACCGAGGCCACCGGCGAGTCCGGCGTCACGGTCGAGGCCTTTCCTTCCGTCTCCGACAGGCAGCCTTACAACCGGGTGATCATCGTCGGCCTGGGCGAGGCGGCCAAACTCGACACCTGCGCCTTCCGCAACGTCGCCGCCGCCGTCGGTCGCAAGCTCGCCGCGTCCAAGCTCACCACCGCCCATATCGACCTCACCGCCGCCATCAAGGCCAAGGCCTGGGGCGCCGCCGACCAAAGGGCCGCGGGCTCGGCCTTCGGCGAGGGCCTTGGACTCCTGGGCTGGGTTTGCGACCAGTTCCGCGGCAAGGGCACCCCCGACCCCAAACGCACCAAGCTCGAGTTCAGCGCCAACGGCAAGCCCTTCGCCACCGGCGTCGAGCGTGGCCTGGCCCTGGCCACCTCCGCCAACCTCACCCGCACACTCAGCCAGACGCCCCCCAACATCGCCACCCCGATGTACATGGCCGGAGAGGCCCAGAAGATGGCCAAGGCCACCGGCCTCTCGTGCAAGGTCTTCAAGGGCGATGAGCTGGTCAAAGAGCGCCTGGAGGGGCTCATCAATGTGGGCAAGGCCAGCATCAACAAGCCCTGCATGATCCGCCTGGAGTACACCCCAAAGGGCAAATCCACCGCCAAGCCCATCGTCATCATCGGCAAGACCATCACCTACGACACCGGCGGCCTCTCGCTCAAGATCTCCAACGGCATGGTCGGCATGAAGCGCGACAAGGACGGCGGGTGCGCCGTCCTGGGCGCCATGCACGCCATCGCCACCACCATCAAGCCCAACCGCCGCGTCGTCGCCCTGCTCGTCAGCGCCGAGAACTCCGTGAGCGACGAGGCGTACCGACCCGACGACATCCTCACCTACCGCAACGGCGTCACTGTCGAGGTCACCAACACCGACGCCGAGGGACGCCTGGTCCTGGCCGACGCCCTGTGCTGGGCCTGCGAGAAGGAAGACCCCGCGGGCATCATCGACATCGCGACTCTCACGGGGGGCGTCGTCGTCGCGCTGGGCAGCACCTACGCCGGCCTCTTCTGCGAGGACGATAAGTTCCGCGCCAAGATCGAGGCCGCCAGCGCCGCCAGCGGCGAGCGGGTCTGGCGTCTGCCCATGCACGCCGAGTACCGCGACATGATGAAGAGCCCCGTCGCCGACATTGTCAACAGCAACCCCAACCGCAAGGCCCACCCGATCCAAGGCGCCGCCTTCCTCTCCTACTTCGTCGACGAGAAGATCCCGTGGTGCCACCTCGACATCGCCGGCGTGCACGCGAGCGAGACCAACAAGGGCATGTTCATCGAGGGTCCCACCGGCTGGGGCGCACGCCTGTTCGCCGAGCTGCTCGACGCCGACTGAACGGAGCCGCCGCTCAGAATTCGACCCATCAGAGCCCGCCCCATGTCCGTCGACTCCACGCCGGCCAATCCCGCGCCCACGCAAGTGCTCGCCATCGACCGCACCATCCTGTGCATCCGCTGCGGGTACGACCTCATGGGGCTCAAGCCCGCAGGAGTCTGCCCCGAGTGCGGCACGCCCGTCGAACGCTCAATGCGCGGCGACCTCCTGGAGTATTGCGGCGAGGAGTACCTCGCTTCGCTGCACTGGGGACTTTTCTGGACGCAAACATCTCTGCTGCTCCTTCTCATCTTCAAGGTTCCGCTCCTGGTCCTCGAAGTCTGGGTGGGCATGGGCGTTTCCACGGGCCTCCCCGCCGGAATGTTCGAGCCCATCGCTCGTGGGATCGAGCTGGGCCCCACCCTCCTATTCGTCCTTGGGTGGTGGCGCCTGAGCACACCCGACCCGGGACAACTCTCAAGCAACAAAGGAGAGGGCGCCAGACGCCACATCCGACTCGCCCTGGCTGTCACCGTCTGCACCGCCCTCATCCAGTTCGTCACCGCGTTCATGCACCTCCCGTCGCCGATCGCCCTGCTCGAACCACACGGCCTGACTCCCGGGGCGCAGCCATCCGACGTGGTCGATCAATCCCTCGCTCTGCTCTCGGCAATGCTGTGGCTCCTCGCGTTTGTCGCCTGGGCTGTCACCTTCTTCGCCGCGATGGCGTACGTCCACTGGATCGCGCGCCGCGTCCCCAACGCCAAGGCCAGAACCCGCGCGAGCCTGCTGATCTGGCTCTGCCCTGTTCTCTACATCTTCGGCCGCCTGTGCGTGGGGCTTGGCCCACTCATCGCTTTGGTCCTTTATTACAATCTCCTCGACTGGCTCCGCATCGACCTCAAGAACATCCGCGCTAAGACCAAACCTTTGGCAAGCCCGCGATGACGCTGTGGGCCTGGTGCGCTTCGCTGCCGCGCCAGAGTCCTTCTGGGTGGCCCTCGCGCCCACAACAACCGCCCCGGCGAGGCGCCGGGGCGGTCGGATTTGCCTTTCACTGTCGAACTCGCACGCGTGTCCTGCTCAGCGTCGACGCCTCGTCGCCGCCAGCCCGCCCAGTCCCAGCAGTGCCAGCGAGGACGGCGTGGGCACCGTCGGGTTGCACGCGGTGTGCGTGTGGATGTACTCGAGCCGCCCGTTGGTGATGTGGGCGAGGATGTTGGTGAGATCGATCTTTTCCGACGCGGGCTGGGGCGTGATGGTCCAGCTCTGCCAGAGGTGCAGCCAGCGGTTGTTGTCGTTGTCGCGCCTGCGGGCCGCGGCCGTCGCGACACCCGCGGTGGAGGAGCCGTTGGGATTTGTTCCCGTGCTCGTCGCCCAGCTTCCAGAGTTGTTGTTGAAGCTGGCGCCGGCGTTTCCGCCGTCAAAGCCGACTTCACCCTGTCCCGTCGGGACAAAGATGATCTCCATCCAGACCGTCTTGGTGTTCTCGGCGACGTACACGTTGGAGATTGAGATCTTGCGTGTCGCGGGGTCGTAGCGGTGGATTCCGCCGCGCTGGCCCTCTGGTGTCTGGTTCTCCCAGTTCCCGGTGCGGCTTCCCTGGTAGTCGGTTGGTCCGCTACCCGTTGGCATGTTTGGGGTTTGCGGGTTATTGGCCTGGCCGTTGCCGATGGTGAAGTCGGCGCGAGCGCCGCTCAACCCCGCCGACGCCGCGAAAATGCCCGCCAATGCCACGATCGAACGCGTGCAGTACCTGTTCATCTGAGCTCTCCGCTCAGAGCGTCGGTGTGCGCACCTCGCTCAAGGTCGTGAACGCGAACGCGGGCGTTCACTCACGTTCCGATCCACAATTCGCGCCCAAGTGCCGGGAGCTCGCCCGCGGATGGGGCACGTCCATATGTGTGTTACACCGCGATCGAGAATGAGTCTCTGCGCACGTCAGCCACCCTCCGGGTCTGTCAGCAGCCCGTCGTCCTCCTCCTCGCTGAAGAAGCGCAGGTGCGTGTCGAGGGTCTGCGCCGTGACGCCCACGCCATCGCGGACCTCCGCGCCTCCCTCGCCGTCGAACTCGTTGTGGTGGTACATGTTGGGATCGCTCTGGCTCGCCAGCGTCCGCGATTTCTCAAACGCCGCGTGCTGATCGGTCCACAGAAGGCACATCCCCTGGCCCTGCCAGTTGCCCGAGAACGTCCGCCCCGTCGCGTAATCCGCCCGGTCGCCCATGTACACCACCGGCACGTACCGCCTCGCGTCGCCGCCCAGCTTGACGTCGTCGTCGTACGCGAACGAACAGTGAAACTGGATCTGAGGCAACACTCCCGGGTCGACAACCGTCGCCTCGGGCACCTCCACGCCGTCGAGACTCGCCAGCACGGGGCGCCCGTCGTCGGCTTTGATCTGCAGGCTCCGGTCCTGCGTGTTTGGATTCAAGAACGCGCCGGCGGGAATGTCGTTGACCTTCGCAAGCAGGCTCAGCCCCGTAAACGCGCGTTCCTCGTTGTCCCTGAGCGTGGGGTTGCGGTCCTTGTAATCGGTCGCGTAGGCAAAGGTGCCGATGCCAAGGTCGTGCAGGCGGGCGAGGGTCACCGCCTGACGCCCCGCACGCCGGGCCTTGCCCAGCGTCGGGAGCAGGATGCCGATGAGAACCGCGATGATCGCGATGACGACGAGGAGCTCGATGAGAGTAAAGCCGCGCCCAACGCGGCCGCGGAATGAATGCAGCATGGAACCTCCGGATGAACGGTGGGTGGAATCTGGAATGGATTGAAACGCAGAAGGCCTCTGGGAGGTATCAGGCCAAAGGCGGGCCGCGAACGCGGCAATCCAAGGTCACCATCGCCGAGGGATCGCGCTGCGCCCCTGGCTCAACCAACCACACCAGTGCCGGTCCAAACGCCACCCCCGCCGACGGCGGCAACCCGTCGTTGGCGTCCGAGGCGACGGCGACGCAGACCGAACAACTCGGGTGATCCGCGTCCTCATCGTCGTGGTGGTGCCAGAGCCCGCTGGTCGCCACGCCCAGCTGCGCGAACAGGCACACCATCGCGATGAGCGTGGTGAGCAGGCGCGAGCGGATGGGCGAACGGCGGTTCAGGGTCGAATCCCCTACATGAGAACCGGTTATCATATCCACGTGCCCAGGCGTCGGCACAATGGCCGCTACTTCCTCAGCCGCCGCACGCTGTCGCCCAACTTCTCAAGTTCCTCCGGATGGCTCGCCAGGTCGACCGCCGCCGTGATGTTCTGCAGGTACGTCTGGGCGTCGAGCAGCCCCACGAAGCTCGCGACAACCCGGTCGCCCACGATCACGTACGTCGCCGGGATGCTCGTCGCGCTGAGCATGGTCGCCGCCGCCGGATCTTTGTCGATATTCACGTACACCGGCGTCGTGTGGTCGCGGATGAACGCCACCACGCCGGGCTCCACGAACGTCGACCGCTTCATCAGCTGGCAAGGCCCGCACCAGTCCGCCGTCGCGAACGCCAGGATCGGGCGAGCCCCGCTCCCCCCCGCCGCCTGCGCCGCCAGCGCCTCGGTCAGCGTGGGCGACTTCTCAAAGACCGGAGGCATCGCCGCCGACCCGACCACAAACGTCCGGTACGCCATCACGCCCAGCACCAGCACCATGCCAAAGCTCAAAAGCGGCCGCCACGCGTACGCACCTCGAATCGATCGCTCAGTCGTCATTGGCCCGCACTCCTTCCACGCCCCATGCCCCCCCACCCTTACCACAACCACCATCCACTTTACGTCGTCCCCATCGCCCCCACCACAATCCCCGCCCACTCCGCTGGCGAGACGGCCCCCGCGTCGATCCACACACTCCCCGGCGTCGTTCGCAGGCGCTTGAGCCACGTCCGCTGGCTCTTGCCCAGCCCCCGCGTGCAAATCTTGATCTCCTCCACCGCTTCCTCGAGTGTGCCCCTTCCTTCAAACCATTCGATGAGCTGCTTGTACCCCAGCGCCTCCCGAGCCTGCACGCCAAGCCGCCCCGCTCTCCACAACCCCCGAGCCTCCGCCTCCAGCCCTCGCTCCATCATCCCCCGCACCCGCTCGTTGATCCGGCGATTAATCGCGTCCGTCGGCCAGTCGAGCCCCACGAGCACGCAGTCACCCCGCCCGCGCTCCCCCACTCCCGCCTGGTCCCACTGCGTCTGCAACTGCGTGATGGGTGTCCCCGTGAGGCGAAAGACCTCCAGTGCCCGAATCGTCCGTCGCTGGTCGTTCGCGTGAATCCGCGCCGCCGCCACGGGATCCACCCGCACAAGCTCGCTCCGCAGTTCCTCCAGCGGCCTTTGCCGCAGCTCCTCGCGCAGCCCCTCGTCAGCCCCCGGCCCCTCAAACAGCCCTTCGAGAAACGCCTTCACATACATGTGCGTCCCGCCCACCACCACCGGCACCTTCCCACGCCCCTGGATCGCCGCGATCGCTCGCTCGGCCGCGAGAAGCCAGTCGCTCACCGAGAACGGCTCCTTCGCGTCGGGCTCGGCGATATCGAGCAGGTGATGTGGAACGCCCTCGCGCTCTTCCAAGTTCGGCTTCGCCGAGCCAATGTCCAGGCCGCGGTAGATCTGCACCGAGTCGGCCGTCACGACCTCGCCGCCGATGGCGTGCGCAACTTGCACCGCCAGCGCCGTCTTGCCGCCGGCCGTGGGCCCGACGATCACGGGAAACCTTCGCGCCGCTGTCATTCCAAAGCTCGCTGCGCCTCGCCGCCCACGCTCACATCCACGAGCTTGCGCTGACGAATCTCGGCCGAGCCGAGCTGCCCGCACGCGCCCATGAGCTCGCGACCCTTGGTCCGCCTTCGCTTGGTAAAGATCCCGCGTTCGGTGAGCCACCGCATGAAGTCGTCGACGCTCTCTTCCGTCGGCGCCGGCCACGGGCTGTTGCGCCTGGGGTTGTACGGGATCAGGTTGATCATCGCTCGCACCGACCCCCGCCTTGTGTCTTCCTGGTAGTGCCGGTTGATGGGCTCGAAGAACTCGGCCACTTCCTTCGCGTGCTCGGCCCGGTCATTCACGCCCGGGATCAGCACGTACTCGACGCACAGCTTCCCGCCGCCATAGATCGGGAACGCGAGCAAGGACTTCTGCAGTTCCGCCAGGTCGTACTTGCGGTTGATCGGCATGATCTCGTCGCGCACCGTGTCGTTGGGCGCATTGAGACTGATCGCCAGGTTGAGCCGATGCCACCCCGGCTCGTGCAGCTTCTCGCCCAGGCGCCGGATGCCATCAACACGTCCCACCGTCGAGATCGTCACCTTGGAGATCGGCAGTGCCGGCCCGTGATGGTCCTTGAGCACCGCCACCGCTGCCAGCACGTTGTCCAGGTTGTCCATGGGCTCGCCCATGCCCATGAACACGACATTCGACGGCCTCTTCCCCAACACATGCGTCGCCGCCCACCACTGCGACACGATCTCTGCCGCCGACAAATGCCGAATCAACCCCATCTGGGCCGTCTCGCAGAACGTGCACCCCATCGCGCACCCGATCTGGCTCGAGACGCACAGCGTGTGCGTCAGGCTCCCGCTCCGCCCCACCATCGGGATCAGCACGCTCTCGGTCGCCAGCTCGCCAAACTTCCCCGCAACCCCGGGCACCCGCTGGGTGAACTTGACGAGCTCACCCTCCAGGCAAGGCTCCCGCAGCACCGTGCCGATCTCGGGCCGCCGGATCTCCACGCTCCCTGCGGCGACCACGTCGGTGTCCCCATCCCGCATCAGCTTGTGATAGGCCCGCATGGCCCCCACCTTGCCGCCCTCGCCATCGACGATGAACCGCCCCCGAAAGGCCTCGACAAACTGGTCCGAGGTCATCCCCAGCACCTGATCGGGCGTCGGCGGGGGTGGGGTCGGATTCTGGGATACCACAGGGTTGCTCATGAAATGCTCGGAACATCATAAACCAGCCGATCGCCGGAGCCCGAAATATATGGAGCGAGCCGCCTTCTCCCCTTCCCAACGCCCACCAACCGATGTATATTGAGGGCAAGGGATTCCGCCCGGCATTCGACCGGCCCGACCCTCATGGCCCCGCCTGATTTCCGGACCCTGCGCCGTCCACTTGGAACACCCCTCATGATCGCCTTTCGCCGCCGCGCGTTCACGCTGATCGAGTTGCTGATTGTCATCGCGATCATCGCGCTCTTGATCGGCCTCCTGCTCCCCGCGCTCGCCAAGGCCAGGGAAGTGGCCCGCACGACCAAGTGCCAGGCCAACGTTCGCGGCATCGGCCAGGCCTCGTACCTGTACTCCCAGGACTACAAGGACCGCGTCTGGGTCGTCGCGCCCTATCGCAAGAGTCGCTACCGCGACACGGCCAACTGGAGCGGCAACGCCTGGTGGGCCCGCATCGAAGACCGCAGCGACCCCAACAACGCTCGCAAGGACAAGCCCGGCTTCCTCTTCGAGTACGGCGGCAACGCCCACAAGCTCGGCGAGTGCCCGACCAACAAGCGCAACAAGTCCAACTACACCACGTCCAGCGCCAATATGTGGAACAGCGACGTGGGCGTCATGTTCGACTACACCATGGTCAACTGGATGGACGGCGCCCAATCGAGCCTCAAGCCCGATGTCGGCTGGCTCCCTCCCGATGGCGCCTCGTCGCAGCCCTGGTCTCTCCCCGTCGCACGCATCGGACAGCTCCAGCCCATGCGCGGCCTGCCCCTCTTCGTCGAAGAAGACACCAAATGGTGGAACGAACAGGCGATCGACGGCCTCTGGGGCAACTGGGACCAGATCACCACGCGCCACGACAAACGGGGCTCAATCGTTTATCTCGACAACTCCGTCGAGCTCTTCAAGCCCCCGTCCGACTTCAGGGACGTCAACCAGAACTTCTCCATGGACTTCACCGCCAACCAGATCTTCTTCAACGTCAAGGGCGGCTCCACCAACTGGTACAGACTCCACCACGAGAGCCCCGACATGTACTACGGCTGGGTCAACAACCCCGTCCCCCAGAACCAGATGCTCCCGCGCTGATCCTTTCCTCCCCCGCTCCTGGCGGGGAAGGTGGCCGATTCCGTGGGGGCGAGGCCGCGGGGGGGAAGGGGCCCTTTGGGGTGCAGATCCCCCTTCCCATCTCCCCCGATTCGCTGTATATTGTTCCCGAAGGGGTTCCGCCCGGCATTCGCCTGGCCTTCCCCCGTCGCTTTCCGGATCGAGCGCTTTGAACCTGGAACACCTCCCATGATCGCCCTTCGCCGCCGCGCGTTCACATTGATCGAGCTGTTGGTGGTCATCGCGATCATCGCACTTTTGATCGCTCTCCTGCTTCCCGCCCTGGGCAAGGCAAGAGAGGTCGCCCGAGCCGCCAGGTGCCAGATGAACATCCGCGGCATCGGCCAGGCCGCCCTTTTGTACTCCCAGGACTTCAAGGACCGCATCTGGCCCAACGCCCCGTACCTCAAGAACCGATACCGCAACATGGCCGCGTGGGACACCAACGCCTACTGGGCTCGAATCAGCAACCTCGCCGACGCCAGCGGCAACTCGGACAAGCCCGGATGGCTATTCCAATACGGCGGCAACGCCCAGAAGATCGCCGAGTGCCCCACCAACAAGCGCAACAAGACCAACTTCACCTCCTCCCACAACAACATGTGGAACAGCGACTGGGGCGTTGGCTTCGACTACACCACGGTCAATTGGATCGACGGCGCCTTCTCGAGCCTCAAGCCCGATGTCGGCTGGCTCCCCCCCAGCACCGACAACACAAACCCCTGGACCCTCCCCGCCGCCCGCGTTGGGGTCCTCCAGCCCATGCGCGCTCTCCCCATCTTCGTCGAGGAAGACACCAAGTGGTACAACGAGGTGTACCTCGACGGCCTCTGGGGCAACGTCGACGAGATCTCCCGGCGCCACGACAAACGCGGCTCGGTCGTCTACCTCGACAACTCCGTTGAGTTCTTCAAGCCGCCCACCGACAACAACGACCGCGCCCAGAATCTCGCCCTCGACTTCACGGCCAACCGCCTCTACTTCAACGTCAAGGGCGGATCCACCAACTGGTACAAACTCACCAAAGACGCCGACCAGGTCTACTACGGCTGGATCAACAACCCAGTACCGCAGAATCAACTTCTCCCGCGCTGATCCTCTTGCGCCGTGCCCGCAAACAATCGGGGCCGCTCGCGACTTCGCGAACGGCCCCGCTTTCATTCTCACCAGGCGATGACCGTCACTTCGGCGCCACCGCCTTCTCATCTTCCTTCGACATCATCTGATCCAGCATCGTCCCCACCAGGGCCGTCGTCCCGCCATCCTTCGTCCCACCCGTGATCAGCACACGGGGCGTGATCTGGATGTTCCGCTCGCCGATGATCTTGAGCAGCTCGATCAGGGCCGCGTTGCTCTTGCCGATCTGCTCGGCGATCTGCTTGTACGCCTCGGCCTGGGCCTTGGCCTTGATCTGGATCGCCTGGGCCTCGCCCTCGGCCTCGGTCACCTTCTGCTTCTGCGTCTCCTCGGCGATCATCACGGCGTACGTCGCCGTCGCCAGCTTCTTCTCCTCCTCAGACTCCTGCGTCGACCTCGACAGCTCTTTCTTCTGCACCGCCGCCTTCTGCTGCTCGATCGTCGTCAGAAGCTCCTGCTTGGCGATCTCGCGCTGCGTCTGCGTGTCGAGCAGCTTGCCCAGGGACTCCTTGTCGCCCACGTTGCCGATGCGCACCGCCGTCACCGACACGCCGCTCCGCGCCATCTGCTGCTTGAGCATCTGCAGCGACTGCTCCTCCTGCTTGCTCCGCTCGTTGACGTAGTCCAGTGCCTTGACCTTCTCGGCGTTATTCCTGAAGATCGCCCGCACCGCCGAGTTGAGCGCGTTGCGGAATCGATCCCCCTCATCGTCGCCCAGCTTCGCAACCACCATCGGCGCATCGTCGGACACGATGTGGTACTCCACCCGCACGTCCACCGGGAACTGGAACGCGTCGTTGGTCGTCACCTTGATCTCCTGCTCATCGCTCTGGGGCGCGTGGCCGACTTGCGTCCGGTCGCCCGAAGCCTTCTTGCTCGCCTCGCTCGGGTACGTCGACACCGGATTGCCCGCGTTGCCCGCCGTGTAGTGCGCGATCATCTGCGTCGTCCAGATTTCCGTCACACTGAACGCGTCGGTGTTGAGCGGATACTTGCCCGGTGTCAGGGGCTTGGCCCGGATGCCGATCTCCCCCTCCTTCGCGAACTTCAGGACGCGCTCGTCGGGCGACCTGCTCCCCTCCGCGACGGGGACGGTCTCAAGGGTCCGGGCATCGACCGTCGGCGTGGTCCCGAAGTTGGCGGTGAGCACCGCCACCTCGCCCGGCTTCACCTCGGTCTGCTTCACCATCTTGACGCGGTAGAGCTCGGTGTTGAGCCTGTACTTTCCCGGCGTCAGCACGGTGGTCTGCTTGCCCTTGAAGCCCTTGCCGGTTGTCAGGAACAGCTTCGCGTCGAGCATGCCCTTGGACTCGGCCTCGTTCCACTCGGGCGCGAAGAGCTGGCCGGGTCCCATCGCCACGCCGTCGGTCGTCTCGATGATCCCCACCTCGTCGCTCTTGATCTCCGTCAGGGGCGAGGTCTTTACGACGAAGATCACCGGCCAGTACCCCAGGTGCCAGCCCGGGCTGAGCACCTCGGCCTGCACGCCCATCTCGCCGGCGGTCGCGATGATCTGGTTGCCCGCCAGCCGCCGCCCCAGCGCGTTCTTGCTCACGATCCCGACCTGATCCGCCCCGACATAGACCACCGACCCCATCATGAACCCGACCGAAATCGCCAGCAGTGCGAGCACCCCCGCCACCTTTCGTATGGTGGGAGACTCGGTCTTGAACGAAGCCGCCACAATGAGAACCGCCACAAGGACGCCCAGGAGAAGAGAAACGACTGCCATGAGCAGAGTCCCCTTTCGTCGCGGCGATGGTGCGAGTTTGGGCCCACGATGGCCCATCGAATCTCGCCGCGAACACCGAATTGTATTGGGCCTTTCACGGAATTCCTTTCGGCCACCACTCGGCACGCGACCGCCCGACCCGCCGCCGACCGCAAGCCGACCGCCCCATTCGGTTCACCATCAAAGCCCGACACCATCAGAGCCCGACGCGCAAGCTAGGGAAGGCGTAAGTGAACCCTTCGTGTGAAATGACACGACCAGTCTCCGTGCGCGAACCCCTAGCTGGAGTGTCAGGCTCGGATCCCTTCACAACTCCCTGTCGAACTCGTATATAACCACGCACGCTGATTATCGAGACGGACCAAGTCTCCGCACGACCGCATGCAGCATCAGAAAAAACAGGGCGACGCAACTCGCAATCGCGACAACCATGTAGATCGCCCGCACACTCTCTCCCCGCATGATCGAACGACCTCCCGCCGCAAGCACCTGCAGCAACGACGCCCGATCCGCCGCACTCAGCGAAGACTTGTACCCACTCGTCGCCGCCTCATCACCCGCCGCCGCACGCTCGGACCACCAAGCCAGCACCTCCGAGTCGGTCGGCCGCGTTCCAACCTCACCATTCGCCATCGGTTTCAATTCGCACTTGATGGAAGGCGCCCCCGCGCGAGCCCAGATCCACCCCGGCGCCCTGCTCACAATCACGGAACAAATCGCGTCGATCTGTCCGCTCGAATCTGCTTGCGGTGCGACCCATTTCCCATCCATCGTCCGCTCCAGCCGCAGGCGAAGCCCGCCCGCGCTCGGCGGCGGCCCAAACCAGCCATGGAGCGACGTCGTAAGAATCAGGACGAGTGCCAAAGTCGCCGCACACCCCCACCGCGACCCGCCCCGCGAGGTCGCGTCACTCCCCTTCGATCCGTGCGTTGAGTCGGCCGCCATGAATCGCAGTCTACCCGCGCCCGCGAATCGCCGCTCGCCTCAGAGCCCGACGCGCCAGCGAGGGAAGGCGCACGTACACCCTGCGTGTGAAATGACACGACCAGTGTCCGTGCGCGCTCACACTTCGTCAGCTCCCGAATCATCCAACACCTCCACACGCCCAACGCCCTCCCTCGCTCGCGCGTCGGGCTCTGATGTCGCCGTCTACGATCGGCCTCTTAGGAGACCTCTCTATGTCATGGCTTCGCGTTGTTGACGCTCTCAAAGCTCCCGTCGGTTCCGCCGTCACCGTCAAGGGCTGGCTCCGCACACGGCGCGACAGCAAGGCCGACGGGGGGCTCAGCTTCCTCGCCGTCCACGATGGCACATGTTTCGACGCGATCCAGGCCGTCGCCCGCGCCGACCTCGCCAACTACGCCGACCAGGTCGCCAAGCTCACCACTCACTGCGCCGTCGAGGTCGACGGCACCATCGTCGCCAACCCCAAAGGCGGCAACGAGATTCAGGCGACCGCCGTCCGCGTCCTGGGTACCGTCGAGGACCCCGACCACTACCCCATCCAGCCCAAGCCCCACAGCTTTGAGTACCTCCGCGAGCAGCAGCACCTCCGCGTCCGCACCAACACGTTTGGGGCCGTCGCACGTCTGCGTCACTGCCTCAGCATGGCCATGCACCGCTTCTTCCACGAACGCGGCTTCTACTACGTGCACACACCCATCATCACCGGCAGCGACTGCGAAGGCGCCGGCCAGATGTTTCGCGTCAGCACCCTCGACATGATGAACCCGCCCCGAGTGACGCCCGAAGGCGCCAAAGCCCCCACAGAGGGCGGCCCCATCGACTACACGAACGACTTCTTCGGCAAAGAGTCCCACCTCACCGTGAGCGGCCAGCTCAACGTCGAGACCTACTGCTGCGCCCTCAGCCGCGTCTACACCTTCGGCCCCACCTTCCGGGCCGAAAACTCCAACACCTCCCGCCACCTCGCCGAGTTCTGGATGGTCGAGCCCGAGATCGCCTTCGCCAACCTCCACGACGACTCCGTGCTCGCCGAGGACTTCATTAAGTTCCAGATCAAGACCGCCCTCACCGAACGCGCCGACGACATGAAGTTCTTCGACGAGCGCATCGAGAAGGGCCTCCTGGCCCGCCTCCAGCACGTCCTGGACACCCCCTTCCACCGCATCTCCTACACCGAGGCGATCAAGATCCTGGAGAAGGCGATCGCCGGCGGCAAGAAATTCGAGTACCCGATCAAATGGGGCACCGACCTCCAGTCCGAACACGAGCGCTTCCTCACCGAAGAGCACTTCAAGATGCCCGTCATCCTCATGAACTACCCCAAGGACATCAAGGCCTTCTACATGCGCATGAACGACCCCGGCACAGACGGCTTCGGCGGCCCCGCTCCCGGCGACACCGTGGCCGCCATGGACGTCCTGGTCCCCGGCGTGGGCGAGATCATCGGCGGCAGCCAGCGCGAAGAACGCCTGACCTACCTCGACCGCCGCATCGCCGAGATGAAACTCCCCGCCAAGGAATACTGGTGGTACCGCGACCTCCGCCGCTACGGCACCGTCCCCCACGCCGGCTTCGGCCTGGGTTTCGAACGTGCCATGCTCTTCCTCACCGGCATGCAAAACATCCGCGACGTGATCCCGTTCCCAAGGGCGCCCAAGCAGGCGGAGTTCTAAGTCCTCTTCTCAAGGAGCAGCCATGAACCAACCGGAGCCCATGCATCGATCTCTCAATTCGCTCGTAACTGAGATTGAGAAGGGCGTGGTCAAGATTCCGCAGTTTCAGCGTGAGTTCGTGTGGGAACGTCCGGCTTGCGCCAAGCTCCTTGACAGCATTCTCCGTGGGTTTCCAATCGGCACGTTCATTTTCTGGAAAACTCGCGAGCAGCTCCGGTCCGTTCGCAACATTGGACACCTGCCGCTCGCCAGAGTTCCTGACGGCGATTTTGCTGAGCAAGTGCTTGATGGTCAGCAACGACTCACCTGCCTCTACGCGGCGGCGAAGGGTGCGGTTGTGGCTCGGACTCGCGATGGGAAGGCTCGGGATGACCATTTCGCTGATATCTTTGTCGATCTTGATGCCAACACCGACTCTGACGAATCGATCGTCACGCTCGAGGCCCGCGGCTCCATTGTGGGAGAATCCTCAGACGGCCGCTCGATCCGCTTCAACGATCTTCTTTCAGGTCCGATCAAGCTTTTCATGAACCTCAGCGAAAATAGAGCCACCCGCGCCCAACTCTTCCGGCAGACCATCCACTCCTATCAGTTTCCCATTGTGATGCTCAGGGAAGCGCCATTGGATATTGCGACGGAAGTCTTCACACGCATCAACGAGGGAGGCAAGAAACTCACGTCGTTCGAAATCATGGTGGCCAAGACCTTTCAGATGCCAGATGCCAAGGGCAAGGGTGGGTTTGAGCTGGACACGGAGTTTCGGTCACTGACGAAGCGACTCGCGTCAGTGGAATACGAGACGCTTGATTCTGCGAGCGTGCTCCAATTAGTGTCGGTCCTGATCTCGGGGGAATGTCGAAAGAGCGACATTCTCAAGCTCAATCCGGACCGATTTCGCACAACCTGGCCGCTTGCCAGGGACTCCATCGAGCACGCATGCGACTACATGCGCTCCGCCTTTGGAGCAAAAGCTGCGCGGCTACTTCCGTATGCCACGTTGATTATTCCATTCGCGTTCTATTTCGCGAGACGTGGCATGAAACAGCCAACGATGCCCCATGCAGCTTGGCTCAGCGAGTTTTTCTGGCGAGCGGCCCTCTCTGGCCGGTACGGGAGTTCGAGCGAGAGCAAGGTCGCCGCTGATTGCCGGCTTGTCGCAAAGCTCATTGAAGGAGCTACTCCTGCTCAGGTGGCACCGGTGGCGATCAGCGCCGAAGCTGTCGACCAACGAGGCTACTTCAGCACGAGCAGGGGATTCATCAGAGCGTGCTTGTGCATGCTCGTCCTTCAGTCGCCCAAGTCTTTCGCTCTCAATCACAACGTCGTTGTCGACAACGACTGGTTGAAACAGGCCAACAGCAAGAACTTCCACCACTTTTTTCCCAAATCCCACCTTCGCAAGTGCGGAGAGGACCATCGCAGAATCAACCACATCGCAAACATCACGATTGTTGACGACTACCTCAACAAGAGACAAATCGGAGCCAAGGCACCGTCCGTCTATCTCAAGCTCTTTAGCGAGAACAAGTCGCTGTCCAAGTCCCTTGCAACGCATCTGATCGATTTGAAGGCCGACGGAGTGCTGACGGACGATTTCGACCGGTTCTATCTCAACCGGTGCGCCTCGATCGCCGCTGCGCTTCGAAAGCTCGTTCCGATTCGCGACGTTGATGCGCAAGCAGGAACTATTGACGATACGAGCGAGGACGCCCCTCCGCTAGAAGGAACGACAATGGCTGAGGACACGGACGAGGAATAGCCTCCTACCGACCCTTGGACTCTGCGACTGAAGTCTCAGGACGAATGCAGGCTTCCCAGTCCTGACATGCCCTTGAAAATCTGAGCCAATCTGAGTGAGAGCAACGGGGCAAGAATG
>CAYHQQ010000051.1:0-27681 GCA_964358855.1 uncultured Phycisphaeraceae bacterium
GAGGAGCTCAAGGAGTTCTTCCCCAACAACAGCGTCAACTACTTCGTCAGCTATTACGACTACTACCAGCCCGAGGCGTACATCCCCTCGCGGGACATCTACATCGAGAAGGACTCGTCGCGCAACGACGACCTGGACGCGCTGCGCTTGGCCGCCACGAGCAACATTCTGTCGCGTCGGGACACCGTCGTCGTCGCCAGCGTCTCGTGCATCTTCGGCCTGGGTTCTCCCGAGGCCTACGGCAACAAGCTGCTCGCGATCACGAAGGGCTCGCTCATCGACCGGCGTGAGTTTCTGCTCTCGCTCAACTCGATGCAGTACCAGCGGACCGACATCGAGTTCAAGCGGGCACAGTTCCGAGTTCGGGGCGATGCGATCGAGATCTGGCCGGCTTACGAGAAGTACGCCGTCCGCGTCGAACTCTTTGGCGATGAGATCGACAAGATCGACCTGGTCAACCCCATCAGCGGCGAGGTTCTCGCGGAAGAGACGCAGTACTTCCTCTTCCCCGCGGTCCACTACGTCATGCCCGAGGACCAGCTGCACGAAGCCCTCCGCCAGATCCGCGAGGAGCTCGACAAACGCGTCCTCGAACTGCGGACCCAGGGCAAGCTGCTCGAGGCCCAGCGCCTCATCTCCCGCACCAAGTACGACATGGAGCTCATCGAAGAAGTCGGTGTTTGCCCGGGGATCGAGAACTACTCACGCTTCATGGACGGCCGGGCGCCGGGCGAGCGGCCGTATTGCTTGATGGACTACTTTGACTTTGCGCCGCCTGTCAGAGCCCGAAGCGCCAGCGAGGGTGGGGGTGAAGATGGGCAACAGGCTGGCGACTCGACGACGGGCGTCCCTTCCCTCGCTGGCGCGTCGGGCTCTGACAGACCCAACTTCCGCGACTGGCTCCTCATCATCGACGAGTCGCACGTCATGCTCCCGCAGGTCCGCGCGATGTTCAACGGCGACCGGGCCCGCAAGACTGTGCTTGTGGAGCATGGATTCCGCCTGCCCTCGGCCCTCGACAACAGGCCGCTGCGCTTCGAAGAGTTCGAATCGATCGTCCCCCAGATCATGTTCGTCTCCGCCACGCCGGGACCCTACGAACTCAACCGCTGTGGCGGCGAGGTCGCCGAACAGGTCATCCGCCCCACCGGCCTCCTCGACCCCATCGTTGTCGTCAAGCCCGCCATGGGCCAGGTGCCCGACCTCCTCGAGCAGTGCCAGCAGCGCGTGGCCAGCGGCGAGCGAGTGCTGGTCATCGCACTGACCAAAAAGCTCTGCGAGGATCTGGCCGCCTATCTCGCCGAAAAAGGCCTCCGCGTCCGTTACCTCCACAGCGAGATCGAGACGCTCGAACGCATCGAGATCCTCTCCGACCTCCGCAAGGGCGATTACGACGTGCTCGTGGGCGTCAACCTGCTCCGCGAGGGCCTCGACCTGCCCGAGGTCTCGCTCGTGTGCATCCTCGATGCCGACAAGGAGGGGTTCCTCCGCTCGCCGACGAGCCTCATTCAGCAGATGGGCCGCGCAGCGAGAAACGTCAACGCCCTGGTCATCATGTACGCGGACAAGATGACCCCCGCGATGCAGGCCGCCATCGAAGAGACCGAACGCCGTCGCGTGAAGCAGGAGGCTTACAACGAGGCCAACGGCATCACGCCCCAGACGATCATCAAGGCTCTGCGTCGCGGCATGGAAACCTCGCTCAAGGCCCGCAAGACCGCCCGCGAAGCGGTTGGGGCCAAAGAGGAGACGTTCGAGATCGATCAACTCGTCCAGGAAGCGACCGCCGAGATGCTCGAGGCCGCCGAGAAGATGGAGTTTGAGAAGGCCGGCGCCCTCCGCGACCAGATCAAGCGACTCAAGTCCATGAAGACCGAGGCGAGCGCCGCCGGCAAGGCGACGACGGCGAAAAAGAGCGACGTCTCGGGCGACCGCAAGGCGGGTCCAAAGAAGAAAGCCGGCATGCCCGGCGTACGCACGGTCAAGCGCGGCAAAAAACGAGGATGAAAGACGACCTCCCGGCCCGAACGATCAGACCGGCTCGGGCAGCCGGATCGCCGCGAGGTACCGCCTCGCACGCGACGTCTGATCCCGCGGCTCGATCTGCGACCCGTCGGCCCGATACTTGATGATCCGCCCGACCTTGGCGAGCTTCGCCAGCGCCTGGTTGATGCTCGAACGGATGCTCGACTCGGCCGCGTCGGTCTTGTACCCGACATCCTCGAGCGCCTCGGAGATCTCCTCGGTCGTCAAGGGCTCGCTGTACCGCGAGAGGGTCCAGATCTTGATGATCGCCTCGGCCAGGTTCTTGGGCTCGCTCCCCGTCGGCTGCTTGGAGAAGCTCGCCATCTTGGCGCCCGACGAGTTCACCCTGGTGGCCGGGGCCGACTGCTTGCCCAGAAGCCCGTCGAACGCGTTGATCTTCTTGCGATGGTGCGAGATCAACTGCTCGGCGTAGTTGTGGATCGCCTTGACCTTCACTTCGACCTCTCGGGCGACGGTGTCGTAGGCCGTCTTGGCCTCCCGCTCACGCACCCGCTCGCCGTCGATCCAGTTCGAAACCTTCTCAAGCTGTTCGGCGATTTCCACCATGGAAAGCTCGCCCACGGGGCGGGAGGTGTCGAATGGAAGACCTTGGTTGCCATGCGTACTGCTCATCTCTGAATCCTTTATGTGGACACTTGCATCGCCCTCTCCAGGGCTCTTGTTCCGGCACGCCACAGCCTGATTCCGCGTCAATACGAATTGCCCACGGGAGGCTCACCTCTCTGGGTGCCATCCACTTGATGATACCACCCATCCGCCCCGAATCGACTGAGGATTTTGCCTGACTATCATGTTCGGGGTTGGTCTGGCGGAACCGTATCTGGTTTCCCAGCGTATCGTTCGGCGTATCGCTCATTCCGGCCATGCAACTGCCTTGTTCGAGGAGACCCCATGCGACTCCCGCCCTCTCGCTCTTTCATCGTGCCGGCCCGGATGTCGCATCCCCGTCGAGCCCCAAGGGCCTTCACGCTCGTCGAGCTCCTGGTCGTCATCGGGATCATCGCGATCCTGGTGGCCCTCACGCTTTCGGTCGGCGGGCGCGTGCTCGCGGGCGGCAAGGCCAAACAGACCGCCGAGACGATGCGGGTGCTCGACATGGCCATGCACGCCTACAGGTCCGAACGTGGGGAGCAGTTTCCGTACAAGGTCATCACCAATAAGGCCGCCGTCGACGCCAATCCCAACACGCTTCCCAACTACATACCCATGTGTGACGGGGCCATGTCGGTGGTCGGAAACCCGGTGATTCCCACGACCTCGTGGTTCATCTACTACATCACCAAGGTGGACTTTGTCCCCTCGGCCGTCGCCGCCATCGACACCCTCGACATGTCCTTCAAACGCATCACTCTCGCCCCTAACGCGGGCCTGGGCCCCCAGCAGCAGATCGCACTCGACGCCGTCCCCGGCGGCAAGACCGAGATTCTCGACGGCTGGAAGCAGCCCATCCGCCTGGTCCACCCACGGTTCCAGGGGATCATCGGCCAAACGCCCCGGGTGGTTGGGGCCGCCGGCGGTTTCGCCCAACTCGCGGAAATCGCTCCGCCCGTCCCCGCCAACAGCTTCAACTGGAGGGTCTCCGTCGCGCCGATCACGGGCGTCCGCAGAAACTTCCTGACCAATGCCGATCGTGTCGCGACGCCCGGCCTCATCGGTGATTCCGACGGCGGCCGGTGCGTGGGCGACTCCGCCTACTTCTACTCGGGCGGCCTCGACAAGGACCCCTCAACCCGCGACGACAACGTCTACACGGCTCGCCCGACGTTTGAGTGATCGCAAGCGCGCGGCGCGGACACCCGAAGAATGGCCTATACTCGGCCCTGCCGAGATCGTTGGCACGTCCGGGGTGTAGCGCAGCTTGGTAGCGCGTCTCGTTCGGGTCGAGAAGGTCGCTGGTTCGAATCCAGTCACCCCGATTGCAAGATCAACGCCCGCGAGTCGAAGGCTCGTGGGCGTTGGCATTTGCGGGCCTCCCGCCTTCTCAAACCACGAGCACGGGTCGCTTCAAAGTGCGGAAATATCCACGCTTGCGGCCCCTTATTCCCGTGTATCCTTCCTCACCTCGGAGGGCAGGCGGACAATGAGCATCGTTCTGGTCGCGCAATCAAGCTGGTGCAGTTCGGTGGTCGAGTCGTGCTCCGCGCTCTCGCAGGCCGTGGCCCGTCTTCATTTGACCGAACCGGGTGCCCCGGCCGGGCCCAGCTCCTTCTGGACCGACACAACTCCGCTCTGGCTGGGCGCGATTGCGGTCTTGGCCGCCCTGGCGTGGTGGCTGGGACGTCGAACTTCACCGCGGTCCGTGGCCCGCGATGCTCAGCCGATGCGGCCGATCGAAACGGCTCGCGAACCGGGTGGTCAAGGCTCCATTGAGAACACGCGACCCCAGCCCGAGTCAACGGCCAGTTCATTGCTCGTTGACGATGCGATCCTGGACACGATCGCTTCGCTCGTGGTGGTCCTGGATCGCGACGGCCGGATTCGCCGGTTTAATGCCGCCTGCACACAGACCACCGGAATGACACAGGCCGAGGTGCTTGGGAAGACTTTTTGGGAGGTTCTGATCCCTGCTCCCGACCGAGAGAGGATGAAGGGTGAGTTTGGCCGCCTCGTTGCCACCGGCGCACCCAGACCCTTCGAGAACGAGTGGCTGACCAAGGACGGGACCACCCGACTGATCGTGTGGTCCAGTACCGTGGTTCGCACCGAGGCCGGCGGCGGTGGGGGGGGTGAGGGGCCGGTGAGATTCCTCATCGGCACCGGCACCGACGTGAGCGAGGGGCGCAGACTCCAGCAGGAACTCATTCACGCGCAGCGGATGGAGGTCGTGGGCCAGCTCGCCGCGGGGATCGCCCACGACTTCAACAACCTGCTCACCGCGATTTTCGGGCACACCTCGCTCGCCAAGAAGCTCCTGCCGCCAACGCATCCCGCGGCCGTCTCCCTTGAGCGTGTCGAGCAGGCCGCCACTCAGGCGGTTCGCGTGATCCGCTCCTTGCTCACGTTCTCGCGTCGCGAATCGACAGTCCGCGAGGTGGTGCCTGTCGCCACGTTGCTGGAAGAGACCCAGAGCCTTCTCCTGGGATCGCTGCCTCACGCCTACCGGCTCAACTGCCAGAAGCCGCCCGAAGAGCTCTGCGTGATGGTCGACAGGCTGCAGATCCAGCAGGCGATCCTGAACCTCGCCTTCAACGCCCGCGACGCGATGCCCGGTGGCGGTTCGCTCCGGCTCTTCACGACCCAGGACCAAGGGGTGCCCGGCCGAATCCGCATCGTGGTGTCGGATTCGGGCGAGGGGCTCACGCGTGAGGTCCTGGCACGAGTCTTCGAGCCCTTCTTCACCACCAAGCCCAAAGGCTCGGGCTCGGGCCTGGGGTTGCCGATCGTCCGCAGCATCGTGAGCGAGCACGGCGGAACCGTCGCGATCGATTCGCAGCGCGGGCGAGGCACGACCGTGAGCATCGACCTGCCCCTGTGCGACGCCCTGCCGACCCCGCCAAGGCAGCCCGCCCCGGTCTCGACCCTGCGCATCATCGTCGCGGTCACCAGGCCCTACCCTCGCCAGGTGATCGCGTCGACCCTTCGCGACATCGTCGTCGACGTGCTGGAGGTTCGCGACGCGACCGCCCTGGCCTCCTCGCTCGCCGGCCAAGGCGCCTCGCTGGGCGGCGTCGTCGTCGAGGCGTCCCTGGCCCAGGGGCCGACCTACCCGTCCCTGCTGGCGGCGGCCCAGAGCGGGGTTCCCGTCGTGGTCCTCTGCTCCCCCGACCAGCACCCCGGAGAGATCTCCGCCCACGCCACCGTCCTCAACGAGCCCTACACCATGGCCCAGCTCGCCGAGCAGGTCCGCCGGGCCCTTGAGCTGCGATCAGGCCCCGCCAAAGCCGCCCCCGGCGGGGCGACGATCGTTGCCTCGTGACGATGGCAAACCCCCTCCCAACGGGCCTATCCTTGCCTCCCTATGGCCAAGACTCGTGAGATCAAAAAGCGGATCAAGGCGGTCGCGAACATCCGCCGCATCACCAAGACGATGCAGATGATCGCGACGGCGAAGTTCGCCGCCGCCCAGCAGCGAGCCACCGCCAGCAAGCCCTACACCGAGGCGCTCTTCGCCCTGGTCGCCGACCTCGCCGCCAACGTGGGCGACGTCTCTCACCCCCTCTTTGGCTCCCCCTCCGATCGCGCGCCCACCGCCCCGCCCCTGACGCTCCTCCTGACCTCCGACCGCGGGCTCTGCGGCCCCTACAACGGCTCGGTCCTGCGCCGCGGGATGCAGTTCCTCCGCGAGAATCCCAAGGCCCGCTCGGGCGCGGTCGAGCTCGTGGGCAAGAAGGGCGCCGCGTTCCTGCGGTTCAACAGCATCTCCGTATCCAAGCTCCACTCCATCGGCGACAAGCCGACGTTCGACGCGGTGCGGGCCCTGGCCAACGACTACATGGAGCGGTTCTCCAAGGGCGAGATCTCCTCGGTCAACGTGATCTACATGCGGTTCCTTTCCGCCGGACGCCAGGCGCCCGTCGCGATGCAGCTCCTCCCCTTCAGCCCCGACGCCGCCGCCCAGCTCGCCCGCGCCACCAAGGCGGGGGAAAAGGCTGCAGCCCCCGCCAAGAAGCTCGACTACGAGTTTTCACCGTCGGCGGTGAAGCTGCTGGACGAACTGCTTCCCGCGACCGTGAAGGCCGTGCTCTTCCAGGCGTTCAACGACGCGGTGGTGAGCGAGCACATCGCCCGCATGGTGGCGATGAAGGCCGCGACCGACAACGCGGGCAAGATGGGCAAGCTCTATTCCCGCAAGTTCAACCGCGCCCGCCAGTCGCAGATCACCACCGAGCTCACCGAGATCATCTCGGGTGCGGCGGCCCTGGCCTGATCGGTCGGGCGGCATCGGGCCTTGTTCTACCGGTGGTGCCGTGGGCTCGTCAATCTCTCCAACACCGGCGCGTTCAACGGCGTCACCACCCCCACGCTCCGGATCACCCGCGTCGCCCTGGGCGACGCGCCCTCCAACTACAACTGGGTCGTGACCAACGGCTGCGGCAGCGCAACCTCAACCGACACGGCGCTCGTCGTCTGCGCGGGCGACTTCAACTGCGAGGGAGCGTTCGACTTCTTCGACTACGACGACTTTGTGGCGGCGTTCGAGACGCCTTGCTGAGTCCGTCAATCGCGTGAAGAGCGACTGCTCTGATCAATGACATGGGGCCCGGGACACCTTCCGGGCTCCTGTTCGTTCGGGCTATTCATACGCGTGCGGGCACTGCCCTGAATCGCACGAGCGTCGGAAAGGTCGCCCCCTGTCGATCAGGGGAGAATGATCTGCAGGTCGTCAAAGACAACCGAGTACGCCTCATTCTTGTACGATTCGATCGTGTGCCCCGGAATCACCTTGATGTACCCGGCATGCCCGTCCATGAAGCCCATCACACTACGGTTCTTATCTCCAAAGCCGTTCTTGATGACGGCATTGGGGTTCGCGTTGTAGATCACAATGTCGGCCCATTCGTCCCAAACCCAGGCGAACCTCGACGTGACAAAAGAGTCAGCCAACTGCAGGCGCTTGGTACCCTTGTTGAACCACGGAGCCCTGACAAACCCGCTGGCATCGAGTTGCTCGTACCACTTGGCCTGCCACTGGTACGAGATCCCGCAACTATCGAAGCACGTTCGCCCGGACGGATTGGCATTGGGCCAGGCTTCCTGATGTCCCAGATTGTCGCCCGGATCCTTGAAAACCTTGAGTTTGGTGTTCTTACGATTCTCATCGGTGGCGGGCATGCGGGCGTTGGGATTGGCCGGCGTCGCAGGGTCGTAGAGTTGAAGCTCCGGGTACACGTATGGATTGAGCGGGCGGTCCACCGCCAGAACGTCGAATGCACCACCGTAGAGGTTGTACCAGACGCCATCGGGATTTCCTCCCGCAAAGCTCCAGGTGCAGAACCCGGTCACCCCGGCGTTGATGTCGCGCGGATTGAGCGCGCGGGTGCGTTTCCTTCCTCCGTGGTTGTACATCAGCGTAATGGGCATCATCGCCTTGTTGTCGGCCTGATACATGTTCGTCGAGTTGTTGATCATCCTGATGTTCGACATCGAGATCGCGATCTGGGCGACCTTCCTCGCTTTGCCCAGCGCGGGCAACAGCAGGGAGATGAGCAGCGCGATGATCGCGATGACCACGAGCAACTCAATCAGCGTGAATGCTTGAGGGCGTGGGAGCCTCAGAGCGCGTCTAGTCGTCATGGAATTCCGCCTTTCAAGTCGCCCGGAACAGGTCGTGAACAAGCCCCGCGAAAGGCCCCGAACGGGACCCGATATCAGGATATCACCTCCGGGCGGGATTGCAAGCGGATTTCAGCCTCCCCATCCTCCCCCCGGCCCATGGCCCGTTGCGGTATCCTCGGACCCATGCACACCGCCGCCCGAAACCTTCTCGCCCTCGCCGCGCTCGTGGTCCTCCCAGCCCAGGTGCCAGCCGATCCCCCCGCGTTCCCCCCGATCCTCGCTCCCGCCAAAGACGGCCTCGCCATTCCCTCTCCCGCTCAGCTCGCCTGGGCCGACCTCGAAGTGGGCATGTTCATCCACATGGCCCCGCAGACCTGGCAGGACACCGAGTCCGACAACCTCACGACCAAGCCGGCGGACATCAACCCCGACAAACTCGACACCGAGCAGTGGGTGAAGGTCGCCCAGTCCATGGGTGCCCGGTACATCGTCTTTGTCGCCAAGCACGAGGGCGGCTTTTGCTGGTGGCAGACCAAAACCACCGAGCACGGCGTCTCAAACTCCCCCTGGCGCGCCGGCAAGGGCGACGTGCTCGCCGACCTCGCCGCTTCGTGCAAGAAGCACGACATGAAGCTGGGCGTCTACCTCTCGCCCCAGGACCGCGTTCACAAAGTGGGCGTGGGCGGCAAGGCCGACGACCCCGCAAAGCAGGCCGACTACGAGAAGCTCTTCCGCGAGCAGCTCACCGAGGTCCTCTCCCGCTACGGCGAGATGATGGAGGTCTGGTTCGATGGCAGCCTGGTCTTCGACGTGGGCGATATTCTCGCCAAGCACGCCCCCAATGCCGTCGTCTTTCAGGGCCCGCAAGCGACCATCCGCTGGGTCGGCAACGAGGAGGGCATCGCCCCCTACCCCGGATGGAACGCCGTCACCTATCCCAAGGCCGGCAAGAAGTGGGGGGACTACGTGGGCGACGACGGCGACCCAAGGGGCAATCGCTGGCTGCCCAATGAGTGCGACGCCCGCATCCGCTCGACCTGGTTCTGGAAGACAAACAACGAGAAGACGCTCAAGAGTCTCCCCAAGCTCATGGAGATGTACGAGCAGTCGGTCGGCCGCGGCGGCGTGCTCTTGCTCAACAACACGCCCGATCGCTCTGGCTTGATCCCCGACGCGGACGCGAAGCGCTCGGCCGAACTGGGCGCCGAGATCAAGCGCCGCTATGGCGTGCCCGCCGGCGACGTGTCGGGAAAGGGGTCCGAGCACCGCGTGATGCCCTCGTCAGCCACCTCGATCGACCGGGCGGTGCTCGCCGAGGAGATCGAACTGGGCGAACGCGTCCGCAAGTACGTCATCGAGGGGCGCGTCGACGGCGCCTGGAAGACCCTGGCCCAGGGCACCGCCATCGGGCACAAGCGCATCGAGCGGTTTGAGGCGGCCACCGTGACCGAGGTGCGCCTCCGCATCACGGAATCGGTGGGCGAGCCCAGGATCAGGACATTCGCCGTGTACCGAGCGCAATGAACGCGGCAGGGCTCGGGTGCGTCCGCGCTCAGTACTTGTTGAGCGAATTGGTGCCAAAGCAAGCGGTCCAGACGTTCGCGCCGTCGAACACAACCCCCCGTGGCGCGGCGCCCGCGGTGAAGATTCCCATCCGAACCCCATCGCTCGCCCGGATCTTGGTGGTGTTGTTCGCGTCCATGGCGCTCACCCAGATGTTCGACCCGTCGAAGGCCACGCCAAAGGGATTGGCGCCCGTCGGGAAAGTGCCCGCGCTCGAGCCGTCGGCCGCGAGCAGTCTCGAGACGTCGGAACTGCCGCCGTTGGCGATCCAGATGTAGGTCCCGTCGTAGGCGACCCCGCGCGGCGTGGTTCCCGTGTTGTAGGTGCCCAGCACCACGCTGTCGCTGGCCCGCATCTTGGTGACGGTGTTGGCGGTGCTGTTGGCGATCCAAACGTGGGCGCCGTCGAACGCGATGCCGTCGGGTCCGGTGCCGGTGGCGTACGTTCCGACGAGCGCGCCGGTGGTGGCGCGAATTTTGGTCACGTTGTTCGACGTGTAATTCGCCGTCCAGACGTAGGTGCCGTCAAAGGCAACCGCGTACGGGTTGGCCCCCGTCGGGTACGTGCCGAACACCGCCCCGTCGCTGAGGCGAACGCGACTGACGGAATTGGAGTTGAGATTCGCGACCCACATGCTCAACCCGTCGCAGGCGAGAGAGACGGGATTCAGTCCCACGTCGAACGTGCCGACGATGACTCCGTCGCTGGCCCTCAGTTTGGAGACCGAGCCGACGCTGTAGTTGGTGACCCAGATGAACTCGCCGTCGAACGCCATGCCAAGCGGCCCGCCCGGCGCCGGGAACGCGATGCTCTGATTCGCTTCGTACCACTTCAGCATCGCAATCTGCTTGTGGTTTCGAGCGACGCCCGGCCCGCTTGCCGCGCTGGTCTGGACCGAGCCGTCGGGGAACTTGATCCCGCCCGTCGTGCTCTCGATGGTGCCCGCGACCGACAGCTTCTGGCCCGGAGTCGACAGGCCAATCCCCACGTTGCCCGCCGTGTACACCGCGCTGGTCCCGTTGAGCGAGAATGGCGACGCCCCCGCCGGTCCTTGCGGCCCGGTCAAACCCTGCGGCCCCATCGGGCCCTCGGGACCCTGAGGCCCCATCAGGCCCTGTGGTCCTGTGGGCCCCGCCGGTCCAGTCGCGCCCTGGGGACCCTGCACGCCCTGGAGTCCTTGCGGACCTTGCGGTCCTTGCAAGCCTTGCGGGCCCTGGGGACCAGGCTGGCTGTTGAGTGCGTACAGGGCGTACGGCGCCGCGGTGATGTGCTGACGCGGCGTCAGCGTCGTGTAGTTCACATCGGCGCCCGTGCGCACGTCGATCTCGAGCCAGCGCTCGCTGCCCTCCCACGCGGCTCCGCCGAAATCGAGCACGGCCGTGAAAAGCCCGCCCGTCACGCTCGCTCCGGTGAGTTGCAGCGTGCTGCCGATCTGCTGGCCCGCGGCCGAGGCAGAATAGAGGCGGAAGCGAAGATCGGCGTTGCCGCTGTACGCCACGCCCTGCGAGGAGAGTTTCCCGTCGTAGGTGACCCCCGTCCCCAGGGGTGTCTGCGCGTGAGCCGTCATCGGGCTCAGCAAGATCGCGGCGGGAACGATCACGAACATCGAGAGCGACGAGGCAAACAGACGAGTCAACATAGCAAGTTCTCCAGCCCACTAGCATACCCGACCCTGCGCGCAACTCCACGCAAAATGGCGTGAAACGAGGCGCGGCGAGGCGGGAAGAGGCTAAGACCGCGAGCCACTCCAGTCAATCAGGCGCTCAAAAGGCCTTGTTCTCGGGCTCGAAACGAGGCCAGAATCAAGGGCTCATCGTGCGCGGGGAAGTTTCCCGCTTTCAACATCTTCCACGCACGCCTCACATTTACGCATCACATGTACGCCTTGATCCACAGCCGGATCCCCGTCTGCACGCCCAGCGTGAGAATCGAAAGTATGAAGGCATCCGGGATGTCCAGGTCGAACAGATCCCAAAGCAACGCGGCGTAACAGGCCGCCATCAGGATCGCCACTCCGGGCAAGAACATGATCGTCCCCTGCCCCAGCAGGAGACCCTCGGTGCAGAGATAGGCCGCCCCCAGCCGAAGTGCGATCAGCCTCCACGGGCTCTCAAACCCCAGCCAGATCAGCCCGTACCCCGCGTACACCACCAGCCCCACCAGCCACCCCGCGCCCAGCGTGATCCAGAGCCTCGCCATGTCGTCCCACGATCGCTCGATGAGCGCGACCGCCAGCGTCATCACCACCGCCGCGGCCCCGATCATGATCAGCGGCTTCTTGTAGTCGAGCCCCTGCGCTATCAGCGCGTCATGGTCCCGGCGCGCCTGGCGTCCCTTGAGCACTTTGCCGCACTCGGGGCACCGAAACGCTCTCAGCCCGCGCAGGTCGTACCCGCAGTGCGGGCAGGGCCTGGGGTTCTCCGGCGTCGCATCGGCGATCTCGGCGTGGGTTCTGGATGCGGCCGAGCGCTGGTCGTGCCCGCACGCGACACACAGGACGCTCCCCTCCTGCATCGGCCTGCCGCACTCTGGACAGGACTGGCGCCGGTGACTGACGGGAGCCTCGGGCTCGACGGGAATCGGCGGGGCACCCGACGCGTCGCGTTCGATCCGCGCCGGCTTGTGCTCGTCGAAGCTCATGATGGCCCGCCACCTCCGGCCGCCCAATCAGACCGTCCGATCACACCGCCATAATCTCTTTGGTCTTGGACTCAACCGCCTTGTCCACCTTCTCCTCGTACTGCTTGAGGAGCTTTTGGATCTCCTCCTTGAGCGTGTCGATGTCGTCCTCGGCGAAATTGTGCGCCTTGTTGGTCTTGAGGGCGTCGGCGTGCTTGTTGGCGTCGCGGCGCACGTTGCGGATGGCGACCTTCTGCTCCTCGCCGAACTTCTTCACCCGCGTCGCAAACTGCTGACGCCGCTCCGACGACAGCGCCGGAACCATGATCCGCAGCTGCTTGCCCTCGTTGATCGGGTTGAACCCCAGCTGCGCCGCCTCCACCGCCTGCTTGATCGGGCCGATCGCCTGCGCGTCGAACGGCTTGACGATCAGCTGCGTCCCTTCCGCCACGCTGATCGCCGCCAGCGCCTTGATCTCCGTCTGCGCGCCGTAGTAGTCCACCTTCAGAAAGTTGATCAGGTCGGGCGTCGCTCGCCCGGTCCGGATTCCCTTGAACTCGTGCTCAAGATGCTTGAGAGATTTCTCCATCACCTCTTCGGCCTCAAGGAGAATCGTGTCGGGATCAGCGCTCATGGGTCGGGCTCCGTTCAAAGCTTTCGATGCGGACTGCTCTTCTATAGGATAGCGATCGGGCGGGTGGGGGTGAGGGAGGGTTGGGGAAGGGCTTTGGATCAGGCGTGCACGAGCGTGCCGATCGACTCGCCGCGAACGACCCGGGCGATGTTCCCGGGCTTCTTGAAGTCGAAAATGATGATCGGGATGTTGTGCTCCTGGCACATCGCAAACGCCGCCGTGTCCATCACCTTGAGATTCTTGGAGATCGCCTCGGCGTACGTCACCGTGTCGTACCGCGTCGCCGTCGGGTCCTTCTTGGGGTCGGCGGTGTACACCCCGTCCACCTTGGTCGCCTTGAGCAGCACGTCGCACTCAAGCTCCGTCGCACGCAGCGAGGCGCACGTGTCGGTCGTGAAGAACGGATTGCCCGTCCCCGCCGCCAGGATCACCACCCGCCCCTTCTCCATGTGCCGCAGCGCACGCCCCCGGATGAAAGACTCGGCCACCGCCCGGATCTCAATCGCCGACTGCACCCGGCACGCCACGCCCACGGTCTTGAGCTTCTCCTTGAGCGCCAGGGCGTTCATCACCGTCCCCAGCATCCCCATGTAATCCGCCGTCGCCTGCGGAATCACCCCCGAAGCAGCCAGCGTCGCCCCGCGGATCATGTTTCCCCCGCCCACCACGATGGCAAGCTGCACGCCGTCCGCCCCCCCGGGCTCCAGGGCCGCCTTGATCTCCCCGGCGATCACGCTCAACTCCTCGGGGTCGATCCCAAACGAACCCGCCCGGCAAAACGCCTCGCCCGAGAGTTTCAGAAGGATCCGACGATAACGGGGGCGTGATGGAGTCATGTCCGGTGTTGTAGGGGTCGCGCCCCCCTTCTTCAAATGGACCCCGACCTCCCCGGTCCTCGCCAATACGGGAACCGGTCCCCCTGGCGTGCGAATAGGGTGCAGCCCACCGCCCCAGACTCGGTAGGCTTGAGCACGCACCCCGATCGACTCGCTCCCGCTCCCGGCCGGTGCGGGCAATATTCGGGGAACCTTTGGGCCCTCCCGCGGTCGAATGCTCCGCACCACAGGCCCTACCGACAAACGCACGCGTGTGCGGGCCCAAAGCCGATAGAATCGATCATGAACGGCACCCCAAGCCACAACACCTTCGAGGGTGCAGCCCTGGAACCCTCACCCGACCCCGCGCTCCCCCTGGGTCAGTCCTGGCGCCCGTCCCGCGCTGGCTGGTGGGCCGTCTTCTCCATCAAAGCCATCCTCCTGGGACTCGCCCTCTCGATCCTCGCACACATCACCCTGGGCGGCGTCCTCTACGGCATCTGGATCCGAGGCGGGGGGAACGGCTCCGACACCACCGGCGGCCCCGGCAGCGGCGGCGTCCAGATGGCCGTCATGTCCGAAGTTGAACTCAACCAGCTCATGGGCGGCGCCGTCGACGACTCGGCTCCCGCGCTCAGCGGCAGCATGACCGCCGAAGTCGCCCCTGCCGACGACCGGCTCTCAGGCCCCCCCGGCGACACGCTCGCCGGCGGCGAGGGGCTCACCACCATCGCGGGCGGACCCACCGGCGGCGGTGACGTCTCGGGCACCGACGGCATCGGCGGCGGCCCCGGAGGCGCAGGCGGCGGTGGCGGCGGTACCAGCTTCTTTGGTGTTGAGGCCCGCGGCGACCGCTTCGCCTTCATCATCGACGTCTCGGGCTCCATGCTCGGTGATCGCATCGCCGAGCTCAAGTCCCAGCTCAAGAGCTCCGTCATGGAACTCTCCGAGACTTCCACCTTCATCATCGTCACCTTCAGCACCCAGTCCGCCGTCCTGGGCGACAAGGTCGAATGGACCGAAGCCACCCAGCGAAAGAAGGGCTGGGCGCTCGAGGTGATCTCGGGCCTCAACGCCGATGGCAACACCATCCCCCTCGACGCCTTCAAGCTCCTTTCGGGCCTGCGCCCCAAGCCCGACGCCATCTTCTTCATGACCGACGGCGGCTTCGACCCCAGCCTCATCGCCTGGCTCGAGAAGAACAACGTCGGCCCGCGCGTCAAGATCCACTGCATCTGCTTCGAGGACAACCAGGGCGAGACCGTCATGAAGGAAATCGCCCAGCGATCGCACGGCACCTACAAGTTCGTGCCCAGGAGGACCCGTTGAGGCCGACCGCCTTGCTCGCTCTCGCGCTCCTCTGGCCCGTTGCCGGCGAAAACCTCGCCACCGCGTTGCCCGAGCCCGGAGTCGTCCTCCGCGGCAACTCGGGCGTTTCGGGCGGCGACTGCATCGCCGTCAACGCCCAGGGTGTCACCGTCGTCCGCGATCGCGATCCCAGCGGCAAGCCCACCCGCACCGCCGTGCTCTCGTGGGACCAGGTCAAACTCGTCCAGGGCCCGCTCCAGGCCGACGCCCAGGCCTTCGAAGTCATCGCCGACAAGGCCTGGCGGGCGCGCTCACGCCTCGAACGCGGCGATCTTGTTGCCGCCGAGCCCATCTTCGAAGACCTCTTCCACCAATACGCCCAGAAGGCCGGTCCGACCACCGCCGTCATCGCCGGCGGCCTGCTCCGCTGCCGCCTCGCTCGCGGCGCTCAAACCGCCGCTGTCCAGGCATGGCTCTCCTGGGTCCTGGCCACCGGCTCATCCGTGAGCGCCTCAAACCCCGCCGACGCGCTCCCCGAGAGCGTCGGCGCCGAAGTGTCGCGCCTGGTCGATCCCGCCACCGGCCTCTCCCCCTCGCTTCCCCCTCTGTGGCTCTCGACCACCGCGGTGCAGGTCTTTGCCTCCAGCGATCTTCCGCCCAGCGACCGCGCCAAGGGCACCACCCCCTCCGAGCCCGCGAGATCCTCGCTCATCGAGGAGCGAGTGCGCACACTCCTTGAGCTCTACGTCCAGTCCGCTCGCGCCGATTGCGGCCTGATGTCCAAGGAGCCCGCAAAGCTCCCCGATATTCCCGCCAGCTCCGACGTGGGCGTCCGCGTCGTCGCCGACATGCTCCGCGCACGCCTCGGTGAGCCGCCCGCACGCAAAGAGGCTCGCAAGGCTCTCACCGAACGCCTCAACGCCAAGACTCCGCCTTGGCTTCAGGCCTGGTGCCGCGTCGCCATCGGCCGTTCGCTCCTGGCCGAGCCCGACGTCGAGCAGCAGCGCATGGGCGTGGTCACGCTCCTCATCGTCGCCTCGAGGTCCTCACCAACCGACGCCTACATCAACGGCCTGGCTCTCGCCGACGCGGTGCTCGGCCTGGCCAAGCTCGGCGACGACGCCGGGGCCGCACTCTTGGCCGGCGAACTCGCCGACCGCTTCGCCGGACATCCCGCCCTCGAATCGCCCCTTCTCGCCAAGTGGACCAACCGCAAGAAGTCCAGCACGCCCCCCAAACCCGTCGACCCGCCCGCAGCACCCACCCCCGTCAACGATCCGTCGCGTCCGGGCGCAACCCCGCCGACCAAGTAAGGAGTTTCCCAATCGTGACCACGCCCCTCTTCACGACTCTCGCCGCCGCCGGCGACATCCGCGTCCTCGAATACGTCACCAAGGGTGGCTTCGTCGGCTACATCCTCGTGGGGCTCTCGGTCCTCGCCCTGGGTATCTGCATCGCCAACGCGTTGCAGCTGCGCATGAGCACGCTCGCTCCCGCCAAGGTCGTCGAGGGGCTGGAGCATCACCTCCGCCAGCAGGATGTCGAGGGCGCCACCGCGTTCTGCAACGAGCCCGCCAACGACTGCTTCCTCACCCGCATGTTCTCCTCCGCCCTCGTCCGTTGCTCCCGCTCGCCCTTTGGCTTTCTGGAACTCCGCTCCGCCCTCGAAGAGGCCGGCCAGCGCCAGGTCGACCGGCTCACCAAGCTCACCGACGCCGTCGGCCTTGTCGCCGCACTGGGCCCGATGCTCGGGCTGCTGGGCACCGTGTTTGGCATGATCGGCGCCTTCAACACCATCGGAACGCTCGAGGGCTCCGCACGCTCGAGCCAGCTCGCCGTCTACATGTCACACGCCCTGGTCGCCACCGCCCTGGGTCTGGTCGTCGCCATCCCCTGCACCGCCGCATTTACCTTCTTCAAGCGTCGCCTCGACCGCCTCGCCGGTGAGGTCGGCCAGACCAGCGAAGAGCTCGCCTCCTACGTCCAGGGCAAGGCAGCCGCCCCCTCCGCGGCCAAGCCCGTCGCCGGCTCCATCGGCCCAGGGCGAGCCGGCCCGGGTGCTCAAGGCACCCAAGGCCGCGGCCCGGGTGTGGGAGCACACGCCTCATGAAGCTCGGTCGCGTCAAGGCAAGGCCCGAAGCCGGCTTCGATCTCACCCCGATGATCGACGTCGTGCTTTTGCTCATCATCTTCTTCGTCCTCTCCGCGCAGTTCGCCCAGGGCGTGCGCAAGCAGGTCGCGCTCCCCACGGAAATGGGCGAGAAGGATCCCGCCCAGGCCGGCTCAAGCAGCGTCGTCATCGACATCGACCGTTCGGGCGAGATGTTCCGCGCCGGTGAACGCCTCGACATGGACCGCCTCAAGGCCACCCTCCGCGGCGAGCTCGCCCAGACCGGCGGCAACCCCGACGCCGTCGCCATCATCGTCCGCGCCGACCGCGACGCCGAGTCCGCACACCTCAACAAGGTCGCACGCGCTCTCTCGGAGATCGGCCTCAAAAACTGGAAGCTCGCGACCTCCGCCGACCAGGCGCCTCCCCTCCCCGCCGGAGGTGGCTCATGACCATCAAACGCACCAAACGCACCGAGCTCGACATCCCCCGCCTTCCCCTGGTCGCCCTCATCGATGTCGTGCTCTTCCTCCTCATCTACTTCATCATGGTCGGCAACCTCGCCCCCGTCGAGCAGAGCCTCGAGACCGCCCTCAAAACCGACCGCAAGGCCTCGGGCGATTCCAGCAACCTCGTCCCCCAGATCGTCTCCGTCGACGCCGTCGCCGGCAAGGCCACCTATCAGATCGGCGAGCGCGTCATCGCCGACAAGTCCACCCTCACCGGAGTGCTCATCGGGCTCAACAAGGACGCGGGCGTCGTCGTTCGCGTCTCGGGACGTGCCCCCGTCTGGGCCGCCGCCGCCGCCGTTCAGGCCTGCAAAGACGCCGGTTTCACCAAGGTCAGCTACGTCCCCCGGGGCACCTAAGCCGATGGCGATTCGTTCCACCCTCCGCCTCCTCTCCCTCGCGTCCATCGTGCTGGCGTCCAGCGCCGCGCACGCCCAGTCCTCCGACGAGTCCCTCACCGGTCAGGCCGCTGATCAGCGCGTCACCGAGTACCTCTCCTCAAGAGGCCTGGACCAGATCTTGGCCGCCCACCATCGCGCCAAGCTCACCGAAGGCACCCCCGACGAGCGCAAAGAAGCCGCCGAGGCCCTGGGTGTGCTCTATTCGCGTCAGCTCGCCGCGACCAACGACCCCACCGAACGAAAGAACGTCGAAGAGCGTTGCCGCGAGCTCCTCAAGCTCATCCCCGACGCCGAAACCTTCGAGCTGCGCATCAATCTCGCCAAAACCACGTACCTCAAGGCCGAAGAGATCGCCGAGCGCGACCGCCTGCGTCTGGCCTCCCCTGCCGAGCGCGACGAGGCGATGCGGATCCTCGAGTCCATCGCCCCGGTCTTCAAGGAGATCGCCGGCAAGGTCGGCAAGAAGTCCGACGCCCTCGAACGCTCCATGGAACAGGCCCGCGAAGACAAGATCGAGCAGACCCGCCTCCAGGTCGCCGAGATGCGCCGCCTCCGCTCACTCGCCCGCTACTACGCCGGCTGGAGCGAGCTCTACAAGGCCACCCTCACCTCAAGCCCAGAGGCCGCCCTCTCCGCCCTCGTCGAGTTCGGCTACCTCCTCAACGCCACCGAGGGAAAGCCCCCCAACTACGACCGCCTCCCCCGCTCGCTCATGAAGTACGAGCACATCGCCCGCGCCACCATGGGGTGCGCCCTGGCGCTCTCCATCCGCAACGACGGCCCCGAAGCCACACGCTGGCTCAGCCTCGTCGAGACCACCGAAGGTGTCTCCCAGCCCGTGCTCGATCAGCTCCTGGTCCGCTGGATCACCGTCAGCGGCTCCATGGGCAACTGGTCGCAGATCGAGGCCCGCCTCCTCAAACTCCCCGGCTCCGAAGACCCCTCCAAGGCCATCCACCCCGCCATCGCCCGCCTCATCGTCGTCGGCTCGATGGAGTACCTGCTCAAGGAAACATCGAGCTCCACCAACGACCCACGCGTCGAATCCGCCCGCCGCTGCGCCACCCTGGGCATGGGCGCACTCGTCGGCAAGGGCGAGCTCGCGCAGGTCGTCGACCTCGTCAAGCGCTACGGCGACAGCACGCTGGGCGTCACCGGCTTTGTCCCCGAGTACGTCCGCGCCATGCAGTCCTACGAGCGCGCCCGCGATTCCCACAAAAAGGAAATCGGCTCCGATCCCGCCCTGGCCGCTCTCGCCGAAGAACCCCCCAAAGACTCGCAGACCCGCGACCTCTATCGCGCCGTCGCCGGTCAGTTCGCCAAGGCCGCCGCCGGCTCCGACGCCGCCCGCTTCCCTCAGGCCCGCGTTCGCGCCCAGATGATCGGCGGCCTCGCCCTGTTCTACGCGGGCGAGTACGAGCGAGCAGCCCTGGAATTCTCCGGCGTCTCCACGCCCGACGCCCCCGACGATCTCAAGCGTGACTCGATGTGGTACGCCGTCCTCTCGCTCGACCGCGCGATCGAGAACGGCAAGACCCTCGAGGCCCCCGTCCTCAAGAAACTCTCCGACCAGCGCGACCGCGTCTCGATGCTCTACGTTGCCGCCTTCCCAAGATCCGACCGCGCCGCCCAGCTCCTCATGCGCCGCGCCGGCACCGGCCTGCTGAGCGACGAAAAAGCCGCCGAGATCCTCCTGGGCGTCGACCCCGTCTCGCCCATCTACCCCGCCGCACGGCGCCAGGCCGCCAAGCTGCTCTACCAGGCCTACCGCAAGGCCCGCGGCAAAGAGCGCGACTTCGCCGCCCTCCGCTTCGCCGGCATCGCTGAGCAGGTCCTGGCCTCCGAGGCCGAGCGCTCCATCGGCGACGTCACCAGCCAATCCGCCAAAGACGCCGCCGCAACCGCGATCCTCTACGCCCGCCAGATCGCCGACGCGATGCTCTCCATCGCCTCCCCCGACGTCGCCCGCGCCGAAACCGCCCTGGGCAATCTTGACAAAGTCGCCCTGGTCCACAGTCTCGATCTCGCCAGCGTCGAGGGTGAGATCACCTTCCGCAGACTGCAGATCGCCCTGGCCAAGGGCGACGAGGCCGCCGCCGCCAAGCTCGTCGAGAAACTCGGCGGCGGCGACGCCGAGTACCCGCGCGCCGCCGCCCGCCTCATGTACCGCCGCGCCCTGGACGCCTGGCACGCCACCGCCCGCGCCACCGACGCCATTCAAACCGTGAACCACGGGCAAAGGCTCATCGCCCAGCTCGAGCGCTCGGGCACCAAGCTCCCCGACCCGATCCTCGCGGGCATCTACGACTCAGTCGCCGCCGCGGCCTCGGCCCTCGCCTCCGCCGACCCCGCGATGCGTGAAACCGCCTTGCGTCTCGATCGCGCTCTCATCGCCGCCAACATCAAGACCCAGACGGGACTCAAGCGACTGGGCGTCGGCGCCGAAGCCGCGGGTGATCTCTCTGCCGCACTCGCCGCATGGAAAGAACTCGTCTCGGCCATCCCCACCGACAATCCCGCGTGGTACGAGGCCCGATACGAGTCCATCCGCATCCTCGCCAAGACCGACCTCTCCGCCGCGGCCATCGCCCTCGCGCAGCACAAGGCCCTCTATCCCTCCATGGGCCCCGAACCTTGGGGGTCAAAGCTCAAGGCACTCGAAGCCCAGATCGGCCCCCCTCCGCCCGAATCGACGTCCCCCAAGCCCCCGTCCGCCGGCGGAAATAGCGAGGGTGACAAGTGAGCCAAGCCCCCTCCACGCACAACGTCGCCGCACGCCGATTCTTCGGCCAGGGAGCCGACACCGGCAGCCCCTTCGACCTCCTGGGCGTCGCCGCACGCGAGCTTCCCACCGACGACATCGTCGAGGCTCTCGAACATCGCCTCGCGCAGCTCGCCGTGCACCCCGAATGCCGCACACCGGCCGCCGACGAACTCCGCCTCGCCCTCCACGCCGCCGCCGCTCAGGTCCTGGACCCCGGCGTTCGCGAACAGCTCATCCTCATCTGGACCCACGGCGGCCCCGGCGCCGCCCACGTCCAGGCCCGCGCGGGCTCTCAGCCAAAGACCGCGTCCTCCCGCTTCGCCTCCACCATCGGCCTCCCTCCCAAGCTCGCCCTCGAAGGCGACGCCGTCATGGCCATCGCCATGTCGGGCGGTTGGAACGCCCGCTCGCTCGAACGCCTCTGCATGTTCGCCCACGCCCGCGGCCTCACCGCCGACGATGTCGCCGACGCCATCACCTCTCTGGCTCGCCCCAAAGGCTCCCAGGCATCCCAGGCCCCGCGCCACACCGGCCACTCGCTCCCCATCGGCCCCGCTCGCCGCAAGCGCGCCAAGTTCATGGGTGGCGCTCAGGCCGCGCCTCTGGGTTCCGGCGTTCACACGCCACCCGACACCGCGTCCCAGCCCGTGCCGCGCTCCAGACTCTTCGAGCTCGACGAGGCCGAGATCAAGGCTCAGTCCGCCCGCCAGATCAAGATCGCCCTCGCCGCCGCCGCGGCGCTGGGCGCACTTCTCTTCGCCCTCGCCATGGGCATCATCGTGATGTTCAAGACGAATCCCAAGCCTCCGCCTATGGACCCCAACGCCGCCATCACTCCAGGCGTCGAAGTCGCCAGACCAGTCGCGCCCACCACCCCCGACAAGAAGCCCACGTCCAAACCCACCACACCAGGCTCCCGCGGCCCGTCCGCCGACGACATCCAGCGTGAGCTCCAGGCCTGCGTTGCCAGACTGAAAGAAGACGCCGGCGACGCCGCCACTCGCTTCGAGGCCGTCGCTGCCGCCGCCCGCTCCGACTGGATCGCCTGGAGCGCCGACGAACTCGCAGGCGTCCTCAACCAAATCGTCGAGTTCATGTACCGCTCATCGGGCGATCCCGGCGTCACCCGTCGCGCCTTGAGCGTGCTCTCCGCTCCTCTCGCCCTGGGCGAGACCGAAGCCCCCTCCGCCGATCGCATCGCCCCCGCCGTCTGGTCCGCTGGTGTTCTCGCCAGACTGCTCAACGAGCGCGACCAGCGCGCCGCCGTGCTGGGCCCCGCCCGGCTCGCGCTGGGTGCCGCGGGTGTCGTGCTTGGTGAGAAGGAACAGGATTTCAACCACGGCGCCTCCGTCGCCGCCCTCGCCCTGGCGCCACGCCTCGCCAAGGACCCCTCCGTCGAATCCTGGACCCGCTGGCTCGCCGTCACCGACGCGCTGAGCCAGGGCGATGCGCCCGCCAAAGGACGCTTCGTCGCCGTCGCACTCGAAGCGATCCTCTCCCTGGGCCCCGAGCCCTCCGCCGCCAAACAAACCTTCGACTCCGTCGTGCTCCTGGCATCCTCGCTCTCCTGGCGCGTCGACGAGAACACCCGCCCGTGGCTCATGCGCTGGTTCGACATGTCCAGCCTTTCTTCCGCCGACATCAACGCCGTCACCTTCGCCATCGCCGCCCGCTCCAGTGCCCAGGGCGTCGATCCCTCCATGGTCCTCTCCGCCACCTCCGGCAACGCCGACCGCGCCGAGCTTCGCGCCAAGTACGCCAAAGCATGGTCCCTCTCAGGCGCCGCCGACCGCACCGAGGCCGCCAAGAAGTGGTCTCTCCTCCTCGCCGATCTCCTGGCCGACAAGCCCCCGCAGGAAGCCGCTCCCTCCGCCAGCTCAAACACCGCCGCGACACCCATCGACGTCCAGCCCACCACGCGCCTCCTCATGCGGGCTCAGGTCTTCTCCTCCATGTCCGAGGCCGCCGCCGCCATCTTCGCCGGCAAGAGCGATCGCGCCAGCGCCATCATCGCCGACGTCTCCGCACCCGCCAAGGCGGCCGCCGCCAAGCTCGTCTCCAAAGGCTCATCGGCCCTCTTCGCACCCGAAAACGACGGCGTCTGGGCCGCCAAGTACCTCGCCTCCATGGCCAACGGCCCCGTCCGCGTCGAGATGCTCCAGCAGGTCCTCCCCGCCGGCGCGCTCAGCCCCGTCGAGGCCGAGATCGTCGTCACCGAAGCCTTGCGAGGCTCTCCCGCGAGCGTCCGCATCCTCGCACGCGATGCCGCCAAACGCCACGGCTCCGAATTCGCCGTCGTCAACGCCTTCCTCGAACTCGTCCCCACCATCCCCATCGTCTCCGACAACGCCGACCTCCTTGAGATCATCGCCCGAGGCCGCCTGCCAAACCTTCGCGCCCCCACATGGCGCCAGGCCGCCCGGCGCATTTTGGTCGAACGTCTCCTCGAACTCGCCGCGGGCAAGGGCGAGTACGCCGTCATCGACGAGCTCGCCGCCCTCATGGGCGATTCGTACAAGTCCCGCGTCCTCCTCGCCGATGGCTCGGTCACCGGCGCGACCTCCGCCAACCTCATCGACGCCCCCGCCCTCGCCTCCCTCGCCCAGGGCTTCGCCGCCCAGTGGCAACGCGAGGCCGAACACCTCCTCCCCAGCGGCGGTGAACACGCCACACTCGCCTCCATCCGCCAGCGCGCCGCGGGCCGTGCCTCGCTCGCTCGCGGCGCGGTGCAGGAATTCGCCGCCGCCGAGTTCTCCGCCTGCGAGCTCATGGCCTACACACTCGTCGCCGAAGCCCCCGCTCGCGCCGAAACCGTCCGCGTCATCATGGTCGACTTCACCGCCTCACGCCGCCAGGCCTCCCACCTCTTCGAACAGATCCACGCCGCCGAACGCGCCATGGCCCGCCTCTGGGCCCTTCGACTCGGTGGTGTTGAAGCTGCCGGCGGCGGTGGTGGGGGGGGAGACACCCAATGAACTTCGCGTCCACCCTCCTGGCGGCCCTGGCGATCTGCATCCAGCCCGCGTCGCAGCCGCCAACCTCGGCGCTGCCTCCTGCCGATCCGCCGGCAAATCCATCGGCGACGGCCGACCCGCTCGCGCAGTACAACGCGTTGCTCGCCGCCCTCGACCCCGCCCATCCCGAAGCCTACTTCGAGCTCGCCGAAACAATCGCCGACGCCGCCCAGACCGTCGACGAGAGCACCCTCGCCCGTCGCCTCTACATCCTCGCGTTCGAGCTCGACCGCGCCCGCCCTGGCATCAAGTCCGGCTCCCTCGGCGCCAGCATCTGCATCGGCCTCGCATCGCTGAGCCGTCTTGAGCGCGATCGCCGCTGGCTGCTGGCTCTCGCCGGCACACTCGACCCGCGCTACAGGCCCCCCGCGTGGCTCCGCTCGCAGCAGGACGCCGCCAGCGCCCAGACCGCGTACTTTGCCGCGACCGCCCTGGGCGAAGTCCGCGCCGGCAACGGCATCCAGGCCCGCCAGCTCCTCGAAGACCCGCTCGTCAAGCTGCTGCTCACGCAGTACGACCGCCTCCTCAGCGAATCCGGCCAGTTCAAGCTCCTCAGCTCCATCACCTCCGAGGCCAACCTGTGGCCCTGCCGCGAGTGCGCCAACCAGCGCATCGTCAAACGCACCTCACGTGCCGCCGATTACAAACTCTGCCCCACCTGCGGCGGAAACCCCGGCCCCAAACTCGCCGACGGCGCCTACCTCGCCCAGCTGCGATTGGAGTCTCTCCTCCTCGCCGGCATCCAACGCTCCTGGAGCGCCCAGGTCACCGCCGACCAGGGCGAACCCCTCCGCGACCCCGACCCCGCCGAACTCGCACCAACGTACAGCGTCGACCCGACACTGACCGTGTGGCGCGAAGGCAAGTGGCAGAAGCCGTAAAGGCAAAGGCTGAAGGCGGAGTTTGAAGGCTGAGTCTGAGTAGGCTTTTCCTATTCAGCCTTCCGCCTTCAAGTTCCGCCTTCAGCCTTTTCCTCTCCTAACCTCCTCACCATGTCAGACACCCCCACACCCCCTCCCGCTCCCCCCGCGGCCCCCGCCGCGCCCGTCGCCAAGCCCCAGATCACCATCGAGGACTTCGCCAAGCTCGACCTTCGCGTCGCCAAGGTGCTCAAAGCCGAGTTCCATCCCTCCGCCGACAAGCTTTTGAAGCTCCAGGTCGACGACGGCTCAGGCACGCCCCGCCAGATCTGCGCCGGCATCCGCGAGTACATCAAGCCCGAAGACCTGGTCGGCCGCTCCATCGTCATCGTCGCCAACCTCGCCCCCCGCATGCTCCGAGGCGAAGAAAGCCGCGGTATGCTCCTCGCCGCCAGCGACGGCTCCAAAGACACCCCCGGCAACCGCCGCCTCGCCATTCTCTCCCCAAGCGGCGACATCTCCCCCGGCGCAATCGTGTCTTAGAGTGAAACATGAGGACCGCGGTACCACTGACCGCCCCACGATTGTCCCCGAAGAACCCCAAGGGTCATGGGCGGTCAGTGTCTTGGTCGCACGACCTCCCATGGAGTGACCCTACACCGCAGACCCCGCCTCGCCGTGAGCACGTGTTTTCACACAGACGAGCGAATCGCTCTCGCTCTACCGGTGCCAATACAGCTTGATCCACGAGATGGCCATTCGTAGCCCGCACTCTGGACAACGCGCGTCCACTTCGTCATCCAGAGGACCATCCTTGATGATCATGGACAGGTCGTACTCACAGTGCGGGCACACCTTGTTTCCCAGCAGCCTCGCCCGACGCTTCGCACGCTTCCATCGAGAGCTGTGAAGCACGTAGACGATCCCCCAGATTCCAAAGAGAACGGGCACGACGAGTCCCTTTGCGGTCCAAGGCGAGCTCGGGGCCATTTCAATGGTCCAGAAGGAACCGCCAACGAGCATCACAAACCAGATCACCCAAAGAAAATTGGTCTGACGACGAAGTCGCTCAAACACAAATCCAGAACGTTGCGGCTTAACCATCTTCGTGCCGGAATTGCTCGACCTCTCAGGCACTCGTTTACCCCGACGTTGTGATCGAGTCGAAACTATCCACGCCGCGAAAGATCGAAAAAGGTAGGACCGTTAAGCGACTCCCATGTGTGCTTTGTGCTTTGCCGCTTTGTGCTTTCCCTCCCTACACTCCCCCATGCTCGCCCCCGCCAAGAGCCTCGCCGTGGCCAAGCACGCCTCCCGCAGGGCCGCCCTCTCCCGTCTCCTCATGACGACCGGCCTGGCCCTCTCCATCGGTGCCGCCGCATCCGCCCTCGCGGTACTGGCCTGCAAACTCATCCCGCTCTCAGGTCTCCTTGACATCGCCCTGATCGTCCCGATCTCCCTCAGCGCGGTCGTTGGCCTCACCGTCGGCCTCCTGGGCCACTGGTCCCCCGCCCGCGCCGCCCGCGAACTCGACCACCGCCTCAACCTTCGCGGCCGCCTCACCACCGCCATCGAACTCTCTGACTCCTCTTTGCGTCCCTCTGCGTCCTCTGCGTTAACGTCTTCTTCCGACGACCCCATCCTCGCCCTCGCCATCGCCGACGCCGAGTCCATCGCCGCCACCATCAATCCCGCCTCCGCCGTCCCCATCAAAACCGGCCAGGCCTGGTACGCCGTCCCGCCCCTCGCCGCCGCCGCCATCGCTCTGGCCTTCTGGTTCCCGCAACGAGCTCCGGGAAACGCAAAGCCCACCGACACGCCCGAGCAAGTTGCCCAGGCCCTCGATCAAATCCGCGAGGCCGCCAAACTCATCGAAAAGCCCGCCCCCGATCCGCTCGACCCCAAAGCGACAACCCGCGACGCCCAAGCGATTCGCGAGATCGAGCAGGAGCTCGCCAGCGGCAAGAAAGACGCCGCCGGCGCGACCGCCCAGACCTCCGAGCGCCTCACCTCCGCCGCCGACAAGCTGAAACAACAAGCCAAGGAAGCCCAGGCCGCCGCCGACGAACTCCGCGACCGCCTCGCCCGCGCTGCCAAGCCCACGAATCCAAACACGCCCAAGGCCGCCGATCAAGCGAGTCAGGGCGATCAGAGCGAACTGACTAAAGCCCTGGAGTCTGCCGATCTCGACCGGGCATCCGACGCCGCGCAGAAACTCAGTGAACAGTTCGACAAACTCACGCCAGAACAACGCACCAAGCTCGCGAGCGAACTGCAAGAGCTCGCTAAAAACCTCGACGCCACCTCCAAGCCCTCGCCAAATGACCGCCCCGAGACAAACGCCGCGAAGCCTTCCCCCGAAAGCCCATCCACTCAGGATCCATCGCGGCCCCAATCACCCAACGACACTCCGCCCACGCCGCCTGATACGGCAAATCCACCCTCAACAGACCCGCAAGCCAAACCCGACGCCAATCCGCAAGCGAAGCCTGAGGCCAAACCCGACACCGCCCCAGCAAAGTCCGACCCCCCGTGGAAGAAGCTGAGCGACACACTCAAGCGAGCGGCCGACGAACTCAAGAAGCCCAAGCCGCCAGAACCGCCCCAGCCCCCCGACGCCAACCCCAACACCGAGCCGAAGCCCGGCGCTGAGCAGAAACCCGGTGCAGAGCAGAAACCCGGCGCAGAACAGAAACCCGGCGCAGAACAGAAGCCCGGCGCTGAGCAGAAACCCGGCGCTGAGCAGAAACCCGGTGCTGAGCAGAAGCCCGGCGCTGAACAGAAACCAGGCGCAGAACAGAAGCCCGGAGCTGAACAGAAAC
>CAYHQQ010000052.1:0-27173 GCA_964358855.1 uncultured Phycisphaeraceae bacterium
AACCGGCTCCCAAGGGTTGACTTGGAACACAGTCGCTTCGAGCGCAACCCGTGGTGAGGTGTGCACACGAGGCAGAGCCCCGGAGGGGCGAAGGAAGTCACCGATGTCGCTGTAGGTCAATGCGATGCCACGGGCAGACCGCCTTGGCCGTCTCGTTCACGCGATCTCACGTTCAGTTCACGGCCTTGCCAAGGGTTTCGGGCACCTTCGGCAACTGTTCCCACTCCTTGAGGAACGCCTCGCGCCACTCTCTCAGCACGCCATAGGCCTGTTCCGCAGGGATGACAACAGCACTCACATCCACCGCTTTGTATCGCAATCCCGCGATATGCTCGGAGCGATACGCGATGACTCGGACTGAGTCGTCCTCGTCGATGAACAACACCCTGCTGCCGTCGTCAAACGCCCTGTCTCCAGGGTCCCAATCGCATTTCGATTCCTGGTACGCTTCCCAAATGTCTTCGGCCGCCAGCCCACACAACCTATCCGGGACGAGCTCCTCGCCGCTCTCATCCAGAATGCTGGTCGATGTCTCCAGCAACGCGTTCGCGATTTCCTCGGCACTACGACCTTGAAACAATGTGAGGCGATGCCGGCCGCGACGGTCGAGGAGTTCGCCCACTTCACCCCAGGGGCACGCGAGTCCCGTCGCATAGGTTCTAAACACGCCGTAGCGAATTCCGCCCACGTGGATCGTGAAAAAGCCCCAACCCATGAAGCCGAGGCTTTCGTATGCTTCATTAATGTGAGAGTGGATCGCAAACTCTGCGGGGTTGCCGACGATCAAGTGACTCTCCTCCGCTCCTCCGCGTTCACATTTCAACCCGGCTTGAGCTCCGTCAGCGTCGGCAGATCCGTCAGCGTCGAGAGGCCGAAGTGGTCGAGAAATTGCCGCGTCGTCCCGTAAAGGATCGGTCGCCCGAGCTCCTCGGCCCTCCCGCGGATCGTCACCAGCCTGCGCTCCATCAGCGTCTTGAGCACTTCGCCGCACGCCACGCCTCGGATCGCGTCCAGCTGTGCTCGCGTGATGGGCTGCTTGTACGCGACGATCGCCAGCGTCTCGATCGACGCTCGCGACAGGCGTGCCGACACCCTCGCCTGATGGATCGCGGCCACAACTCTCGCGTGCGCGGGCAGCGTCATCACGCGAAAGCCGCCCGCGACCTGCTCGATCCTGAAACTGCGCCCCGTGCGTTCGTACGCCTCGTTCAGGCTCGCCACGGTGGTGTTGATGATCGTCGTCGCCTTGGCGAGCGCCTCGCGGTGGGCCTTGATCGCGCTGGCCGAACGCCCGCGGGCTTTCTTCGCCGGCGGTGCGGCAATCTCGCTCGCGATGCTTTCGGTCGCCGGCAACAGCAGGGCTTCGTCCTCCCCCTCGGGATCCTCCGAGTCGATGAGCCCCAGCGCAACCGCGAGCCTCGCGTGCGACAGCGGGCGATCAACGCTCAGAAGGGCCGCCTCGATCGACCCGGTCAGATCGAGCGGAACCGCTTCGGATGGAGTCGCGAGAAGGGCCACGCCGGGCTCGCCGGCGTCACCGGGCGTCTGGGAGCTGTCGTCCTGAGGCGGTTCGTGGATCATTGACGCATGATATCCGCCAGGGCGTCGCCCCGGTGCCAAAAATACAGCCGCCCCGTGCGTGAACACGGGGCGGCACGTGAATCAGCTCCGATTCCGGGTCAGAGCCAACTTTCGAACGGCCCGCGGGCTTCGCGGGCGGAGTGATTCTGGAAGAAGTCCAAAGGTCAGTGGTTCAGGGTGATGGGAGCCCGAACGGTCTGGCCGGAGCGAACGGCCGCACGGGCCGCCCCGCGTCCGACGCCTTCCTTTGCGGCGACAACGGTGTAGTGTCCCGGGCGGACGCGCTCGAAAACATAGACCCCTTCGCGATTGGTCTGGGTGCGTGCGACGGCAACATCTCCGTGCCTGAGAACCACGACGGCGCCGGGAACCGCACGACCTTCGGAGGTCGAGACGACCCCACCAATGCGACCGGCGGCATGATGGTGGTTTCCCGGTCCGCCGGGACCATCGGCCAAGGCCGAGTCCACACTCACGGCAGATGCGGAGACGAGCAGGGCGAGCACGGAGAGAATTCGAAAAGTCTTCGTCATATCACAGACTCCCAGGACAAGGAATGTGAGCAGTGCCGCACGCCGACACACGCTTGCAGCCAACGACCGACAGCCCCGTCACCGAGCAACTCAAGTCGTTGAGGAGGCAAGGGCGAAACGCCCGCTGAGGGGTGGGATTGCAAACGGGACCAAAAAACAAGGACGTCAACGCAGATTAGCCAGAATCCAGTCGGAAAGCCCTGGTTCGCCCGGGTCGTAGCCCCGCCAGACCTGACCGTTTCCAAACCACAGCAAGGGCTTGTCCGGGCTGGAGTTGCGTTCGGGGGCCTGTGGGGGGAGCGCAAAGATTGCCACTCCCAGGGATTGGCCCGAAGCGGACCGAAAGGTCAATTCTGCTGTTGCGGCGGTGCCGGGCGGGTCGAGTCTGACCGCGCTCGCGGGGGTCTCGCAGATCAGCGTGAGCAGGGCCGCGACCTTGGCCCGGTCGCCGGTGGAGAGTTCCGCTCCGGGTGTGCCGTCGCTCCAGGATGTCCCGCGGCGTGTCAGCACGCCAGGCGTGGTGCCGCCGATCTTTCCGAGCGAAATCGAGGCGATGTCCGCCTGTGAGAGCTCGGCGAACGCGATGCGCGACACGTAGTCGGCGGGATCCAGGCTGATCGATCGAAGAGACGCCGACTGGATCGGGCCCGCGGCATTGCCGCGCAGGATTTGGGGTGCCTGTTCGCGCACGCCCACCCGGGATTCGACGCCCGCATGCCAGAGCTCATCACCGGGATCCCTGCACCAGAACCGGAGCGTCTCGCTCGCGGTGAGGCGCTCTTCGCCGCCGCCCTTGCCCGGGGGTAGATCGGTCTCGATCGTCAAGGACAGCTCGGGCGGGGCGCTGCGGTCCTGCGGGCCGCTCTCGAATCGATCGAGTCGGAGCTTGGCGATGGCCGAGATCAGCTTGAGCACGCTCCGCGTGTCGGCCGGCACGCCCAGTGGCTCCTGCACGGACCAGTTCTTGCCGACTCTGGTGAGCTTGAGCTGGCGATCCCTGCGGTTGATGGCGATCCGGGACGGGTCGCCGAGCTGCGTGGAAAGCAGGCCCGTGTCGCGCCACTCCGCCAGATTCTCCTTTCGAAAGAGCTCGGCGATGCTGGTGGGGACAAAGACGCGACGCTCGGGGGTGCCGTCCTGCGAGATCTTCGCCGCCACGCGTCCGCCAAGCCCGTCGGGCTCGAGCAGGAGAGTGACGGGCGGGCCCGTAGGGAGCGAGAACTCGACGCTGGTGCCCTGGCGTTCTTCGCCGCCCAGGATGATGCCCAGGGTCTTGGCCTCGTCGAGCAACCGAAGGGCGCCCTTCACGCGTGATTCGGGCACGGACCAGTCGCGTCCCCCGACTCCCGCCTTGTCGAACGATGACATGATCCACTCGCCCGAGAGCACGTCGAGGGCGAACTCCTGGCGCGAGCCGTCGGCGTGTGTGGCCTTAAAGGCCTTACACAACGAGACCTCGCCCGCGAGGACCGGCTGGGGTCTGTAGTCGACGCCTTTGGGACGCAGTGAGACCGCGGTGACGATCGAGAGGAGGGCGGCCAAGGCCAGAACGATGAGCACCGCGCGGGTCGACATGCCCGACTGTATCCGGCGTTCAGCCCAGCACAAAAGAGCGCAGCGCCAGCACGCCGATCAGGGCCAGAGTCAACGCCGCCAGGAGCAACGGCCCGGCCAGCGGCTCGCCCGAGCTTTCAGAAGCCGGGCGCACCATCGCCAGGCGGTCCTGCGTCTGTCGCGACAGCGCCCGTCCCTCGCGGGCGGCGTCCTGGACGATCGCGATGACCAGGTTGGCGTCAAAGGCCCTCAGGCCAAGCTCGTCGGCCTTGACGACCAGCTCGCGCCGCCGGTCGGGGCGGAGCAGACCCGTTCTGCCGCCCTCGAGCGAGGCGGCGACGCGGACGGCGAAGGTCCAGCGGGCGTCCACGGAATCGATGGTCGAGCTCTCGACGTTGGCGCGGGCGACGGCCTGCCGATCCTGAGCGGTCGCGTCGGGCGTCGGGCCCGGCTCGCCCGAGGCCACAAGCTTGAGGAACGGGACGACTTGTTGTGCACGATGCGACACGCAGCCCCTCCCGGCGGTTGGCCAACCTGACCGCATTGTGTCCCAGAAAGTTCTCGCGTGCAAGCGAACCGGCGCTCGTTTGCGTACGAACGGAGAATAACCGTCGCCCGGACGTGCCGAAATAGGTTATTCTTCAGGCCCGGCGACCCGATCAAGGCATCTGCTCGACCGACACTGGAAGGCAATGACGACCACGACTTCACCCCAGAATCCGGCGATCCTGATTCCCGGCCCGGTGGACTGGGGCGCTCTGCCGCTCGTACGCTGCCCACTCGCCTCCGCTCCGGCGATCGAGCGCCTGGCGTTGGCGTCCAAGCGCGGGCGCATGCCCGGATTCCGCCAGGGCGACCCACGCGGCGGGATCGCGTTTTCGGCCGCGGTCTGGGGAGCCCCGTTTGACCGCGAGCTTCACGGGACGATCCAGGAGCAGGGTGATGCGGGGATCGAGATCCGCTTCACGTCGCCGCTTTTGCTCAAGATGCCGATCATCTTCGCGGTCGTGATTGCGTTCTCGATCTGGCCGGGCGTGTGGCTGACCGATTCGTTGATCCCGGGGAGTTGGGGCTGGCCGCCCACGTGGATGTGGTACCTCCCACTCACCATCCTGCCGCTTTTCTACTACCTGCCCCGAACGTGGAACAAGTCGGTGCAGGCGGCGTGGGCGTCGACGCACGAGACGATCGCTGCGATCGCCAAGGAGCTGGACGCCAGCGTCGAGCCCGTGTCGAGCGCGCGAGCTTGAGCGAACCAACAGTGGGGTCAGGCGACGGGCTTGGTCCACCCCATGTCCTTGTCCTTTGCGAGCATGGTCGCCGAACGATCGATGCACCAGTGGCACACCACCGCCCCCGTCGCCTTGCTCAGCCATGCCGGCTCGGCCTTGGTCAACAGGCACAGCGTGCAGCTGTATCCCTCTTCCGCCGAATTCTCGCCCAGCACAACGACCCGCCGGCAAGCCTCGCGCAGGCACGCCCCGCAGATGAGGCTGCCCTTGTGCCCCTCGATCATCGGGAGTTCCTCGGTCCACTCGCACCCGCAGAAATCGCAGAGGAAGTCGGACATCTGGGCGTTGTCTTCTGCTGTCCCGGGCTTGCGCATCGTGGCTCCTGTCGCCTTTGGTGGCACCGGTCTCCAGACCGGTGCGTCCTGTGCCACCGGATTCCAGGCCGGTGCATTGCTTCCAACGTCCAAGTCCACCACTCTGGAAAGCGGTTCCGCCGTCCTCAAGTCGGGCCCATTGCCCGTACCACAATATCCAGCATCTCCCGCCACTCGCCATAGCGATACTCGATCCCGTGACGCTCGTGCAGCTCCCGCAGTTGCCCGAGCCCGTGCTCGCTGAGACTCTGCTGCCACTCCTGCGCCGAGCGATCGCAGAAGTAGACGCGGCACCCCAAGGGCTTGATCCCGTGCACGCCGCACAGATTGCTCTCCTGAAACGGACACCCGCCGCGGACCTTGGCCTCCGCGATCTGCGGAAGTGAAAGGCGAGAACGCGATTTCGCGTGCTCGATCACCGTAAACGCCGCCTCAAGTCCCGTCACATACAACCTGTGCCCCGCCTGCTCGAAATTGCAGCACCGCCCGCTCGCCCAGCACGCCGGCCCCCTCGCCTCCACCTGCACCGCCACATCCGAAAAAACCGCCAGTAGTTCGGCGACCACCGGTGCCGAGCGGGCGGCCCTAATCCAAGCCTCCGCGAGTTGCGCGTCCGATTCGCTCATAGGAGACTCACTGCCTCTCGACCCCGGTGAGACGCATTGCCTCTTGCCCCGGCGCAATTCATGGCCTCTTGACCCCGCAGAGACTCATTGCCTCTTGACCCCGGAGGGGTCATCGTCAATAGCCGGGGGCGCAGCCCCCGGAAAGTGTTCCCCCCGCGCTTCGACCCCGGAGGGGTCGGCCGAATCGCGCCCCGATGCCCGGGCCTCAACGTCCATCAAACTCGCCACCGCCTGGGGCGCTCGGTACCCCGCCCGCACCCGACTCGCCACAAACACCACCGCCAGCGCCGGCCCCACCCACCACATCCTCTTCTCAATAAACGCCATGTACATCATCGGCGACGCAACCACCACGCTCGCGAGCCACGCAAGAACCTGCCGACGCGTGGGCGGCAGGGGGTTCCGCCACGTCGGAATCATGCAGATCAGCACGTAGGCCGGAAAGACCAGGCCGTAGAAGGACATGAAGAGGCGATAGACAAACTCAAATCCGGCCGCCTTGTCCTCGACCGCGCCCACCACCGCCACCACGCCCACGAGGAGCACGAAGATGATGCCGGCGAACCCACCATTGACGGGTTTCATGCCGCTCGATGATGGGTCCTCCTTCGAGAACAGCTTTCGATTGAACGCTTTGGAGTGCAGGCCCATCGTGTAGACCAACTGCCCCGCGATGTGCAGCAGGACCGGCAACATCGCCACGGTCATGACCCCCGACACGACGCCTGTGAGCAGGCTCCCCGCATACAACGCCGTGAACACGATCATCAGAAGAAAGAAAAATCCAAACCCGATTCCAAACGTCGCCCGCCGCTTCGCCCCCGAATCCTGCCATGCCTTGTGGAACGTGAGGTCCAGATATGGACAGAGGGCAAACCCGAACGTGCAACTCAGCGCCAGCCAGATCGTGTCCGGGAAGTTGCCCGGCGCCGTGAAAGTGGTCAGCATGCTCGTGTCCAGCACGCGGCTTTCAAAGGCCACAATCGCCATCGCGATCGAGAAGATCCACAACAAAAGTCCCGTCAACTCGCCCCGTTTACCCCTGGCTCGCTCGAACGCGGTCATGAGTCCAATGGCCGCCACGACCATCACAAAGGGCCAGTACGAGATCGCATGGGCCGTGCTTCGCCCAAAGACGAGCGACGCGAGAGAGAGCAAAAAGAACGCTTGAAACGCAAACGTCACCCGCGAGAACAACTCCATCGCCCTTCGATGCGCCCCCACCATCCTCCCGCTCACACCCTCCCCCCTCAGCGTCCACCCCATCGCCCCCGCCCCGATCACATTCGGCACCGCGAAAACCATAAACCCCAGCGTCCCGTAGTCGCGGATGAGCAGCACCGGCAGAAACATCCCGATGCACCACGTCCACGAGCTCCCCAGGTACGCCGCCCAGCGAAGCACGCTCGGTCGATCAATGTTGTTGGCAGCTTCAGGCAACGCCACAGTGTACCCAAGACGATCGAGGAACCCTGCGCAACGAGCCCCGAGCGTCAGCGAGTGGGTTGCCTTCCCTGGGGCCAAAGAACCCGCTCGCTGACGCTCGGGGCTCGTCAAGAGCTACCATGCCGCCGCATGCCCCACGAGGACCGACTGCAACTCGCCGTCTCCATCGCCCGCGAGGCCGGTGACCTCACCCTTAAATACTTCCGCGCCGCCAACCTCCAGGTCGACTCCAAGCGCGACGGCACCCCCGTCACCATCGCCGACCGTGACGCCGAGAAACTCCTCCGCGCAAAGGTCGGCCAGCGCTTCCCCGCCGACGCCCTTCTGGGAGAAGAATTCGGCGACTCCCCGGGCACCTCAGGCTACCAGTGGATCTTCGACCCCGTCGACGGCACCAAAAGCTTCGTCTGCGGCGTGCCCCTCTACGGCACCATCGTCGCCGTCATGAAAGACGACCAGCCCGTCATCGGCGTCATCAACATGCCCGCCCTCAACGAACTCGTCTACGCCAGCGTCGGCGGCGGGGCCTGGCTTTCCGTTGCCGGTGCCCCACCCGTCTCAGCCAAGGTCTCGACAGTGGGCGATCTGTCCGATGCCGTCACCGTCTTCACCGCCCCCGAGGTCTGGCGTCAGGCCGCGCGCTGGCCCGAGTTCGAGAGGCTCTGCAATGCCAGCCGCCTTTCCCGCGGATGGAGCGACTGCTACGGGTGCGTGCTCCTGGCGACAGGGCGTGCCGATGTGTGGGCGGAGCCGTCGATTTCACTCTGGGATGTGGCCGCCGCCGTTCCGATCATCGAGGAAGCCGGCGGTCGGTACACCGACTTTGCGGGTCGGCGAGACTGGCTGACCGGCAATTGCATCGCGACCAACGCCCTGCTCCACGCGCAGGCGATCGCGGTTCTGAACGACAAGGGTGGCAGGAGTGGGGGCCCCCCATGCTGAAGTACCGTCTGACACTCGGACCACTCCTCATCGCCGCGTTGATCGCGGTGCTCTGGGCCGAGGATCACTTCGCGGGCGTGCCCGGCGGCTCCATCCCTCGCGGCGCGGTGATTTTCGTGGTGCTTCTACCCGTGACCTTCATGGCGGCCCGCGAGCTTGCCCGGATCCTGCGGGAGAAGGAGATCGCTGCGGCCACGGGGCTCACATGCGGCGCTGCGATTGTCGGGCTGGTCGTGTCGTACGTCGTCCAGCGCAACGTTCCAGGCGACGAGGCCGCGGCCCTCGTCGGCTCGGCGGCGATGCTCGTCCTCCTGGCGAGCCTGGGCTATTACGCGCGGCACAAGAACACCAAGGGAGTGATCGCCGCCGCCGGCGGCGCCCTGCTCGCCTTCGTCTATCTCGGCATCATGTTCGGCTTCGTCCTGGCCATCCGGCGCGACCACTCGGCGTGGCTTGTGGCCTGGGTGATCCTGGTCACCAAGATGAGCGACACCGGGGCCTTCACGTTCGGGAAGCTCTTCGGGCGTCACAAGCTCATTCCCTGGCTCAGCCCCGGCAAGACCTGGGAAGGACTCGTGGGCGGCGTCGTGTTTGCGGCCGGCTTCGGCGCGGGGGGCATGGCCCTGCTCAAGCACAATCTCGAGGGCGAGCACCTGCCCTCGGTCGCGTCCGCGGCGGTGGCGGGCTCGCTGGCGGCGCTTTTCGGCCAGGCGGGCGACCTGGTGATGAGCCTTTTCAAGCGCGACGCGGGCCGCAAGGACTCGGGGCACTCGATTCCCGGGTTCGGCGGCGTGCTGGACATCCTCGACTCGCCGCTTCTGGTCACGCCGCTGGCGTTCTGGTGGCTCAAGCTCGCGGCGTCGTGAGCCTCCAGCGGGCCTGATGGGCCCGATCAGGGGTTGTTTGCCTCTTTCGGCGCTTCTGGAAAGTTCGTCCGTGCCAGAGGGACTCCCGGGGTGTAGAATGGGGGTGTTTCTCCGATGCAGTGGGGGGAGACCGCGCGGGAGTGATTGATGCACGTCACGAGCAAGCTGTACAAGGTGTTCCAGGTCGAGAAGCAGATCCGCGGGCTCAAATCCCGCCTCACCTCTGCCGAGCGATTCCTGGCCGAGCAGGACAAGCAGCTGGCCCTGATCGACCAAAAGAAGGCCAACATCGACGGGCTCCTCAAGCAGGCGCTGGTCGCCGCCAAAGGGGCCGAGGGCGAGATGGCACGCCTGGACGCGCGGATGGACGTGATCAAAAAGCAGATGGACAGCGCCCAGACGAACAAGGAATACAAGGCCTTCCTCACCGAGCACAACACCCTCAAGCTCGAGCGCGACAAGCACGAGACGCAGGCGCTGGAGAGCATGGGGCGGGCCGACGAGTATCGCAAGCAGATCGCCGAGTTCGACGCCCAGCGGACCGAGCGCGAGAAGATGCGCGGCGTCGCCGGCACCGATCGCGACGCCCGCGCCGCCGAGATCAAAGGACGCGTCGACGAGCTCACCGCCGAGCGGGCGACCCTCGCGGCCGATGTCCCCAAGGACGTCATGGCCACCTTCGACAAGCTGCTGAGCACCCGCGGCGAAGAGGCCATGGCCTCCATCGAAGAGCAGGACCGCAAGCGCCACGAGTTCAACTGCGCCTCGTGCATGATGTCCGTCACGATCGAAGCAGTCTCCGCCCTCCTCAGCTCGGGCAAGCTCACGCGGTGCACCTCCTGCGGGTGCGTGCTCTACGTCGACAAGGAACTGGCCGACGCGATGCAGCCCGCGGCCAAGAAATAACCACAAGAGACCACAACCAGAGCGGATAACCGGACCCGGTCGGGGCGATGTTGCGCGCCGATCCACCCGATAGAAAGATCGAGGCCCGATCGGCCTGTGTTCGTGCCCTGCGCGGGAACCGGAACCATCCGCCCTGCGCATCATCTAAAGGAAGAGGGAGTGCTCTTCCCCAGCGAGGTCGGTCCATGATCAACGCGATCGAGCAGAATCACCAGCGCTTCAAGCAGATCGTCCACGGGAAGATCCGCAAGGACCTGCGCAAGTTCCTCTCCCGAGGCGAGCTCATCGGCAAAGAGGGCAAACGCTTCGTCTCCATCCCCGTCCACGACATCGACATCCCCACCTTCCGCTACGGCGACAACCAGGGGGGCGTCGGCATGGGCGAAGGTCAGGAGGGCGAGCCCGCCGGTGGCCAGGACGGCAAAGGCGGCGAGCATGAGGGCAAGCACCTTCTCGAGGTCGACGTCTCGATGGAGGAACTCGCCGATATCCTGGCCGAGGAGCTCAAGCTCCCGCGCATCCTGCCCCGCGGGCATCACAGCATCACCACCGTGCGTGACAAGTACTCGGGCATCCGCCCCATCGGCCCGGCGGGCCTGCGGCACTTCAAGCGCACGTACCGCGAGGCGCTCAAACGCCAGATCTGCTCGGGCGGCTACGACCCCGACAACCCCACGATCATCCCCATCAAGACCGACCTGCGATTCCGCTCGTGGAACGAGGTGAAGAAGCCCCAGAGCAACGCGTGCATCGTCTACATGATGGACGTCTCGGGCTCGATGGGCGAGGAACAGAAGGAGCTCGTTCGCCTCGAGGCGTTCTGGATCGACACGTGGCTGCGCCGCAACTACGAGGGGATCGAGAGCCGCTACATCGTCCACGACGTCAAGGCCGGCGAGGTCGACAAGAAGACCTTCTTCTCCGTCAAGGAAGACGGGGGAACCAAGATCAGCTCGGCGTACACCTGCGCCCGCGACCTCCTGGCCCAGCACTACGACCCCGCCGACTGGAACACCTACCTCTTCCACTTCAGCGACGGCGACAACTCGTCCGACTCCGACAACCGCCTCAGCGTCAAGATCGTCGACGAGGAACTCCTGCCCAACTGCAACATGTTCGGCTACTGCCAGGTCGCCAGCTCCTACGGCAGCGGCAGCTTCTACGGCGTGCTCCAGGAAGCCTTCAAAGACGGGCGGCCCGACGAAATCGGTCCCCGCGTCGTGCTGTCGAAGGTCAACGGCAAGGACGACATCCTCGAGAGCCTGCGCACGTTCTTCAAGCAGGGTCGCTGACAAAGCCCCGCGTCAACGATTCCCGACATCAACGAGCCCCGAGCGTCAGCGAGTGGGTTGCCTTGGATTCGTTCGCTTCGTCCATCGCTTACCATACCAGTGTTTTTCTTCGGCCTCTACACAGTGGTCGTCTGGTGGTTCGCCTTCGTCTGGCGCAGACGCTGGCAGGGATGGCTCGCGCTCATCGTCGGGCTCTTTGGCATGCTGGCGCTGCGAAACCTGATGGCCCGCATCCCCGTCGAGGGCATCGCCACCTCTCCCCTGGTCGAGATCTTGCTGGTCCCGTACGTGGGTGCCCTGGCGTTCGTCGGCATCTTCATTCTCGTCATGCCCAGGCCGCACGAGTCCCACCGCTGCCAGTCGTGCGGGTACGACATGTTGGGGCTGGTCCCGCGGGCGACGTGTCCGGAGTGCGGGCGAATCGACGCGACGAGTCCGGGTGTGCGGCACAAGCCCTCGCATCCACCCATTGATCTAACCTCGGGCGGCGCGGTAGAAAAGCCCCAGCACCAGAACGCAAAGAGGAAGCCCGGCGATGAGCACGAATCGCAGGGCGGTCAGGCGTGATTCGGCGATGGGCCCGACGATCGCGATCTGCCGCGACGAGGCGCTGGCGCCGATGAGGCTCTCCTGCCCCGCGAGCCAGTAGACCGACGACTCGAAAAACTGCAGGTTTCCCGGGCACGTCGCGATCTCGCGACCCTCGACGTTCTGCGTCATCCGAACCAGGGTGTCCGACAGCCACTCGTTGCTCGCGACGGCGATGAGCCGCTGGGCCGGTGCGTTGGTTCGCGCACGCTCTCCCGCCATCGCCATCCGCCACGGGCCGTCGTGCGCGTCGGTCGCCTCGTCGAACTTGGGCGGCTCGGGCTGACGAATGCGCGGATCGCCCTGGGCGGCCTTGCTCACCTGCCACTGGCTCTCGGCCCAGACGTTGGGCACGCCGGGGAACTCGAGCAGGGTGGTCGTGGTCGCCGCCGAAGCATCCTTGATCCGCAAACTCGTCGGCCAGGGGAGCAGCGTCGGCAGTCCGCGGATGGCGCCGGCGACGGGGTGTTCGCTCGCGGGCACGCTGACGTACATGTCGGTGAGAACCTGGCGCGGGGCATTGGCGGGTGTTTGCTCACCCATGACCACCCGATCGGAGCGGGCCGAGAGTCCAAACGGCGCGAGGACCGCATCGATCGGGTCGGGCTCCTTGTCCACCGGCACGATCGAGGGCCCGATCGAGAGCAAGAGGGGGCTGCCGCGCTGGCTCAGGGCGAGCACCGCGTCGGCGACGAGTCGCCGGCGCTCCAGGCCGGTCTTCTGGCTCACCGAGTCCTTGCCCTGTGTCGTGTCGGGCATCCGCACCGCGTAGACGACGGGCCTCGTGCCCGTGGGATCGAGCTTGGCGAGCGAAGGCTGATCGGGGGAGATCAGGAGGTCCCAGGAGATCACGTCGGCGCCCGAGCGCCGGAGCCTCAGCGACGCCACCTCAAACGCGCGGACCTGGCGAGCGGCGATCGCGGGCTCGGCTGTCAGCATGACCACGATGGGAGGATTGGGATTGACCAAGACGCTCAGGGCCGAGGCGATGAGATCCTCGGCCCGGCGCCGAAGGTCGGCGCTTGCCAGCCCGGAAGCCTCGAGCTCCTCACGCGTGGGGAAGATCTGCTCGAAGGGAAGGGCGATCACCGACGGGCGCGACGACGCGTGCCGCGGCCCGCGCACCAGCACGGTGGCCGACCTCGCCAGGGCTTCGGCCACCAGCAACGTGTCGGGGTAGGTGACGCGCGAGAGCGAGTCGGTCACGATGTCGAACTGCTCACGCCGTGATTTCACGCCGTCGGCCACCTGCCTGGCGGTCTGCGCCGCCGGAGGATGGGCGTCGGCGAGTTGGCGCAGGTCGGCCTCGATGGACAGGAGGGTTCGGGCCAGCTCCTGGAGGGGCGGGGTGAGCTGCGCGACGCTCGCGACCAGCGATGGCACCGCCACGCCCTGCACGGTGCGATCCAGGAGCGCGGGGATTCCCGAGACGGCGGTGCCGGTGGTGCGGAGCGATGCGGGAAGCCCCGCGAGCGATGCCTGCAGTCGTCCCAGAATGGTCGTGGCCTGCGGGTCGGTCCCGCTGATCGTGCCCAGGAAGTTGCCCAGGGCGGGCCCGAAGTTCTGGTTGAGGTCGACCGAGAGGGCCACGGTGTTGCGAGCGGCCGCCTCGACGCGTTTGCGTTCTTCGGCCATCAGCGCCGCGTCGCCCTTGGCAAGCTCGCCCAGCAGCGTGGCGTAGTCCGCGCGTCCCTGAGCGCTCGCCACGTCGATGATCCGATGGGTGAAGGAGCCGCCCGCGCTGGTGGACGACTTGCCGAAGCGGTCCATCACGTCGATGGCGTCCTGGCGTGCGCGGCGGTCCAGAGCCGCGGTGTCGGCGGCGATGATGACCTCGTAGGCGCCGGTGAGTGAGGCGGTGAGCTTGGAGGAGCGTGGCGAGAGGCGGTGCTCGCCCGTCGCGGTGACGTCGAAGCGCCGCGCAAACCTCTCGCCCAGGACATTGACCAGCGTGACTGAGACCAGCACACCCAGCACCAGAAGGGCCGTCAGGAGCGTGTAGCGCAGCCGCCGTGCCAGACCCGACGCGGGCGCGGGCTCGTTGGCAAGGGGTTGGTTCGTGCTGCTCATCGCCACCTCCGCGAGGAGAGGATCGTGGCGGTCAGCACGATGAGGCCGACAGTCGCGGAAACGAAGAAGACGACGTGCGAGGTGTCGATCACGCCCTTGGCGAAGTCGACCGCCCGACGATTGACCGCCAGGGCACGCGAGCCCTCGCGGGCCCATTGCCACGAGTCGCCCGCAGGAATGTACTGCTCGATCAGGGGCGGGCCCATCAAGAGTCCGAGCAGGGCAAAGAACGTCGAGAGAAACGCCAGCGTCTGGTTGTTGGTGAGCGACGAGCAGAGAAGGGCGATCGCCAGGTAGAGGGATGCCATGAGCGTGAGCGAGAGGTATCCCGCCAGCATCGGGCCCACGTCGGGCGCAGGATCGGAAAGGGCCCGCAGGAGCACGGCGTGGATCAATGAGGGCGAAGCCAGCAGCAGGAGGAACGCCAGCCCGCCCAGAAACTTGCCCATCACCACCGCCAGATCGCTCGCGGGGCTGGTGAGCAGGGGCTCGATGGTGCCGCTGCGGAATTCTTCGGCGAACAGGCGCATGCCGACGGCCGGCACGATGGGCAGCATCAGCCACCCCGCGAACGCGAAGAAGACCCGCATGGTCGCGGGCTGGCCGGGGCGGAGGGTGTCGATGCTGAAGATGATGCCGGTGAGAAAGACAAAGAGCGCGATGGCGATCCAGCCCAGCGGCAGGCGGAAGAACGAGGCGAGCTCGCGACGGGCCACGGCGATGGTCACGCTCATGCGGCCTCCGCATCGTCGCGCGTTTCGAGCAGGCGAAGGAAGACCGATTCCAGACTCGGGCGAGCCTGCGAGAAATCGGTGGCGAGCGTTCCAGCCGAGGCAAGGGCCGCGGCAAGCGGCTCGCTCAGATCCGCAGGGGCCGTGCTCGTCACCTCAAGGGCGACGCGGCCGATAGTGGTCTGTTCGAACCTGCGTGTCACCGTCGCCACGAAACGCACCGCTCGAAGGGCCGTGCTCGTTCGCTCGATCGAAGCCTCGTCGCCCGCGATCACCTCGATGCGATAGGTCCGCGACTGGCCGGTTGAGGCGGTGAGCTCCGCCGGCGTGCCGTCGGCCCGCACGCGTCCGCGGATGACGATGATCACGCGATCACAGACGCGCTCGACCTCGGGAAGGATGTGGGAGCTGATCAGGAGCGTGCGATCCTGCCCCAGCTCGGCGATGAGCCGACGCGTCTCGTTGATCTGCGTCGGGTCCAGGCCGTTGGTCGGTTCGTCGAGCACGAGCACCTTGGGATCGTGAAGGAGGGCGGCCGCAAGACCCACGCGCTGCCGGAAGCCCTTGGAGAGGTGCCCAATGCGCTTGTCCTGCACGCTGGCGAGCCAGCAGCGGTCGATCGAGCGTGCGACGGCGGCGACACGGGCGGGGCGGCGGAGGGAGTAGAGCCGGGCGCGAAAGTCCAGGAAGGAGCGAACGCTCATCTCGCTGTAGAGCGGGGCCGACTCGGGGAGATAACCGATGGCGGCGCGGGCGGCGATCGAGTCGTCGACCGAGTCGTGCCCGTCGACGACGACGCGCCCGCGATCGGGCGGAAAGAAGCCCGTGATCATCCGGATCGTGGTGGTCTTGCCCGCGCCATTGGGGCCCAGGAGACCGACAACCCTGGCCTTGGGCAGGTCGAAGCTGATGCCTCGGACGGCGGCGAAAGAGCCGAATGACTTGTAGACGCTTTGGACGCTGAGCACTGGGGTCTCCCACCCTTCCCCCGGACGACTCAGTGTACGGGGGCGGTGCCTTGGACCGGGCGATCCTCGAGCGCCATCGCGTGCGAGGGGCGCGTGTTGACGAGCTCGCCGGGCATGGGGCTGAACCTGGAGCCGTAGAGCCCGAGCTTGCGATTGGTGAGGGCCTTGGGCATGAAGGGCTGGGCGAGGAAGGCCAGGGCGACCATCCCGGCGTTGGCCGCGAGCATCCAGGGCATCTGGGTCTTGCCGAGGTACACCATAACGGAACTGCCGATGACGACCAGAAGGCTCAGCGGGATGACCGCGGCCCAGGCGACCATCATCACCTGGTCGTATCGCAGGCGAGGGAAGGTCCAGCGAATGACCATGGTGAACGAGACGATGGCCACGACCTTGCCCAGGAAGACCGCGAACTTGGCGAGCACCAGGAGGAAGCCCGTCGCCTCGATCCCGAAGATGTTGAGGAAGGGGATCGCCTCAAACCCGCCCAGGAAGAAGAGCACGAAGAATGCGGTCGAGGTGACCAGATGTGCATACTCGGCCAGGAAGAAGAGCGCAAACCGCATCGAGGAATACTCGGTGTGGTACCCGCCCACAAGCTCCTGCTCCGCCTCGGCGTTGTCAAACGGGGCCCGGTTGGCCTCGGCCAGGGCACAGACCATGAAGATCAGTGCGGCCAGGGGCTGTGAGAAGACGAGCCACCCGTGCTCCTGCTGATAGCCGATGATGTCCATCGCCCGAGTCGAGCCCACGAGCAGCAGAACCGCCAGGATCGACAGGCCCATCGGGATCTCATAGCTGATCATCTGGGCCGTGGCACGCAGGCTCCCCAGGAACGAGAACTTGTTGTTGCTGGCCCAGCCGCCCAGCGTGACACCGAAAACGCCCAGCGACGCGACGGCAAGAAGGTAGACGATGCCGATATTGACGTTGGCCCCGGCGACGACGACGTCCATCGCGTCAAAGTGGGCGTTGACCCAGGGAATCGTGAACTCGCCGACATGCCACACGCCGCCCCACGGAATGATCACAAAGCCGATGAGCGCCGGGATGATGATGATCGCCGGTGCGAGCGTGAACAGCACCTTGTCCACGTTCGACGGCGTGTAGTCCTCCTTGAGCAGGAACTTGATCCCGTCGGCCAGAGGCTGGCCCAGGCCCAGGCACCCTTTGAGGAACGAGAGTTGGGGGAAGCCAAAGTCGAAGCCCACGCGATTGGGGCCGATGCGGTCCTGCACGTACGAGGCAACCTTCCGCTCGACCCAGATCAGGTAGGCGACGGAGATCAGAATCACATGCACCACGATGATGTTCGTGGCTGCGGAGACGAGCAACTGGGTGTTCAACCATCCTGGCATGGGCACAGTGTAGAGCACCAGACACAGACCGGCCAGTGCCCTTGAGTTTCCGCGTTGACGGGGCGGGTTTCCGGGCACGCCGATCGCTACAAAGACAAGGATCAGCGGACGGCACTTTCCGACGAGCTCGCTGTACCTCCCCCAAATCCCTCGGATTTTTCATTGAACCGCCACCACTCTTGGAGTATTCTGGATTCACAGTGTGATCCAGGCGCCGGCCTCAACCCCTCGACCCGTTCACAAGAGAATTCTCCATGAAGAGCCATATTCAAGCCTCCGCTCTCGCCTTCGCTACGTTCCTGTCCGTGCAGGCAACCGCCGATATCTTCGACAACGCGACCATTTCAGGGCACGTTTCGTCCTTCGCCTCGATCTCCGATGGCGGGGCGCCGGTGACTCAATCTGACAATGTCCCGATCTCCAGTGGCTTTGGAGGCATCGACATCACCTCAAGGTCGAATGTATCCCTTGCCGGCGGCTCCTACACCTCCACGACCTCGGTACTCCTCGCCGATTTCACGCTCACCACCGCGTACGTGCGCGGATACGTCAGCTGCGATTCCTTTCGAGCAAACGGTACCACCTCCTGCTCGGGCGACGGTTCCATTTCTCTCCAGATTGCTTTCACAATCCCTCAGGGGCAGTCCTTTGACTGGTCGTTCACCAGCGGGTCTGCCGGCGGCTCCAACTCCAGCCCCCAGGTCATTCTCAAGGCCGGCCCCACCGTCCTCTTCGATTCCGCGACCGACCTCGACTTCAACTGGACCAACAACACCGGCACCTTGGCAGCGGGCACCTACTCCCTCGAGACCACCGTGAGCGCACTCACCGACACCTTCGCCTACGGCACCTTCGGTTACGACTTCGTGCTCACTGGGGGTTTGCCCCCATGTCCCGCCGACTTCAACCAGGACGGTGCCGTGGACTTCTTTGACTACGACGAGTTCGTCACGTGCTTTGAAGGTCTTGCCTGCCCACCCGGCGTCACCGCGGACTTCAACAACGACACGGCCGTCGACTTCTTTGATTACGACGAGTTTGTCGTCGCGTTCGAGACGCCGTGCTGAATCGGCCCGGCGACCTTCAGCCCCCATGGGCCGCGAGCGGCGGGCGTTGAGCGGCCCCCATCTCCTGTTGCACCGCCTCCACCGCGTCGACGACCGTCGGGAATCGCTCGCCAAAATGGGGTGAGGCGATATTCCACACGCGGCGGTATTTCAGGATACTGAACCCCAGCGAAGATGCCAGAGCGCACGAACTTGTCGAGCCGCTCGCGCAGAACTTTCTGCGTGAGCCCCGGAGTTGAGCGGAGGAGCGCACCAGGGCGATTGACTACGCGGCGGACCATCGTCAGAACGTGCAGCGACCACTCGCGCCCGACAAAGCGCTCCACCATCGATCCCTTTTTCTTTCCACCCCTTCCCATGTTGCCCCGATCCGGCACTCACGATCTCGCCAGTCTCGCCAGCGAATTGGCAGGAAAGAACAACCGGTAACACGACTATCTGTCGCGCAGCCCGGAGGGCTAAACGTCAATCGCGGGGGGCAACGCACCCCGTCGGCTGTTCCGTGCTTTAACTCCCCCTCGCTACAGAATCACCCTCGCCCCCCGCTCGATCACGCGCGGCATTCTGACGCACGCCACATCCTCCGCAAAGCACGCCGTCAGTGGGCTCATCTCGATGATGCAGTCGGGCTCACCACTGGGCGTCATCGGCACAGTCACGCCGCAGCACGCCAGCCATCGGGCCGCCCGCAGGGTCTGGAGCTTCTTGCAACTCTCCACGCTGTCGGCCCCCGTCGCGTTCTTGATGGGGGCAAACTCCTCGACGCGGTCGGTCTCCAGCACGATCGAGGCCTTCGCACGCGCAAGGGCGTCGAAGATGAACCGCTCGAGCTTCACGCCGTTGTTGGCGGCGGGGGTGATGGGAGCGCCGGTTGCGGGGTCGACGCAGGGGATCTTCTTCTCGGCCCGGTGGAAGGGCAGGGCGAACGCAGGATCGGTCGCCAGTCGCTCCAGGAACGCAACGCCCAGCATGTGGATCGCGATCGAGCCGGCGTTGAACTTGAGCGAACCATCCGGGTTGGTCGCCCTGCCCAAAGCCTGCGGCAGGTCGCTGTACTCGATGACATCCAGCTTGCCATTGACCAGACAGAAAACGCCCACACGCTCATCCCACGCCGCCTTGGCCACCATCTTGCTCGACATCTCACCCGAGCTGTCGGGGGCGCTCGCATGAAGCCCGACAAACAGCGGGTCGCACACCTTCACGTGCGGGTTGTCGACCTGGAAGTACGACAGGTGCTCGATCCCCCTGGCCCGCAATGCCGCCAGTGTTCCCGACTTGTGCAGTGCCGTGATCGAACCGCCGTGGCCGTCGGGATTGGTCGCGATCTCACCCGGGGCGCTCATGAGCACCTTCCCTGTCGTGAGATCGAAGCTGGGCATGACCCCCTGCGGGAAGAACGTGACGTTCTCGCGTCCGAGGCCGAAGTAGCGGCGATCCTCAAAGAACGCCGTCGTCTCGGCGTGGTTGAGCGGGCTGGTCATGATCGACCAGGGGATGTCGCGTCCAAACCGCGCCCGCGCCGCCAGGAGCTGCTCCGCGAAAACCTGGAACAGCGGCTTGTCCGTCAGCGTTGTTGCCGGATAGCACCCCTTGGGCCCTTCATAGCCCAGCCGCGACCCCTGCCCCCCCGCGACCACGAAGGCCGCCACCTTGCCCCCCTTGAAGAGTTGCTCGCCGATCGCCTTGTACTTCGCGGCGTCGTAGGTGCCGCCCGCGTGCGGGTAGTACGGCGCGGGCTTCACATCGGCCGGGAGGTCAAGCGATGGCTTGCTCTTGACGTACTTCTCTACCAGGGAAGGCCACTCGTCGACGTTCATCGCATCGATCTGGCCTGCCAGCCTTGATTGGGAGGCGGCGTCCAGGCGATTCCAGCCCGCCAGGATGTGCGACTGGCCGACCTTGTCGAGGCGAGCGCGAAGGGTGTCAAGAGTGGTCATAGGTGGTCTCCCAAGGTCCAATCGTACCGTGAATCAGGGCCGCTCACCCGGTCCGGCGGGTTCCCGGACCGCCCGACGGCCCCAGGGCGTCGGGGGTGCTATACTCCTTTGATCCCAGTTCTGCACGTTCCTGTTTGGACGAGCGACCCGAGGTCGCCGACGCTTTCTCTGCCCGAGTTCAAGCACCGGTTCTTTCTCCAGGGCAATGATGGAAGCGTCTTATGAAAATGTACGTCGGCAATCTCTCTTTCAACACTTCTGAGTCTCAGCTTCGCGCCCTGTTCGAAGCCCATGGCGAGGTCGCTTCGGCGAGCCTGGTCATGGATCGCGAAACCGGCCGCCCCCGCGGCTTCGGCTTCGTCGAGATGAACAACGGCGACCAGGCCAAGGCCGCGATGGCTGCCCTCAACGGCAAGAACGTCGATGGTCGTGACCTCACCGTCAACGAAGCCAAGCCCCGTGAAGCGGGTGCGGGCGGCGGCGGCGGCGGTCGTGGTGGCTTCGGCGGCGGCGGCAGCCGTGGCGGCGGCGGTGGCGGCGGCGGCGGCGGCGGCCGCTGGTAAGCCACTGTTCAGGCCTCTTGCCTGAACCAATTTGATTGAACAAAGCCGGAGCGACCTTCGCTCCGGCTTTCATTTTGTCCCAAGGCGATTCTCTTTGGGGGATGGAAATGCGAGCGCGAAGATGCGAAGGGGGAGCGGAGGACGCGAAGGTGGGACGGTGTTGAAGGCAGGGAGGCGGTCTTTAGCGAAGAGCGCGCAGAGGGGCGCAGAGGGGGGATGGGCTTGAGTGGTCTTGGTGCACTTGGGAGGTCGGTAGTTTGCTGGGGATAGGGGGCGTCGTTGGTGTGGGAGAGACGCGCTGGTCACTTGGGCAGGGCGTAGAAGCCGCCGCCCATGTCTTTGAGTTGCTTGCGGGCGGCGAGCTCTTTCCAGACCTCGCGTGGGAACTGGTTGGGCGGCACGATTCCCTGGATCTCTGACTTGCGACCGGCGGTCATGGGGCGTCCGCCACCCAGATGTGATTCCTGGTCCAGGATCATCAGTTTGATCCGCTTTTTGAAGGCCGACAGGGCTCGTTTGAGGTCGTCCTCGCTGGGAACGGGCTTGGCCTGTGATGGGGCGGGGGGAGTGGGGGTGGGTTCGTTCTCTTGCATGGGTTCACCTGCGCGAGTGTACGGCGGCTGGGGTGGGGCACCAACGAAAGACCCCCCGGGAAGGCCCGGGGGGATTCTGATTCAGAGAACCTCAGACTTCAAGATCTGCTCATTAGGGGCAGGGGGTCTCGAAGGCCACGACGAAGGCGTCGTAGTCGAAGAAGTCGGTCGTGCCGTCGCCATCGAAGTCGGCGCCGGTGCAGGTCGGATCCTCGAAGCAAACGACGAAGGCGTCGTAGTCGAAGAAGTCGACGGTGCCGTCGCCGTCGAAGTCGGCGGGGCAACCGGCCGGGCCGACGTCAGCCTGGAGGTTGAGGTAGAAGTTGGCGTAGTTGGGGGCGCCGCCGAAGAAGCGGAACTCGTTGGGGTCAACGCCGCCGTTGGCAACGCCGCCGGTGAAGGCGCCGTTGGGCTGGGTGTCGCGGGCGTAGATGTCATCGGAGAAGCCGATGAGCGCACCTTCGAAACCCTCGGGGTTGGGCGAGCCGCCAGCGAAGAGAGCGGTGCAACCGACCTCAGCGTTGCCGGGATAGCCGCTGGGGTCGCCGCCGGTGGTCATCATGGTGATGGAGTACGCCCAATCGTCATCGGGGAAGTGGATGCCGGTGGGGAAGAGGCCGGTGAGGTCGAGCAGGCCGGTGGCATAGGCGCCGGTGGCGCCGGGCTGATTGAAGTTCAGGATGAAGCCGGCCAGGAAGCCCTGGGCGACGTTCGTGGGGTGGGTGCCATCGATGGTGTCGTAGAACTGACAAGCCATGGCGAAACCCGTGCCGCCGGCGGGCAGGGCCGTGCAAACGAAGCCGATGTCGGCATTCAGGATGTCGATGTTGCCGCCGCCGCCGGGGCTGTGGGCGGCGTCGATGCCGGTGAAGTTGCCGTCATCGAGGGTGAGGGTGCGGGGCGCGCTGCCGGTGCTGAAGTAGCCGGCGGCGGTGTTCAGGTAGACGTCGGACACGGCGCGATTCGAGACGCCCGAGCCATCGAGCATGATCGTCACCGAGCGGTCGAGCGTCGAGATCGACACCGGGCGCAGGATCTGAACATGGCTGTACTGCTGGGGAAGGGGCTCCAAGGTCTGGGCCATGGCCGAGCTCGCGATGGCGAGGCCGGCGCAAGCTGCAAACAACACGCTCTTCTTCATTCTTCGACTCCTGTTTCGTATCGGCAAACACACACGCGACCCCGACTCACGCCGCCGGGCTTCCGCGCATCTGCATGATACCAGAAATTCACCAAAGTACAATCAGATTTCACCGATTGAGGATCGGAAGTAGAGGTTCGGCGAACATCTCCCGACAATTCTTGTGGCACCCGTTCGCCTTCTACCAGGAACGATGATTCTCGGACGACAGACACTCGCTCTCGGTTTCCAGACGGTTCTGTCCGCTTCGGCACCTTGGGGGAAACCCCGGGGGCTCAATCTGTCCGAACGAAACCTGGTCGCCGGGGAACCTCCGTCGTTTGACGCACTTGGGCTTGCTCGTTTCCTCGGGCTGCCCCGTCTCCCGGCGGGAAATCCAGGTCCCCAACTGTTCGCAAGCTTCTCGCCATTCGTTCGTCCGCCCAGCGGTCGGTGCGACAATACTCACGGGGCGTCTGGCGAGGCAGTCTCGTCGCCGCCCTTGCGAATCGCCGGCCACGGAGGAGTTTGGATGCTCACGGACAGGTTGGCACCAAGCTTCGACTCCCACGTGCGAACGCGCGGGGAGAGATACGCCGCCGGGGGCCATGTGGTGCGGCTCTCGATTCGGGCGGGACTGGTCCAGGCCGTCGTTCGCGGCTCTGATGACTACAACGTCCAGATCAATCGGCTCATCGAGGGCGCCGGCTGGATCCTGGAGGTCGGGTGCACCTGCCCCTACGCCGACTCGACTGATCCGTTCTGCAAGCACGTGTGGGCGACACTCGTCGTTGCCGAGCCAAGCCTGCATCAAGCGTGGGGCGACCCACCCAGGAAGGTGACACTCGATGAGGCGCCTTTCAAAGGTGACGATGAGGCGTATGACACGGATCCCAGGGCGAACTTGCCCAGGGCCAAGCGCGAATCGCCGGGAGCCGCTCTGCGGGGGAATCCCCTCGATTCCAGATACCGCTTTGGCGGCTATGAATCCGAGCAGCGTTTTCGCCAGGAAGTTGAGAAGGTCTTTCAACAGGCCGGAATCGTTCCTCTCAGTCGTATCACACCTCCCACGCCCCCACCGCCCAAGAAGCCCAAAGTTCCCCCTTGGAAGCGGATGCTCGACGAGACCAGGTCGCACGTCTGGGGGCAGAACACCACCGCGGTCAGCGCTCCCAGCCCGATTGCCGGAACGCTCTGGTACGTCATCGACGCGGAGAAGTCGCGGTTCAACCGCACGGTGGTCGTGGAGATCATGCGGAGCGCAGACGGTGCACAGGTGCCGGGGGAAAGTACGCCCGCCACCCATCCGCGCAAGCTCGCGCGGTTGCCCATCACCGCCGAAGACGTGGTACGAATCGAGAACGCCGACGATCGATGGATCTGTGCCCTTCTGCTGGGTGCCGCCCGCCCGACGCGGGAGTCGTTCGCATACTCGGATCATCGTTCCGGCAGCGAGCAACGGGCGGCCCACTGGCAGTTGAATCCGCGGATGCTCGGTGTGGCGATGCCCAGACTCGCCGGCACCAACCGGCTCCTGTCGCGCAAGACCCAGGATGACCCTCCAGAGCCGGTCCTTTGGGCTCCCGACTCGCCATGGGAGCTCGGGCTCGACTTGATCCCACAGAGCACCGATTCGAACGCGCGGGCGAAGCTCTGGCCGGTGCTCAGGCGAGGCACCCAGCGCATCGGGCTCGGCGACGCCGAGTTCACCTCCGCTGGAAGCCCTGGGATCGCCATGGTTCAAGGTCAGATCGCGCCTTTGCATGTCGCGGGCGGACGATCGGGCGGCATGCTCTCGTGGGCTGGCGATGTGGCAAGCCGCAACCCCACGCTGGTCGATCAGGCCGAGGTTGCCGCTCTCCTGGACGCTCTGGCGGCCAAACAGATTCCTCTCCCGATGATGTGGCCCGATGGCTGGGGTCCAAAGCGACTCGCGGGCGTCCGCCCGCGCCCGCGATTGCAGCTCACCACGCCGCTTGCCGACAAGTACCGCGGCCCCACCGACTTTCTCGGAGCGAAAGTCGGATTCGAGTACGAGGGCGCCAGAGTCGAATCCGGGGCGAGCGGCTTTGTGGCGGTCTCGTTTCCCGATGGCACCGCCGCGGTCGTCGAGCGCCACGCCCAGGCCGAGCGCGAGGCGACGGATCGTTTCCTGGCACTCGGGGGCAAGCACGACACGCACCTCGCGGAGTACCGGGTGCACATCAAGCGCGTGCCGACGGTGGCGGCCGGTCTTCTGGCCGACGGCTGGGAAGTGGTGAGAGACGCGGCCAAGTATCGCTCGCCCGGCGCTGTGAACATCCGCGTCACCAGCGGGATCGACTGGTTTGATCTCGAGGGTGCTGCGCAGTTCGGCGAGACGAGCGCTTCGATCGGGGCGGTGCTCGAGGCGCTTCGTAAGGGCGAACGATTCGTCTCGCTGGGAGATGGCTCGCTGGGCCTGCTGCCCGACGAGTGGCTCAGCAAGCACGGGCGATGGCTGGGGCTCGGACGCGCCGAGGGCGAGAGTGTTCGATTCAGCAAGGCTCAGCTCTCGCTCGTCGACGCGCTCATGGCCGAGTTGCCCGAGGCAACGTGCGACAAGCAGGTCGCCATCGCCCGCCAGAAGCTGCGCAAGTTCGACGGGATCGAAGCCCGAAAGGAGCCCAGGACGTTCAAGGGCGAGCTCCGGCCCTATCAGCGCCAGGGCCTTGGATGGCTGACGTTCCTCGCGGAGTTCGGCCTGGGCGGATGCCTTGCCGACGACATGGGTCTGGGCAAGACGGTGCAGCTCCTCGCGCACCTCGCCGACCGCAGGAAGCAAGGGGAAAGACAGCCCTGGCTCGTCGTTGCGCCCAAGTCGCTGGTGCTCAACTGGGCCAAGGAGGCCCAGCGCTTCACGCCAGGGCTCAAGGTGATCGACTACACCGGCCTGGAGCGAGCGGCGGTGCGGGGAAGCATCGGCCGCGGCGACCTCGTGCTCACGACCTACGCGACGATGCGGATGGACATCGAGGTGCTGCGCGAGATTGAGTTTGGTTGTGTGGTGCTCGACGAGGCACAGACCATCAAGAACGCGACTTCCCAGGCCGCCAAGGCCGCTCGACTGCTCAAGGCCACTCGCCGGCTGGCGCTCACGGGCACGCCGGTGGAAAACCGGCTCGAAGACCTGTGGTCGATCTTTGAGTTTCTCAATCCCGGCATGCTCGGATCCATGCCCGCATTCCAGCAGGCGGCCAAGAGCGACAAGGACGCCGATGGCATGGTGATGCTCAGGCGAGCGCTGCGTCCGTTCCTGCTTCGGCGCACGAAGGCGACGGTCGCGCCCGAACTCCCCGCCCGGAGCGAACAGACGGTGCGATGCGAGCTCGAAGGCAAGCAGCGCAAGCTCTACGACGACCTGCGGACGCACTACCAGACTCAGCTCCTTGGTCGCGTCGAACGCGAGGGAATGAACAAGAGCAAGATGCACGTGCTCGAAGCACTGCTGCGGCTGCGACAGGTCGCGTGCCATCCCGCGCTCATCGAGCCCAAGGCGTTGCCCAGGGCAAAGGGTGCGTCGCCCGCGGGTGCGTCCAGAGTCGACAAGCCGGTTCACGTCGAATCGGCCAAGGTCTCGATGCTCGTTGAGATGCTCGAGGAACTGGGCGTCGAAGGTCACAAGGCGCTGGTCTTCTCGCAATTCACCTCGATGCTCGCCCTGGTCAAAGCCGAGCTCGATCAAAAGGGCATCACTTACGAAGAGCTCGACGGCACCACCTCCGCCAAAGAGCGCGACCTGCGCGTCGACCGCTTCCAATCCACGCCGGTCAAAGATGGTGGGCGCGGCGTCTTCCTGATCTCTCTCAAGGCCGGCGGCGTCGGACTGAACCTGACGGCCGCCGGATATGTGTTCCTCCTCGATCCATGGTGGAACCCCGCGGTCGAAGCCCAGGCGATCGATCGCGCGCACCGCATCGGCCAGGACAAGAGCGTGATCGCCTACCGCCTCATCGCCACCGGCACGGTGGAAGAACGCATCCTTGAACTCCAGGAGCGAAAGAAGGAGCTCGTGTCGGCGATTATCTCGGAGAACGCGGGGCCGCTGAGCTCGATGACGCGCGAGGATCTGGAGTGGTTGTTGTCGTAGCTGCGCAAATGGCCAAATGGTCAAATGGTCAAATGGTCAAATGGAGACGGAAGACATGGGCTGGAAGCCCATGGCACAAAGACACGGGCAGGATGCCCGTGCCACGAGGACGTGGCAGGGTCAGGGGTCCTTGTAGATGGTGAGCGCGGAGGGTGGGTACCTTCGCGCGAGAGCCGGATCGCTTTTGATCTGTTCGATCAAGCGTTCCAGGTAGGCGGTTGAATGGTCGGACGGGGCGTCGCGGGAACGGCATGATCGTTGGGGGCGAGGTACGGCGCTGGCGGCAGAGCACGGCGTCGCAGCGGCGGGGGAATTGCCGGTCGGTGACGGAGTGATCGGCTTGAGTTCGGGGAGTGCGATGGGAGCGGCTTGCGGCGCTGGAGCGACGGCGTCGGAGCTTGCGGGGAGGATGGGCGGTGCGCGAAGCAACGACGGAGTTGCCGGAAGCTCGTGCTCGACGGGCGCGGCGACGGCTGAGCTCCTGGGCGAAATGTCGATGTGGGGCGTGACGATGAGCGGAGGAGGTGGAGCGGGGCTGGTGGGATGGCTCCCGGGCGGAGGATCATCGCTCTGGAGAGCGGCGCCACTCAGCGGGGAGCCACCAAGAGCAGGGCCGCCGGCTGGGATGTCGCCCCTGAGGTGGGCGATGATGTCCCGCGTGATGATGTGGGGTGGGGCGGCGGTGGTGGGTGGAGAGTTGGGTGGAGAGGTGTGG
>CAYHQQ010000053.1:0-25832 GCA_964358855.1 uncultured Phycisphaeraceae bacterium
CAAGGGCGGTCGGTGTCTTGGGGGTTGTGACACACTTGGTGGTCACAAAAATCCAACCCCCACTTCCCTCACATCGTCCCCCCCGCCGGCTTCTTCCCCACAGACCCACCGCCTGACGGTCCCAGACCCGTTGTGAACTTCTGCACCCCTTCCGCCGCAAATCGCGTGCGAGCCTCCCCATTCATCTTCAACTTCTTCTCCCTGCACCACTCCGCAAATCGCGGCAGCATCAAAGGAATCCGAATCACAAGCAAACCCTTCTTCTTGAGCTCTCCCTCAGCCGCCTCCGCCCCCTTCAGCCATTGCTGGAATGTCTCCGAAAGCACCTCCGCATCAGCCGCCATCCCCTTGATCTGCTGGTAGTGCCCCTCGTCGCTGTACCACGCCATTCCGACGCATGCGGTACTCATTGGGGGTCTCCTTCCGTTGCACCAAGAACGTCGCGCGCCTCATGGATCTCAGACTCGATGTCCTCCTCATCGACTGGCGACTCGAGGATTACCGGCACACGCGACAAAAACCCGGCCAGCGGCCTATACGCCCGCTTCGCGGTCAACGACATCGCAAAGTGCTTCCCCTTGCTGTTGACCTCACTCAGATGAACTTCCGCCAGGCGATCCGCAAACGTGAGCAGAATTCGAACCGCCTCAGTCATGGTCGGATCGACCTGCCTCGCGTGCGCGACATCAAAGCACAGCTTGGCCTGGGGTAGCCTGGCAAAGATCGACCCGAGCTCTTCGGCCGTCCGGCCGGTCGACTTTCGCGAGTCCATATTCTCAATGCATAGCTTTCCATTGAGTCGGTCCCACAGGGGAAACTCGCGAATCGTGTCCGGATGAACCACAACATTGAACCCAAGGTCCGCAATCTCCTTGAGACGCGTCACAAGTTCTCGCTCATTCGGCGCATCGGTCGGAGCGTGAACGGCCCTGTAGCTGTACTGATCCAGATCGAGAGATGAAAGCGCCCCCTGCAAAGCCGGAAGCTCTGTCCAGCGCAGCGCCGAGAGTTCCACCGCATCCGCGTGCTTCGAGACCAGCATTCGCAGAGCGCGCCGGAAGTCCCCTAGGGCGAGTGCTCCGGTTGAAAAGCCGACTGAGGACATCAAAATACTCCATACTGCATCACAAGATCCGCAATGTCTCTGTCCGAATCAAACAGGAGCTTTCGCAGAGCCCTGTCAAAGGTGTCCGACAATGCGCGGGCCCGCAGGAAACTCTCGTCTTTGTACGCGGCCTCGGGCGACAGGTCCTTGAGCGACTCACGCCGCGGTGCGTCATTGAGCAACTCGAGAAAAGAATCGTATGAGTCGAACACATCGGCCGCGAGGGACGGGGCGTACTTCTCAATCACAAGCGCAAGCGACTCGAGCGGAGCTCTTCTCGTCCATTCTCGAAGAAAATCGACCAGTTCCTGCGATTGGATATTGCGGTCAATCTTCGTGGGAGGGAGCAATTTGCACGAAAGGCACATGAACAAGCCAGACACAAACAAAAGTTTCCGGGACATGCGAAGCTTGATGTTTCGCAACGCCCATCCCTGACCACTTCGCGATCTGAACTTGTTCGCGTAATCGACCGCCATGGTGCGCCAGAAGCGAACCACGTCATTGAGGAGAAAACGCGGGACTCTCCTCGCGGGATCCTGGGGATCGAGAAAACTCGCGTCTTCTTCAACGTAGCGATACAGAATCCCCTGCACGATGCGGTTGTGGACCGCTTCGCTCCCAGTAGCGGGAATCGGCGCCGATTCGAGCAGCAGCAACAACCGCCGCGTCATGTTCTTGTTCGAGTCCTCGTCGCCACCAATGGCGTGTATCAGTTCATGGCTGAAAACCAGTCCTCCAAAGAGTTCGGTAGGCCCTGGACGCTTGAACTCCAGCTCGAGATCGGCACAAAGTCGTTGGACGATTTCCAGATGACCCGAGTCGGCCCGCCCATCAATGAGAACCGCCCAGTCAAGGTCACTGCCAATGGTAAACTCCGACCGCGCCAGAGAGCCAAACACCACGAAAGCACCCTCGTCGGTCGGAAGCACGCTCTTCGCGAGTTCGGCGAGAGCGATCATCTTCCTTCCACTTAATGCTTCTGCGGCCGCAATGTGCGGCCAGCGTCCCTTGGCAGGCCCCCGCAGTCGATCAATCGCCCGAGGGACAATTGGTGGCCAGCCAGCGTGTGGAATGTTGGTGCCTTCAGTCATTCCAATTCAGTGTATCCGGCCGTTCGGCATCCGTCCGTGATTCTCGCTGTCGATCAACATGAGCGATTCACGATCACTTTCAGGCCTCAGGACGGCTGGCAGACGTTCATTGCCAGCATCATTCCCCCTGTCTCATCCCCCATCCCCATCGTGTACGATGGCCCCCTCCTCCCCGACGCCCCCTCGTCTCGCCTTCCGCCTCATGCCCCTCCCACCACTCACACGCCCCGCCCGCGGACTTTCCCTCTGGCTCGCCCCCTTCTTGCTCTGGGCGATTGTCACCATCATCGCCCTCCAGTTCTCCTCCCAGTTCGGCCGCCTCTCCATCACCTCCGCATACGACGACGTCTCCTACCTCTGCCAGGGCGCCCTCTCCATCGACGCCCTCCGCGAGCACGGCCTCAAAGGCCTCGCTCGCCAGATCTGGACCTCCCCACCCCACTCCCCGCTCTTCTGGGCCATCACCTTCCTGGGCTTCCTCGTCGGCGGCATCCGCGACTGGATCCCCTACGCCATCCACTCGGGCGTACTCCTCGTCGTCTTCTGCGGGGCCGCCTGGTTCCTGCGATGGGCCCAACGCTTCGAACGCGTGGCGGCCCTCATCATCCTGGCTTTCCTCCCCGCCTCCTGGCTCACCGTCACCGAGTTCCGGCCCGACGCCGCCGCGAGCTTCTTCATCGCCCTGGCCTGCTTGCTCCTCCTTGAGCGCGTTCCAGGCAAAGGAACGCGCCGCCGCGTCATCGTCTCGCTCCTCACCCTCGCCCTTCTCGCAAAGCCCACCGTCTTCCCCGCCACCATCTGCCTCTTTGGTCTCTCCTCCGCTCTCGCCTGCACGCTCGCATGGTCCAGGCAGCCCCATCAGCAATCCAAGCGGGCGGCCCTCTTCGCAATCGCCGGCCGATGCCTCCGCATCTCCCTCCTCGCCGCACTGATCGTGCTCCCCTACTACCTGCTGGCCGGTCCCCAGCTCATCCGCTACATCCGCGCCACGTTCAAAGACGTCGACGTCTGGTCCTTCGGCACCACCAAGTTCTCCCTCGCGCAGCACCTGGCGTACTACTTCCACGACGGCGCAAAGTTCATGGGCGTCCGCCCCCTGCGCATCGTGCTGATCGTCGGCGGCATCTGCTACCTCTTCGTTCTCATCCGCGGCAGCAAACGGGCACGCCTCGTGGGAACCGCCGCCCTCCTTGTCACCCTGGGATCCTTCGCGATCGTCCTGGCCAACAAGATCAAAACACCCTACTTCGGCCTCACTTTCTACTCCTTCCTCATCCTGGGCATGGCCGCCGGCCTCGGCCAGATCGCCGCCCGGGCCTCCCTCCCAAGACGCAGGCCCGACGTTTCGCAACTCGTCGCCGTCATCGCGGGCGTCATCGCCCTGGTCGGCTTTCAGATCCCCCAATCTCCGATTCTGGAGGTCACCCCGGCACGCAAGGCCGCCGACCGCGTGTTCCAAAGCGCCCTCGCCGCGGCCATCGAACACGCTCCCGCGCAGCACACCCGCGCGTTTCTCCCCCACGTCGGCCACCTGGGCAATCCCCTTCTGGCGTACGAGGGCGCCAAGGTGGGAATCTACTTCGACGCCTACACCTCCGAATTTGAGACGTCGCAGGAGATCTTCGACAAGGCCTTCGACAAGGCCGACATGGTCCTCATCTCCGAAAACTCCGCCGACGAGGTCAACCCAAACTTCCCCGTCTACGCCGCACTCCCAAACATCTGGAATTGGATCGCCCAGCGCTCCGACTACGGCCGCCGCGGCCTCTGGCAAACCCCCTCGGGCGGGCGCATCGCCCTCTATTCCAAGCACCGCCCCTTCGAGGGCTTCGCGACCATCGACGGCCTGGGCCGCCTCGAAGGGCCCTACCCCCAGTGGGACATGCCCAGCGTCCGGTGGGCGAACCTCTCGGGCGTCAAGATGACCTTGGGCCCCGGAACCGACAGGGTCCTCACGCTCCGCGTGCGCTGCATGACGCCCAAGCAGACCATCACCGCCCACGCCGATGACGCCGTCATCGGCACCTGGGAAATGATCGCCTCGGGCATCCCGTCGAACTTCTCCTGCCCCATCCCCGATGCGGCCTCCCGCGTCGAGCTCCGCTTCACCGACCGCGCCCCAACCGGCCCGGGGGAGTCGGCCGCGCTTTTCGAGGGCATCCAGATCACCCAGGGCAAGGAAGCCTCCATCGAGCACCTCCTGGACCGCGGCAAACGCAAGGACGACTGGAATTGGAAAGAAGTGATGCCCCAGCGATAGCCGCCATCCGAGGCGATATCATGGGCTGATTCATGCACTCGCCAAGCCACAGTCCCGCCCCCACCCCACCCACCCTACCCGCCAAGAGGCCCCAAAGCCCACGCAAACGCCCCCTCGAAGGCCAGGAGTCCCGCCCATGAAAGTGATGATTCTCTGCGGGGGCATGGGCACCCGGATGCGCGAGGAAACCGAGTTCAAGCCCAAGCCCCTGGTCGATATCGGCGGCAAGCCGATCCTCTGGCACATCATGAAGACCTACGCCCACCATGGGCACCGCCAGTTCATCCTGTGCGTGGGGTACAAGGGCGAGATGATCAAGGAGTACTTCCTCCACTACGAGGCGATGCAGCGGGACTTCACGGTGCACCTGGGCGAGAGGCACCGCGTTGAGTACCACGGCGCCCACGCCGAGAATTCCTTTGAGATCACCCTGGCCGACACCGGACAGAACACCATGACCGGCGGGCGCGTCGGGCGGGCCGGGCGGTACATCGACGATGACCTCTTCATGGTCACCTACGGCGACGGCGTCGCCGACATCGATATTTCCAAGGTCGTGGCGTTTCACAAATCCCACGGCAAGCTCGCTACCATGTCCGCCCACCGCCCCACCTCCCGCTTTGGCATCATGAACCTCGACGACCGAGGCAGGGTCGAGGACTTCCTGGAGAAGCCCCAGATGGACGGCTGGGCCAATATGGGCTACTTCGTCTTCCACAAAAAGGTCCTCGATCTCATCGACGGCGACGACTGCATCCTCGAGCGTGGCCCCCTCGAAACACTGGCCGCCAAGGGCGAGCTCGTTGCCTACCGCCACGAAGGATTCTTCTTCGCCATGGACACCTTCCGCGAGTACAAGGCCCTCAACGACATGTGGGACGCCGGCAAGGCTCCCTGGAAAGTGTGGAAGGATTGAGCACACCGATCTCATGGCAGGACCGCCCCACCCTGGTCACCGGCGCCACCGGGCTCGTCGGCTCGTGGCTCGTCCGACGCCTCGTTGAGGCCGGGGCCGATGTCGTCTGCCTCGTCCGCGACTGGGTGCCCCAGTCAGAAATCGCCCGCAGCGGCCAACTCGGCAAGGTCAAGGTCGTCCGCGGTGACATCTCCGATCAGGCTGTCCTTGAGCGGGCCCTGGGTGAGTACGAAGTGCAGACCGTTTTCCATCTGGCCGCCCAGACCATCGTCGGCATCGCCAACCGCAACCCAGTTTCGACCTTCGAAGCCAACATCCGCGGCACCTGGGCGCTCCTGGAAGCCTGCCGTCGCAGCCCCAAGATCCAGCAAATCGTCGTCGCCTCATCTGACAAGGCCTACGGCGACCAAGAGAAGCTCCCCTACGACGAGGAGACTCCCCTCCAGGGCAAGCACCCCTACGACGTCAGCAAGAGCTGCTCCGACCTCATCGCTCAGACCTACGCCCACTCCTACGCCCTGCCGGTGGTCGTCACCCGCTGCGGCAACTTCTACGGCGGGGGCGACCTCAACTGGAACCGCATCGTCCCAGGCACCATCCGCAGCATCGTCCGTGGGGATCGCCCCGTCATCCGCAGCGACGGCACGTACGTCCGCGATTACTTCTATGTCGAGGACGGCGCTCACGCGTACATGACACTGGCCGCCGCGCTGGCGAGGGATCCCTCGATTCGCGGCAAGGCGTACAACTTCTCCAACGAGATCCAGGTCACCGTGATCCAGCTCGTGACCAAGATTCTCGCGCTGATGGGCTCCAACCTCGTCCCCGATGTCCGCGGCGAGGCGAGCAACGAGATCGTCCACCAGTATCTCTCCGCAAGGCGCGCCCGCGAAGAGCTCGCCTGGAAGCCCCTGTTCACGCTCGACCAGGGGCTCAAGCGCACCGTCGACTGGTATCGCCAGTTCCTCACCGAACAAACCAACTGAACCAATCCAACTGAAACAAACCAGGGAGTCTTCGGCTTGAAAGAGTTCAACCTCATCATGATCTCGGCGATGTACGAGAACGGCGGAAACACCACCCACCGGATGCTCGACGGGCACCCCGAGCTGCACGTGTACCCGTTCGAGTCCCAGGTCGGCACGGGCATGAACAACGACTTCCTGTCGAGCTACGTGCCCATCCGCTACCGCTGGCCCGAGTTCCCCATGAACTCCACGCCCGAGGCCGACTACGAGGCCTTCTGGGACGAAGAGCTCAAGACGTATCTCCGCGTCCCGGGCCGCTCCAAGTTCAAAGAGTGCGGCATGGTGATGGACGAGAAGAAGCGTCGCGCCCGCTTCGCCGAGATCCTCAAGGAGAAGGGTCGCACCCGCGCCACGCTCGTCGAGGCCTTCTTCCGCTCCACGTTCGACACGTGGGAGAACCTGAACAAAACCGGGCAGGAGCGTTTCTGCGTGGGGTACAACCCGGTGCAGGTGCTCGACGCCGAGAAGATCCTCTCCGATTTCCCCAGGGGGCACGTGATCCATGTCTGCCGCAATCCCTACGCGGGTTACGCCGACCAGTTCCGCCGCCCCTTCCCGCCCTCTCTCGAGCGGTACGCGCACACGTGGGGATACTGCCAGTACCTCGCGCTGACGTTCAAGCGCAAGTACCCGGGCCGCTTCCACATCATGCGCTTCGAGGACATGGTCGCCGACCGCAAGGGGACGATCTCCACGCTCTTGGCCGGCATCGGCCTGCCGTTCAGCGAGAAGTGCCTGGTGCCGTCGTTCAACGCGGTTGAGCTCAAGGAGATCAAGCCCTGGGGCACGATCCGGACGCCCACGCCCGAGGAGAACATGCGGACCGCCAACGAGCTCAGTGCCGAGCAGAAGAAGGGCGTGCGAGATCTGACGGCCGTCAGCCACCAGCTCATGGGCTACGACCAGTTCCTGGAGACCGGGCGCGTCGAGCCGATCCGGTTCTAAGCGGGCGGCTGCCGGGAGTTGTGGCACCTTATGGCAGAAGCCCAAAGAGATCGCACGCCCGAATCGCTTCGAGCCCATCTCGACTCGCTGGGCCGGATGTTCCTGACGAAGGCGGATCTGCCACTGCCCGATCAGTTGCTGCGCGGCCTGCGCACGCTGGATCCGTTGGTCGACGGCCTGACGCCCGAGGTCGCCGCCGGAGCTGCGGCACGCGCGACCGGGTGCGCCATCGCGGGCGTCGAGCCCTCCCCCGCGGCGGGGACCTTTCATCAGGTCTACATGGCTCGCCTTAAAGGGAGCGAGACGCAAGTGGTTGTTCGCCTGGGCCGACTCTGGCGGGAGGGGACCGATTGGGGCATGCACGCCGACGCGATGGCGACCAGAGCGGCGGCCGCCCACGGAGTCCCGTGCGCAAAGACACTGGCGGTGGACACCTCGCGCCGGGAGTCGCCCGTCGACACGCAGGTCCTGGAGCAAGCCCCGGGGCAATGTCTCCGCGAACTCGACGCCGATGACGCAGCGATCGCGCCGCACCTGGCGGCCTTGGCGCGCACGCTTCGACAGATCCATGGGATCCAGGGTGAAGGCTTCGGCTTTCTGGATATCCGTGCCGGTTTGGGCGAGAAGCTGCGCGGGATCCACACGAGTTGGTCGCACCACGTGCTCAATCGCGTGGCGGAGCACGTCAATGTCTGCCACGCCGCGGGGCTTGTCACCGTGGGCGAGGGCGCGATGATCCGCGGGATTTTCGCGGGGTCCAAAGACTGGCTGGACGCGTCGTCGTCGCAGCTCCTCCACGGCGACTGCGGGAACCACAACGTCTTTACCGGCGATGGACATGGGCCCGTGCTCATCGACTGGGAGGATGCGCTCCTGGGCGACCCTGCCTACGACCTGGCGATGTGGGCGACGTTCCATCCCGAGCGTCGCTGGGCAGCCTTTTTCGAGGCGTACGGCGCTGACTGGGACCACCCGCGATTCTGGGTGCACTTCCTTCGCATCGCCCTGGCCAAGACGGTCCATCGCCTGCGATTCGGGTACACTGACGCCCCCGGCAGGGCGCCGGCGTCGATCCGGATCCAGCGGGCGCTCGCGGCCATGAGGGAGCTTGATCGTGTGTGACCCAGGGAGAAGAGCGTGCGCGTCTTTCTGACAGGTTCGACCGGCTTTGTGGGCTCGGCGGTGCTGCGCGAGCTGGGCGAGCGCGGGCACGAGACCACGGTGCTCATCCGGTCCACGAGCAGACGCCTTTGGCGCATCGAGGGTGCCCGGGCAAAGAGGGTCGAGGGCGATCTCGCCGATGTCGGCTCGTACGAAGGCACGCTCAAGAGCCTCGCGCCCGACGTGGTCATGCACCTGGCGTGGGACGGCGTGGGAAACACCGATCGCAACGACCCCAGGCAGATCCGCAACATCCAGAGCGCGATGGACCTGTTTCTCGCCTCGGCGAGGGCGGGCGTGAAGCACCTGATCGGGCTGGGATCGCAGGCCGAGTATGGGCCCATCGCGGGGATTGCCGGCGAGGACGCGCCGGCCAAGCCCACGACGCTGTACGGAATTTCCAAGCTCGCGACTGGGCTCACGCTCGCGAGGCTTGGCGCCGAGCGGGGCGTGAAGGTCGCGTGGTTGCGGCTGTTTTCGTCGTACGGGCCGGGGGATGAGACGTACTGGATGATCCCGGGACTGATCTTGCAATTGCTCGACGGGAAGAGGCCGGCACTGACCAAAGCGGAGCAAGTCTGGGATTACTGCCATGTGGCCGATGTCGCCCGGGCGGTCGTGGCGGCGGGAGAGCGTGGGGCCGCCGGCGTCTTCAATCTGGGGTCGGGGACGGCCGGTCCCCTGCGGCGGATCGTCGAGGGGGTGCGGGATGAGATCGATCCGGCGCTTCCGCTGGGGTTTGGTGACATCCCCTATCGTCCCGACCAGGTGATGCACCTGCAGGCGGATATTTCGCGGCTTTGTGCCGCAACCGGCTGGGAACCCAAGGTGGGTCTGGAGCAGGGGCTGCGCCAGACCGTGGAGTGGTATCGTGAGCACCGCGACCTCGTGCAGTGACAAGACCGGCCGGCTCGATCGCTCGCGCGAGCTCGCGCGCCGGGTGCGGCTTGGCGCGCTCTCAATGGTCCACAAGGCCGGGGCGTCGCACATTGGCACCTGCCTTTCCATGTCAGACCTCCTCGCGTGCCTCTACTCCTTCGGCATGAAAGTCGACCCCGCCAAACCCGCCGACGCGGGTCGCGACCGGTTCGTTCTCTCCAAGGGCCACGGGGCGGCGGGGGTGTACGCGGTGCTGGCCGAGAGCGGCTTCTTCCCGCGAGACTGGCTCGAGACCTACTGCGCCGATGGCGGCAAACTCGCCGGGCACATCACCCACCACGGGGTGCCGGGCGTGGATTTCTCGTCGGGCTCCCTCGGGCATGGCCTGAGCGTCGCGGCGGGGATGGCGCTTGCCGCCAAGCGCGACGGGGCGGCGTGGAAAGCCTTCTGCCTCCTCTCCGACGGCGAGTGCGACGAGGGATCCATCTGGGAGGCCGTGCTCTTTGCCCCCCACCACCAGCTCGACAACCTGGTGGTGCTCGTGGACTTCAACAAGATCCAGTCGTTTGGAACGGTGAAAGAAGTGCTCGACCTGGACCCCTTCGCCGACAAGTGGCGGGCGTTCAACTGGGGCGTGAGAGAGATCGACGGCCACGACCACGAGCAGATTGCCGGGGCCCTGGACGCCCTGCCGTTTGTGAAGGGGCGGCCCTCGGTGATCATCGCGCACACGGTCAAGGGCAAGGGCGTGTCGTTCATGGAGAACAAGCTCCTGTGGCACTATCGATCTCCCGACGCTGGCCAGCTGGCGCAGGCCAAGAGTGAGCTGGAGGTGCGGGCTTGAGAACCGCATTCATCAAGGCGTTGTGCAAGGTGGCCGCCGAGAATCCGCGGGTCATGCTGCTCACGGGCGACCTGGGCTTCAGCGTGCTCGAGGAGTTCGCGGCGCTGTTCCCCGACCGGTACGTGAACGTGGGCGTGGCGGAGCAGAACCTCACGGGTGTGGCGGCGGGATTGGCCTCGTGCGGGAAGATCTGCCTGACGTACTCGATCGCGAACTTTCCGACGCTGCGCTGCCTCGAGCAGATCCGCAACGATGTCTGTTACCACAAGGCCAACGTGAAGGTGGTCTCGGTGGGTGCGGGCTTCGCGTACGGGTCGCAGGGGTACACGCACCACGGCATCGAGGACCTGTCGATCATGCGGAGCCTCCCGGGGATGACCGTCATCGCGCCAGCGGACCCCGCCGAGGCAGATCTTGCGACGCGGGCGATGATCGCCCAGCCGGGCCCGGGCTTTCTGCGCCTGGGGAAGGCGGGGGAAACGGTCCTTCACAAGTCTCCCGTGGAGTTTGTGATCGGCAAGGCGATCAAGGTGCGCGAGGGGAGGGACCTGACGCTCATCAGCACGGGCTCCATGCTGCGGATCGCGCTGGAGGTTGCGGATTCGCTCGCCAAGCGCGAGATCTCGGCGCGGGTGCTGAGCATGCACACCGTCAAGCCCTTGGATGAAGAAGCGGTGCGGGCAGCGTGCCGAGAGACGCGGGGCATCTTGACCCTCGAAGAACACAGCCTGACCGGCGGCCTGGGTTCCGCCGTGGCGGACGTCGTGGCAACCATGAACGGTGCTCGTGCCCGCTTCGCCAAGTGGGGCGTCCCCGACATGCTCCATCACCGCGTGGGAAGTCAGAAGTACATGCTCGAGGTCTGCGGCGACCCGCTGGCGGCGGCGCTGCGACTGCTGGAGGAATGAACGCGTGCTTGCACACCGAAACAACGGGGCAAACCGATGAATGGCCGCAAGACGATCTGCGTCATCACCCCCGTGTACAACGAGCAGGACAACGTGCGCGAGTGCCACGCGATCGTGCGTGATATCTTCGAGAAGGAACTGCCCGAGTTCACGCGCGAGCACCTCTTCTGCGACAACGCCTCGACCGACGGGACCGTGGCGACCCTGCGCGAGCTGGCGGCAACCGACCCGTGCGTGAAGGTGATCGTGAACGCCAGGAATGTGGGGCCGTTCCGCTCGACGTTCAACGGGCTTTTGAACGCGGGGGGTGACGCGGTGGTGGTGCTGCTGGCGGCGGATCTGCAGGACCCGCCCGAGTTGATCCCGCAGTTCGTTCGCCTCTGGGAGCAGGGCAATCAGGTGGTGTACGGGCGTCGCAAGCGCCGGCAGGAATCGTTCACGATGCGGACAACCAGGCGTCTGTACTACAGGCTGGTGAGCCGCTTCGCGAACATCACGATCCCGCCCGACGTGGGCGAGTTTCAGCTGATCGACCGGTGCGTGGTGGAGGCGCTGCGGGAGTGCGATGATCACTATCCGTATATCCGCGGGATGATCGCCAACGTGGGATTCACAGCGACGGGTGTGGACTACACGTGGGTGGCGCGCAAGCGCGGGTTCTCGAAGAATCGGATGTACCATCTGATCGACCAGGCTCTCAACGGGTTGATCTCGTTCACGAACGTGCCGCTGCGCCTGTGCATGGGGTTTGGCCTGTTGATCGCGGTGGGGAGCTTTTTGTTCGCGGCGTTCAGCCTCGTGTACAACCTGGTGCGCCGAGGGGACACTCCGGCGGGCATCCCCACGCTGATCGTCGCGGTCTTCTTCTTCTCGGGGCTTCAGCTCTTCTTCTTCGGGGTGCTGGGCGAGTACATCGGCGCGATCCACTTTCAAGTGCGGCGCAGGCCGCTGGTTGTGGAACGCGAGCGGATGAACATGGCGCCCAAGGGTGTGGCGAGGGCTTGGGCAAGTCGAGGGACCGCGACCACTCCGGCGAAGGAGCCTGATTCCACGTGGTCACCATCGGTGGAAGTTCGACCTCCCCACGCGCCGCAGAGCCGTTAGCGGATGCCCTTGACCGCGTTCTGCGCCTGCTTCGCGCGCACCGCGGCGAGCAGGTCGGACAGGACCGTGTTCTTTGCGTCGCCCTTCACCGCGTCCTGGAGCAATCGCTCGGCCCGCGAGAGCGAGTCGGCGGTGCCCTGCGTCAACAATTCGCGCGCCTGCCCTTCAACACTTTGCGGCAAGGGTTGGCTCGTGCCTGGCGCGGGCTGCGGCGACGGGGGCGGCAATGCGGCCGGGGATTCGGCGGATGGCGTTGGCGCTGCGCCGGGCTCGCGGGGCGTCGATGGAGTCTCTGGCGACGGATCCTGGGCGGGGGCCGGCGAGATCGATGGGGGCGGTGACGACTGCGCATCCTCCGGGATGCTCACGACGACAAAGCCAGCAAAGACGGCGGCCGCGACGAGGGCGGTGGAAACCGCGAACAGGACAAGCACCGCGATGAACAGGGCCCACGCCCAGCGCAGCCGCGACTCGATGAGGTCGACGTGGCGCAGGATGGCCTGAGAGGGCTGATCGTTGAGGGCGGGAGCAACCTTGGCGGGTGCGGCGTGCGGGGCGTGGGAGCTCGCGCTCATGGTCGACGCGGCGACGTCTTGCGGCGTGCCCTGGCCTGGGAGGAGCATGACGGGGAGCAGGCCGAGGCTTTGACGATCGGCGGGATGTTCGAAGCTGGCGGTGCATTCAGGGCACTCGTGTTCGACGCCGTCGACTTCGGCTTTGCACGCGTGGCAAACTCCCAGCAAGTGGGCGAGGCCCGGGACGCGACGGGCGGGCATCCAGAACTGGTTCGTGGTGGGGCCGCGCAGAATTGTCTCGAACGTCACCTTTTTGCGGCGGACCAGCTCGGCGAGCGTGGCGTAGGAGCAACCGGGGCGGAAGGGGCCCGGGCCGGCATCGGAGTCGTCGCGGATGAACCAAGGTCCCATAGCGTTCTGGCTGGCCTGGCGGGAGAGCGGGTCGAGAAAGCCACGGCAGGAGGCGCAGCGGGGCTGATCGGGCGTGGGGCCGCCGCAGTAGGGGCAGATGAAGAGGGCGGATGGGGTTGACGGCTCGATGTCGTTTCGATCGTCAAGGGTGGAGGGACTGGTCATCGCTGGTCTCCATCGCCCCACCCCTGGGGATACGCCGACCGCGGCATGGTATGACGACGGTACGGATGCGGCGGCGGGCGGTTCCGGGGGAGCGGCGGGTCAACTGGCCAAATGGGCAGGTGAACAAACAGGCCTGAGGGCCTGTGCAAGACTGTGATTGAGGCCGCCAGCGGGCGGTGGTGTGCTTTGGCGCGATCAAGGGCTGGGGCATCCAAGTTTCTTGACGAGGATGAGACATGGCATGCCAGGCCACAGGCCCGATAGTTCTTCGAGGGGCGTGAAGCCGACGTGGAGATAGAAGCGGAGTGTGAGGGCGTATCCCTTGTTGGGCTTTGACGGGCCCATGGTTTTGACCTGGAGGAATCGCACGGCGTCGGCTTGAAGAACGGATTCGGCGTGACGCACGAGGGCGGTGCCGACACCGTGTCCGTGGAAGTCGCGATGGACGGCGATGCAGTGGATCTCGGCGGCCTGTGGAAAGTGCTGTTCAAGGGTGATGAAGCCGGCGTCTCGCCCTTCAACACAGGCAATCCAGGTGGGAAGGCGCGAGGCGGCGGCGATGTAACCGCGTGTGGCTTCCTCGATGCCGAACCATTCGGGGACGGAACGAAGGATGGGCTCGCAGCGAGCGGAGGCGTCGAGAGGTGGAGCGGAGTGGATGGAGACGGCGTGGGGAAGCATGGAGAGGTGGTGGAGGCGAGTGCGCGGCCGCGATTTGGCGGGGCGTAAACAGAGGATATGCGCGGGGAGGGCTTTGATGATGCATGTTCCACGTGCCAGATCCCGGGGCGGGGCGACGGGTGGCGGGTGGCGCCGAGGCCAGAGGCCCAAGCGTCCATGCACACGAATGGTGGTCGTAGACGCACACTCGCTTGCGCGTCGTGCTCTGAGGGCGTGGGAGGAGAAAAGAAAAGCCCCCGGACGGTGGTGGGCCGTCCGGGGGTCAGGGAAGCGAAACCTTGGCGCACTGGTGGGTGGTGGAACGGCGCACAAGGCCTCGCGACGTGGGCTCTTTCGTTCGGGGCAGGGGTGGGGTGCTCGAACGAGTTGTTCTTTCGGGTCCGTTCTTTCTGTTCTTGGTCAGAGGGGGTGCTTGGAGGTCGTTTGTGTGATCCGGGAAGCGGGCCCGGCGGGTGAATGGGGTGTGAGGTTGGCTGTAGTCCCGTGTTGTGAACCGGATTTCCTTGGCTCTCGCTCTTCCGTGCCTTTGCCGTGCTCGATTCACCAACCTTGGGGCGGATGAGCTTGGCGGCGTCGTGCCGCTTTGCTCCGGCGGGCGATCCGTTGCCCGCCGACCCACGCGATTCGCCCTGTTCAGAGCCCGATCAGTGGCGTCGGGCCCGCTTCGCTCGGATCACCTGAGTTCGCTTTGGTGTTGGGTCACGAGCAGCCCATGCTCGCCCCGCAGTTGAGGCACTTGTAGCAGGTGCCGCTGCGGACTGTGATCGTCCCGCAGACATCGCAGGCCGGCGCGTCGCCCTGGGCATCCTTGAGCCGCTCGTTGAGGACGGTGCGGACGACCCGGTTTGGAATATCGCCCAGCACATCCACGTCGATCGTGGTCTTGCTGACATGGATGTGGGAAACGGGGGAGTCGGCGGGCTGGGCCTTGAGCGTCTCGGCCTGGGGCGCGCCGGTCGTCACCGCGGCGAGGCGTCCGCCGAAGCGATCGGGCTGGGACGTGGGCGCTGATGCCTGCGATTGCTGGATCCAATCCTGGTTCGCCTTGTTGTTGGGGGTGGCGCCTGGGCCGCCCCCCCCCCCACCACCCCCACCACTGCCGCGGTTTGGCGCGTTGGCCTCGCGATACCCCGGGATGAACTGCATGCCCATCCAGCGGAAGATGTAGTCGACCAGGCTCTTGGCGAAGGGGATCTCGGGGTTCTCAGTCATGCCCGCGGGCTCAAAACGCTGGTGGCTGAACTTGTTGACGAGGCTCTCGATCGGCACGCCGTACTGGAGCGAGACGCTGGTGGCGGTGCCGACGGCGTCCATGAGCCCGCCCATGGTGGAGCCTTCTTTGCTCATGGTGATGAAGAGCTCGCCGGGACGCCCGTCCTCATAGAGGCCCACGGTGAGGTAGCCCTCGTGGCCGGCGACGTTGAACTTGTGGGTGAGGCTGCGCCGGGTGTCGGGAAGGCGTTTGCGATGGGGCTTGAGGGGAGCGATGAGGCGCTGGGGCTCGGCGTGGGAGGTGCCGGTGTCAGAGACCACAGCCGCGAGCGCCTCCGCAGCCGCTGCGGGGCTCGAAGAGGCCGGCTTGATCTCCGACGTAGGGCCCGAGGGAGACTTCTCGCCTTCCTTGGACTTTTCCTGATCGCTGGTGGAGCTGAGGGGCTGGCTGAGTTTGCAGCCATCGCGGTAGAGGGCGTTGGCCTTGAGGCCCAGCTCCCACGACATCGTGTAGCAGCTGGCGATCTCCTCGACGCTGGCGGAGTTGGGGAGGTTGATGGTCTTGCTGATGGCGCCGCTGATGAAGGGTTGTGCGGCGGCCATCATGCGGATGTGGCCTTCGGGGGCGATGAAGCGTTTGCCGAGCTTGCCGCAGGTGTTGGCGCAATCGAAGACGGGGATGTGTTCGGGCTTGAGGTGCGGGGCACCTTCGATGGTTTGGGTGCCGCAGACGACGGTGTTGAGCTCGTCGATCTGGGGGGCGGTGAGGCCGAGGGCTTTGAGCAGGCTGAATGATTTGTCGGCCTTGGCCTTGGCGGCGTCGATGCCCAGGCGCTTGAGGACGTCGTCGCCCACGCTCCAGACGGCGAAGGCGTAGGAGATTTCGAAGACGCTGGGGAGGCCGCCCTGGAGGCGGGTGATCTCGGCGTCGGTGAGACCCTTGGCCTTGAGCCAGTCGCGGAAGGTGCCCTTGGCGCCGGTGGACTTTGGCATCGGCACGTCGAAGGAGAGCTTGCCGAGGAGGTACTCCATGATGGCGGTGTTTTGCGTGTCGGTGTAGCCCATGACTTTGAGGGCGGGGGCGACCGACTCGTTGGCGATCTTGAAGTAGCCGCCCCCGGCGAGCTTCTTGAACTTCACGAGGGCGAAGTCGGGCTCGACGCCGGTGGTGTCGCAGTCCATGAGGAGGCCGATGGTGCCGGTGGGCGCGATGACGGTGGTCTGGGCGTTGCGGTATCCGTACTGCTCGCCCAGGGAGAGGGCGTCGTCCCAGGCGTCGACGGCACGCTTGGCGAGGTCGGCGGCGTTGGCGAGATTGACTTTGCCGGCCTTGATGAGGGCGTGGTCGATGGGGACGGGGCGGATCTTGAGATTCTCGTACTTGTCGCTGGTACGGGGCTCGCCCTTGGCGGCGTGGCGGTGGTTGCGGATGACGCGGAGCATGTTGTCACGGTCGGCGGCGAATCCGGCGAAGGGGCCCATCTGCCGGGCCATCACGGCGGACATGCGGTAGCTGCGGCCGGTGAGGATGGCTGAGAGGGTGGAGCAGATGGCGAGGGCGGGCTGGCTGTCGTAGGGGATTCCGGCCTGCATGAGCATGGCGCCCAGGTTGGCGTAGCCCAGGCCCAGGGTGCGGTACTTGAAGGAGAGCTCGGCGATGGCGCGCGACGGGAAGGCCGCCATCAGCACGCTGATCTCGAGGACGACGGTCCAGAGGTCGATCGCGTGCTCGTAGCGCTCGACGTCGAAGTGTCGCTTGGAGGCGTCGTAGAACTTCAAGACGTTGAGCGAGGCGAGGTTGCAGGCGGTGTTGTCGAGGAACATGTACTCGCTGCAGGGATTGCTCGCGTTGATGCGGCCGGCGGAGGGGCAGGTGTGCCAGGCGTTGATCGTGGAGTCGAACTGGACGCCGGGGTCGGCGCAGCGCCAGGCGGCGTAGCAGATCTCGTCCCAAAGCTTTTTGGCCTTGAAGGACTTGGCGAGTTTGCGGTTGGTGCGCCAGTAGGTGTTCCAATCGGCGTCCTTGTCGAGGGCGTCGAAGAACTCGTCGGGGATGCGGACGGAGTTGTTGCTGTTCTGGCCGGCGACGGTGGCGTAGGCCTCGCCGTTGAAGTCGTAGTCGAGGGTGAGCTTGAGTTTCTCGCAGGTGTCGGCGATTTCCTTGCTGGACTTCTTGAGGACCTTGAGGCCTTCGACCAGGGCCTGGACTTTGATTTCCTCGCGGACCTTCCAGTTGACGAATTCCTCGATGTCGGGGTGGTCCATGTCGAGGCAGACCATTTTGGCGGCACGGCGGGTGGTTCCGCCGCTTTTGATGGCGCTCGCGGCGCGGTCGCCGATTCGGAGCCATGACATGAGGCCGCTGGAGCGGCCGCCGCCGGCGAGTTTTTCGCCATCGCCGCGGAGGTGGCTGAAGTTGGTGCCGGTTCCGGAGCCGTATTTGAAGAGGCGGGCTTCGCGGACCCAGAGGTCCATGATGCCGCCCTCGTTGACGAGGTCGTCGTGGACGGACTGGATGAAGCAGGCGTGGGGTTGGGGGTGGCTGTAGGAGTCGGCGGCGAGTTCGGGCTCGCCGGTTTTGGGATCGACGACCCAGTGGCCCTGGGCGGGGCCGTTGATGCCGTAGGCCCAGTTGAGCCCGGTGTTGAACCACTGTGGGCTGTTGGGGGCGCACATCTGGTGGACCATCATGAAGGCGAGTTCGTCGTAGAAGGCCTGGGCGTCGGCGGGTGAGTCGAAGTAGTTGTTGGTCTCGCCCCAATGGCGCCAGCAGCCGGCGAGGCGGTGGATGACCTGTTTGGCGGATTTTTCGGGGCCGAACGAGCCCCGAGCGTCAGCGAGCGGGTCCTTGTCCGGCGCGGTCGGCGAATCGGAACCCACTCGCTGACGCTCGGGGCTCGTTGGCACTCCCGCCTTGCGGAAATACTTGCTCACCATGATGTCGGTGGCGAGCTGGCTCCAGGATTCGGGGACTTCGGCGTCGTTCATCTCGAAGACGACGGAGCCGTCGGGGTTGGTGATTCTGGAAGATCTCTTCACCCACGCGGTTGTGGAGAAGGGGTCTTGGCCGTCCTTGGTGAACTTTCGCGTGATCTTCATGTGTCGAAATCCGTCCGTGGAGCCCTTGATCCGCCCGCCGAAACGCCCGCAATTCAATCAACTTTTGGTAAGGTCAGGCCGCCCTGATCCTGGTACTTCCCTGCCTTATCCGCGTAACTCATCTCGCACACCTCGTCGCCTTTGAGGAACAGGAGCTGGGCCACGCCTTCGTTCGCGTAAACGCGGGCGGGCAACGGCGTGGTGTTGCTGATCTCCAGTGTCACCTTCCCGCGCCACTCGGGCTCGAGGGGTGTGACGTTCACGATGAGGCCGCAGCGGGCGTAGGTGCTCTTGCCGACGCAGATGGCGAGCATGCCGCGCGGGATCTCGAGGTACTCGACCGTCTCGCACAGCGCGAAGGAGTTGGGCGGGATGATGACGTACTGCTGGCCCTCGGGCTTGTGGCCCACGTCGACCTCGACCATCATGTCGTCGCTGAAGCTCTTGGGGTCGACGACGGCGATGTCGCCGGACTTGGGTGTGGGGGTGAAGATTTTGAAGCGTGTGCCGACGCGGACGTCGTAGCCGTAGCTGGAGACGCCGTAGGAAATCCGCCCGGGCCTCTTGACGGAGGACTCAAAGGGCAGGATTTTGACCTGCTGGCGGATTTGTCGGTCGGACAGGACGGGCACGCGGGACTCCCTTTTGAGGCCGTTGGAGGGCGCGGCCGCCAGGGTGGCACTTGAGTTTGTTTGGGCTATGATTGGTACGAATCGGACGACCGGGAAACAGAGCCGGAACCACCAGTCGGCACCACGCTTGGTGTCGGAAGGGACAGCATACCACTACAGATCGTGTGAGCAAGCGGGTTTCACCACAAAATGATGTGGAACCGTGTGGATGGTTTGTCGACTGACGGGAAGTGGTTGTCGGACCAACAGTTCCAGATCTGGTGGAGGGCGGTAGGGAGTTTGCTTGATCCGCGGGAGGCCTGTGGACAACTCTGAAATGGTGTGCAGGAGCGGGTGGTTTGAGGTGCGGCCAAAGCAATCCGGAACAAAGATGACGCAAAGGAAACTAAGGGGGGCTCGTGTGTCGTAAAGTAGAGACCAGCGAGCTTGGCCCAGAGGCCAGGGATTTGGCGTGGGCGACCGAGCTCGGGCCCGAATCCCGATGCCCGGTGCTCGCAAACCACCCCCTGGCCCCCCGCCTTTCCTGTCCTTGTTTCCGGAGTGAATCGATGCGGCACTTGAATCTCTTTGGTCGACTTGGGCTGGTGGTGTGCGCCGGGAGCATGGCGTTGTGCGCGTCGTGCGATTCAGGCCCCGAGCCCAGGACGCGGAACGTTCAGCCGATCGTGCGAGACATTCCCGCGATTCTCAACAACACGATCGGGTCGACGGCGACGTTCAACGGGACCGATCCGGTGCTGGTTTTCGGGTACGGGATCGTGGTTGGACTCAACGGAGCGGGGGGCGGAATTCTCGACGACCGGCTGGCGGGACAGCTCGAGCGGGAGATGTCGATCCGGGACATCAGCGGGTCGCTCAAGGGGCGTGGGTACGTGATCGATGGGATGTCGCCGCGCCAGCTCTTGCGGGACAAGAACGTGGGCGTGGTGATCGTGGAGGCGGCCATTCCGCCCGCGGCTCCCAAGGGACTGACGTTTGACATCTACCTGAGAGCGGTGAACGCCTCGAGCCTGGAGGGGGGGATGCTGTGGAGCACCGACCTCTACATCCAGCAGGGTGACCCCGGAACCATCGGCGGGCTGCGCGGACGCCGTCTGGCGGTGGGGCGCGGGCCGGTCTTCATTAACCCGTTCTCCGATCCGGCCAAGGACGCCGATGGGATCTCGCGGCGAACGGGGCGGGTGCTCGACGGGGGGATTGTGGCGGATCCGCTGAAGGTGGAGGTCCTGCTCGACGAGCCCAGCCACGTGCGGGCGAGGAGCATCACCGAGGCGATCAACACCAGGTTCCCGGAAGAAACGGGGGCGATGGACAAGACGGCCCGGGGAAGAAACTCGCAGTCGATCGCGCTCTTTGTACCCCCGAGCTACACGAACAAGCCCGGCGAGTTCATCGAGATCGTCAAGCACATCCAGATCGAGTCGGCGAACTCGGACGGGTTCGCGCGGATGTACGCGGAGGGGATGAAGGACCAGCCTTGGCTGGCCAACGACCTGTCGCTGTGCATGCTGGGGGTCGGGGGGGAGACGGCGACGCGGTTTTTGCGGGGGCTTTACGACAACGTCGAGACCGTGCCGCGGATGGCGGCGCTTCGGGCGGGCGCGCGGCTTGGGGATCACAAGACGGCGGACTATCTGATCCGCATGGCCCAGCAGGGTGTGGGCGCCGAGCGGCTGGACGCCATTGACCTTCTGGGAACGGTCGAGGGCGGACCAATCGTCGATCTGGGGCTGCGCAAGCTGCTGGAATCGCGGGAGCTTCTGGTGCGTGTGGCGGCGTACGAGACGCTGGCCAAGCGTGCGCAGGGCGTGGCGGCTCGCCGGGCGATGATCGATTTCCTGCGGTCGGCCAAGGACACCTCCGGCGACGCGTCGGACGCGGTGAGCCATCGGGCGGTGCTGATGCAGGGTGCGATTCCCGGGAACAACATCCAGGGGGTTCGCCGCGAGGTGATCGCCGACAAGTTCCAGCTCGACGTGGTGCCCTACGGGGACCCGATGATCTACATCACTCAGCAGGGCCAGCCCAAGATCGTGCTCTTTGGCGGGCCGATGAATCTGGAAAAGCCCTGCCTGGTGGCGGCGTGGGACAACCGGCTGATGTTGACGGCGGACTCGACGAGCGACAAGCACCGGGTGTACTACCGGGACTATCGCACGGGCAAGACGTACCGGCAGGAGATCGCCGAAAGCCTCGAGGAATCGATCAAGTTCATGGCCAGGAAGCCGACGCCAGAGGACCCCACGCCCGGATTGAACATGACGTACTCGGAGGTCGTGGGCGCCCTGTACGCGCTGCACCAGCAGCGCGGGGTGATTTGTGCGTTTGCGACCGAGTCGGACAAGCTTCAGGCTCAGCTGTTTCAGGCGGCGATCGCTCCGGCGTCCAAGTCGCGTCCTGAGACGCCCGACGACCAGGAGGCCCTGCAACTCATCGAGCAGCCCGATTCGTTGCCGCCGGTTGCGGCGCCCGTCGGCCCCACCGAGACGACACCCGCGCCCAAGGCCGAGCCGCGGCGCCCCAGGATCATCCCGATTCTGCGGCCGAATTCGACCGCCCCCAAGGGACCGACGACGCGTCCTGCGACTGAGCCCAAGCCCGAACCCGCAGCCGAACCCACTCCCGAACCCAAGCCCGAAGCGCCGGCCGGGGACGGGACGCGGCCCGAGTGAGCCAGGCGGCCCCAACGCCCCTGAACCCGTGACTGGCAGGGATGCCGCGCTTGGGCTGGGAATCGCTGCTTTGCGAAGCAGTGCACGCCCGGGCCCCGTATGCTGTGGGCGACCGTGCGGGACACCCTAGGAATGGTGCACCCGAGCGGGCGGGAGGTCGCCATCGAATGCGTCTGGCCAAACTGACCCTGACGGGGTTCAAGTCGTTCGCGGACACGGCCGAGTTCACCTTTGACGAGGAGGTGACGGGCGTGGTTGGCCCCAACGGGTGCGGCAAGAGCAACATCGTCGACTCGATCAAGTGGGTGCTGGGCGAGCGGTCGAGCAAGAGCCTGCGCGGGACTGAGATGCTCGATGTCATTTTCGCCGGGAGCGTCGGACGCAAGCCGGGCGGGATGGCGAGTGTGACGCTGACGTTTGAGAATCCGGTCGGAGCGAAAGTCACCGAGTCCCGAAGTCACGGAGTCACGGGGGGAAGTCACGCACTCACTGGGGAGGACGCGGGCGAAGATGGAACGAGTGAGCCATCGGTGGTTGATGCGAGTGTGCGGGGGAAGCGCGGGCTGCCGATCGACGCGGACGTGGTGGAGGTGGAGCGCCGGCTGTTTCGGGATGGGACGTCGCAGTATGTGATCAACGGGAAGCGGGCGAGGCTGCGGGATATCCGCGAGCTCTTTCTCGACACGGGGATCGGGGCCGACGCGTACTCGATCATCGAGCAGGGAAAGGTCGACGCGATGCTCCTGGCGAGCCCGCAGGAGCGGCGCACGATCTTCGAGGAGGCAGCCGGGGTCGCCAAGTACAAGCAGAGAAGGATCGAGGCTGAGCGCAAGCTCGAGCGGGCGCAGCTGAACCTGGTGCAGACGCGGGATCAGCTCGAGTCGACGGAGCGGCGCCTGCGGATTGTCAAGGGTCAGGCGGCCAAGGCCAGACGATTCAAGGAGCTCGACGAGCAGCTGACGGCATGGCGGGTCGCGGTCGCGGTCGATCAGTACGATCTGCTCGCCGATCAGATCCTCAAGTTGACGGGCGAGCAGCTCGGGCTGGACGATGCCCGGACGGCGGCCTCGGCGGTTGTGACCGGCGCTGAGACGGAAAAGCAGGACGCGGACATCTTGCGCCAGGAGTTGTCGCAGGAGCTTCGTGCGGCCGAGCAGGAGAGGCTCGGGGCAGAGCACGATCAGCAGCAGGCGGCGCAGCGGGCGCAGATGACCGAGCGATCGATCGCCGAGTCGGAACAGCGGACGCGTCAGGACACGCAGCGGCTGACCGAGGTCGAGGCAAGGCTCGGCGAAACGGTCGCGGCCGCCGGCGCTTCGGCGACTCTGGTGGATGAACTCGTGGAGCGGGTGGCCGAGGCGGATCGTGCGCTCGCTCGGGCGAGTGAGGCGCGGTCGACGGCACTGGCGGCGGCGAACGAGGGGCAGACGCAGGCGGGCGAGCGGCGTTCGATCGTGGCACGCCTGGAGCGCGAGCGGACCGGCGTCGTCGCGTCGATCGAGGCCGACGCCAAACGCGTCGAGGCGGCGCGGGAGCAGCGCGAGCGGGTGCAGGCGAGGCTCCTGGCGCAGAAGCAGGAGCAGGAGAAGGCCGCGGCGGAAGCGACGGCGATGCGGGCGGCCGCGGAATCGACGCGCGGGCGGGCGGAGGAGCTTCAGGCGAGTGTGAACGGGGCGGAGCGGCAGCTCGACGAGCTTGGGCAGGGGCGACGGGAACAGGCGCGGACGACCAATGACCTGGAGCAGGAGCTGGTGCGACTCAAGAGCCGTCAGGCGACGTTGCAGGAGCTGGCCGATGCACGGACGGGGTATGGCGAGGCGGTCCAACGGGTGCTGGAGCTTCGCGAGCGTGGAGTTGGATTCGGCGGGGTGCTGGGCGCACTGGCGGACCTGATCGACACGGACGCGGCCGATGCGCCGCTGGTCGAAGCGTCGCTGGGCGCCGGGCTTGAGCTGCTGGTGGTGGAGAGCTCCGCCGTGTTGCCGGGGGCTATGGAGCTCGCGGGACTTCCCGGACGCGTGTCGTTCGTGCTGGCGCGGGGGATTTCGGAGGGGAGCCGTGAGGCGAGCCTGGAGGCGGGCGGGGCGGAGGACCTGGCGGCGTTCAATGGACGTGTGCGGCATGTGCGTTCGCTGGTGCGAGGGCGGGACGAATCGTCGGGTGAGAGCCTTGCGATCGGAGGGCTCCTGGATCGGCTTCTTGGGCGGACGTACGCGGTGGCGGATCTGGAGACGGCGATTCTGATGGGGGCGGGGCCATTGGCCGGATGCCGCTTTGTGACCGAGACCGGCGAGGTGCTGGAGGCGGACGGGCGGATCGCGGCGGGACCGGTGGCCACCGGGAGCGAGGGGGCGGGCGTCATTCAGAGGCGCAACGAGCTGGCGAGTCTTGCGGTGCAGGTGGGTGAGGTTGGGGCGCGGGTTGAGACGGCGCGGGCGGCGCTGGTGGCGGCGGATGCGGAGGCCGCGGCGATGAGCGGGCGTGCGGCGGAGCTTCGCAAGTCGCTGGCGGGCGAGCAGAGGCAGCTCCTGGGCGAGCAGAGCAAGATCGAGCGGCTGGCGTCGGATGATGCGCGGGCGACGCGGGAGATCCGGTCGCTGGAGCAGGAGCTGGCGGCGCTGAGCGAGCGTTCGGCGAAGCTGGACGCGGATCGCGAAGCGCTTGCGGCGCGGGCGGAGGAACTTTCGCGGGCGGCGACCCAGGCGACGGCGGAGCTCGCCGGGCTTGAGGCCGCGCTCAAGGTTGCGCAGGGCGAGGTGGAGGGAGCGACCGAGCGGATGGCGTCGGCGCGGGTGGAGGCAGGGAAGGCGTCGGAGCAGCTGAACGGCGCCCGGCGTGAATCGTCGAGACTCGAGCAGGCCAAGGACGAGCTCTCGCGCCAGACGAGGGATCTCTTGTCGCAGATCGAGCACTCGGCGGGACGCCTCGATGAGTACCGGCGTGTGCTCGAGGAGTCGCGCGGCGCGATTGAGGTCGCGCGAGACCAGGCGGCGGTGCTGGGAGCAAGGGTCGAGGAGCTTTCGGCCAAAGTGCGCGAGGCCGACGCCAGGGGCGCGCAGATCGCCCAGCGGCTGGGCGAGGCGCGCCGTGCCTGGGCGGAGGTCGAGAAGGCGTGGGCCAACGTGGAGATGTCGCGGCGCGAGGCGGAGATCAAGCGCGAGACGCTCGAGGACCGGGCACGCGAGGAGTTGTCGCTGGACGTGCAGGCGATGCACCCGGAGTTCCGTGAGCTTGTGGCTTCGGGCGATGTCACGCGGATCGATCACACGCTGGCGCAGCAGGAAATCGACGTGCTGAAGGACCAGGTGCGCAAGCTGGGGAATGTGAACCTCGATTCGATCGAGGAAGAGACGCAGCTGGCGGCGCGCAACGACGAGCTGATCCGGCAGGTGGCGGACATCGACGACGCGTGCGGAAAGCTGGCGGAGCTGATCGCGCAGCTCAACGTCGTGAGCAAGGAGCGGTTCGCGGAAACCTTCACCAAGATTCAGGAGAATTTCGGCGGGGAGCAGGGGATGTTCCGGCGGCTGTTTGGCGGGGGCAAGGCCGAGATCCGGCTGATGGGGCTGGTGAAGGAGATCGACGGGCAGCGGGTGGTGACCGATGAGATCGATATTCTTGAGAGCGGGATCGAGATCATCGCCAAGCCGCCGGGGAAGGAACCCAGGTCGATCAGCCAACTCTCGGGCGGCGAGAAGACGCTGACGGCGGTGGGCCTGCTCATGGCGATTTTCCGGAGCAAGCCGAGCTGTTTCTGCATCCTCGACGAGGTGGACGCGGCGTTGGACGAGGCGAACGTCAACCGCTTCAACACGGTGATCAGGCAGTTCACCGACATGAGCCACTTCATCGTGATCACGCACAACAAGCGGACGATGCAGTCGGTGGACCGGCTGTACGGCGTGACCATGCAGGAACGCGGCGTCTCCAAGCGGGTGAGCGTGCGGTTTGATCAGGTGGCCAGGGACGGATCGATCAAGGAAGCGGAAGCGGCGCCCGAACCTGTTACGGCGCTGGAGACGGTGCCGGCGGAAGAGGCGGCGCCGCGGCCGGGGTACTTGAGGCGGGCGCTGGCGGAGATTCGGGAACAGCCGGCAGAGTTGAACAGGGAACAGGACTGAGGACTGATCGGAGAGGCACAAGCGAAAGGCAGAAGGCTGAACTTGAAGGCGGAAGGCTGAATCAATTCCGCCTTCAGCCT
>CAYHQQ010000054.1:0-25085 GCA_964358855.1 uncultured Phycisphaeraceae bacterium
GGGGGGGGGGGGGGTCCCCGGGGGGGGGGGGGGGGTGGTGCGGGGGCCGGGGGGTGTCGGGGGAGGCTATTTGCCGGGTGAGCCCCCCCCTGGGGCGGGGGGGAAGGTCGCCAAGGGAGGGGCCGAGGTGATGGTGCGCAGTGCCGGGGGCGGGCTGGTGGGCGCCGGGCAGGAAGCGGGGGGCGGCGAAGGGTCGCGTGGCGGTTGAAAGGAAAAAATCGGAGATCCGATCGTATTTTGACCGGGTGAATCACGATTCTGTCTTGTCAAATGGCGTTGGTTCCGGTAATGTGGGGGCGGAGTCTGGCGGCCCAGCTTTCGTGGAGGTTGGCGGGGTCGCCGGGAAAGAAAAGAGAGGAGTCGACCGCCGGGGCAAAGCGATTGCCAGCGGCGTGTGCGATGAGGTGGATTCGTCCCGGCTTTGTTGTCTGGACGGATCGGACGGTCGGAAGGATTCGACTTGGGCGCCTCGGCACGAGGTGATCCCACGTGCAGGCCCACCAGGGATAGAACGCCATGAGCCAAGCTGCCTCACCCTCTGAGACGACCCAGGGATACGCACCGCCGACGGTGACGCAGTTCAGCGTCTTTTTGACCAACAAAGTGGGCAAGTTGTTCGATCTGGTGAAGGCGTTCGACGGGACGGAGTGTCAGATCTGCGCGCTGGCGGTGCACGACGCGACCGACCATGCGGTGGTGCGGATCATCACCAACCGGGCCGAGTCGGCCAAGCGGATCCTGCGTGAGCAGGGGCTGCCGTTCAGCGAGAAGGACGTGCTGGTGGTGGAGCTTTCCAAGGGGCACACGCTGACGAGCCTGTGCATTTCCCTGTTGAGCGCGGAGCTTTCGATCCAGTTCGCGTACCCCTTGATGCTCAGGCCCAACGGGACGCCGACGATCGCATTGTCGGTCGAGGACCCGACGCTGGCGGGTCAGATCCTGCGGCGTAAGGAGTTCCGAGTCTTTGGCGAGGCGGACCTGCCCAGCGGGCACGCGCCCCCGGGCAAGGAGTGAGGGGTGTCGACTCGGGCGGGCGGGGCGAGTGGGGCGAGTGGGGCGGGGGGGGCCTATGCTGGGCGACCTCTTTGCCGGAGTGGCGGAACTGGCAGACGCGATGGATTCAAAATCCATTTCTCGCAAGAGAGTGTGGGTTCAAGTCCCTCCTCCGGCACTTTCACGACATGAACACGATTGGACGGTCGATTTGGACGTCGATTTGGGCGTGCGTGAGCCGGGATGGTCCCGGGTACCCTCAAAGTCCTAACGTGCGCGACGTATTGCGATTCTCGGTCCCGTTTTTTGGTTTTTTTGCACCTTGTCGTGCATCCCCGGCCCCGGGATAACGCTTGTCTGATTTATACGCTCCAATGATTTCGCACCAACCGGGCCCGCGCGTGCCGAAAGACGCCACTGAACATGTCATCTCGCGTTCTGGACAACACCGACCCCGCGAAACCGTCCGAGCCCTTGCCGGCCTCGCGGACGCCGCCGCGGGGGGTGCTGGTGCTTCGCTTCGTGGATGGGAGCCGTGCCGGAACGGAGCTGGAGCTTCGCGCGGGTGAGCACAGTCTGGGGCGGAGCTCGACCTGCCAGGTGCGGTTTGACGTTGACGCGGACGTGCTTGTCTCAGGACGTCACCTCAAGATCTGGTTTGACGAGGCGAGCGACGGGGCGTGGTGGGCGCTGGATCTTGGCTCTCGAAACGGGACGTTCATCAACGGGATTCCCACGCGTGAGCGCGTGCGGCTTTGCCGCGATGACGAGGTGGTGCTGGGCAGGGACGGGACCAAGGGGGCGGTGGCGTTCACGGTCCTGGTGGAGGATGCCCCGGCTGGCGCGGGGGCGAGCGACGCCCTGCGCGGATCGCGCGCGGGATCACGGGGCGGATCACGAGATCGCAAGGTGACCGATCCGGCGTTTGGACTCGAATCGACCAAGCCGAACTTCGTGCCCGACGCGCTGCTGGCGGCCGACGCAGCGGGCACGGGGGCGCCGATCACGCCGCGCGGGGGCCTGGTGTGCTGCTGGTGCGGCGCAGACGCGAGCCTGGCGCGGCAGCACGCGAACGGGAGGACGTGCGGGGTCTGCCGTGCGGAGATGCGGGGGGCCGGCGCCGTTCCGGTGATCGTGCTCGAGGCGGCGATGCGGGTGCCGGCTGCGCGTCACTTGGAGGGGCTGGATCGTGTTCCGGCGATGTCACGGCTCGTGCGCCGGATGGGGGCGTTCCTGGTCCGCATGTCGCTCGCGCGTCAGATCCCCGCGCTGGCGGCGGAGCTTCCCCGGCTCTTTGACGCGACGCACGCGGCCTTGGCAGAGCTTGGGCGCGCGGCGCTCGACAGCCAGGACAGCGAGGTGAGGGCGCTCGCCGAAGCCGGCGAGGCCGAGGCGTCGCGGCGCAAGCGTGTGGCGGCGGGCGAGCACATGGATCACGCGCTGGCGACTCTTGGGGCCGCGATCGTGATGAGGCCCAAACTCGGGCGCAAGTTCGCGGAGTTCGACGCGGCGGCGGAGTGTCTTGGGGCGCTTGGCGCGCGGCGTGCGCGAGTGGCGGAGTTGCGAGCCCTCAGCGAGGCGCTCGCGGGCGGACCCAAGGCCTGAACGTGTTCACTCGTCCGCCGAATCGAGGTCGGCCTGGAGGGCTCGCTTGAGCTTGGCCTGGGCGAAGCGCCAGTCGTTGTAGACGGTGCGTTCGGCCACACCCAGCGCCTGGGCGATCTGCTGCATGGTGAGCCCGCCGAAGAACCGCAACTCGACGACCTTTGCGAGCCTGGGATCGTCGCCGGCGAGATTCTGCATCGCCTCCTCGATCGCCAGGAGATCGTCGCCGTCCATGTTGATGGTGCCGGGCTGGGCCGCGGCATCGGCATCGTCCATGGCGATGGCCTTCCAATTGCCCCCGCCGCCCCTCTTCTTGCGGCCACGTGAGCGGGCGTGCTCGACCAGGAGGCGGCGGAGGGTCATGGCGGCGACCTGGAAGAAGTGGTTCTTGTCGTTGAACTGGGCGTCGCCGCCCTTGCGGCAGAGCCTGACAAACGCCTCGTTGACCAGGGCGGTGGGCTGAAGGGTGTGAGAGCCGCGTTCGCCGCCCATCATCTGGCCGGCGAGCACCCTCAATTCGGCCATGACCGACTCGAACATGGCGTCGAGTTTGGCGGGTGGTTGGGGGGAAATGGGATCTTGTGGTTCGGCCATGGAAGGATCGCGGATCGTTTCGTGCGGGAGTATAAGGGACAAACTGAGTGATTGCAGGGGGGGGATGCGTGGTGACCCCCACAAGAGGGCTGGTGGCGACTGATTGGGTACGGGGGTATAGTTCCCCGATCTCAGTTCTGGTCTCGTCCAGTGTTTGGAGAGTTCCTCGGATCGCCGACGCTTCACTTGCCCGAGTTCAAGCAGCCGGTTTAGCACGTTTCGGGCAGGATGACTGCATCATGAAGTTGTACGTAGGCAATCTCTCGTTCAAGACGACCGAAGACCAGCTCCGCGAGATCTTTTCGCAGTACGGCGACGTGACCTCCGCGTCGCTCGTCATGGACCGCGAGACCGGCCGCCCCCGCGGCTTTGGTTTCGTCGAGTTCGGCAACGATGAGCACGCGAAGGCGGCCATCGAGGGGCTCAACGGCAAGAACATGGACGGCCGTGATCTGACCGTCAACGAGGCTCGTCCCCGTGAAGCGGGCGGCGGCGGCGGCGGTGGTCGCGGCGGCTTCGGTGGCGGTGGTGGCGGCCGCAGCGGTGGCGGCGGCGGTCGTGGCGGCTTCGGCGGCGGCGGTGGCCGCAGCGGTGGCGGCGGCGGCGGTGGTGGTGGCGGCCGCGGCAGCTGGTAAGAACTCGTGCTGCGTGCTGCGTGCTGAGTGCTCGCGTGCAGTGGGTGGCCGAAATGTGAATGAAGACAAGGCCGAGACGTGAGTCTCGGCCTTGTTCGCTTTGGGACACGTGCTGGGTGCTGCGTGCTGCGTTGACGGAGAGCGTGGCTAAGCGTCTTGGCTGGCGGCCGTTGACGTCGCTTTGGTCGAATGCTCCATCCCCAGCATCACAATGCCTCCGATGATCAGGGCACACGCGATCGCTTTGGTGAGGGTCATTCGTTCGCCGAGCATGATCCAGCCGAGCAGCACGGCGGTTGCGGGGGCGAGGCCAAAGGCGATGGGGCGGAGGAGGGAGATGTCGCCGCCGGGCTGAGCCAGACCGGTGTAGAAGAAGAAGACGCCAAGGAAGCCGGCAAGCAGCCCCGAGCCCAGGATGAGTTTGAGCCAGACCGAGGCGGGCGCCTCGCGGATCCAGTTGGCGGGCTCGTTGCGCCAGACGTACATCGCCAGCAGATACGCGGCAATGCAGGGGGGGAGCGTGACGCCGGCACGCACGAGCAGAGCGGTCATGGGGCCGACGGCCTTGGAGTTGAGGGCGCCCTTGGTGAAGATCTCGCCCACGCCCCAGCAGAGACCGGCCAGGATCGCGAAGAGGATGGCTTTCATGGAGGGTTGTATCGACCAGATGGAGCCAGTGTGCTCAGCGGAGCCAACAGAGCCGCGAGCGTGAGCGAGCGAAGGGGATTCTTCAGGACGAAACGTCGCTCGCTCACGCTCGTGGCTCTGGCTGGCCGGACTTCGCTCGTTCACGCTCGCGGCTCTGGCTGGCCGGACTTCGCTCGCTCGCGCTCGCGGCTCTGGCTGGCCGGACTTCGCTCGCTCGCGCTCGCGGCTCTAGCTGGCCGGACTTCGGTCGCTCACGCTCGCGGCTCTGTCAAAGCACGTCGGGCTGGACTTCGCTCGCTGACGCTCGCGGCTCTGTCAGAACATGTCGGACATCCACGGGGTGCCGCCCTGGAAGACGGCGCTGGCGGCCTCGAGGGTCGCGTCGTCGCCATCGGCGAGGCCGACGAGTTTGGCTTGGAGGGGGGTGAGGAAGCCGGAGTAGAGGGATGCGAGGCCGCGGATGTCGCAGCGGATCGCTGCTCCCCCACTGCTACCGGCACGCACGACGTTGGCGCGGCCTTCGGCGACGGTCAGGGTCCACCTGCCGGCATTGACCGGCACGAGGTCGTCGGTGAGGTCGAAGTGAACTGTGGCCCGCACGGCGGGGGAGTAGCCCCGGGCTTCGAGGGCTCGCTTCACATCGAGGATGCGGATCATCCAATAGTCGCGACACTCGACCTTGTACCGTTGCTGGCCCAGGAGGGTGAGGGCGGGGTGCGTGGGCCCGCCGTGGAAACTCAAGTCCTCGCCCATCATGGCGAAGTCGGCGAGGAAGCCCCAGAGACGCCGGCCGACCTCTGGCGATGTGAAGACGAAGTCGGAAAGGGAGATGTCGTGGCGGCCGTGGGACTTTCGGTCCTGGTGGAGGAAGACGTAGCCGCCGAGTGAGCCGTCGGATTGCTTCACACCAAAGCCGTGATACTCGGTGTCGCGGAAAGCGCGGACGCGGGACCAGATGTAGGGGCCCCGATCGAGCTGGCCGTCGAATCGCCGGGCGAAGGCGTCGTAGACGGGTTTGAGTTCATCGTTGCTTGTTCCTGCGAGGGAGACGATGTCGCCATCGCGGTTGCGCTGGTCGATGCGAACGAGCGGCACGGTGTAGTGGAAGCGGTAGCCGGAATGTTCGAAGCCGACGGCGCGGTAGAGGGAGTGGGTGCTGGCGTAGAGGGCGGCGATGGGCGGGCCGCCGGGCTGGGCCGCGGAGTCGCGAACGAAGGCCTGCATCATGTGTTTGGCGTGACCTTTGCCGCGTTCCTCGGGTGCGACGGCGACGGCGGCGACGCCGAGCATGGGGACGGAGCGCCCGCCAAAGAACTGGCCCATTGGGATGAGGAGGAGGCACGAGGCGGGCTCGCCCGATGGCGAGCGGGTGACGCGGACGTTCTGGGCGCCGGCGAGAGAGAGCCAGCGGGCCGTGCCATCCGCGGTGCCAGCGAAGGCGTGGTTGATGAGGCGGGTGACGGCGGCGGCGTCGCGAGAGCCCGGGGTGATGTCCATGGGCACGAGCGGCGAGGAGGATGGCATGGCGGATTCTACCAGCCGGCGCACCCCGAGATGCGAGCCGTGCGTGTTGTCGCACCGCCCTTCTTGGCGGGGTTCAAGGACCAACGACACCGGGCAAAAGCCCGGTGCCACGAAGTCGGGCGTGCAACACCCATAGGATCGGGCGGTATCTTGACGTGCGATACGGCGAATTTTCTCTTGCAATCAGGAGTCTGTGATGCGTGCGATTCTGAGTCGGGTGCTCGTAATGGCGGTCGTGGCGGGCGCGGGCCTGTGTGTCGACGCGGCGATGGCGCAGGCGACGGCGGTCGGCGTGTCGGGCGTCTTGCGGGCACCGGCGGCGGCCAAGGCGACGGTGGGCCTCATCGAGATCCACCGCTCGCTCGAAGAGCAGCCCAGCCCGCTGGCATGGCTCGTGGGGTCGGAAGGGCATGTGACGCTGAGCGAGGTGATCGCGGCGATCGACAAGGCGGCGGACTCAAAGAAGATGGCGGCGATCGTGATCCGGCTGAAGGACGCGTCGTTCAACGCGACGCAGACCGAGGAGCTTGGGGCGGCCTTCGCACGAGCACGCAAGGCGGGCGTCAAGATCCACGTCTTCAGCGAGAGCTACGAGAACGGCGAGCTGCGTCTGGGGGCGGCGGCGGACGAGTCGCTGATTCAGCCGGGCGGGCCCGTGTCGCTCACGGGCGTGCACATGGAGGAGATATTCCTGGCCGACACGCTCGCGTGGGTGGGCGTGAAGGCGGACATGGTGCAGATCGGGGACTACAAGGGCGCCAAGGAGCAGATGGCCAACTCCAAGCCCAGCCCGCAGTGGGACCAGAACATCAACGGGCTGCTCGACAGCCAGTACGCGAACTTCCGGCGTGCGTTCACGGCGGGCAAGGGGTTCAGCGAGAGCAAGCTCGACGAGGTGATGAGCCAGGCATGGATGACCGACAGCGCCAGGGCGGTGGGCATGGGGCTGATCTCGGCGGAAATGGACTGGGCGGAGTTGAACACGCACCTGGAGAAGGCCTATGGCGGCGAGGTGCTGCTCGACGATTCGCTTGTGGGCGGCGGCGGGACCAAGCTCGACATGTCCAATCCGTTCGCGCTCATGACCAAACTGAGCCAGACGCCCGATGTGAAGCTCAAGAAGCCGACGATCGCGGTGCTGCACATCGACGGGGTGATCGTCGATGGCGACTCGAAGGCGGGCGGATTCATGGGGGGCGGCGAGTCGGTCGGGTCCAGGACGATCCGGCGGATGGTCGAGGAACTGATCGAGGAGCCCTTGGTCAAGGGCGTGGTGCTGCGGATCAACTCGCCGGGTGGCTCGGCGACCGCCAGCGAGGTGATGTGGCAGGGATTCCAGAAGCTGGCCAAGCACAAGCCCGTGTGGGTGAGCGTGGGGAGCATGGCGGCCTCGGGCGGGTACTACTGCCTGGTGGGCGGGTCGAAGGTGTACGTGAACCCGTCGAGCATCGTGGGTTCGATCGGCGTGGTGGGCGGACGCATGGCGATGGGCGAGTTGTACAGCAAGCTGCACGTCAATGTGGTGTCGCGGTCGCGCGGGCCGATGTCCGACCTGTTCCGCTCGACGGGTGCCTGGACGCCCGCGGAGCTCGCGATCGTCGAGGCGAAAATGAAGGAGACGTACCAGCAGTTCACGTCGCGCGTGACGGCGGGACGCCCCGGGATCGACCTTGCGAAGACGGCCGAGGGAAGGCTGTTCACGGGCGACAAGGCTGTGGGGCTGAAGATGGCCGACAAGATCGGCGGGCTGCGGGATGCGGTGGGCGATCTGGCGATGGATCTGAAGCTGTCGGACTTCGGAATTCAGCATTACCCCGGGCCCAAGAGCCTGCCGGAGGTCATCGAGGACTCACTGGGAGGTCTCATTCAGTCGCCGTCGGTTTCGGCGCAGGGCATGCTGTCTGCGACGGGCGCGGAGATCTTCGGCGAGGCGTGGCCGCAGATGCAGCAGGCGTACACGGGTGCGATGCAGCTGCGGACCGAGCCGGTGATCCTGATGTCGCCGTCGGTTTTGATCATGAAGAAGTAGGGACGGGCCCATTGACAGCGGGCGGCTCCGGAAGGAGCGACGGATGATCTCGCTCAAGATACTCATCTGGCTCTTTGCGACGATCCCCGCGGGGCTGCTGTTGATTTGGATCGGCTGGCGCGGGCGGCGGATCAACCGGGTGCCGGCGTGCAGGCAGTGCTGGTTTAATCTCACGGGCGTGTGGCCGGCGTCAACGGTGTGTCCGGAGTGCGGGGTGGGGCTCAAGCAAAGAGGTCGGGTTGTCACCGGACAGCGCCGGCGGGTGTGGTGGCTCATCGTTCCCGGAGGGCTGGGCGCGAGCATGGCCTGTCTTGTGATCGCGGGTGCGGTCTTTCTGACGCTCTGGGGACAAGGCGTCTATCAGTACAAGCCCGTGAGCATGCTGCTGTGGGAGGGACGCAACGGGTCACCGGAGTATTCAAAGGCCGCGGCCAATGAACTCGCCGAACGCATGTCGGCGCGCAAGCTGACCAACGAGGAGTCTCATGCGGTAGTGCAGGCCGCTCTCGTCCTCCAAGGCAACCTGGAGCGGGTGTGGGTGGAGGAATGGGGAACGCTGATCGATCAGGCGGCGCTTTTCGGAGTTCTTTCCGATGAGCAGAAGCTGCGGTACCGGAAGCAGGCGGGAGTGCTTGAGCTCGTGGTTCGCCCCCGCGTGCGAAAGGGAGATGCACTGCCGGTGGGCGTGCGGCTGAAGGAGCGTCGCGTGGGCGCTCACACTGATCTGAGCATGGCATTCCAGGTGACAGGCATAAAGGTGAGCTCCAACACGGAGTCACCCGTCGATGGGAGCGCGAATCTCTTCGCACAGTCCAGCCACGGGAGGATTCCGACGGACGTGTCGACCACCCGCCTGAATGGCTCGGCGACAGGAAATGTCTGGGGACGCGACGCCGACGTGCTCGCGTATTGCCTGCCCCAATTGAGATCGATCGACGAGCCCGGGATGCTCTCGATCTCCGTGGAGTGTTTGAGTTCGACATCCGACCTGAGCGCGAGGATGCAAGGAGGCTTGTCGCGGCAGCTCATCCCGAGCGATCCAAGCACCAGGCTCGACACTCTGACCGCTCTGGTTGAGATTGTCGATGCGGATCGCGAGTCGGTGGAGCTTGTGCCCGAGACCGCGTCGCTCAAAGAACAAATGCTCAAGTGCATCACGGTCACCAGGGTTCGAACACTTGTGGACCCTGACAAAGGGGACGAGATAAGTCTTATTGACGCCACAATCGCGTGCGCGGAGCCAACGGTTGGTGTGGCGGTATCCGTGCACATCCGCATCAACGGAACGGAGATGGTGCTTGGGGATTTCACTTCAAGCGGATTTCCTGGTGCCGGATACCAGCCTTCCAACTCTGCTCTTCCCAACGCGCGCCGCCTGTTCTCGTGGGTCAAGGGCGAGGTGCCCGACAGAGTGGACCTGGTGCTCCGCCCCAAACCCATGCTCGCCACGGATGCGCCCGATCTCATGCGCATCTACGGGGGCGAGCTCGTGCTTGAAGGAATCGAGGTGTCCAAATTGCTGCCATGAACACAATTCTGGGAAGTTCAATCGTGTTCTCCCGGGCGATCTCCTATCCAAGACTCCGGCAGGCCCTGCACCGGGACAGTTCAGTCGAGCAGCCCGGTCCCAAGACCCGCTCTGCCTGAGAAGGACCCAAGCATGATCACGGCCAAAATCCTTCTCCTGCTCTTTGCGACGATTCCCGTCGGGCTTGCGCTCGTCTGGCTGGGCTTGCGTGGGCGGCGGATCAACCGCGTGCCCAACTGCCGCCAGTGCAAGTTTGATCTCACGGGTGTGTGGCCGGCGTCGGTGACGTGTCCGGAGTGCGGGGCGGGTCTCAAGCAGCCCAAGATGGTCGTGACGGGGCAGCGAAGGCGGATGTGGTGGCTCATTGTTCCCGCCGGGTTGGGGGTTGCGCTGCCGGGGCTGGCCTTGGCGACGGCGCTCTTTCTGACGCTCGCGGGCAAGGACGTGTACAAGTACAAGCCGGTGAGCATGCTCTTGTGGGAGGGGCGGAACGCGTCGCCGGAGTTCGCGAAAGCGGCGGCCAAGGAGCTGACGGACCGGATGCTCGAGCAGAAGCTGACCGACGACGAGGTCGATCTGGCGGTGAAACAGGCGCTGGAGCTGCAGGGGGATGTGGACAAGCCGTGGCTTGAGGAGTGGGGCGCGTTCATCGAGCAGGCGAGGCTCGATGGGGCGCTCTCTGCGGAGCAGAAGAGGCTGTTTCGCAAGCAGGCGGCGGTGCTGGAGCTTGTGGTGAGGCCGCGGGTGCGGTTGGGCGATCCTTTGCCGGTGGCGGCGCGGGTGAAGGAGTACCGCGTGGGGCCCAAATCGGAGTTTCAGCTGGCGTACCAGATGAGCGCGGTCAAGTACACGGCGGACGACGCGACGCTGCCCCTTTGGACCGAGCCGACTCCAGGGGGGACGAAGAAGAGGGGCTTCTTTGATTTCCTGGACGGCCCCGAGGCACAGACGACGATGCCGCTCGGGTACGGGTATGTCGCGGGATCGGATTCTCAGTATCGCCAGTGGCAGATGGCCGGCTCGACGGTTCAGTCGCTGCACCGGCTGCGACCGGGCGACGAGCTGGGAACTGCCTCGATCGCGGTGGAGTGTCTGAGCACGACCTCGCAGATCGAATCCCGCGGGGGCTTTGGTTCAACGAGCAAGCTCAAGAAGGACGACGCGAAGACCAAGGTGGACGTGTGGACGGGGTCGTTTGAGATTGTGGCGGCGGATCAGGAGACGGTGGAGATTGTGCCTGAGTCGGAAGCGCTCAAGAAGCAGATGCTCGAGGCCATCTCGATCTCGCAGGTGCAGTGGTGGTCGGACCCGGGCAACAAGTCGTCGGGAACGATCAACTTGGGTGTGACGTTCACGGAGGTCAAGGTGCCGCTGGCGATGGTGGTGAGCGTGCGGACGGGCGGGAAGGAAACGGTGATCGGCGAGTTCACGACGAGCACGGGTCAGGCCCAGGGGGGATATGGAAACCAGAAGCAGAGATGGCTGGGCTCAAGTCTCCCGGGCGGGGTTTCCGATCAGGTCGACATCGTGCTTCGCCCGAAGAAGGAGCTGGCGATCAGGACACACGACCTGGTGAAGATCTATGGGGGCGAGTTGGTGATCGAAAAAGTTCCGGTGAACAAGCCGAACATGAGCGGCCCGCAGTCGCTTGGTCTGTTGCGACTCTTTGGATTCTGATCGACGGTGATGGACCGGGACATCACTCCTTGTGGCGATCTTCCCAGGACTGGTGCGGGGCGTCGGGCGGACTCTTGGGAGAGCCCGTGGCGCAGCCGGCCAGGCACGCGGCGATGAGGAGACAGGTCAGGCAAGCGCGAAAGCCTCGCATCGCGTGAGCATATCACGGACCTTTGCGTTTGGTTCTACCATGTGCCCGAGATGCCACACGTCCATACGCCGGTCACACCGGCCGACAAACTTGCGTTCTTGGATTTCCGAAGGTATGAGACGTACCTGCGCGATGTGATCGAGCCGGCGGTGTATCCCGAGAGTGAGGCGATTGAGGCTGCGGTGTGCGTGCTGGCGGACCCCAGGGCGGAGGTCATGAAGCCCGGCGTGAACAGGTTTGACCCGTCGACGCTCGCGTACACGCCGGTGAAGCCCGTATGGAACTGGGGGCCCAAGTGGTCGACGGCGTGGTTTCGCGTGCGGGGGAACGTGCCCAAGTCCTTCGCGGGGCGGAAGGTCGTGCTGCGGTTTTCGAGTGGGACGGAGGGACAGATCTGGACCAAGGTTTCAGGTGGGAGCGGGATTGGGTTCACGCCGCGCCAAGGACTCGATGTGAATCGCGATGCGTTTGCGCTTCTCGAGGGAAGTGCGAATGGTGGCGAGGCGGTTGAGGTGTTTGTGGAGGCCGCGTGCAACCATCCGTTTGGCGCGGGTGGCTTTGAGTGGGATGGGAGCGAGGTGCACGCGCGGTGGAACTCAGAGACGCCGGGAAGGTTTGAGCGGTGCGAGATCGCGGTGCGGGACGAGGTGGCGTGGGAGTTGAGGCAGTTGTACGCGTTCAGCGTGGGGTTGATGGCGGAGCTGGCGTTTGACTCGACCAGGTTCAATGAGCTGCGGGCGGCGCTGCGTGAGGCGACCAATGCGCACCCGGGCGGGGCGGAATACGCGGTCGAGGTTCTGGGGGCGACGCTCAAGAGTCCTGCGGCGGGGAGTGCGACGCGGTGCATGGCGGTTGGGCACGCGCACCTGGACACCGCGTGGCTGTGGCCGATCCGCGAGTCGCGGCGGAAGCTCATTCGGACGTTCACGAATCAACTGGGATTGATGGAGAGGTTTCCGGAGTATCGGTTTCTCGCGAGCCAGGCGCTGCATTACGCGTGGATCGAGGAGGATGCACCGGAGGTCTTCGAGCAGATCAAGAAGCGGGTCGCGGAAGGCCGCTGGGAGCCGGGCGGGGGGATGTGGGTTGAGCCGGATGTGAACTGCGTGAGCGGCGAGTCGCTGGTGAGGCAGATTCTGCATGGGGCGCGGTACTGGGAGTCGAAGTTTGGCGAGCGGGGGAAGCAGACGTTCTTGTTTCTGCCCGACACGTTTGGATTCGGTGCGAACCTGCCGCAGATCATGAGGCTGGCGGGGCTTGAGACGTTTATCACCAACAAGCTTCACTGGTGGCAGCACACGACGTTTCCGCACACGACTTTCATGTGGCGGGGAATTGACGGGACGGCGGTGCTGGCCCACAACACGCCGGGGCAGGACTACAACGCGACGAATAAGCCCAAGGAATTGCGAAGGGGGGAGGCGACGCATCGCAACAAGGATGTGAGACCCTCAGAGCCCGACGCGCAAGCGAGGGAAGGCGCACAGCCGCCCCCGGGATCAAATGACACCCAGGCGAACGAACATCTCTCCTCGCTGGCGCGTCGGGCTCTGATCGCTCCACTTTGGCTCCAACCCTTCGGCTTCGGCGATGGCGGGGGCGGGGCGACCGACTGGTCGATTCGCTTCGGCGAACTGAGCGCGAATTGCGATGGGCTTCCTCGCGTTGAGTTCTCGCGGGCCGACGATTTCTGCAAAGCGCTCGGCGACCAGTACAACGCCCACGCCAACTTCCCCGAGTGGTTCGGCGAGCTCGACATGGAGATCCACCGCGGCACGCTGACATCGCAGGCGTGGATCAAGCGTGCGAACCGGGAAGCGGAGGAGAACCTGCGCCTCGCCGAGATCCTGCTCTGCTCCTCCCCCGCTCCCAGCGGGGGAGGTGGCCGAGTCCGCGAGGCCGGAGGGGGTGTCTCCGAGCGTGCCGATCTCGACCGCGCCTGGAAACTCACCCTCCTCAACCAATTTCACGACATCCTCCCCGGCTCGTCCATCGGCTGGGTGTATGACGACGCGAAGAAGGATCACGCCGAAATCCAGCGGCTCGTCGCGCCGATCATCAGGGGCGGGCTCGTCAACGTTGGCGCCCATCTCCCCGGCACCGCCGTCTTCAACCCGTCGAGCGGCCCGTTCACCGGCGTGGTCGAGGTCGACGGCGCCCCCATGTTCGCCTCCGACGTGCCCTCGCTTGGAGTCGGCAAGGCCTCCCCGTCGCTTCCGGCCGGTGTGGAACCGGTCAAGACCTCGCAACGACTTGTCATCTCCAACGGCCTCGTGGAGGTGCACGCGATGCCCGATCAAGGCGGCACGGTCGCCGTGAAACTCCGACGACCCAACGGCTCGCTGGAGGATGTCGGCTTCCTGCAGTACTTCACCTTCGAAGATCGACCGATCATGTGGGACGCGTGGGACATCGACCACCACTACACCCAGAAGCGACTCACCCACCTTATGTTCCAGAACAACAGGATCCTTGAGCAGTCGCCGCTCCGCTCGGTCATCGAGCTGCGTGGCGGCGACATCTATGGGTGTTCGATGGTCGTCCACATCACGCTGACGGCCGGCTCGCCGCGGGTCGACATCCAGCACCACGTCGATTGGGAGGTAAGCCACAGGCTCCTTCGCATGGAGCTCTTCACAAAGTTTGGTGCGTTTAGCGTCTGCACGCATGGCACGCACTTTGGCCATCAGACCCGACCCACCCACCGCAACACCGCCCACGAGCGGGCACGCTTTGAGTTCCCCGTCCAGGGCTGGCTCGACCTGTCGGAGCAGGGGCTTGGCCTCGCGATGATGTCCGATTGCAAGTTCGGTTTCTCGTGCTCGCAGGAGGACGAGGGGCATCGCATCGGGGTCTCGCTGCTTCGCGCGCCGACATGGCCCGATCCGGCGGCCGATCGCGGCGAACACCAGTTCACGATCAGCCTCCTGCCGCACGCGGGCGACTGGCGCGCGGCGGGCGTTGTTCACCAGAGCGAACTCCTTCGATCGCCGCCCAGGGCGCTACCCGCGACGCGCGCTCTGGCACCGGACGCGGTGGCTCGCGCCGCGCCGTTTGTCCTCTCGAACTCGGGTTCGGCCCGCGTGCAGGTGTCGGCGTTCAAGGATTCGGAGGATGGCGGGTCGAAGATCCTGCGCTTGTTCGAATGCCATGGCGGGCACGGCACCGCGACCATCGATTGGCACATGCCCGTGGGCGATGTTCAGGGCGTCGACCTGCTTGAACGCAGGTCCGAGCATGTTGTGGCCGTCGTGACGCACATTGGCAATCGCACGACGGTACAACTCAAGCCGTTCCAGATCGTCACGCTGCGGATCACGTAGAAGGCGGCCGGGGCTTCAGCTCGTGCCGTTGCCCGCACTCGTGCCGAGCCCCTTGACGTTCACCACCACCCCCGGCAACTCCGGCAGCTCCTTGATCGATCTCGCCCCCGCCTCCTCAAACTTTCGCAAGGTCGGCGTGAGTCGCTTCTCGATCGACCCCGCGACGTCGTTGTACTGCTCGGCGAGCCTGCCGATGGTCGCTCCCATCTTCTCGAGCATCTCCCAAACCTTCGCCGCCCGCTCGTGCAGCAGCTTCCCGTCCGCCATCAGCTGGTGCGTCTGATCATCCACACGTTTGTGCGCCCACCCCACCGCCACCGCTCGCAAGAGCCCGATCAGCGTGCTCGGGCTCGCCAGGATGACATGGTGCTGCGACGCAAAGTCGATCAGGTCGGGGTGGCGTGCCAGGGCGGCGTCGATGAACTGGTCGCCGGGGACGAACATCACCACAAACTCCGGGCTCCCCTCGTACTGCGTCCAGTATTCCTTTTTCGCAAGCGCCACGGCCTGTGCCCGCACATCATCGGCGAACTTGCAGAGGCGTTCCTCCGTGAGTTCGGGTGAACCAGCCTCGATCGCTTCCAGGTATGCCGAAATGTTCGTCTTCGCGTCCACCGCGATGTGCCGGTCGTTGGGCAGCTTGACGATCATGTCGGGGCGCAACAGCTTGCCGGCCCCATCGCGCACACTCGCTTGCGTCGAGAAATCGCAGTACGAACGCATCCCCGCGAGCTCCGCGACTCGCTCAAGCTGGATCTCGCCGTACCGCCCTCTCACCTCCGGCCGCCTCAACGCCTGCGACAGCTTGCCGGTCTCTGCTCGCAGTGCCGCACTCGCATCGGTAGCCGCCTTGAGCTCCGACGCCAATCGCCCCTGCGACTCGGCGCTCTGCTTCTCCATTCCCTCCATCCGTGCTCGCGTCTGGGCCAGTGCATCATGCAACGGCTTCACGAGCTGCTCAATCTTTTGCCCACGCAGCTCCATGTCCGCCGTCGCCTTCTGCTGATCGCGTGCCGCCGCCTCCTGCCCGCGCTTGAGCAGGTCCTCCGTCGCCTGCCGCATCACATCGCCCGCCAGCGACTTGAACTGCTCCTTCAATTGCCTGATCTGCTCGGCATTGGATCGCTCGATCTCAACCCTCGCCGCCCGCACCGCCTCAAGCTCCGCCCGATGAATCTCATCACCCTTGGCAAGGGCCGCCTCGTGCTCGCGGGCCATCGCCGCCAGCCGCTCCTTCATCGCCATGTGCGTCGACGTCGACTCACCAAGTTCCGCGGCCATCGCTTCGCACTTCGCGCGCAGCGCCGTCGCGAGCGCCGCACCGGCACGCTCAACCTCCGCCCGCGCCTGACGTTCGCGCGCGACTTCCTGCTCGCCGCGCGACGCACCCTCGCGAGCGGCGGCGGCCTCGGCGGTTGCCCGCGCGACGCGTGCCCACAGGATGGCCGCCAGGATGCCCAATCCCACGGCCGCCAAAGCAAACACAACGATCAGCACGTCTTGCATGTCAGGATATTAGTCGGGTAGCCCGCCTCTTGGTGGCACCGCTCTCCAGAGCGGTGCTTCTGCCGATTTGGCATTCGCCCCCCAATCGGGTCGGGCCGCTGGCAGCAGCCAACGCCATCACCTCCAATTCAACGCCCACTTTGGGCCCCATTCCGCCTCCACCGCCGCCCGAATCGTCCGAACCGCCGCCGTGCGGCCGCAACCCGTCCGGCACACCCTTTGCCATGTCTTCCTTCCGAGAATGGTCAACGTGCGCCCACATTCCCATCAGCCAGACCCCCATCAACCCGGGCATTCCTCGGGCGAGGGCACGGCTGGCGTGCACGGGGCAGGCGGCGCAGGCGGCGGCGGACGGCTCAATCTTCTGCTCTCCTACGCCGGCTGGCAGACCGCACCGTGGATCGACACGCTCCCCAGACTCCTCGAGCCCATGGGCGTCGTCAGCCATCGGGCCCAGACAGGTCGCGAAGCCTCGCTGCTCATCGAACAGACTCGCATCCACATCGCCGTCGTCGACCTGGGCCTCCCGCTCGATTGTGCCGCCGACGAGAAGGGTGCCGCCGAGGGCGGCCCCAGGCTCCTCGAGCTTCTCTCCCGCCTTGCAGTGCCGCCCCCCACCGTGATCGTCAAACGATCCCGCTCGCATCGCGACGACTGCCGCGAGATCAGTGCGGCCCTCCGCCTGGGCGCCTTCGCCGTCGTCGATCGCCCCAGAGCGGTCGAAGACCTCAACGTACTTTTGGATGTCCTCCGCCGGTGCCTGGTCCGTCATTACGACGGGCAATGGCCCGGCTGAATTGTTTTTGTAAACCAACGGCGTCGGACAATGGGTCCGTCGCCACGCAGTTTCAGGAGTTTGATCATGGCGAAACAGTCTTCCACCGGCAACACCTCCACCGCGATCCGCCCCCTGGGCGACAAGATCCTCATCAAGCGCGACGAGGCTCAGACCAAGACCTCCACCGGCCTCTACCTGCCCGAGACGAGCAAGGAGAAGCCCATGACCGCGACCATCGAGGCCGTCGGCAACGGGTCGATCAACACCGAGACGGGCGAGCGCATCCCGCTGGGCGTGAAGAAGGGCGAGCGCATCCTGATCACCAAGTGGGCCGGCACCGAGGTGAAGCTGAACGACAAGGAGTTCCTCATCATCAACGAGGATGACATTCTCGCGGTGATCGAGGACTAAAGCCATGGACTCGCAGAGCCTTCAACTCTCGCTCAACGAAGCGGTCGCTGAAGGCCTGTGGGTTCGTCTGGTTTTCTCGGGTTGCCGCGACATCGTCATCCAGCCGAGCGAGATCTCAGATTCGGGCATGGGCTCGGTCCTTCTCCAAGGCACGATCAACGAGTATGGGGCCTATCTCCTGAACCTCAAGCCGCCCAGCGATGAGGAGACCAACCAGGGAGCCGCCATGCAGGAGCGAATCCGAGCGATTTCAAAGCCCAGCAGCAAGGTCACCGTGAACTTCGAATCCGTGGACGTCAAGGCCATCATCCTCTACCGAACATGACACCCGACGCACTCCGACAATCCCTCCGCGAGCTCGACGGCACCCGAGACATCACCTTCGTGTTCGCGGGCATGCCGCCCCACGAGTCCACCCTCCACCTGCACAACGCCATGCTCATCCCCGACGAGCCAGATCACCTGGTCAAGGTCACCGACGGCAAGAGCGTGTACATCGTCACCCCCGACCGCATCATCTGGATCAAAATCGGTCTCAAGGTCCAGGTGACCTGAGCCACAAGAACTTTCACCCGCACGCCGGGTCTCTAGTGCCAAGTGCCTAGTGCCCAGTGCCTTTCGGAGATTTATTCATGGCAGCCAAATCGATCGCTTTCAACACCGACGCCCGCGAACGCATCCTTCGCGGCATCCAGAAACTCGCCCACGCCGTCAAGGTGACCCTCGGCCCCTCCGGCCGCGTCGTCGTCCTCGAAAAATCCTTCGGCTCCCCCACCGTCACCAAGGACGGCGTGACGGTCGCCAAGGAAGTCGAGCTCGAAGACGCGTACGAGAACCTCGGCGCCCAGATGATCAAGGAAGTCGCCTCCAAGTCCTCCAAGGACGCCGGCGACGGCACCACCACCGCCACGATCTACGCCGAGGCCATCTACTCCGAAGGCCTCAAGGTCATCACGGCGGGTGCGAACCCCAACCTCGTCAAGCGCGGCATCGACCAGGCCGTCCAAGTCGTCGTCGATGAGCTCAAGAAGAACTCCAAGAAGGTCGAGACCTCCAAGGAGATCGCCCAGGTCGGCACCTGCTCGGCCAACCACGACGCCAATGTCGGCACCATCATCGCCGAGGCGATGGACAAGGTCGGCAAGGACGGCGTCATCACCGTCGAAGAGGGCAAGTCCCTCGAGACCGCCGTCGAGCTCGTCGAGGGCATGCAGTTTGACAAGGGCTACCTCAGCCCCCACTTCGTCACCAACCTCCAGACGATGGAGGCCGAGCTGACCAACCCCTACATCCTCATCCACGAGAAGAAGATCTCGTCGGCCAAGGACCTCCTGCCGATCCTGGGCAAGGTCGCCGAGTCGGGCTCGCAGCTGCTCATCATCTCCGAGGATGTCGACGGCGAGGCCCTGGCCACGCTGGTGGTCAACAAGCTCCGCGGCATCCTCAAGATCGCCGCCGTCAAGGCTCCGGGCTTCGGCGACCGCCGCAAGGCGATGCTCGAAGACCTCGCCATCCTCACCGGCGGCAAGGCGATCATGGAAGAGCTGGGCATCAACCTCGAGACCGTCGAGCTCGCCGACCTTGGGCGTGCGAAGAAGGTCACGATCGACAAGGACAACTGCACGATCGTCGAGGGCGGCGGCTCCAACACCGACATCAAGGCCCGCGTCGACCAGATCCGCCACCAGATCGACGCGACCAGCAGCGACTACGACCGCGAGAAGCTCGAGGAACGCCTCGCCAAGCTCGCCGGCGGCGTCGCCCAGATCAACGTCGGGGCCGCCACCGAGGTTGAGATGAAAGAGAAGAAAGCCCGCGTCGAGGACGCCCTGCACGCGTGCCGGGCGGCCGTCGAAGAAGGCATCCTCCCCGGCGGCGGCGTCGCGGTCCTGCGGGCCCGCAAGGCCCTGGCTCGCCTCAAGAACAAGCTCGAGGGCGACGAGCGGGCCGGCGTCGATATCGTGAGCCGTGCGATCTCGGCCCCCGTCAAGCAAATCGCCGCCAACTGCGGCCTCGACGGCTCGGTCATCGCGAGCAAGGTCGAGGAGAACGGCGAAGTCAACTACGGCTACAACGCCCTGACCCACGAGTACGGCGACATGATGAAGTTCGGCGTGATCGTGCCGACGAAGGTCGAGCGCGTCGCCCTGCAGAACGCGGCGAGCGTGGCGGGCTTGCTGCTGACGACCGAGGCGGCGATTGTCGAGATCAAAGAGAAGAAGAAGGCGGGCGGCGGGCATGATCATGACCATGATCATGGGGATTACTAAACCGCTCCGCGGGATGAAACACAAACCCCGATCGCTGAGAGGCGGTCGGGGGGATTTGGGCAAAGCGTCGTTTCCAAACAACCTTTCGCCTCCGTGACGACTCGTGCCGGTCAACCCTGCGGGTCAAATGACATCCGAGCCATAAGCCCAGGGGCTATAGCCCCTGGGCTTAGCGCAACCGCAGAAATCGTGCCCCACCCCCGCCCTCGCGCCGCGTTTCCGTCGAGGAGTCGGGTGTCTCGAGTCCCTCCCCAGCGCGACGCCACGAGTCGCCCGACTGTCGTCCCCGAGCAACCATTCGCGTCCAATGCGACTCGTGCCGGTGAACCCTGGGGGTCAAATGACATCCAAGCCATAAGCCCAGGGGCTATAGCCCCTGGGCTTCGCGCAACCGCGGGCATCGCGCCCCTCCCCGCCCCGCGCTCACGTTGATGGACTGGGTGCCCCGAGGTTACTCCCCCGCGAAGTGCCACGCGTCGCCCGAATGTCGTCCTCGAATAACGTTTCGCGTCCGGGGCGATGCGTGCGGGTGAACCCTGGGGGTGAAATGACATCCGAGCCATAGGCCCAGGGGCTATAGCCCCTGGGCTTCGCGCAACCGCGGGCATCGCGCCCCACCCCGCCCCGCGCTCACGTTGATGGACTGGGTGCCCCGAGGTTACTCCCCCGCGAAGTGCCACGCGTCGCCCGAATGTCGTCCTCGAACAACGTCTCGCGTCCGGGGCGACGCGTGCGGGTGAACCCTGGGGGTGAAATGACATCCGAGCCATAAGCCCAGGGGCTATAGCCCCTGGGCTTCGTGCCCGAAACGAAGAACGTGCCAATGGGTGCGCTGCGGGTCAACGTCCTTGCTCGCGAAGCGTTCGATTGGGTCCCCGCGCTCGTAAGTCTCAAGGATTTCTCGGGTTGTAACGCACGTTGGTCTCCTGATATAATACCCGAATGGGGACCTTCAACAGCACATCCTGGTTTGTCGGCTGGAACGACTGGTATCACCTCAATGGCAACACCTACGGAACTTGGGTCCGCGGAGATTCCCGGGGTTGGCGGGCGAGACACCATCGCGAGCACGTGGACGGGGACTACAAGCATCCGCCTCCGGAAGGGACGTACGACGGACTTCGCAAGTACTCCGAGAGTTTGATGGGCAAGAAAGGGCGAGCAGAGGTATTGCTCTCGAGACAGGCTCGCGAGATCGCCTGCCGAGAATTGGTTGCGTCGCTCACCTTCCAGGGAATCGAAGTGCTGACGTGCGCGGTGGATGACCATCATTTCCACATTCTCGCGCGACTCCGGCTTCCGCCAGACTCCACGGGCTCGAGCGCATGGGGGCGAGACCGGACCCGCCATGATCCGCTCTATGCGTACATCAGGCACATCGGCGGGATCGCCAAATCGCGATCCACGTTTGCATTGTCGGACAGCGGGGTCGTGCCCGAAGGCGGGGTGTGGGCGACGCGGTTCAAGATCACTCCCATCAAGGATCGCGAGCACCAACTGACCGTGTTTGGGTATATCGGGAAGCACATCGAGCAGGGTGCGCACATCTGGACGTTCCGCGAGCCCGTCCCGGCGCTGTACAAGCCCGCGGCGCGGGATGCTCGTGGACCTGAAGCCCACGGGCTATAGCCCGTGGGCTTATGCCTTAAGGTCCGGGCATCCCCTTCCCCTCGCCCTCGCCCTCGCCCTCGCCCTCCGCGCAGCAAGCACCCCGGCGGACAGGGCAACCGGGGTCCTGCGTGTTTGCGTTGTTCGAGCGCACCCGGGGGGTGGGGGTGGGGGTGGGGGGTGAGTCCACCGAGTCGTCATTGCCGTCCGTGCACCGCGGATTTCTATCTCAGCGACGGACTGTCGCGCCCGCCCAGCACGGCAAACAGGACAAGCACGATGACCAGGAGCCCGACCCCGCCACTGGGATACCAGCCCATGCGCCAATTCGACGCGTAGGGCCACACGGGCATCAGGCCCAGCAGAACGACGAAGAGCACGATGACGAGAATAATCTGAAGCCTGCGATCCATACGGCACCTCCGGTGTTCAGACGCCGTCGCGATTCGATTGTGACGCACGCGGCGACTTTGAACGGATCACTATGGGCACCCCGCGGGCTCCGGACGACGCGGCATGCTTCCCCATTCGCGCACGGACTTATGCATGTGCGCGACATCCCCGGCGCGCTGAGTTCAATGCCCGAACGGGGCGATGGCGCGAGCAATGCTGCGTGCGCGTGAATCCGGCGTGTACGGCCCAATTGGATAACTTCTCCCTCTTGGCAAACACAAGGGCGAAGGGTATGTTGAAATCGTTCGCGCCCGCCTCGTCCAATTCCGGACGGATACGGCGCGAAACTCTCGTCCGTGGCCATTGGCGGCCAGCTTCGTCCCGCCGCACCGGCAACTTCCAAGCCCGTCCAGCCCGCGCCCGCGGGTCAGGAGTTCGCATGTCTTTCTCACGCAAGCAGGCGATGGCGACGGCCTTTCTTCTCACCGGCGTCACAAGGGCCGACGATCCCATCGTGCTGGTATGGTCGTCGATCGCCGGCGGCAGCGCATCGATGGGCGAGAACGCGTTCCAGCTTGTCGGCACCGCGGGGCAGGCGCCCGTTTCGGAGGTCCTGACCGACGGCACCTTCACACTCTACAACGGCTTCTGGGTTCCGGCGACCACCGGCACGCGACCCCGCTGCCCCGCCGATTTCAATCGCGATGATGCCGTCGACTTCGCCGACTATGACGCGTTTGTCTCCTGCTTCGAGGGCGACGCGTGCCCACCCGGCAGGTTCGCCGATTTCAACCGCGACGGTGCGATCGACATGTTCGACTACGACGATTTCGTGACGGCCTTCGAGGCGCCCTGCTAAGGGTTGATTCCGCGCCGTCACGAGAGCGGCCCCAAGAAGCCGGGATGCCACAGTCGGTCAGGCGTCCGCCTCCTTTGCTATTCTTGATGCGAAGGAGGCTCTTGATGCGAATGGTACTTGTTGTCGCTTGCGTTGTGGCTCTCATGAGCACCGTCGCATCGGCATCCGCCGGCGACAACCGAGTCGATGCGGGGCAACCCATCGCGCCCGCAGCAACCGCCTTCTCGCCCGCCGATGTGCGACTGCTCGCGGCGCCCGCCCCGTTCAGCAACCCCTTCCTCACCGCCCGCGACGCACACGCGAGCTACCTGCTCGAGATCGACAGCAACCGGCTCCTGGCTCGATTCCGCTCCGAGGCGGGACTTGAGCCCAAGGCGCCTGGCTACGACGGGTGGGAGAAGGACACCATCGGCGGGCACACGCTGGGGCACTACCTCACGGCCTGCGCGAAGATGTACGCGGGCACCGGCGATGACCGGTTCAAAGCACGGGTCGATTCCATCGTCGCCGAACTTGCAGAGTGCCAGCGCAAGAACACCGAGGCGGGCCTGCCGGGATATGTCGCGGCGATTCCGGGCGGCAAGAAGGCGCTCGCCGAGGTCGCCAAGGGTGACATCCGGTCCAAGGGGTTTGATCTCAACGGGATCTGGGTGCCGTGGTACACGCTGCACAAGGAGATGGCGGGACTGCGGGATGCCCACGCGTATTGCGAGAGCAAGCAGGCGCTGGAGGTCTGGCGCGGACTCGCGGACTACTCGCTCTCGATCGTGGGCTCGCTCACGCCCGATCAGCTCCGCCGCATGCTGCGATGCGAGCATGGGGGGATGAATGAGCTTGCGGCGGACCTCTTCGCGTTGACCGGCGAGCAGAAGTACCTCGACCTGGCCCATCGCTTCAACGATCATCAGGTTCTGGATCCTCTCGCCGACCAGAAGGACATTCTGCCGGGCCTGCACTCCAACACGCAGATCCCCAAGGTCATCGGGGCGGCACGCCAGTACGAACTCAGCGGCGACCCCCGCATGGGCGATGCCGCGAAGTTCTTCTGGTCGACCATGACCTCGCATCACTCGTACGTGACCGGCGGCAACAGCATGAACGAGTACCTGGGGCCGCGCGATGTGCTCGCCGCTCGCCTGGAGGGCAACACGACCGAGACGTGCAACACGTACAACATGCTCAAGCTCTCCCTGCACGTCCATGCCTGGTCGGCGGATTCTGGCGTGATGGATTACTACGAGCGAGCCCTGTACAACCACATCCTGGCGTCCAAGGACCCGTCGGGCCCGGGCGTGTGCTATTTCCTGCCCCTGCGCCCGGGCGCGGCCAAACAGTTTCAGAGGCCGTTCGAGGATTTCACGTGCTGCGTGGGATCGGGGATGGAGAACCACGCGTCCTACGGCGATGCGATCTACTCACACCACGACGCCCCCGATATCGCGGGCGAGAAGGCCCTGCTCGTCAACCTTTTCATCGCCAGCGAAGTCGACTGGAAATCGGGCGGCGTTCGCCTGCGCCAGGAGACGGCGTTCCCCGACGAAGACTCAACGACGCTCCGCCTGACGTGCGATAAGCCCGCCGAGTTCTCGCTCAAGGTCCGCTGCCCGGCGTGGCTTGCCGGTGCGCCTGTCATCGAAGTCAATCAGAAGGCGATACCGGTCGCGCGCGCAAAGGCGGGTTCATACGCGACAATCAAGAGGACCTGGGCGACGGGCGACGTGGTCAAGATCCGCCTGCCGATGGAGCTTCGCGTCGCGCCCGCACCGGACGATCCCGATCGCATCGCGATCCTCTACGGCCCCGTGGTCCTGGCCGGTGACATGGGCAAGGGCGAAACCGACATTGCGACCACGCCGCACGTGGTCATGGAGCTCGCGAACGTCGGGGACTGGGTCAAGCGGGCCCCGCCGACGTCGCTTGCCTTTCGAACGAGCCAGGCGGTGCGTCCTGCGGATCTGGACCTGATTCCGCTGTACCGGGTCGGGGCGCAGCACTACACGGTGTACTGGAAGCGGCTCTCGCCGGCACAGTGGACCATCCGCCAGGCGGAAATCGAGCGGGTGGAGGCCGCGAAGAGGGCGCTGGCCGCCCGAACCGTCGATTTCTTCCAACCCGGCGAGATGCAGCCCGAGCGAGATCACGGATTTGACGGCGTGTTCACGAACGCCGGTGAGCACAAGGGACGGCGCTGGCGCGACGCGGATGTGCGCGGCTGGTTCGCCTTCACGATGAAGGTGCCCGAGGGGGCGGGCGCGACGCTCGTCTGCACCTACTGGGGATCGGACACGGGGGGACGCGAGTTCGACGTGCTGGTCGACGGGGCCGTGATCGCGACGCAGACACTCGACTCGAACAAGCCCGACGAGTTCTTCGACGTCGAATACCCGCTCTCCGCCCAGATGCTCGCGGGCAAGAAGGAAATTCGGGTGAAGCTCGCGGGCAAGCCGGACAAGAGGACCGGAGGTTTGTTTGGCTGCCGAGTCGTTCGCGCCGGTGAGCACCGGCCCTGACCCTGCTGCGCCGGCGTCGACCCCCCCCCGCCCCTCCCACCCC